>JAYTRC010000025.1:0-44353 GCA_043746355.1 Lacisediminihabitans sp. | reverse complement strand
GCGGAACTCTCTCGGATATGCCTTTGCCATGATTGACATCCTTCCAGCGAGAACGAATCCTCACAGGTCAGGTGACAACCAAACCCTGGGCAGACCCATTCGAAGGGAAAGCTCACCCTGGAGCGCCGCTCAAGGAAGCTGGGCGAGGACTTGCGCGATTGCGCAGAGTTGTTCGACTAGCCATGTTCCACGCGATTGAGTGCGCATGCTGACCAATCGCGAGATCGCCTCTCTGATTCTGATCGGCGTGCTGCTGGTCTTTTGCATCGTAAAAACAGACATTCGCAAATCCTTGGTAGCAACGATCAAGGTGTTCTTTAGCTACCAGCTCGTGACGATCAACCTCGTCTACTTGGCGTACGCGGCCGCTCTTGTCCTTCTGGCGTGGCGACTCGGCGATTGGGACCTGCGGCTCCTGAGGGATACCGTCATCGTTTTGCTCGTCGTCGGCTACCCCATGGTTTTTCGCGCAAACAGCGTCAGTGACGGAAAGGTGCTGCTGCGCCGAACAGTGCGAGAGACAATGGGCATTTCCGCTCTCGTGGTCTTCTACGTCAACCTGAGCTCTCTGCCAATCGTGTGGGAAGTCGTCATTCAGCTGATCGGCGTCTTCGCAGCGATGCTCGCCGTGGTGGCCAAGAGCCAAGGACAAAAGTCGCGCCCGGTTGCGGTCTTGATGAACGGAGTGCTGATCGCAATCGGTCTTTTGCTCTTCGTGACCACCACGATCAACTTCGTTGCCGACTGGAAGACCGAGGGCTTTGGTCTGATCCTCAAGACGCTGTGCATGACCATCTGGCTGCCGATCGCACTGCTGCCACTGGTTTACGTGGGCGCGTTCCTCATGCAAGTGCAGGTCATTTTCGTGATGCTCCCTTCCAACAACGGGCATAGGAAAGTTGGACTCGGCGTCAAGCTGGCGCTCTTCTTCGGCCTTCGAGGCAGCGTTCGCCTTGGTGCTGCGTTCATCGGTGCATGGAGAACGCGAGTTGGTGAGGCAGCTAACTATCGCGATGCTCGACGTGTCATGAATAATTTCCGCTTGAGCAGAAGGCAAATACGAAGGTGTCGGCTGTAGACACCAGCGAAGCCCCGATACAAGGCGAACCCAGTCAGAAGGTGCCCGACGGTTCGCCTCACGCGATGTCTCTGGCCCACGCGATCATTGCGTTATGACCATCGCACTCATTCTGGTGACACTTCTCGCAGCCCTGCTTAGTGGAGCCGTTGGAGGCTCGATCAGCGCCGGCTCCGCAGCTCGCCGCGCGGAACAAGCGAAGGACAGATATCGAGCTGAACGCGCCATCCGGGCATCACTGCGTTCCTATAGAGCCATGCTCGTCTACGATCACGATCAGGTCTATGTGGTCAGCTCCTATCCCGTTTCCTACGCGGATATCAAAGGGCAGGAAATGTTTGCCGCGGAGATCTTGAAATGGTTGCCGTTTCTTCCCGCTCAAACCAAGAACGTCATTCACGATCGCCTCGCAACATTGATCACCCCCACGTCATTGGAGTGGGTCGAGAAATACATAGACGTGCCCGTGGATTCACGCGACTCAGAGCGCGATGACAAGCGTCAGTTTATGGAGCAATATCGAGCTGTCCGTGAGGCTAGCGACCCCGAAGGTCTGATCCGTCGGCTGATTCGCACGCAGAATGATCCACAGCACAATCAGCAATACGCTGAGGTCCTCGCCGTGTTCGATGAGCTACTGCTGCTCGTCGAGATCGACGAAATACCGTGGTGGGAGCGAGGGCTACCGTTCCGTAGGAAATAGGACTCGACTGGCTATTGCAAGGCGGCCCGGACGGTTTTCGGATCGCGCATCATCGCTCTACCAATTGCGTTTCCAGATGGCCCTTGTCGTGCGAGTGCCTTGGCCCGCTCGATTTCTTCAGGCGACAAGGCCTGTCCACCGAGTCGCACGCGTCGTGCTTTCAGATGTTGCGCGACGGTGTTTCGATGGGCGCCGTAGATATCGGCCAAATCGTAAATTGAGCCGACACCTGTCTTATGGTCCTCGACCATCTGGTCGATCTCAGCTGGCTAGCCCATTGGCAAGAATTGCAGGACGGCAAGAAGGCATATGACGCTGCCTGACCCGGGCGGAAGCGCTCGGGCAAGAGCAGCCAGATGTCTTGAGGCGTAGCACATGAGCGGTCCGCAAGTCGAGGAACCAAGCTGTAAATCAGACTCACCGAGAGCCTGAGCCAAGAGCCTCAGTCGGGCAGGATTCACACGGGTCCGGGGCCATCGGACCAGTCTCCAAAGTCAAGCTCCAGGCTGGTCGAGGCTGTGCCGCCTCCGATCTCATCCATGGCAGATTGTCCGATCCGATCGGTATTCTCAGTACACTGCGGCGAGTCTGCCGCGAAATTCTGACAACCGCATAAGCATGAGTCATGGCGATGATTTTGAGACATCTTGATCGGCCGAGTTTGACCATGAGCCGTGTTGCTGGCAAGCTATCGAGTCTGGGAGTGCTATTCGGCACCCCTAGGCCTGCGTCGGGGGAGTCCGCCGCCCTACAGTCTGACCTTCGGTGGGTGTTAACGAAGGTTGACAGGATCGGAGGTCTGGTGCTTACTAAGAGCAGCGATGGAAAGAGTTCAAGACCCCGCACCCGTCACTTCCGAGATCGGTCACGATCTAGATCTGCCTCCGCCTTCTCCTCGGCGTTTTCTTCCTATGGCGAGATGCGCAATGCGATTTGGTGCTGACTTTGACCTTCAAAGCTACCGCCCCCTCAGGACAGGTCGGGCCTCAGGCCCGCGTCCTGTTGCACGCGAGGCCAAGTCCGGCTCAGTGGTTAGCGTCGAACAAATTGATGCACTCATTGGCGCCACTCGGAAGCTTGGTTTCGAACGCGCGACAATTCCTGTGACGCGAGACGTCGACTCGGTCGAGCAGGAGTAGGCGCGGAGGAACTTACGACTGAAGAGTCGCGAGGAGCTTTTGAATATCACCTAGATCGAGGGTTCCGCTCAACCCGGCCTGTCGTAGGTTCGTCTTGAACTCAGGGAAGAATAGAACGGCCCCGACAAGATCCAAGAATTTCACCAAATCAAGAATTGCATCCTTGTAACGTGGATTCAGCGAGCCCTCAGCTTGGCTTCGCATCGAAGCGATTGAGATGACGCCGACTGGAATATAGGAGTGATAGCTGCTGTCCATGTATCTGATGGGTTTAGATAGGAACGATTTCCATCGGGTCAGCTTCCGGTCGCCATCGGTGTACGTCGGGGCACCATTCAGAAAAGCGTATGTTGATGAGTATCTGGAGTCGAGCCCGATCGGCTCGTGTCGCGCCGTCACCGTGTCTGGCCAGTGCCCGGTTGACGACGCCCATAGCCTCAGTTCGCGCTGATTGGGGGCCCACCGAATCCAAGCCTCGATTCGGAGATCTTCATCGTCTGGGCAACCGAGGATCTCGCGGACGGTTTCCAACGCTATGTCCGCAAGAAAGAGATAGCTGTCGAGCTGTCGCTCGGTGAGCGGATAGTCATCGTCTTCGTTCCACTCTCGCCACCACTCATTGAGTCGAAAACCATATCTCGGGGTCGAGCCCGAGTCTGAGTAGAAGCGGGCGCGTGCATTGGTTCCCCGTCTCAGTGCCAGCCCAACCCTGGCTTCCTCAAGTATCTGAGGCGCTTGAAAGTAGAACGGTGGGCTGATTAGGCGGAGTCCAAGATGTTCAGCTCTCTCGTTTTCGACATGACGGAAGCTTGCGAACACGGACTCGTCCAATTGAGAGAAGTCGATTCCCTGTAGTGGGCGCACCGCGAACCGCTGGACGGTGCGTTTTGTGCGGATATTGTGCTCGTGTGATGTGCTGAGAGCTTGCAGGAGCGGTGGATCCGTGAGGCTTGAGCCGAGAACGACCACGTCTCGATCTCTGAATAGTGCTGAAAGGACCTTCTCGCTGTTGGTTCGAGTCAGAGAGTAATCTCGTTCGCTGAACACCGGTTGAACTGCATGCAGGGCAGCGCTTCCAGCAGCAAGTGAATCGGAGAAGGCACCTTTCACCGTGTCCGATATTGAAGCGTCATTGTGGCGCGACACAAATCCATGAATGTAAACGATGTTTAGAGTTTGTCTGTTCATCAGCGAGCCTTGAAGGGCCTTGAGCTGTGGCTCAAGCGGGGTCGCCCTCTTTCCTGATGAAGCCATGCCAAAACCAAAGAAGCGAACATCTTTGAAGCTGGCCTGGCCGTTCTTTGCTATCTCGCGAACAGCATCGAAGAGGAAGTCATCGTAGTTGGGAGTCACGACTACTACGCTTTGACCGGCACCGATGAGATCGTTAGCAAAGGCAATTACACGTTCGTTGAAGTAGCTGGGCTGGACTCTGGGCCCGCTGTAGAACTCGTCTCGGATTGCTTGAACAAGGGCGCCCCGAGGATCGTCAGCATGGGTGCGGGCGAACTGTCGCTCGATTGCGGATGAGCTCGCGAGTTCAGATTGAGATCGCACGATAGCGATTCGCGCGGCGTAGGATCCAAGATCTTTCTCCAGGAGCTGGGCCGATAGACCAGCCCAAGTCAACCCCGTCCGTTCTATCGATGCGCCTGCGCCAATGTACAAGGTGACGTCAGACAGCGAACTCAAGTCATCAATTAGATTGTGCGTGGATCTTTGGTGGAAGAAGGGATCCTCACTTCCGCCCAGCGCGGCAATCATTCCCAGATATTAGCAGTGCAACGGTTCTAGGGTGATCCGGCACGTCTGTTCGAGCTCACGCGGCGGCTCCCGTTGCTGAAGCTGTTCACCCATCCGCCGGAGCATGCGCTGCTGCTCCAGGCGACCATGATGTCGAGAGTCGAGATCCCGATGGGGCTGCGGCCACCGCGATTAATGAGCGTCGCCGAACTTTTGAGCGGACCCGCGATCTTCCTCCGGACAGTGTCCGAGGTCCACCCGCGCCTCGTTCCGCATCTCCGAGGGCTCGCGCAGCTCTACCATGACCGGCCGGGTAACAGGGCCTACTGGAACAGGCACGACGAGCGGCGAGGTCGACAGCACCTACCGGGCGAAGCTGCTCCTCGTCGAGTTCTCCTAGAGCGCGGGCGTTCCGACAGCGCTAGGGACCTCATCGGGCAGGTCGAGCGATAGGCTGGGCCTCGACTCCTCCGATCCTGAGGCACCCCGCCGGGCTGATCCGACTGCGCGCCTGGCCACTCGTCATCAAGCCGCGTTTGAAACCCGAGGTCGATGCCCGCAGCTCGCGCGTACACACCTAGAGCTGACTTGCCGACAACGAGAGGACCAAGCCGCCTAGCTCAGCGCAGCCTTCACCGTCTTCGGATCCCGGCCAAGGGTTCGCCCAATCGCGTTCAACGAGAGACCGCGGTCCTTGAGCTCTTGCGCACGCTCAATCTCCGACGCTTGCAGCGACAGCCGACCGAGCCTCACGCCACGATCCTTCAGGTGCTGAGCGACCGTATTGCGGTGGAGCCCGTAGAGATCAGCGACACGGTAGATTGATTGCAGCGAGTGGTAGTCCGTCACGAGCTGATCAATCTCAACGGGGCAGAGCCGTCGGTTCGCCCCACCAACTGGTCGTGCAGGTCGCACGTCTTCTGTCAGGAGCTGGGCTAGTTCGCCTCGAGCCGCGATCGCGACTAGCGATCTCATGGGGCTCGTTAGGTTCGCAAACACCTCGCTTCGGTGCACCAAACATAAGCATTATTCATGTTTGAGGACCCACAATAAAAGAGGCTGTCATGTACCGATGACGGTCTTTTTTGTTGAATTCGAGTTGCGACCCATCAAGTTGGACGGTCGGCAGTACCCCTGTTAAGGAGTTCGAGTCCCACCAGGTGTTTTCTATCGGTACATGGTTTTGGGCCATTCCGGCATTTCCTGACCTCCGTGCGATGTACCGATGATGTCGCAGATGCGACAACGCTGGCCGACGCCCGGTGACCGAGGCGCACTCTAGCTCTTTACAGGAAACTTCCAGGTCGTCATACTCAGAGTCAGTTATGACTGAAAACAAATCAAACAGTGAGATTCGGGTCGGAGATCCAGGCAAGTCGCCGCAGCCAGCTGACGGCCTTTCAGTCGAGCGGCTTCGGACGATCGTCCAAGACGCCCATCTCAACTTTCTCTTCGGGGCGGGCACATCTTCGCCCTACTTTGAACAGCTCGGTGCCGTCGAGTTTGTTTTGACTGCTCTCGGAGACGACACTGACGAGGCGCGACTTGCTCGAGCATCTGTACAGGGCTATTTCTTCGAAAAAGTTTTGCTTCCAAACGTCGCCCTGATCGCCCACGAGGCTGGAGCGAAACCACTCATCAAGTCCTACGCACGATTCGTTGGAACGCTCAACAGGATCCTTCTCAGGCGCCGAAGCACCATTCTGAGTAAGCAAGCGAATTTGTTCACCACGAATGTCGACATGGCGTTTGAAGTTGCGCTCGAGCTCCTCGAGGTCGACGTGAACGATGGCTTTTCCGGCAAGATTAATCCACGTCTGGACCTCGGCGAGTTCAGCACTTTGCGGTTCCGCCAAGGAACGCGATTCGAATATCGATCAGAGATCCCCGTACTCAACCTTTTCAAAATTCATGGATCGGCTGCATGGCGTCAAGACGAAGATGACATCTATTTTGACCATCGGTTGGAACTGATCAAGGAAGTCGACGGAAAGTATCAGGCGGCGAAAGCAGACCTTTTGGCGATCACATCGAAATCCGATGTCGACGCCGATGCATTGCTGATCTCCGCGGCTGGCAAGACTGCAACTCAGCCGGTACTTGACTTCATCCGCGAATACGAACGCTTGAGCATCGTCAATCCGGAGAAGACCAAATTCGCGACGACGGTTCTCAACCAGACCTATTACGAACTACTCCGTCGGCTCGCTAACGAGTTGGAGAAGGAAAACGGCGTTCTTGTTGTTCACGGCTTCTCCTTCCGCGACGAACATTTGCTTGACCTAGTGCTGCGATCTGCGGCAACTAACCCGACTCTTCAGGTAATCGTCTTTTGCCACAGCAGGGACTCCCATGGGGAACTGATCAAGCTCTTTCCGCAAGAGAAAATCAAGAACGGCAACATTTTGTTGGTGAAGCCGAGTGAGCCAGAAGGTGGCGAGGACGAGCGAAAGCTTTCCCTCGACGTCCTAGTGGACGACTACCTGACCCCGATTCTGTCGGAGAAAGTTGCTGCCGCGGATCACATCATCGAGCTGAAGCTAACCGGAGCCGTCGAGGAATCCGAGCATGCTTGACGAGGATGCGACCCTTCAGAAGGACGCGGTCTTCAGCATTGGAAAAGTTACATCCGTCGAAGGCCGGCGCGTCCGAGTGGGGGTCAGCAAGCTCAAGAACGGCTCTCATCTGCTGTATCAGGGCGACATCGTCCGCAACGTGTCGGTCGGTAGCTTCATCAAGATTGCGAAGGGGTTCGTCGAACTTGTTGCGTCAGTCGACGGAGAACGGATTCAGGAAGACTCCTCAGCGTCGCGCACTTACAAGCGAAGCGTCGACAACCTCACTCGAGAACTAGAAGTAAGCCTCGTCGGCTACTTCGAGGGTGGAGAGTTCAAACGCGGAGTGCGAGAAATGCCGTTGCTCGATAACGAGTGCTTCATTCTGAGCGAAGCCGAGTTCCAGGCAATCCATACCTTCGCACCCGATCCAGATGCCGCCATTCCATTCGGCGCTTTAGCGATAGAGCCGACGCAACCAGTCCTCATTGGTGTCGACGAGATATTCGCCAGCCACATCGGAATCTTCGGGAACACAGGCAGCGGGAAGTCCTACACCTTGGCGAAGCTCTATCACGAACTATTCAAGAAGTACGCGAGCCAGCCGGGATTCCAGAGCCGGTCCCAGTTCGTTCTAATTGATTTCAACGGTGAGTACGTCAATCGTGAGCCCGACGGCACCGAAGACTTTGACTCAACGACCGTCATTACGAAAGAACACAAGCACGAATACAAACTGACCACGCGAAATAACAGCGGAGAGAAGCTGCCGTTACCGACTAGCGCCATCACTGACCCAATTTTCTGGACGGTATTGCTGGACGCGACCGAAAAAACCCAAGCACCGTTCTTGGCCCGCGTATTGGGAAGTGATTTCTGGGAACGAAAGCTGCAAGACCCAACTGACTTGCTAGCGATTCTCGGTGACATGGTCGTACGGGCGACCAAATCGACTGACGCCTCAATCGATCGCCAAACTGTACTTAACCTCCTGAGCGAAGTGCAGACGTGCCTTAGCGACAATCCCTCTCAAGAGCTTGAGACGTTGATCGACGATTTTCGTCAGAACCTTCATTACAACGCGACCCAGAGGCAGTTTTACTGGGGGGTTTGGGCCTCGCCATACGTCACGCCCGACAGTCCCACTTGGGACGGGCACACAAGAGACAAGATCATGGCGCTGCCGATCGACTTTTCCCAGATTCAGCCTGGCATCGACCTCGTTCGATTCAAGATCGTGCTGCAGTACTACAACGACATCATTAGCGGATTCTCAAACCGCGAACACCTCTCGCCGCTCATCAAGCGGATGGAGACCCGAGTTCCCGACGTCAAGAAGTTGATCGAGGCTCGTGACGAGGGTGGATATGACGAGCCCCTGATCGTGGTTTCGCTCCGCGACGTCAACCTAGCCATGCGCAAGGTCGTGCCGATGCTTCTTTGCAAGCATCTGTACGACCGCAAAAAGCAGGATGACCCAACCAACGAAAAGCTGTTGAACTTGATTATCGATGAGGCACACAACATCTTGTCGCTAGAGTCGAGCCGAGAAAGCGAAGCGTGGCGAGACTACCGATTAGAGACTTTCGAAGAGATCATCAAAGAGGGCCGAAAGTTTGGAGTTTTTCTTACTATCGCGAGTCAGCGTCCTCATGACATATCCCCGACGATCATTTCCCAGCTGCACAACTACTTCCTTCACCGTTTGGTAAACGACCTGGACATCAAAGCCGTTGAGAAAGCCGTGTCGTATCTGGACCGGGTCTCTTTCGAATCGCTCCCGATTTTGCCCACCGGAGTTTGCATCCTCTCTGGTGTCGCAGCCCAGATTCCAGTAATGGTGAAGGTCGGAGAGCTCGCTCCGGAGTTCGAACCGAACAGCCGAACGATGTCTATTGTCGGCGCATGGGCGACTCCGATCGAGACATCGACTGCCGACGCCATTGCTGACGAGGCCCCCGATTTCTAAGTGATGGGTTGACGTTGCTTAGCCGACGGTTCATAGTCATATCTCCCCATGCCACGGCTCACCAACCAGTCCTATCTATCGCAACGTCACCAACTTCGTGACGTTTGGGCCGATAGTGCCCGGAACGCGTTCCCGCTGCTGAGCCCATCAGAGCAGTGGTCTCTCTACGCCTACTACCTGCCGCAAGAGCAACTCTCTGACCAGCAACTCATCGAGCACCGCGTGGACATCACCGCCCTCGATCCGTCACTGCCGCAACGTGCCGGTCGCGCTTTCGCACGACTGAAGCTGTTGGGGGAGCGGTTGCCGGCGTACCGCGAGGCAAGGTCAATGGCACCGAATCGAGCCAAGGGCACTGCGACCGAGCTGCACGTCTTCGGCGAAGTGAAACCAGATCTCGACGCAGACCGTATGGCCCAGATGTTGATCGCTATACATAAGGAGCGACGAGACCGAGATGAAGCTGCCTAACTGACAAGACCGCGGGCCCGCAGCTCCTTCGCCACCGTCTTCGGGTCGTAACCAACTTGTCGTCCGATTTTGCTGAACGACAAGCCTTGCGCGTAGAGCTCGGCGGCTTCGTCGATTGCTGCCTGGCTCATCCCGCGCGGGTGCGGTTCCACACCTGCGCCCTTGCGCAGATTCTGCACCGACCATTCGCTGACGCCGAAGGCCGCAGCCAGATCAACAACGCGTTCGCCCTGCTGATAGCGAGCCAATATCTCTGCCCGCACCGGCTTACTGAGCTTGCTGAACCGAGCCCGCTCGACGACCTCCGCGACAGGGGACCGCTGGATATGCTCGCTTCGAGCCCGGGTGATCAACTTAGAGAGGTGGGAAGTCTCCCGACCCCGATTGCAGTACGACCCCAGTACCCGCACCTCGAATTCGCCAATAAAATAGCTGGTCAGACGCCTGTTTTGGGTCTCACGATGCCTGACAATCAGGATTTGCCCACATTTTGCCCACACTTGAACTGATTTATACGCCTTTCTGAGGCAGGCTATTTGAGTGACGACGAGCAACTCGTCTCTTCCAATGGCCCCCACCCATCAGTTTTGGCATGTTTCGTCTGGATTCGACGTATTGACAGAGGTCAGTGGTTTACTTCTGGTTAAGGCAAACATCGGGAAGAGGGACAAACGATGGCACCCGTAATTGATGTCAGTCGCGATACACTGGTTGAGCGTCGTCGCGCAATATACGACTCCTTAGGCATTGACGCCGAAACCTTTCACTCTGTCGAAGAAACTCGCACTCTCAGCGGAGATGAATGGGAAGCGAAAGAAGAACTAGACGCAATTGCGTTCCTTCTGGGAGAAGTCAACTAGCCACGTGTCGGAGACTTCTATCCGCGACAGGTCTGCGAATTTTGCGGATGAGATCCAGTCCACCGTCCGAGCCGTGTTGCCGGGCCAAGTTGATGTGCAGTCCATAGCGGCGCCCGGGCGAGATGACCGCTTCATTGTTCGTCCTACGGGCGTCGATGGAGAGTCAGTGCGTATTCCGCTTTACGTCGCTGGAGAAGCGCTCGCCGCGCTCAGTGCCCAGATCTACCTCGGTATGGACAGGGTGGATGCCTATCTCAAGACGCTGCGAATGGACCTAGCTGTTCATTCGACATTGGATCGCACGCCGTTGGCACGCTTGGAGTTCCGCTCTGATATGACCAGTGACCCTATTGCTCACTGGCAGGTTCACGGCGAACGTGGTTCACTTTCACATTTGCTGGCAAGGGCTCATGCCGTTCGCCCGAAGATTGTCAAGAAGCCTCACGATATGTCTTCGCTCCACTTTCCCGTGGGCGGCGAGCGGTTCCGACCTTGTCTCGAGGATTTCCTGCAATTCCTGGTTCACGAATGCGGCGTCGACGCCAATGAGGGATGGGAAATTGCCATCACCGAGGGCCGCGAGCGGTGGCGTCGACGGCAACTCCGAGCAATAGCCCGGGATGCACAAGATGAGGTCGCTGACGCGCTCAGAGCGGAGGGTTGGACCGTTACGCGGCTGACCGGTGTGCCTGAGGAGAACAGCAAGGTATTCACGAACTGGTAGAGGGATGTTTGCGGTGCCGACCGGCGACTGTCGTTGGCAACGATTGCCCAAGTGTCGTGTCACAACTCTGAGCACCCGTCGGGTTTCATTCAGAGTAGAGCGATCGTATGAACACAGTCGTTTTAGTCACAGTGGTCGTAAACGTTGTTCTCACCGCGCTTCTAGTGGTCCTGGCGGTCGCGCGTACCAATTGAAAAGTTCCCTCGACCGCAACGAATGATTTCAGCACATTCCGCTCCGACCTGAGAGCTCAGGGTCTAGAACTTCGGCAAGATCTCAGCACCCAGCGAACAGAATTGCAGACGTCCATAGTGGAGGGGCACAAGCAGTCGGAAGCTAGGTTACAGACCCGTCAGGACGTAAAGGGGTGGCGGCTGATCAGGGAAAGGGTGTGGTGGATGGGATAGGACAGAAGGTGAAGAAATTGGGCGACGGCGACTCGTTGATGTCCGGGTAGCAGGGGTCCCAGTGGCCGAAAATTGCGGTCAATGAAGCTGAGGAATTCCTGCCTGCTAGGTTGGCGGGATGGTCGACAAGTCAGTTCGCGATGAGATCGCGGCATTCGTTGCCCAGCGGGACTGGGCGCAGTTCCACAGCCCCGAGAACCTGGCGAAGAGCATCGCGATTGAAGCGGGCGAGTTGCTCGAGTGCTTCCAGTGGAACGCGGATGCCGACGAGGCAAGGGTGCGCGAGGAACTAGCCGACGTGCTCACCTACTGCCTGCTGCTCGCGGAGCGCATTGGCGCGGATCCAGAGCAGATCATCCTCGACAAGCTGGCCGCCACGCGAGAGAAGTACCCCGTCGACAAGGCGCGGGGGCGCAGCGCCAAATATGACGCCCTTTGACATCGAGCGGCTCGAGTTCACTCGAGGAGCCGTCAACGCCTGGGCGTCGCTCGATCACCGCAACACCAACTGGCCGGTTGTATACGTCTTGGACGACGTCAAGGGCGGCGGCCAAGCGGCCATTGGGGGCGGCCTCAACGACGTCTATGTAGGGGAGTCCCGCAACGCCGCGGCACGGATGCGGCAGCACTTCGACTCACCAGAAAAGAAGCACCTCCGCACCATCCGAGTCATCGTGGACGAGACATTCAACAAGTCGGTCTGTCTCGACCTGGAGTCGTACCTGATCAGGATGCTGGCGGGCGACGGCTCGTACCGGGTGCTGAACAGGAACGACGGGATCACCGAGGCCGACTACTACGATCGCGAGCAGTACCGCGAGTCCTTCCTCGAGGTATTCGACCAGCTGAAGCTGGACGGGGTCTTCACCCGAACCATTCCCGAGATCGAGAACAGCGACCTCTTCAAACTCTCACCGTTTAAAGCACTGACGCCGGACCAGGCGATCGCGGTTGAGGACATTCTCGAGGGCCTCTTTGACGACCTGAAGTCGGGCGAGAAGAGCACGACCGTCATCCAGGGCGAGCCGGGGACGGGCAAGACCGTCGTCGCCATCTACATGCTTAAGCTGCTCGTGGACATCGCGGCCACCGCCCCTGCGGAAGATCTCGATAGCGACACTCTCTTCTCCGAGTTCTTCGTCGAGGGCTACCAAGACCTTCTCAAAGGGGTTCGCATCGGCCTTGTGGTGCCGCAGCAGTCGTTGCGTGAATCGATCAAGAAGGTGTTCAAAAAGACCCCGGGATTGCATCCGGATATGGTGATGACCGCCTTCGACGTCGGCATCTCGGATCAGCACTTCGACCTGCTCATCGTCGACGAAGCGCACCGCCTCAACCAGCGCGCGAATCAACCGTCAGGGGTGCAGAACAAGAACTTTCGGGTCATCACCGAGAAGCTCTTCGGAAGCGACGACAAGACGAAGACCCAGCTGGACTGGATCCGAGCGAAGAGCAAGCACCAGATCTTCTTGCTCGATGCATCCCAGAGCGTTCGGCCGGCCGACCTGCCTCCAGAGATCCTTGCTGTGCTCGTGCGGGAGGCGAAGGCCGCGAATCGCAACTATCCGCTGCTCTCCCAGATGCGGGTTCAGGCCGGGTCAGACTACGTGTCCTACATCAGGCGCATCCTCGGTTCGGGTGTTCCGGTGGCTCCGGAGAGGTTCGACGGCTACGGGCTTCGATTCTTCGACAACCTTGCGGAGATGCGCGAGGAAATCCGAGGCAAGGATTCCGAGGTCGGGCTCTCTCGCCTGCTCGCCGGGTACGCCTGGCCATGGAAGACCAAGAACGACAAGACGGCTTTCGACATCGAGCTGGACGGCGTGCAGCTTCGCTGGAACAGCAAGCAGGTCGACTGGATCGCCTCTCCAAAGGCCGTCGACGAAGTCGGCTCCATCCACACCGTCCAGGGCTACGACCTCAACTACGCCGGTGTGATCATCGGTCCGGATCTTCGCTACGACCCCGTCAACGGCAGGCTGATCGTCGATCGGGATTCGTACTTCGACACGAAGGGCAAAGAGAACAACGACGTCCTTGGGAAGAAGTACACCGACGAAGACCTCCTGCGATTCATCGGAAACATATACGCGGTGCTGTTGACCCGCGGCATCCTGGGCACCTACGTGTACGTGTGCGACCCGGCACTTCGCGAGCACCTGCGGCAGTTCATTCCGAGCGCTTAGATTGGCGCATCGATCGCCGTCGTTCCCGTACTGGGGGTGACCGGGTCGAGCGTTGACGAGATATCGTCGGACCCCGGGGGCGATGAGCATGACAACGAGCAGTGGGGTGCGTCACTCGCCAAAGCCAATGCGCCTCCGGTATGCGGGCACATGTCGAACCTGCGCGGGTGACATGTCCGCCGGCGTCCTTGCGGTGTACGACCGCGAGACCAAGTCGGTAACCTGCCTGGATTGCACGCGTGCGTCTACAACGGCTAGTCCCGAAATTGTTGCCCCAATCCAGGCCCAGCGCTCGACCGAAGCATCGGATGCCGCCGACGAGTCGGAGCCGGCGGACCTGGAACTCTTTGCGGGTGTCGCAGGAGCGTCAGCTCGCCGCGAGAATGAGCGCCGTCACCAAGCTCGTGAGACACGAGTCCGAAAGGACCACCCGCTTGTCGGCGGGTTGCTTCTCGCGCTCGTCGATGATCCGCAGAGCACGAAGGCGTGGGCGACTGGCGCTGAAGGCGAAGAGCGGCTGGGAGGCCGACTCGACAAGCTCGTCGGGGAAAGCATTCACGTGCTTCACGACCGCCGCATCCCGCGCATGAAGGCAAATATCGACCACATTGTCGTATCCCCTTCTGGAGTGTTCGTTATTGATGCGAAGAAGTACACGGGCCGACCGAGTTTGCGCGTCCAGGGAGGGCTAATCCGCCCTCGGATCGAGACGCTGATGGTGGGTTCGCGGGACTGCACCAAGCAGGTTGACGGAGTTCACAAGCAGGTCGATCTAGTGACGGCTGCTCTTCAGTCCGCCGAACTCGGGCACATCCCCGTTGCTGGAATGTTGTGCTTCGTGGAGGCCGACTGGCCTCTGCTCGGGGGAGACTTCACGATCGATGGAGTGCGCGTCCTCTGGCCGAAGAAGGCAGCCAGTTTCATCGTGCGGTCGGGGACCGTCGACGCCCCGACCACGCGGCACATTCTCCGTACACTGGCTCAGGCGTTCCCTTCGGCGTGAGGACCAGTCGCACCTGAGGAAATGGCCGCCACCCCTAAGCGACAATAGCGCCGCTCCTTACCGATACTTACGGCAATAACTATCGATAAGCTAATAGCATGCGGATATCTGATGCGACCAGCGAGGCGGCTCCGGGCTGGCCTGCGATCACGTTCGAGGAGCTCCCGTGGCGAAGCGCTGCAGACGAGGGCCAGTCGAGGCGCGCTGCCCTCAAGGCACGCGGACCGTACGAAGCGGCCGTCCCGCCGTTCATCGCGAACCTGCCACTACCGCGCCTCGACGATGAGACCGCCGCCGCCGCCGAGGATGCCGTTGCCGCCCTGGGTCGATTCGACGGCGAAGTGGGCGCGGTCGCGGCGCCGTTCTCGGCCATCCTGCTTCGAAGCGAAAGCGCCGCGAGCTCCGAGATCGAGCAGCTGACCGCGACCGCAAAGAACATCGCGCTGGCCGAACTCGGACGAGGCGGCGGCACGAACTCCCGCGCCATCGTCGGGAACGTCCGCGCGATGGAGGCGGCGATCGACATGGCAAACGAGCTGGATGCCTCGACCATCATCGCCATGCAGGCCGAGATCCTGCGAGACGACCAGCCCGAGCACACGGGCGGGTGGCGCGAGCAGCAGGTCTGGATCGGCGGGGGTTACTCGAACAGCCCGCACATGGCATCCTTCGTCCCGCCCCACCACGAACCTGTCCCCGCGCTCATGGACGACCTCGTCGCCTTCGCGACGCGCTCGGACCTGCCTGCCTTCGCTCAGATCGCGATCGCGCACGCGCAGTTCGAGACGGTCCACCCGTTTCCCGACGGCAACGGACGCACCGGCCGCGCGCTGATCCAGGCGATGCTGCATCGGTTGGGGGTGACCCGAAACGTGACCGTGCCGGTCTCGGCCGGGCTGTTGCGAGACACCAGGGGCTATTTCGACGCGCTGACGGCGTATCGGTCCGGGGACGTCGCCCCGATCATCCGCGGGCTGGCGGAGGCGTCGTTGGCGGCGGTCGTGAATGGGCGGCAGCTGGTCGCCGACCTGACGGATGTCCGCGCCGTCTGGGAGCGGATCGCGTCTGCTCGCGCGGGAAGCGCCGGGCGCCGGCTGTTGGATGTGCTGCAGCGGCAGCCGATCATCGATGCGAAGCTCGCATCCGATGCGCTCGGCATCAGCGCTCGCAACGCGCAGGGCGGAATCGATCGTCTGGTCGAGGACGGCATCTTGCACAAGATCGGATCGGCCGAGCGCAATCGCGCCTACGAGGCGCGGGAGGTGCTGATCGCCTTGGACGAGTTCGCGGCCCGGTCGAAGAGGGGCCGGCGTGTCTAACTTTAATTCGAGCATGCAACAAAGAAGGATCCAGAGATCAGGAGACATCTCCTTCGTCATGACGCAAGAGCGAAGCGCTTTTCGAACGGTCAGCGTTCTGTCGTCGGCGACGCGCGATCCGATCGCGGGACCGCCGATTCTCCCGGTATGAGTTTTGCCCTTACTTCAGCGCTGCCCTGCCGACTAGGACTACTACTGCGCCCATGGCGGATATCTGGAACCACGACCATCCAGACCGGGTCAGGCGGGTTGCCCTGGCACGCGCAGGAACCTTGAAGTTGGCACCGTAAGGGTCGGCTAGATCGCGGCCACATCTAGGGCGGAATTCGAGTTCGAGTCCCTCCAGGGGCACCATTGACGGCTGACCCGAACTATCACCCTATCCATGGCGGTGAGCAGGTCGTTTACGGTTTGTCTGCTTGTCTGCTTGTTTCACACCGATCGGACGATCCTGGGATCATGCTCGCGAATTGCTGCCTCGATCGCGTCCACCGCGATCCGTCACTTCATCCTCGAGTCGATCGAGTATCCGACGAATCGCTTAGAGAAGACGTCTTTGACTGCGCACCGGTAAATTTTGCCTTCCGCAGGTTGATGTTCAGAGACGTCAACCTCAGCTGGTTCGGTCGGTCAGCAGTGAACACGTGCCTGATCCGCCCTTTCTCGTCGGTCGCCGCAGGGCCTGGTTTCTTGCCGTTGCGGCCCCGTTTCTTCCCGAACGCACTCCACCACCCGTTGTCCGACGCGATCCCCAAACTGGGACTGACCACGCGGTGCGATCCAGAGTTATAGTCGCGCCTGGGGAAGGACGCGATCTTGAGGGATGAAGCAGCGACACGCACCAATTTCGCGGGCGTCAACGCCCTATCTTCACGCCCAGCGGGCTACGCCGTGGCGTCGAGATGTCTTCAGGTGCAGGCGGAAGCCGAGGCGGTCGATTCGTCGCTGCGGAGCTCGAACGGCGTAATTCTCCACGAGGATGCCTGGCCCTGGTACACGGGCGCGTTGGGTGAGATACACGTCGGCGGGCTTCTTGCTGAGCTTGGGCCGGAGTGGTTCGTGCGTCACGCTTTACCGATCGGCGCCGGGACGAAGGACGTCGACCACCTTGTCATCGGCCCCGGTGGAGTCTTCGCGATTAACACCAAGCACCACGGGGGTGCATCCATCTGGGTCGGCGACTTTGTCCTGCGCGTCAACAACGCCAATACACGCCACTTGAAAGCCGCCCAGAGCGACGCCGCGGGCGCAGCGCGACGCCTAACCGGAAAGGTCGGCTTCCCTGTTCCGGTGATCTCTGTGATTGCTGTAGTCGGCGCGAAGTCTCTCGTCGACAAGCGCGCGATTAACGCGCGTCCAATCGCAGTGGTCGATGCCACAAGACTTGTCAGCTGGCTTCGCGCTCAACCTTCGACGCTGAGCGAGAACACACTCGCGCTGATTGAGTTCGCAGCCGAGGAACCGCAGACTTGGCACATCGACGCCCATGCAGCTGACACATTGCGTGTCATGCAGCGATTCGAGCGTCTTGCCGGACAGGTTGGCCCGGCGCCGCGGTCCGCTTCGAGGCCGGTCACGCGGGCCCAGACCCAATCCGACTCCGGTCGCAGTCCATCACGCAGGCCCCCGCGCTCCTCGACCGCCCGCCGCCCGGCCGCCCGAAAGGATGCGGGTTCAGCTGAGCTCGTCAAGCTCTGGTTCGCGGTGGGTTTGATCGTGGCCGGTGTGTTAATTCTTCGAGCTTTCGCGAACCAGCCCTGCGCGACGACGACCGCCTGCCTGGTGCCGGCTTTTTACCTCGGAGTCAAACCAATTTTAATGCTTGTCCTAATTAGCGCGGTCGGCGTCGGAGTCCTCGGCACATTGGTGTCGTTCGTGCGACGCGTTACGCGGTAGGCGCATCTCGCATCTCGTATCTCGGAAGCCCAGCGGATGCGTGCAGTTCTGGCCGACTTGCCGTCTACTACCGTCATCGCGGTGAATGCCACCCTCTACGCATACGCGCTCCAAATCGGCCGCAGACGCCTCCATGGTTCAGGTGGCGACACGCTATTCTCGTTGGACGAGGGCACTGGAGGTGACCATGGCGAACGTCGTGCACCGGCCTGTCGGAGGAGGCGACGCGGCGGTCGAGACCTACGTTGCGTCGCTCGACGACGAGCAGACGGTCGCTGACTCGCGCACGCTCATCGAGCTGATGCACAGCATCAGTGGCCAAGCCCCCCAGCTCTGGAACGTCGGAACCATCGGCTTCGACAGCTACCACTACAAGTACGAAAGCGGCCGTGAGGGCGACGCGACGCCGATGAGTTTCTACCCGCGCAAGGGCAAGCTGACCATCTACCTGATGGATGGCACGGCCCGCTACTCCGAACTACTTGCGAGCTTGGGCAACCACACGACCAGCAGGGTCTGCCTGTATATCAAGCGGCTCAGTGACATCGATCTAGCCGTGCTCGAGCGAGTCGTCCACGAGTCCTACGAATACGTCAAGTCGCAGGACGGCCACATGCACCGGATCAGCGAATAGCCCGCCATCGTCGTCACTCGGGGCCGAACGTCCACGGGTAGCGCAGGCCCAGCGACGCAACGAACAGTCGCCACAGCTGGGATGCCTGCAGTTCGCAGAGAGCATCCACGAACAGCGCTGGCACCTGCGTTCGCGCGACGGTACCCATTTCATTCAGCAAATCGACCGTCGACCGCTGCTGCGGCTGTCGGCACTGTGTGACCGGATAGGGTCGTGACATGAAAGCGAGCGGGGCTGGAGAACCCGAGGGCGAGCAGGTGCGGCATGACGTGCTAGCTGCGCCGGTCGGCCCGGAACGGATGATAGGCCTCAGCGACGGCGTCATCGCGGTCATCATCACGATCATGGTGCTGCAGTTTGCTGTTCCCGCGGGCGACAGGCTTAGGGACCTGCTGCCGCTGATCCCGACGCTATTTGCGTATGCGCTGAGCTTTACCTTCGTCGGAACCTACTGGGTGAATCATCATCACTTAATTCGAGGGGCAGTTCGCGTCGACGGCGCCGTGATGTGGGCGAATCTCGGATTGCTCTTTTGGCTGGCGTTGATGCCGTTTGCCACGTCGTGGCTGGGTCAGCATATTGGTCAGACCTGGCCCACGTTTCTCTATGGGCTGCTGTGCCTGATTTGCGGTGGCGCGTACACGCTGCTCGTTCGGGCGATCATTCACGCCAATCCCGGCCAACCTGTCGCGCGGCGCCTCGCACGCGACATCAAGGGAATGGCTTCGCTCGTGCTCTACGCCACCGGCTGCGTCGTCGCGCTGTTCCAACCGTTCGTCTCATTGGGAGTATTCGTGGTTGTCTCCGCACTATGGTTCGTACCTGACCGCCGGTTGACTGCCACGACGCGAGAATAATGGCGCCTGAAGGTCAACTTGAGCTACGAACCAGATGCGCGCAACTGCTTTCGAAGCGCATGCGGAGCGTCAGGCCTTCGTGAGTGGCAAGGCGACCCCGCTGTTTGGTTTCGACGACGTCGGAATCCAGTAGCGACGCTTTCCGACGCGACTGTCTTCGTAGACTCCGCCGGCCCCCTCGATCACCCTGCGCGAGCCAACATTGCTCTCGTCACAGACGAGCAGAACGCTTTCAAGGCCTAGCCCGTGCGCGAATCCCAGTGACTCGACGAGAGCCACGGAAGCATAGCCGCGGCGCCGAGCCGATGGACGCACACTATAGCCGATGTGACCTCCCTGCTCGAGGAGAAAGGGGCTGAGCCGGTGCCGAAGCTGCAGGAAACCGACGACTTCGTCGTCGCGAACCATCCAGAGTGAGGTGGATGGTACGAACCCTTCAGGCCGCGGCGCATTCTCTTTCTGGTCAGCGACCAGAGCAGCGACGAGGTTTGTGAACGCTTCATCGTCTGCCAGGGTTGCGACGCCAGTGTCGTTGAGGATGGCCGCACCATCCATTCGCGCGCCATCGAACTCCGTGACCGCGCTGAGTAACGAGCGATGAAATCGGGCGTCGGGAACTACCAGCAAAGTCACTACCCCAATATATGTGCACCCTCTGCAACGCCAAACTATCTTGATATCAAGATAGTTTGAAGGGTCACGATGCGACCCCCTCATGTGCAGGTGTCGATGCCTGCCGGCCAGGGAGAGCTGGCGCGACATTTTTATCGCGATGCACCGCAAACCGGGTTCCTTCAACACTATTGCTACGGTCGTTTTATTGACATGCTCGAGAGCTGCACCGTCCTCGGCGGTACCCAATAATCCGTGGGACCTTCGTCCTGCCAATTGGGTCACGACGCGCGCAGTCTTGTGTTGTAACCGATACGAGGAGACCGTCATGCATGTGCTTTCCGCTGCAGCGCAGACCATCTATCTGGGGTGGGGTGCCTTCACGATCCAACTTGGCAACTTCATCGTGATAGCTGCCATGGTCGTGCTGTTCGTACTCGCACTCGTCCTTCCCTTCCCGAAGGGCAGGCAACGACCATGAATGAACAGAAGAGCGACGAGTCATACTCGACCTGGACGGGGCGCGCTCGCCAGTGGGCACTCAAAATCCTTCCCCCGGAAAAGCTCCTCCCTGAGGACCAGCCGAGCTACGTAGCCTCATGGATATACGTGTTCGGTATGGGCGCAATCGCATCGCTGCTCGTCATCATCGTTTCCGGGGTAGTGCTCAGCCTCAACGGGCCGAGCTGGTGGCATCTGAGCTCGTTCGGCCACTTCATCAACAGCGTGCACCTGTGGAGTGTTGAGTTCTTCTTCCTCTTCATGGTTGTGCACCTGTGGGGAAAGTTTTGGATGGCAGCCTGGCGCGGGGGCCGGGTGCTCACCTGGATAACCGGTGTCTTCTCGTTCGCGGTGTCAATCGCCGCTGCATTCACCGGCTATTTGCTGCAGACCAACTTCGAATCGGAATGGATCTCGTTCGAGGCGAAGGACGCCCTGAACGCTTCCGGCATCGGTGCCTGGTTCAACGTCGCTAACGTCGGCCAGATGTTCATGTGGCACATCGTGTTGCTGCCACTCGCGGTTGCAGCGATCGTCGCGCTGCACGTGCTGCTGGTGCGAATGAAGGGAGTGGTGTCACCCATCGATGCGACCGAGAGCGATGCCCAACTCGTCGGGGCGACCGACAATGCCGGGGCAGCCAACGAGGGAGTGAGGAAATGAGCAAACCAGTCGATCGGATGTCGTGGCGCACGGGCACCGGCATCGCAGGTCGCCCGTGGAACGGAGCCAAGCGCGAGTACGACCTGTTCAAGGAACTCACCGTCGGCGTCATCGCGGTCACCCTGTTGGTGCTCGCTGCGGCTGCGATCTTCAGTTCACCCGACGATCACAGTGTCACCCTCAAGTCGTGGGCGGTCGCCCAACCGGTCGACTTTGTGACCACCGCAACGGCAGAACTCGCAGGCACGAGCGGGACCGCCCAATATGGACCGCCCTACAACTCGACTGCCGGCGCCACCCAGACGATCGGGCCACTCGACTTGCAGACCGCGGCAGGCGTGCGCATCCCGATTGACACGGCCAAAGATTTCGTGACCGGTCCACTTTCGACCCTGCCAGCACCTCCGGCTTCACTCGAAACCTGGAACTCCGCGTCGGCTGCGCAACAGGCCGCCTGGACGGATGCTTACAGCAAGGCCCTCGCGAAGGTAAAGAGCACTACGCTGCCCTCGCCGAAACCTGCGGAAGGGCCGGTTCCCGCTCTCACCGCGTCTCTTCTCACGATGGCGCGCCAGGGATCGCTCGACAGCGTGTTGTCGTCTGGCGGGTCGTTCTACAACTTCAACTACACCCGGTCTGTGCTGTTTCTTGGCGACGGCAACTACATCAAAGACCTTGCAGGGGCACTGCACCTCAGCGGCGACCAGTGGGGCATGATGAACGAGACCGGAAATTACCCCGGCCAGTCGTGGTTGTGGCTGTTCTCGTTCTTCTACCAGATCGAGCCGTTCTCGTCAGCTCCGAACGCAGACCTGCTCGTGGTCGGCGTCGTCGGTGTCCTGACCTTGCTGCTCGTTCTCGTTCCCTTTATCCCAGGGCTTCGGGCGATTCCGCGACTCATCCCGCTCCACAAGCTGGTGTGGAGGGACTACTACAAGCGTCGGTAGAACGCGGGCGTGCAGGCGCACCGCGACGGCCGAGCGCTCTGCGCAGAATTTCTGCCCGATTATTTGGGCGCGACACATCGACAAGCGCGTCGCAGGCTGCGGGTCTGAGCCTCTAGCCCGAGTGGTCGCGAGGGCACCACCCGCCGCTAGGCGAACTGAACGGTCTGCTGCTGGTCGAGCCTCGGAAGCCGGGTTCGGTAGGAGTTCTCGGTCGGGTGCCCGATGTTGATGACGAGGAAGGATCCCCAACCGCCGTCTGGGAAGAATTCGGAATCGACCGTGTTCGCGTCGAAACCACCCATCGGGCCGGCTGCGAGGCCGAGTGCGCGAACGGCCATGATGAAGTATCCAGCCTGCAGCCACGAATTGTTGCGCGCCGTGTTGAGCCGAGGGTCTTCGTTGTCTGCGAAGAACTCCGTCATGTGGGCAAGGTGGGGCGTTGTCGTTGCGATGTTCTCGTGCCACGCGCGGTCAAACGCCAGCACAGCAACGGCAGGTGCCGCGACAGTCTTTTCGCGGTTGTTCTCGTTCATCAGGGCACCGAGCTGCGCGCGGGCCTCTGGCGACTGCACGAACAGCACGCGCATGGGCTGGAAATTCGCTGCAGTGGGAGCCCACTTCGCCAGCTCCCAGATCGACCGGAGTTCTTCATCTGTCACCGGGGCAGGAGAGAAGCTATTTGCGGTGCCCGCGCGGGAGAAAAGGGTTTCGAGGCTTGAGGCGCTGAGGCGCTGGGGTGCGATGAGAGGGGTGATCTCCGCGACGTTGGACATGTGCTTCCTTTTCTGAGGTCACTACTAAATAATTAGTTACCTGTTCGAGACTAGCACCAGGTAGGCTGAGGTCGTGAACGCAGACCTGCATGATCGCAACGCATGCGCAGAGCGCCATCCACCGGTCTGCGACAAAGCCCTCGTAGCGGCGTTCGAATTTCTCGGTAAGCGCTGGAACGGTGTGATTCTTGGCACACTCCTCGAGGGTGCAGCCTCCTTCACAGAGTTGCGCCGCGCAGTGACAGGCATCAGTGACTCGGTGCTGTCAGAGCGACTCAGCGAACTCGGCACTGCCGGTCTCGTCAGTCGCACGGTCGACGAAGGGCCACCGATTGCTGTCGCCTACGCGCTCACCAATTCAGGTGCAGCTCTTTTGCCCGCACTGACCGAACTCACGACCTGGGCGCGGGCCAACCTGCCGAAAGAACCCGCGCTAGCGCGCTGAGACCGGTACCCCTCAGTGCCGGCTGCGATTTGGTCGGTCAGCACCCTTGCCCGGACGCCCGCGGTCGGGCTTGATCTCGATCAGCTTGCCGCTGATCCGTGTCGCCGAAAGCCTGTCGAGCGTCTCGCTGGGCAGGTCGGCCGGCAGCTCGACGATCGAGAAGTCGGGGCGAATATCGATGTGCCCGAAGTCTTCGCGACTGAGCCCGCCCTCATTGGCCAGGGCCCCAACGATCTGGCGGGGCTCCACGCGGTGGCGTTTGCCGACCTCGATGCGGTAGGCGGTCAGCCGCTTGTTCGGGTCGCGCGGGCGACGATCGCGCTCGGGGCGATCGGGCCGGTCGTCGCGGAACGACCGACCCTCGCGCGGAGCGCCGCGGTCTTCGCGCTCGCGCGCCTGGCGAGCGAAGCGAGGATCGTCCGGCGACAGCAGCAGCGGGGTGTCGCCCTGCGCGACGATCGCGAGAGCTGCGGCGACATCCGATTCGAGAACATCATGGTGCTCGACGTAGTGGGCGATGATGTCGCGGAAGGCGTTGAGTCGATTCTCGTCGCTGAGCGCCTCGGTGATCGCATCGTCGAAGCGGGTGAGCCTGGTGACGTTGACGTCTTCGACGCTGGGCAGGCGCATTTCGATCATCGGCTGCCGGGTCGCTCGCTCGATCTGGTCGAGCAGTCGACGCTCACGCGGGGTGACGAAGCTGATGGCGGCACCACTTCGCCCGGCGCGCCCGGTGCGGCCGATGCGGTGAACGTACGACTCCGTGTCGATCGGGATGTCGTAGTTGATGACGTGACTGATCCGGTCGACGTCGAGCCCGCGTGCCGCGACATCCGTTGCCACCAGAATGTCGAGCTTGCCGTTTTTCAGTTGCTCAACGGTGCGCTCTCGCGTCGCCTGGGGAACATCGCCGCTGATGGCCGTGGCGGAATAGCCGCGGGCGCGCAGCTTCTCGGCAAGGGTTTCTGTCTCGTTCTTGGTGCGGACGAACACGATCATCCCCTCGAAGTTCTCAACCTCGAGAATGCGGGTGAGCGCGTCGATCTTCTGCGGGTACGACACCATCAGGTAGCGCTGGGTGGTGTTGGCCGACGTCGTCGTCTTGCCTTTGATCGTGATTTCTTTCGGATCGTGCAGGTACTTTCCGGAGATGCGCCGGATCTGTGCAGGCATGGTCGCTGAGAACAGGGCGATCTGTTTGTCGTCTGGAGTGTCCTTGAGAATAGTTTCGACATCTTCGGCGAAGCCCATCTTTAGCATCTCGTCAGCCTCATCGAGCACGAGGTATTTGAGGTGGGTGAGGTCGAGCGTGCCCTTATCGAGGTGGTCCATGATGCGACCGGGGGTGCCGACGACGACGTGCACGCCACGGCGAAGGGCACTCAGCTGCGTTCCGTAACCCTGGCCGCCGTAGACCGGCAGCACATGCACACCCTTGAGATGCGAAGAATAACGCTCGAATGCCTCGCACACCTGCAGCGCGAGCTCACGGGTGGGAGCGAGCACCAGCGCCTGCGGGCTCTTCTGGCCCAGGTCGAGTCGATCGAGGATGGGGAGCGCAAACGCTGCGGTCTTGCCGGTTCCCGTCTGGGCGACCCCGAGAACATCCCGCCCATCGAGCAGGAGGGGAATAGTCGCTGCCTGGATGGCGGAAGGATGCTCGTACCCGACGTCTTTCAACGCGTGCAGCATTGCATCCCCGAGCCCGAGTTCAGCGAATGTGATGGCGGGCGCTTCGGCCTCGGCTGAAGCTGCCTCAGGAGCTTGTGGGGACGTCATGCTCCAACGGTAGCCTGCGCGAACAGCACGCGTACTACGCTGGCCGTCATGACCCCCGGTGATGAACTCGACGCCCTGATCGCGAATCACCCCGACTGGCGTGGTGCCAGGATGGCCAGCATCCGTAAAACGATCCTCGCTGTCGACCCGGCGATCATCGAGACCTGGAAGTGGATGGGGTCGCCGGTCTGGGAACTCGACGGCATCCTCTGCGTCGGCAACATCTATAAGGGCAAGGTTAGCATCATCTTCATGAATGGTGCATCTCTCGCTGACCCCGACGGGCTGTTCAACACCCAGCTCGGTGGTAACCAGCGGCGCGGTATCGATTTCTTCGAAGGGGATGCGACGGATGACGCTGCCGTGCAGAAAATCGTTCGGGCGGCCATCGAGTTCAACCGGGCGACGAAAAAGTAACCCGTGTCGAAATGGTCGCTCGGGTCGAGCAACTCGTTCCTGAGCGGTGGTGGCCATCCTGTCGTCGCGCTCGCGGTTCGAGTTCCCCGCCGCGACCCCACGGTGACTACTCGTGAATCTTCTGGTGCGGCGCGGTGAAGATTACCTGGTCTGCTGTCACGCCGACGAGACCGAGATTCACCCGCAGCAGCTGCGACGGTAGCTCGTTTCCCGGCGGCGGCGTGTTGGCAAGGAGCGTCAGGCTGGTGCCGTCGAGAAGCGACAGGGTCGCCGAGTCGAGATAGACCTGCACGTGCCCCGTGAGTTCCATTTTCGTCGCGCTCGTCACGAGTGACGGCCCGGTCGCCCGGCGCACATCGAGCAGGAAGCCGTTGATGACGATGTCATCTGCGACGAGCTTGATCACCGGCGTGGTCGTTCCGTTCGCCAGCGGAACCGTCACGATCGCCACCTGCTGCAGGCCCGAGAACGAGAGCGATGATGCCCCGAGCTGGGCTGCGGGAAGGGTGAAAATCGGCGAGTTCGGGTTGGCGAGCGGGTTGAGCACCGGGGTGGGTGTGGCCGTTCCTGGCGTCGTGGTGCCTGGAGCGCCGGGAAGGATTCCGCCCGGCAGTTTCACCGTCGGTGCTGGCGTCGGAGTAGGGGACGACGACGAGGGTGACGGCGACGGTGAATTGCACGCCGTCAGCAGAGGGATACAGAGCCCCTCGGCTCCTGGCGCCCTCGCGGCTCCGATTCCAGACAGCGCCACTACGAGCAGAATCGCAACCGTGCCGGTGCCCTTAGCGTGGGACCTGCGTTGTGCCGGAACAGTCAGCTCCGGCTCGACACTAAAGGGGGCGGCGCCACGGATGATTCATCGTCTTCCCGCACGGGGGTGTCAGTTTTCGGCTTCTTCGGCATCCACGCGACAGTGAGTATTCCGCCGACAGAGCCGAGGAGCATCCCGATGAAGAATCCACCGAGGTTCGCGCCGATGAGCGAGTAGACCGCGATGACGAGTGAGATCACTCCGTAGAAGATGCGGTGCACGGGCATCAGGATGGCGAGCAACCCGAGAACGATGAGCAGGATCGGGATGATCGTGGCCTGCAGCCCCTCGACCCCGACCTGCACGTGAATCTTGCCGACGTCGAGCTGGCCGGAAAAGAAGATCTCGACACCGGCGAGCATCGAGAGGACGCCGCCCACGAAAGGCCGGTTACGGCGCCAGGTGTTAAGCGTTGAGCGCGTGAAGGGAGCCATGGTTTAGAAGCACCCCTTGGTACCGTCCGTCAGCTGGAGGTGCATGCCGTTGAGCGTGAACACGGATGCCTGGGTCGACCATGCGGTCTGCTGCAGCGCCGTGATCTTCAGCGAGTCCGCGTCCTGGGCGAAGTCACCGGCGCTGCCCTTCGGGCCCGTGTTCACTGTCGAGGCGTCGACACCGATGCGGATGTTGTTGAAGGTCGAGTCGCCCTTCAGGTCGGTCATCCCGATTTGGAGGTCGGATGCTGTCGCCGGCTTGCCGCCGCCGCCCGCAGTGATGAGGAGGCCGACTTTGCCGAGTGGGGTGTCAGTCACGACGGACTGGCAGAGGTCTGCAAGGCTGGCCGACTTGATGTTGGCGATGGCGACCTGGTGCGGCTTTCCGGCGGTGTCGTTGGCGACTCCTGCGTACTGCGAGAACCCAGTGCCGTCGAGTTCGGATGCGCTGATCTGAAACTGGCTGCCCGACACCGCGAACGAGACGGGTACTGCGCCCTGGGCTACTCCACCCATGAGCACGGTTGCTACGACCGCTACCGGAACTGCCGTGAGAACGATGCGCCCCGCATGGCTCCGCGTGATGTTGCGAACCTTCATTAGATCCTCCTTGACCCAGACCAGGTGGTATCTCTGGTCGCCCTTTCGGGCTTGTTGACTGTCGTACTAATAAGAGAGAGTGTGTTTTGCCCTCTTTATGACGCGGAAGCCGAGAAGTTTTTTCGGCGGTTATGCTCGCCTCATGCAATCGGATCGGCGCACTCGGCTCGCGCCCGACGAGCGGCGCGCACAGCTCGTCGCCCTCGGGGTTGCTGCCCTGGTTGATCGCCCGCTCGAGGCTCTGACCATCGAGTACCTGTCATCCGCCGCCGGAGTTTCGCGTGGACTGCTGTTCTACTACTTCGGCTCGAAGCAGGGGCTGCATCGGGCGGTAGTGCTCACCGCTCGGGACAGCATGCTGCGGGCGACCGAGCCGTCTAACGAGCTGGAGCCCCTGGACCGACTGCGTGACACCCTCACCAACATCGTGCGGTTCGTTCGCGATCACCGAGAGACGTTCTTCTCGCTGGTGCGTGGCGCGGCGAGCGGAGACCGCGAGGTGCGCGAGGTAGTCGACCAGGCCCGCGGAGTGCATGCGGATCGGGTGATCGCCGTGTTTTATGAGCTCGGCGTTCCCGACTCTGAGCTGCTTCGCATCGCCCTCAGGTCGTGGGTCGCTTTCGCGGAAGAAGCCCTGGTCGAGATCGCCCTCAATACCGAGATGCCCTCCGCTGACATCGTTGCGTTCCTGGAGCGTTCGGTGAGAGCGGTGGCGGCTTCCGTCGACCCTTCGCACTAACCCTTCGCACTAACCCTTCGCACTAAAGTTGAGCCATGACAGATGAGGTGATCCGGCCCCCGATTCTGCCGCGCGCACGTCGCCTCCGTCTGGCCGCGACCGTCGCACTTTGGATGTGGATCGCCACCGTCCTGGCCTTCATCGCCTTCGTCGGCTTCCAGGCCAGCGGCCGAGTTCTGGCTGCTCTCGGGGCCCTGGCGAGCATCCTCTTCGCGACGAGTTTCACGTTGTACGCTGCGGCCTCACGTCGTGAGATGCGGGAAATGGCCGAACTCTCCGCCCGCCACGATTTGCGGGCGGCGCGCTCCCGCCGCTGAGCGCCACACTGGTGTCATGACGGGTAGTCCCGCTCGCCTGTTCACCTCTGCCGCCGTCGGCTTCGTGAGCTCGCCCTGACGGGGCGCGCAACTTCGCCCGTCGTCGCCCCAATCACCCTCGAGGTCGGCACACTGCAGGGCAGCACACTGAAACTACCGCTCGACACCGTGCTCACCACCGGCGAGCTGTCGGTTGCGAGTTACTCGGGCTCGGTCGTGGATGCCGTCATCGCATAGTTCACGAAGGGCAAGAAGGGCAAGAAGGGCAAGAAGGGCGGGGGGCCGAATTCAATCCGGGAATCTGTCGCTGTCGCTGTCGCCGTCGGAGTCGAGATGCCACTTCCGGGGCGATTTGCTGCGTAACGCAGGCGAAAAGTGGCATCTCGGCAGGGGTGAACAGACCAGCACGCGCGCGAGAGGGTCGCAAACGCAGACATTAGACGCGGATCGTAGAGTGGAGCACCGAACAAAGCGAGGAACACCGTGAGCGCCCCAGCATCCGACACTGCATCCGACTACCCAACCGAATGTGCGTCGTTCGTCGTCACGATCAGCGACCACATCGCCGATGTCGCCCTCGTCGACACCGCGATGGGGCCGACCTTTTTCGACGAGCTTCCGCGAGTTTTCGGCCAGCTCGATGCCGACCCTGAGGTTCGGGTCATCGTGCTTTCTAGCGCGGGGCCGAACTTCTCGTACGGGCTCGACCTCATAAGCATGGCGCCGATCTTCGACGGGCTCATGCGCGACGGGGGCGCCGGGGCGAAGGCGCGCTCGACCTTCCTGCTGAAGATCCGCGAACTGCAGGATGCGATCACCGCTGTCGCTGACTGCCGCACGCCGATCATTTCCGCGATCAGCGGTTGGTGCATTGGCGGCGGAGTGGATCTCATCAGCGCAACGGACATCCGGCTGGCATCGGCGGACGCGAGGTTCAGCGTGCGCGAGGCGAAAGTCGCAATGGTGGCCGACATTGGCAGCCTGCAGCGACTCGTCGGCATCATCGGCGACGGACACCTGCGCGAGCTCGCGCTCGCCGCCGGTGACATTGACAGTGCGCGGGCGGAACGGATCGGGCTGGTCAACACCGTCTACCCGGATGCAGCGGCGCTGGGTGAAGCCGCCCACACACTCGCGGGAGAGATCGCCGCGAATCCGCCGCTGGTTCTGCGCGGAGTCAAAGATGTTCTCGACGCCGAGCGTGCCCCGCGGGTCGCGAGCGGCCTGCGCTACGTCTCGGCCTGGAACGCCGCCTTCCTGCCTAGTGAAGACCTCGCGGAGGCGCTGACCGCCTTCGCCGAGCGGCGCTCGCCGCAGTTCCGCGGAGAATAGCCCGCTCGAAAATTCGGGGTGGGCGCAGCGGTTACGCCGGTGCGTGCGCCTCGAGAAACTCGTAGACCTCGGTGGTATCCACTCCGAAATAGCTGCCCGTCGGCATGGCGGCCAGCAGCGAACTGTTGAGGCGGGGGCTCGGCAGGGAGCTGCGGCTCCAGGTGTCGGCAAGCCCGGCTGGGGGCTGGCGACAGCACGAAGGGTCCGGGCATCCTGATGTGTGGCGGTTCAACGTGTCTCGTCCGCGGAACCATTTCACGTGGGCGAACGGCGTGCCGACGCTCACCGAGAAGTCGCCGCGTGAACTCGGCTGAATGCGCGAAGTGCACCACGACGTGCCCTCCGGCTTGTCGGTGTACTGGTGGTAAGGGCTGAACCGGTCGGCCTCGTCGAACACCTTGCGGGCACTCCAGTAGCGGCAGATCGTCTGGCCCTCGACGGCGCCGAGCGCATCGGTCGGGAAGACCACATTGTCGTTCTCATACGCCTTCGACAGGATGCCGCTCTCGTACACCTTCAGGAAGTGCACCGGAATCTGCAGGTGCTCGGTCGCCAGGTTCGTGAAGCGGTGGGCCGCGGTCTCGTAGCTCACCGCGAACGCGTCGCGCAGGTCTTCTACGGAGAGTTCGCGTCGATCCTTTGCCCGCTTCAGAAACTCGACGGCCGACTGTTCCGGAACCATGAGTGCTCCGGCGAGATAGTTCGTCTCGACCCGCTGGCGAAGGAAGGCCGCGTAGTCCTTCGGTTGGGTGAGCCCCAGGGCATGGCTTGCGAGCGCCTGCAGCAGCGATGAGCGTGGATCGCTGCCTGTCGCCTGGCCGAGCGGCAGGTAAATGCGTCGGTTTTTGAGGTCGGTGACGCTTCGGGTGGATGCCGGAAGGTCTCCGACGTAGTGCAGCGAGAACCCGAGATGGCTGGCCAGGTCTGACGCGACGCGCTGCGACAGCGGGCCGCCGGCGTGACCGACGATTGCGAGCAGCTTTCGGGCTGTCGCCTCCAGCTCGGCGAAATAGTTGTTGCGGGTGCGCATGTCGCGCCGCAGCTCCGTGTTGGCGCGGCGGGCCTCCTCGGGGGTGGCCGCTCGCTCGCCGTGCAGCTTCTGCAGCTCGTCGTGCAACCCGAGCACCGTCTCGATCGCCTCGTCGCTCAGCGACTTGCGGATCGGGAGCGCTGGCAACCCGAGCGAGGCGTAGAGGGGCCCCCGCTGGGCTCGCTCGAGAGCGATTTCGAGAGCGGCCCTGCGCGAGGGCGGCTCGGCGCTGAGCAGGTCATCCATCGTCACGCCGAGCACACGGGCAATGCGCTGCAGTTCGCCGATCTTCAACTCCCGCTTGCCGTTTTCGATTACGGAGACCTGCGATGCCGCGCGATCGATGGCTGCCCCCATCGTGTCGAGAGTGAGACCGCGGTCGAGTCGCAGCTGTCGAATTCTGCGCCCGATGGTGAGGGAATCGAGCGTCTGGTCAGAACGCAAAGTGGTGTCCATGGCAATACCTTGCCATATCCGAGACTTCTGCGAAATAGAAATATAGCTGTTTTTCTGCCGACTTTTCAGGTTAAGAATGCTTGTGCTCGGCGCAGTGTTGATGCAGGACAACGAAAAAGGAGTCACAATGACCACCGCATTCCAGCCGGGCGACCAGACCGAGACCGCAGCCGACCTCGAGTTCGCGTGGGCTCATGACCCTCGCTGGGCAAACGTGCGTCGCGACTACACGGCCGCTGACGTCGTCGAGCTTCGCGGCCCTGTGCGCGAAGAGCGCACCCTCGCCCAGCGCGGGGCAGAGTCGCTGTGGAAGCAGATCCAGTCGAGCAACGGCGACGAATGGATCGCGGCGCTCGGGGCGCTCACCGGCAACCAGGCCGTGCAGCAGGTGCGCGCAGGACTCACGGCGATCTACCTCTCCGGATGGCAGGTTGCTGCAGACGCGAACCTCTCCGGGCAGACCTACCCCGACCAGAGCCTGTACCCGGTGAACTCGGTTCCGGCCGTCGTGCGCCGCATCAATAACGCGCTGCTGCGGACCGGGCAGATCGAGTTCAGCGCTGGTGATGGCCCCACAAGCTCGTCCTGCACCGACTGGATGGTGCCGATCATCGCGGACGCCGAGGCCGGCTTCGGCGGGCCGCTCAATGCCTACGAACTGATGAGCTCGATGATCGAAGCCGGCGCGGCCGGTGTGCACTGGGAAGACCAGCTCGCCAGCGAGAAGAAGTGCGGGCACATGGGCGGCAAGGTGCTCGTGCCGATCGGCCAGCACATCCGCACCCTCAACGCGGCACGCCTCGCAGCGGACGTCGCGGGCACCCCCACGATCGTGATCGCCCGCACTGACGCGCTCGCGGCAACCCTGCTCACCAGCGACCACGACGATCGCGACAAGCCTTTCGTCACGGGTGAGCGCACAGCAGAGGGTTTCTATCACGTGCAGAACGGCATTGAGCCGGTTATCGCGCGGGGTCTCGCATACGCCGAGTACGCCGACCTGCTCTGGGTGGAGAGTGCTGAGCCCGACCTCGATCTCGCGCGTCGTTTCGCCGAGCGCATCCACCAGGACTTCCCCGACCAGAAGCTTGCATACAACTGCTCGCCGTCGTTCAACTGGAAGTCACACCTCGACGACGCCCAGATCGCAACGTTCCAGCGGGAGCTCGCGGCCATGGGCTATGCGTTCCAATTCATCACGCTGGCCGGATTCCACGCGCTGAACCACTCCATGTTCACTCTGGCGCAGGACTACGCGGATCGCCACATGAGCGCGTACGTCGAACTGCAGGAGGCGGAATTCGCCTCAGAAGCACAGGGCTACACGGCTACCAAGCACCAGCGCGAGGTCGGCACGGGCTATTTCGACAAGATCTCGACGGCCCTCAATCCAGACAGCTCGACCCTAGCTCTCGCCGGGTCGACCGAAACCGCTCAATTCCACTAGGAACCCGCTCAACGACTCAGGAGAACACCATGACTCACAAAACACGGATCGACATCCAGGGACCTATGGAGGACCGCTTCGATGAGATCCTCACCCCCGAAGCGATCGCATTCGTCACCCGCCTGCACGACCAGTTCGGGCACCGCCGACAGGAGCGACTGCACGCGCGGATGATGCGCTCCAAGCTCATTGAGAACGGTCGCAACCTCGATTTCCTGGTCGACACCGCCTCGATCCGTGACGAGCCAACCTGGCGCGTCGCCGGCCCCGGCCCCGGCCTCGAAGACCGCCGCGTGGAGATCACCGGACCGACCGACCGCAAGATGGCGATCAACGCCCTCAACTCGGGAGCGAAGGTCTGGCTGGCCGACCTCGAGGATGCGACATCCCCCACCTGGGAGAACATCATCGGTGGTCAGGTGAATCTGTCAGACGCGATCCGTCGGCAGATCGATTTCACCAACGAGAACGGAAAGACCTACAGCCTGAACGAAACCACGCCGACGATCGTCATGCGTCCGCGCGGCTGGCAGCTGGTTGAGAAGCACCTGCGCTACTCGGATCGCGCGGGGATCTCATCGCCGACATCCGCATCGCTCGTCGACTTCGGGCTGTATTTCTTCCACAACGCTGCAGAGCTGATCGCTCGGGGCAGTGGCCCGTACTTCTACCTTCCGAAGATCGAGAATCACCTCGAGGCACGGCTGTGGGATGACATCTTCACCTATTCCGAGAACGCGCTCGGACTCGAGCACGGCATCATCCGCGCGACGGTTCTCATCGAGACGATCACCGCAGCATTCGAGATGGAGGAGATCCTGTACGAGCTGCGCGAACACTGCGCCGGCCTCAATGCCGGCCGCTGGGATTACATCTTCAGCCTGATCAAGAACTTCCGTGGCAGGGGCAAGCGCTTCGTGCTTCCGGATCGTTCTCGCATCACGATGACGGTGCCGCCGATGCGGGCGTACACAGAACTGCTTGTCGCAACCTGCCACAAGAGGGGAGCACATGCCATCGGGGGTATGAGTGCGTTCATCCCGAATCGAAAGGACCCGGAGGTGACCGCTCGCGCGCTTGCAGCGGTTTCAGACGACAAGCGCCGTGAGGCCACAGACGGCTTCGATGGCACCTGGGTCGCGCATCCTGACCTCATCGAAACCGCTCGAGGCGAGTTCGATGCTGTGCTTGGCGAGCGGCCGAACCAGGTCGATCGGCTGCGCCCTGAGGTGCACGTGACCGCTGAGCAACTGCTCGACGTGCAGTCGATAACCGGCGACATCACGGATGCTGGCGTGCACTCCAATGTGTCAGTGGGTGTTCGCTACATCGAGAGCTGGTTGCGTGGGGTCGGCGCCGCCGCGATCGACAACCTCATGGAAGACGCTGCGACTGCCGAGATCAGCCGCTCGCAGCTCTGGCAGTGGATTCGCGAGCGCGCCTCGACAGTCGAGGGAACGGCGATCACGACGGCCCTGGTCGAAGAGCTGCTGGCCGGGGTGCTCACCACTGAGGTGGAGCGCACGCCGACCGACAGGTTCGACGATGCCGAAGAGCTGTTCCGCGCGGTGACGCTGGGGGAGGACTACCCGACGTTCCTGACGGTGCCCGCATACGCGAACTACCTCGTCGACACGGAGGGCGCGCGCCAGGCTGCGTAAGCTGAGCGGGTCGAGCTCGCCCGCTCAGCGCTCGGCCCGCCTCCGCAACAGCGGCACCGTGCGATACGGCACCATCTCACGCATCGAGAGCGAGATCTCGGTGCGTTCGACGCCGGGAATCCCGAGAATCGTGCCGGCGATGCGGTATAGGTCGTCGGTGTCCCTGGCCACGATGCGGATCAGGATGTCGTCGCCGCCGGTTATGCCGTGCACCTCGACCACCTCGGTCACGTCGTGCAATGCCCGCTCGATGCCGTCGAGTCGATGCTGGTCTAACCGAGCCGACACGAATGCGGTGAGCGGGTAGCCGAGGGCTCGCGGGTCGACCCGGTGGTCGGTCGCCCGGAGCAGCTCGCCTGACTCCAGCCGTGCCAGTCGTGACTGCACTGTGTTGCGCGAGAGGCCCAGACGCTGGGCGAGTTCGACACCGGAGAGCCGGGCATCCTCGCTGAGGGCAAGAAGAATTTTGGAGTCGGTGGCATCGAGATCAGGCATGTGACGCAGTATTGCACGTCTCGCAGTTCGTAAAGGGTGCATTCTGCTAACTCAACAGTGGATGGGTTGTGCAGGTACCGGCTCAGGGGCGACGATTTGGTAACAGGACGTCAAGGAGGACTCGTGAGTACGGTGACCCAGCAAATCGTGACCGCGCAGCAGCTCGACAGGTTCGAATCGGTGACCATCGTCGACCCGGAGACCGGCGCCCTGCTTGATGACGATCTCTACAGTCCGTACATCGCAGAGGTGAGTGACTCTGAGCTGCAGCAGATCTACGAAGACCTCGTCGTGGTGCGCAGGCTCGATGCTGAGGCGACAGCGCTGCAGCGTCAGGGCGAGCTCGGTCTGTGGGCGCCGCTGCTCGGCCAGGAGGCTGCCCAGATCGGATCTGCACGCGGGCTGCGACCGAGCGACTTTATCTTCGCCAGCTATCGCGAACACGCCGTCTCATACGTTCGCGGCGTCGACCCGACGGTGCTGCTGAGGTTATGGCGTGGGTCATCGCAGGGCGGCTGGGATCCGCATGACATCAACATGACGAGCCCGGCGATCGTGATCGGCCCGCACCTGCTGCAGGCCGTCGGTTACGGCATGGGTATCAACCGTGACCGCATGATCGACCCGACGAAAGACGATATCGCCGTCGCATACTTCGGCGATGGAGCAACCAGCCAGGGCGACTTCTCTGAGGCCCTCGGGTTCGCGGCCAGCTTTCGGGCGCCCGTCGTGTTCTTCTGCCAGAACAAACAGTATGCGATCTCGGCGCCGGTCGGAATCCAGTCGACCGTGCCCATCGTGCAGCGCGCGTCGGGCTTCGGGATGCGCGGCATCCGGGTCGACGGAAATGACGTGCTCGCCGTGCTGGCCGTCACCCGCTACGCCGCCGAGCGGGCGCGGGTCGGCGACGGCCCCACCCTGATCGAAGCTGTCACCTACCGCATGGGCGCGCACACGACATCCGATGATCCGACCCGCTATCGCGACAAAGAAGAACTCGCGCTCTGGCGTGAACGCGACCCGATCGACCGGTTTCGGCGCACGCTCGATCGGCGTGGGCTGGCCACCGAGGAGTTTCTGGCCGGCGTCGAAGAGAAGGCGACCGAGTACGCGACAGCCGTGAGAGCTGGATGCCTGGCCACGGTAGAGCCGCTCCCCGTCTCGATCTTCGACAACATCTATGCCGAGCCGCATTCGCTCATCGACGAAGAACGCGCGGATTTCATCGAGTACCACGGAGCTGCGGAGTGACCACGCTTTCGATGGCGACTGCACTCAACCAGGGACTCCGCCGCTCGCTCGCCTCCGATGACAGGGTCATGATCATGGGCGAGGACGTCGGCCGGCTGGGCGGCGTCTTCCGGGTGACCGACAAATTGCAGGCGGAGTTCGGTGCAGATCGGGTCATCGATACGCCGCTTGCAGAGTCAGGCATCATCGGCACCGCGATCGGGCTCGCGATGCGCGGGTACCGGCCGGTCTGCGAGATCCAGTTCGACGGATTCATCTACCCGGCGTTCGACCAGATCGTGTCGCAGGTGGCGAAGATCCACAGCCGTACCGACGGCACAGTGAAGGTTCCGCTGACCATCCGTGTGCCGTACGGCGGGGGCATCGGCGCGGTCGAGCATCACTCGGAGTCGCCCGAGGCGTACTTCGCCCACACCGCAGGGCTGCGGGTGGTGACCTGCTCATCGGCCGACGATGCGTACGGAATGATCCAGCAGGCCATCCGCTCAGACGACCCGGTGCTGTTCTTCGAGCCGAAGCGCCGCTACTGGGACAGGAGCGAGGTCGACCTCGACGGCACACCGACGCTCGGTCTCTACGACGCCAGCGTTGTGCGCGAGGGCACCGATCTCACTATCGTCGCCTACGGTCCGATGGTGTCAACGGCGCTCGCCGCCGCGACCGAGGCTGCGACCGAGGGCACCTCCGTCGAGGTCATCGACCTGCGCTCGCTGTCGCCGATCGACTTCGACACCATCGAGCGGTCTGTGGCGAAAACCCGCCGGCTCGTGGTCGTGCACGAAGCGCCCGTCTTCCTCGGCATCGGCGCCGAGATCGCGGCTCGCATCACCGAGCGCTGCTTCTTTCTGCTCGAGGCGCCGGTGCTGCGGGTCGGCGGCTATGCGACGCCATACCCGGCGGCGAAGGTCGAGCAGTACTACCTCCCCGATGTCGACCGCGTGCTCGATGCCGTCGACCGATCCCTGGCGGTGGAATGATGACCGACTTCATGCTCCCCGACCTCGGTGAGGGCCTCACCGACGCCGAGATCGTGCACTGGATGGTGAAACCGGGTGACGAGGTCTCGCTCAACCAGATCATCTGCGAGGTCGAGACCGCGAAGGCGCTGGTCGAACTGCCGTCGCCCATGGTCGGCATCGTCGGCAAGCTGCGGGTAGCCGAAGGCGAGACGGTGACCGTGGGCACGCCCATCATCACGTTCACTACGGAAGGGGCAGAGCCTGTCGTGGTCGAGGATGACGGCCGCTCGACCATGCTCGTCGGCTACGGGCCTGGCGAGCATGATGCCCGCACCGGACGCAAGCGTCGCATCGACCGCGCCCGCTCGAGCGCTGCGCATGGTGAGGAGCCTGTGCGTGTTGGGCAGCCTGTGCGTCTCGAGCCGGGGATCACTGTGGCGGCCGCGAAGCCGCCCGTGCGCCGCCTCGCGCGCGAACGCGGGCTCGACCTTGCATCGCTCGTCGGAACCGGTCCGGACGGCCACGTCACACGGGCTGATGTCGAGGCGGCAACTGCTGCACGGCCAAACAGTGTCGAGCCCGGCGAGACCCGCGTGCCCATCGCCGGCCTCCGCAAACGCACCGCCGAGGCCATTGTGAGAAGCGCCTTCACCGCGCCACACGTCACGGAGTTCATCACCATCGACGTCACGCCGACTGTCGAGTTGGTCGAGAAGTTGCGAGCGCATTCGGCATTCGACGGGAAGCGGGTGACGCCGCTACTTGTCGTGTCGAAGGCGCTGCTGTTCGCGCTGGGGCGGCACCCTGAACTCGCAAGTCGATGGGATGAGTCCGCGCAAGAAATCGTGACGCGCAGCACCGTCAACCTGGGCATTGCCGTCGCAACGCCGCGCGGGCTGATGGTGCCGAACATCAAGGATGCTGCCTCACTCAGCCTGGTCGACCTCACCGACGAGCTCGCAGGTCTCGCCGACCGCGCGCGCGAAGGTAAGACGGCGCTGGCGGAGCTGTCGGGCGGCACCATCTCGATCACGAATATCGGCGGTTTCGGCATCGATACCGGAACGCCGATCATCAACCCGGGGGAGGCAGCCATTCTCTGTGTCGGAGCGATTCGGCGCCAGCCGTGGGAATTTCACGACGAGATCGCGCTGCGCTCGGTGCTCACGCTCAGCCTGTCGTTCGACCACCGGCTGGTCGACGGCTTCGAAGGATCAGGCTTTCTCGCCGACATCGCGAAGGTTTTGTGCGATCCGATGGAATTGATAGCACTGGGTTAGGCGTTGAATGGTGACATGCCACTCGCCGCAGAATATGAACAGGGAACAGCCGACTGGGCCAACAAACAGGTCGAGCAGTACGAGCGCACCGACGGTCGGGAGGCCAACGACCTCAGGGGGCGGCCGGTCATCATCCTGTACACGATCGGTGCACAATCCGGAAAGCTTCGCAAGACTCCGCTCATGCGGGTCGAGCACGACGGCGAGTACGTGGTCGTCGCGTCAAAGGGCGGCGCCGAGAAGAACCCGACCTGGTACCACAACCTCAAGGCGAATCCGCACGTCGAACTGCGCGACCTCTCGGAGCAACACGACTACACCGCGACAGAACTGGATGGCGAGGAGTACGACGCCTGGTGGGCTCGCGCGCTCGAGACCTGGCCAGACTTTCACGAATACACCAAGAAGACTGACCGCCGCATCCCTCTCTTCCTCCTCACTCCGGTCGGGCAGTAACCGGTACCTTTAAGGGGTGAGCACTACGACCATCCCGCTGGAAGAGCAGTACGCAGAACTCAAGGCGAGAGGGTTGTCGCTCGATCTCACGAGAGGCAAGCCATCCGCGGCCCAACTCGACCTGTCGGATGCCCTGCTCTCCCTCCCCGGACCCGACGACTATCGTGACGCCAGCGGCACCGACCTTCGTAATTACGGGGGGCCAGACGGCAACTTCGAGCTACGAGCGATCTTCGGCGAGCTGCTCGGCATCCCTGCGCAGCAGCTGCTCGCGTATGGCAACGCGAGCTTAGCGATCATGCATGACACCGTGGTTCACGCTCTGTTGCACGGCGTGCCCGGCGGAACGGGCCCGTGGCGGGATGTCGAAGACATCGCGTTTCTCTGCCCGGTGCCCGGCTATGACCGGCACTTCACCATTCTCGAAGCCCTGGGCATCCGGATGATCCCTGTGCCGTTCCTCGGCGAGCGGCTCGACCTCGAGACCATCCGTTCGCTGGTTGCAGCCGACCCGGCCATCCGCGGGATGTGGGCTGTGCCCACCTACGCAAACCCGACGGGCACCAGCTTCACGATCGACGAGGTCGAAGCGCTCGTGGGAATGCAGGCGGCCGCGCCCGATTTCCGGCTGTTCTGGGACAACGCATACGCGGTGCACCATCTCACCGACGACGAGCCGACCCCGTTCGACGTTCTCGGAATGGCCGACCGCGCCGGCAACGCCGACCGCCCGCTGGTGTTCGCGTCGACCGCGAAGATCACCTTCCCCGGTGCTGGCGTCGCCTTCTTCGGTGCATCGCCAGCGAATATCGAATGGATGCGCCTGCACACCTCGGCCCAGACGATCGGGCCAGACAAGATCAACCAGCTGCGTCACCTGCGCTACTTCGTGAACGCAGAGGGCGTTCGGTCACTCATGCGGCGGCACCGCGAGATCATCGCGCCGCGCTTCAGCCTCGCGCTTGAGATTCTCGAGCGGCGGCTCAGTGGCGTCGGCACCTGGACCGTGCCGCTCGGCGGCTATTTCATCAGCCTCGACGTGCCAGCGGGCACAGCCTCTGCGGCAATCGCGCTCGCCGGAGAGGCGGGCATCGCGATCACCCCCGCCGGTTCTGCCTTCCCCTATCGCAACGACCCTGCGGACTCGAACATCAGAATCGCGCCGACGTTCCCGTCGATGGCAGACCTCGAGGCCGCGCTCGATGCACTCTGCACCTGCGTGCTTCTCGCGGTCGAACGCGCGCTGTAATAGGTCGAACGCGCGCTGCAATAGCAGAAACTCCCCCCAGGCTCCCGAGATTCGGCGCCCACCGCGCTTAAGGTTGCGGTGTGCGGCGTGCAATCAGACCCCAGGAAGACTTCTTCGAGGAGCCGGTGGATGGTGCTGCCCACCCGGAGTCCCAGGTGACAGCCCCTCACACCCTCAACCTCGGCGCGACCGGGTTCTCGCCGGCGAACGTCGCCGAGCCGACCTGGGAGGCATGGCGGGCCGAGCTCGGCAGCATCGGCCACGGCGTCGGCGGTGAGTCGACACTCCTCCACTTCGTCGACACCCCGCGCACCCGCATCGAACTCAGCTCGACCCACCCCGGTGGCCTCGCACAGTTCATCACGGGCAAGACGACGCTGCTCTCCAGTCTCATCCGCGATGACCTCGCGCTGCGAAGCGCAAAACTCGCGGCAGGAGCGATCGCCGAGAAAGGCCTCGAGCTCGCAACGGCGCGCGGCATCGACTCCATCCACCTCGGCATCGGCATCGCGGAGTGGCAGCACGATGGCGTCGACTACCGAGCACCTGTGCTGTTGCGCCCGCTCGCGATCCGTCGTCACGGCAACGACTTCGAGGTGCGTCTCAAGGGCACCCCATTTCTCAACCCGGCACTTTCGCAGGCTCTCGTCACGCAGTTCCAGATCACGCTCGATGCCCAGGCCTTCGTCGCGCTCGCCGAGGAAGACGGCTCGTTCAAGCCCAACCCGGTGATCGACAGGCTGCGCGGGCTCACCTCGCACCTGGCCTGGTTCAACGTGCAGCCCCGACTCGTCGTGTCGTCGTTCACCGATGTCGCGCCGGCTATGCAGGCGGACGCGGCCAACCTCGAGCATCCGGTGCTCGATGCGCTCGCAGGAAACCCCTCCGCGAAGTGGACCGTGCAAGAGAGCTACGCCCCGGTCGAACCCCAGCATCCCGACGAGCGCGCACCCGAGACAGACACGCTGCTTCTCGATGCAGACGCCGAACAGGAGCGAGTGATCGCGCAGATCGCCGCGGGCAACTCCGTCATCGTCAAGACCCTTCCCGGCACCGGGGCGACCCAGACCATCGTCAACGCTCTCGGCTGCCTGGTTGCGCAGAACAAGCGTGTGCTCGTGGTCAGCGCCCGCCGGTCTTCCCTGCTGGGCATCGCGCAGCGGCTCGGCGATGTGGGGCTCTCGGGTCTGGCTGTGTCGCCGTCCACGCTTCGCCGGGACGTCATCCGCTCCATCGGACGCAACGAGAAGGCCACCCAGCCCCAGGTCGGCGAGGTGGATGATGCCCTCGTGCGCCTGCGCAAGGTGCTGATCGACTACCGCGGCGCACTCGCTCGCGAAGACCCTGCTCTTGGAATTTCGGTTCTCGACTGCCTCACCGAGCTCTCGCGCCTCGCGCTGCTGCCGGTGCCGCCGGCGACGACCGCACGGCTGAGTCGCAATTCAGTCGACCTCATGGTCGCAGATCGCACTGTCGCGACGGATGCGATGGTGCAGGCCGCACAGCTCGGCGAATTCAAATACGGCCCGGGTGATTCGCAATGGTACGGCGCTACTTTTGCCACCAGTGAGGCCGCCATGCGCGCCCACGGAATTGCCAAGCAGCTGCACAACACCGAGCTTCCGCGACTGCTCGAGCGCGCTGGAGCACTCATCGCGAGCACCCGGATGCGACAGTTCGAGACGATCTACGAGCTCGGGGTCTACCTCAAACTCCTCATCGACATCCGCGACACCCTCGACAAGTTCCTGCCCGTCGTCTTCGACCGGTCGCTCAGCGAACTCATCAATGCCACATCATCACGCCGGGATTCTTCCGAGATGTCGGGAGCGAATCGGCGCAGGCTCAAGAAACTCGCGAAAGAGTACGTGAGGCCAGGGGTGACGGTCACCGACATCCACGGTGCCCTCATGCGCATCCAGCAGCAGCGAATCCTGTGGGGCAGGTTTGTGGCCGCTGGCGTCACACCGGAGGTGCCGGTCGGCATCGCAGACGTGCAGTCGTCGTTCTCTCTCGTTGCCCAAGACCTGGCCTCCCTCGACGAACCGCTTGGCAACGTGAAGCGTGAGCGACTGCTGATGAACCTGCCCGGCGCACAACTGCTCGAGACGATGTCGGGGCTCGCCGATGAATCCGAGGTACTCGACAACCTGCAGGAGCGAGCTGCGGTTCGCACGACCCTCAAAGAGCTGCAGCTTGATCCGCTGCTCCACGATCTGGCTTCACGACACGTACCCGAAGACCAGGTCGCCGCTGAACTCGAACTGGCGTGGTGGCAGTCTGCCCTCGAGTCGCTGCTCGAAGCCGATCGCGCGCTGCTCGGAGCCAACACCACCGTTCTCGACCGACTCGAAGGCGACTTCAGACTCGTCGACCAGGCGCATGCGGAGTCGAGCGCCCAGTTGCTGGCGTGGCAGCTCGCCGAGAACTGGAGCATCGGGCTCGCCGACTGGCCGGATGAAGCCGCGGCGCTCAAGCGGGCTCTCCGCACCGAGGGGCTCGACTCGCGAGCCCTGCAGGAAGCATCCCCACACCTCTCCCGAACCATCGCACCAATTTGGCTCGCGTCGCCGTACGAGGTCTCTTCGATCACCGACAGCCTGCGGTTCGACACCGTGATGCTCGTCGACGCCGGCGCTTCCACGCTCGCCGAAAGCGTTGGCGCGATTCGCCGTGGCAAGCAGACCGTGGCCTTCGGTGACCCGATCACGCAGACCCCGAGCCCATTCTCGATCGCAGTGACAGCGGAAGACGAGCCGATCGAGGCTGTCTCGCTCGACGAACTGCACGCTGACTCAGCGCTCGCCAGGCTGGGCACGCTCCTGCCGACCCTCGCACTCACCCGAAGCTATCGCGCCGGCGGGGAAGACCTCGCCGAGCTGGTCAACCGGCGCTTCTACGCCGGCAAGATCGAGTCGTTCCCCTGGGCTGGCAGCTTCCTCGGGCATCCGAGCATCAGACTGGACTTCGTCGAAGACGGATCCGGGATGCCCGACCCCGAGTCAGGAGGAGTCGAAAGTGTCGACGCCGAAGTCGACAGGGCAGTGACGCTCGTCATCGAGCACGCAATTACCCGTCCGCACGAGTCCCTCATGGTGCTGACTGCGAGCGCGAAGCACGCCGTGCGCGTGCAGCGTGCAGTGCTCGCGGCTGCTGCCGGGCATCCTGAACTCAGCGAGTTCGTGTTAAGCGACCGCACAGAGCCGTTCACCGTGTCGACCATCGAGCAGGCCGCAGCGCAGAGCCGTGACCGGGTGATCTTCTCCATCGGGTACGGCCGTACACCGCACGGTCGCGTGCTGTCAGATTTCGGTGCGCTGGGGCGCGAAGGTGGGGAGCGCCTGCTCGCCGTCGCCATGACCCGCGCCAGGCGCGCGATGGTTATCGTCACCTGTTTTGAGCCGAAAGACATCGACGAAGACCGCATGCACTTCGGTGCGGTCGCTCTGGCTGAGATTCTCACCGACATCCAGGGCCGCACGGGCGTCGAACACGTGCCGGACGACAGCGACCCCATGCTTGTCGACCTGGCCCGCAGGCTCGAAGATCGCGGCGTGCGGGTCGCCCTCGGCCACCGCGGCAAGCTCGGCCTCGTCGCATCGCACCAGGGCATGTGCCTGACCATCGAGACCGACACGGTGCTGCAGGGCACGAGCCTTCGGGAGTCACTACGACTGCGACCAGAAATGCTGCGTCGCCTCGGCTGGCACTATCTGCGCGTGCACGCTTTCGAGCTGTTCACCGAGCCGGATGCCGTTGCCGGCCGGATCGTCGAGATGCTCGGCATCGACTCGGCGTCCGGTGCACTCACCGAGCCGATCGACGTTGTCAGAACCCGCTAAACCCCCTCGCAAGCGTCGACGTGTGACGACGGAGCCGAAGCCCGGTACCGATCCCCAGCCGGCACCCGAGCCGCCGCGCCACGAGTCGACCGAGAACGACGAGCGGCTGAAGGCAGACAAGCCGCCGCACTGGGGCTAGCTCCTCCCCGGGGCCAGCCCGTCTCTTCGACCGCTCGTCCCCTGGCCTAGCGAATGCGCTTCTCGCCATTCCTGACTTCTGGCGGCGGGGATACAGCGTTCCGGGCCTATGGCGGGGATATCGCGTTCTTGACTTGTGGCGGCGGGGATATCGCGTCGCGGAGTGCGTAGCTAC
>JAYTRC010000024.1:0-1609 GCA_043746355.1 Lacisediminihabitans sp. | reverse complement strand
CTCAAGCTCGCGCTCCTGGCCGAAGCCGAGCCGCTCGTCACCGCAACGGATCGGGTGAAGGCGAAGGACGCCCTGCTCTCGATCCAGCGCCGCTGGGATGCCATCGGCAAGGTTCCGCGTGCCAACGTCAAGCCGATCGAGGATCGTCTGCGCAAGGTCGAGGCCGCCGTGCGCAAGCTCGACGAAGACCACTGGCAGAAGAGCAACCCGGAGCGCATCGCGCGTGCCGAGGGGCTCACCGGCCAGTTGCAGGACGCCATCGCCAAGCTCGAGGCCGAGCTCGCCGAAGCGAAGGCCAGCGGGAACGCCAAGAAGGTCACGGACGCCGAGGAGGCTCTCGAGACCCGCAAGGCCTGGCTGAAGGCCATCGGCTGAATCCAAGCCCTTCCGCTCCTCCGCAACCCCGTTCCCGCCCGGTTTCTCCACAGTTCGGCGCCGACGTCCGACGGCGGTCCATGGCATCCGGAACCATGGATGGATGTCCCGCCTTCCGCCCGTTCTCTCTCACCGCGACCTGCGACAGAGTGAGCTGCAGGCGGCCAGGCTGGACGGCGAGCTCTATCACATCGATCGATGCTTCAGCCCGATCGATGAGCCAGAGAGTCGCGAGCACCGGGCACTCGCGCTGGTGGCGGAGTTTTCCGCGCGGTTGATCGCCGAGCAGCGCACTGCCGCATGGGTCCTGGGAATCCTCGACCGGCCGCCGGCCCGTCACCAGTTCTGCACCGCGATCGCCTCCCGGGTGCGGCCGATCGGCCTCGTCGGCGCGACGGTGCGCGAGGTGGTGATCGCCTCCGACGAGCGCCTGGACTTCGCGGGTCTTGCGGTCACCACACCGCTGCGCACGGCAGTGGATCTGGCGCGCTGCAGCGCGGACTTCGACGATGAAGAGTTCCGTCTCGTGATCGCCCTGATGCGACTGGGCCGATTCGGCGTTCGCGAGTGCACGTCGGTGCTCGATCGCCGTCGAAACCTGCCGAACAAGAGGCTCGCTTTGGAACGAATCCTCGAGTCGGCGAGACGGGCTCAGCCGCCGTTGACCCGGTACACGTCGTAGACCGCATCGATGCGCCGCACCGCGTTGAGCACCGCGTCGAGGTGGGTGGTGTCCCCCATCTCGAAGACGAAACGACTGAGGGCGACACGATCGCTCGACGTCGACACTGTCGCCGAGAGGATGTTGACGTGACTCTCGGAGAGCACGCGCGTCACATCCGAGAGCAGCCCAGCCCGGTCGAGCGCCTCGACCTGGATCTGCACGAGGAATATGCTCGACGAGGTCGGCGCCCACTCGACGTCGATCATTCGCTCCGGTTCGCTTCGGAGCGACGCAACGTTGTGGCAGTCCGACTGGTGCACTGAGACTCCGGCGCCACGGGTGACGAAACCAACGATCGGATCGCCGGGCACCGGCGTACAGCACTTCGCGAGCTTGATCAGGATGTCCGGGGCGCCGCGCACGACAACACCGGAATCACTGTGGCGCAGTTGCTTACTGCGTCCCCTGGTCGGGAACGGGATCTCAGCATCCTCAATCTCCGCCTCGGTATGCAGCGATGCCAGCACTTTTTCGATCACCGACTGCGTCGAAACGTGCCCCTCTCCAACG
>JAYTRC010000023.1:0-8488 GCA_043746355.1 Lacisediminihabitans sp. | reverse complement strand
TGGCGGTCTCTCGCAGCAGCGGGGCCATCTTTTCGGGGCCGATGCCGGGCTGGGTGAAATTCATGTAGTGGATACCGAGTTGCATGATCTTCACGTTACCTCCGCCGCCGAGTCCCTCGTGACGGCCAGGGGAGTCACAACGAAAACGGTGTCCTTCGCGGTCCCAACCTAGATCAGAGCGTCCGCGACTTCATCGAGGTGTGCGCCGCGAGAGGCTTTGACGAGTACGACATCGCCGGCGCTGAGATGGTGGCGAAGCCAGTCGATGGCCGCATCGTTATCGGCAACGGCCACTGCCCGCTCTCCTGCCCCGGCAGCGAGGGGTCTGGCGACCTCACCGACCGCGACAATGACGTCGGCCCGAGCCGCGGCGTACGCCCCGACGGCGTGGTGTTCGGCGTCGCTTGCCGCGCCCAGTTCGAGGATCGCCCCGAGGACGGCGATGCGGCGATGACCGTCGACCGTCGCCAAGGCGTCAAGGGATGATCGAGCGGAGCCGGGGCTGGAGTTGTATGAGTCATTGAGCAGCGTCGCTCCGTTCGCGAGTTCGCGCAGTTCCAAGCGCCACCTCGACAGTGCAGCGGTGGCCATCGAGTGCGCGGCCGCGTCAAGGGATATGCCGACCGCCAGCCCTGCTGCGGCCGCTGCGGCGGCGTTGAGGGCTTGGTGTGCTCCGACCAGCGGAAGCGTAGCTCGAACAGCGGCATCAGCGGCCCGAAGCGTGAACGATGGCCGCCCGAGCCGATCCATGGCCAGGTCGAGCACGCGCACGTCGGCACTCTCCGAAAGACCGAAAGTCAGCACTGGACCGCTGGTGATCGAGCGCATCGCGAGGACTCGTGGATCATCGGCGTTGAGAATGGCGGTGCCCATCGGCGCCAACCCCTGCACGAGTTCACTCTTCGCGGTGGCGATGGCGTCGCGGGATCCAAACTCGCCGAGGTGGGCGTGTCCGACGTTGAGGACGAGGGAGACGTCGGGCGCGACAAGCGCGGTCAGCGCAGCGATGTCGCCGATATGACGGGCGCCCATCTCCAAGACAAGGAAGCGAGTGCTTGGCTCGCTCCGGAGCATGCTGATCGGCACGCCCAGATTGTTGTTGAGGTTACCGATCGTGGCGATCGTCGGCGCGGCGTCGGAGAGCACCGCCGCCAGCAGGTCCTTCGTGCTGGTTTTCCCCTGAGAACCTGTCACCGCGAAGACGGTCAACCGGTCGCGAAGCTGCGCAATGACATGCGTCGCGAGGGCTTGCAGAGCGGCGCTCGTGTCCTCAACGATCACGGTGGGTAGCGCAGTCGGGCGAGAGCCAAGCACGGCGACCGCGCCACGGTGTCCTGCCTGACCGGCGTAATCGTGGCCGTCGACCTTGTCGCCGGGGAAAGCGACGAAGAGTCCGCCCTGCTCAGCCTGCCGGCCGTCGAGCACCGCGGGACCGGTGACCGTCACCGTGCTGTCGCCGTCAACGATCCCGCCAACGATCGTCGCGATCTCGCCCAGGTTGAGCGGGATCATGCGGACCGAGTCGCGGTGAGCAAAGGCCGGGTTCCTTGGGACATCCATCCATTAAAGGCGAAACGACGTTGCCAGCGCATATTCACTTTTCGATATGCCGGGAACATGCCGTTCTCATCACCGCTGTCCACCTCGACGTGTCGGCCTGCTGCGCGTCGAATCGGCGAACTGTGCCGACACGGATGGGCGGCGGCTCGTAGCATCGAGAGTATGCGCGTGTTGGTGGTCGAGGATGAGCCATACATGGCGGAGGCCATCCGTGATGGGCTGCGCCTGGAGGCAATCGCCGCTGACCTTGCGGGGGACGGCGACACCGCGCTCGAGTTGTTGCGCATCAACGCATATGACATTGCCGTTCTCGACCGAGACATTCCCGGGCCCTCCGGTGACGAGATCGCGGAGCGCATTGTCGCATCGGGGAGCGGGATTCCGATTTTGATGCTGACCGCGGCGGATCGTCTCGATGACAAGGCATCCGGGTTCGGACTCGGCGCGGACGACTACCTCACGAAGCCGTTCGAGCTGCAGGAGCTCGTGCTCCGTCTGCGAGCTCTCGACCGGCGGCGCACCCGCAGACGGCCGCCCGTCCGGGAACTCGCCGGTTTGCGCTTGGACCCTTTCCGTCGAGAGGTGTACCGAGACGGGCGCTACGTCGCACTGACCAGAAAGCAGTTCGCCGTGCTCGAAGTCCTGATGGCAGCGGAAGGCGGAGTCATCAGCGCGGAAGAACTTCTCGCGCGAGCCTGGGACGAGAACGCCGACCCGTTCACCAACGCCGTGCGGATTACGGTGTCGGCTCTCCGCAAACGGCTCGGCGAACCGTCGTTGATCGCCACGGTGCCCGGCGTGGGCTACCGCATCGACAGGGGCGCCGCCCCAGCTGTCGGAGGTGAGCGTGGATAGGGCGCCGGGGGCCAGCGTTCGCCTCAAACTCACTGTCAGCTATGCCGGCTTCCTTGTTCTCGCGGGTGTCGTCGTGCTCCTCGCGGTCGGCATCTACGTCCTCTACGGCCTTCCGGAGGGATCATTCCTCATCAGCGGCGATTTTCTTGTCAACCGCACCAGAATCGTCGAGGCGTTCATTCCGATTGCACTGGTCGTATTCGCCTTCTTACTGGTGTTCGGCCTTCTGGGTGGTTGGTTCCTCGCCGGCCAAGTGCTCGCCCCCCTCGCCCGCATCTCGCACGCCGCACGCATGGCCTCGAGCGGATCACTTTCTCATCGAATCGAGTTGGAAGGCGGTCAGGACGAGTTTCGCGAGCTGGCGGACACCTTCGACACGATGCTCGCCCGGCTCGAAGCACAGGTGGCCGAACAGCAACGGTTTGCCGCGAATGCGTCCCACGAACTGCGCACACCGTTGGCGATCACGCAGACGCTCCTTGACGTTGCCCGCAACGATCCCCACCTCGACAGTCGTGAGCTCGTGGAGCGTCTTCATAGTGTCAACGCCCGGGCAAGCGACCTGACGGAAGCTTTGCTCCTGCTGAGTCGAAGCGATCAGCGATTGTTGGTGCGCGAAACCGTCGACCTCTCACTGATTGCGGAGGAGGCTGCCGAAACCCTGCTTCCCCTCGCGGAAAAGCACGGCGTCACCATCGAGACCTCCGGAGAGATCACCACCGCTGTCGGCTCATACGCGCTGCTGCTGCAGTTGACCACGAATCTCCTCCATAACGCGATCGTGCATAACCTCCCTGAACAGGGCACCGTGAGTGTGACCACCGCGACTGGCTCGAAGCAGGTCGTGCTGACCGTCGAGAATACGGGCGGGAACCTCACGGCACAGATGGTCTCCTCACTCACCGAGCCATTCCAGCGCGGGCCCGGTCGCATCCGCACGCATCACACAGGCGTCGGCCTGGGCCTGACCATCGTCAAGAGCATCACGCAGGCGCACAACGGAACCCTCATCATCACTCCTCTGGCTACTGGAGGGCTTCACGTCGCGGTACAGCTCCCCGGCGCACCAGCGGTCGCCAACGCGTAAGGGGCAGATCCATCTCGTGCAACCGTCGCCGTCGCCGTGATGAGGTTCACCTGGCCGAATTCCGTAATGGGAAAGTCAAAAAAAGTGTCGGGATACGGTTCGTCCCGGAGGGTGTAGTGCCACCATTCGCGGTCGTAGGGGCGGAAGCCAGCGACTTCCATCACCGTGCGCAGGGATTCACGGTTCTTCGTTTCCGTCGAGGTGATTCCGGGTGCGCCGTGGTGTGAGATGGGATCCATCAGGTCATGGCCACCACCCATCGGAGCGAGTTCGCCAGAAGCCAGGTGATACAGCGTCAGGTCAACAGTGCTGCCCCGGCTGTGGCCGGACTTTGCCGATATGTATCCCATGTCGAACATCTTCGATCTGTGGATGTTCGGATAGTGCCGCTGCTTTGTCCGGCCGTCCTCTGGTTGCTGTGACCAGCCCATGAAGAAGTCGACGGCGCGTTGGGGACGATAGCCGTCCCACACGAGCAAACCGAACCCCAGGGTTTCAGCAATTTCGTGGGCCGTCCCCAGGGCTCGGCACAATGATGTCGTGCCGACAATCCGATTGACCAGATAGCCGTCGACAGGTTTTCCGGTGAAATTATCCCGGGTGGCATATTTTGCGTCCCAGCGGATTCCCGGTACCAGCTCGTCGACGAAGACAAAGTCGTCGTTCATCGGTTGGGCCCGGCCAACGCGAGCGCCAGCACACGGTCGATCAGCTCGGCGAGAGGCATTCCGGCAGCCGCCATCATTCTCGGATAGCGACTGTACGTCGTCATGCCGGGGAGCGTATTGACCTCGTTGAGGATGACGGTTCCGTCTTCTGTGAGGAACATATCCACCCGCGCCAGTCCCCGACATCCGAGAGCGCGATAGATGGTCTTGGCTGTCTCTTGAACGAGCGCGCGCGACTCTGCCGGAATATCCGCGGGAACAATGAACGTCGCGTTCTCGGACCCGCTTTCCGGCGCGGCTTCCTGGTGGATTCTGAAGAAGCCGTGCGACAGGGCGACGCGATCGACTTCTCCGGTGGTCAGGTCCGGACTGTTGCCCAGGACCGCGCACCCGATTTCGCTCCCCATCACCGCCTGCTCGATGAGCACTTTGGAATCGTAGAGTCGCGCGGACTCGACCGCGATGGGCAGATCTTCTTTGCGCGACACTTTGCTGACACCGAACGATGACCCCGACCGGGCGGGCTTGACGAAGACGGGGTAGGCAAACAGCTCGGGATCAGGCGACTCGTGTGCGGCGAAGGTCCAAAACGTCGGGGTTGCGATTCCCGCGCTGCCGGCGACGATGTAGGCAAGCGACTTGTCCATGCACAGGGCAGAACTCTGAACGTCACAGCCGACGTAGGGGATCCCCGACAGCTCCAACAGGCCTTGCATCGCACCGTCTTCGCCGAACCTGCCGTGCAGGACGGGAAAGACAACGTCCAGACGAACCGTTTCACTGTCCCCGCCCTCGAGGAATCGCACACCGTGCACTGTGCTGTCGGGGGAAAGTTCGACCGGCCGGCAGCTGTCGTCATCCAGGTCGGAGGCGGGGCCCTCGCAGAGTTTCCAGTCACCGCCCTGAGAAATCCCGATCCAGAACGGCTCATACCGACCCAGGTCGAGGTTCTTCGCGATCTCCTGCGCAGATTTCACGGAGATGGGATGTTCTTCCGAACGACCCCCGAAAATGATCCCGACCTTCAACCTAGCCATGCTGCCGCCCCCCGAAATCCAGGCAATTCACAAGAGTATTTTCGACGATGTCGCTCAAGGCGTGGTCCGTGTAATAGGCGGTGTGTGGGGTAATGAGCACATTCGACAATCGCTGCAACCGCAGAAACATCCCCTCAGCGATCGGCCGTGGTCTGCGGTCCATGTAGAAGATATCGTCCTCGCCCTCGAGAACGTCGAGCGCGGCCCCACCCAACGCGCCGCTTTCCAGCGCCAGGACGAGCGCCTCGGTGTCAATGAGCGCACCCCGTCCCGTGTTGATCACGAAGGCACCATGCTTCATCCGGTCGATACGTTGAGCATCCAGCAGATGGTGTGTAGCTGCAGTGAGCGGTGTATGCAGCGCGATAACGTCGCTTCGCTCAATCAGTTCGTCGAGAGACACATAGTCCGTCGACGTCTGCGGGTTCCCGTCGTAGGCGAGCACCGGGCAGCCAAAGCCCCGAAGCCTCTGTACGACTGCGGCCCCAATGCGACCGGTTCCAATAACGCCAACCGTCAGGTCTCTGAGCTCTTTGCCACGCGCCTGATTGAGCCTGAAGTCGTGATGCTCGGCACGGGTGATGATCGACCGTGCGTTTCGAAGCACCATCAGCATCAGCATCAGCGTGAAGTCGGCCACGCTGTCAGGAGAATATTCGACCCCCTCGACACAGATGCCGACGCTCCTCGCGTAGTCAACATCGATGTGGTTGTATCCCGCACTTCTTGTCGAGATGTACGCGACGCCGGCTTCACTGAGGGATCGAAGTGTGGAACGTGAGATCCGAGTCTTGTGATCGACGCTGATGCACCGGTGGCCGAGTGCGAGTCCTATGTTGGCTTCGGTCAGCGCCGCAGCGGTGATCGTTGCTGTGATGCCAAGACGAGAGGCCACTTCACGAAAAACGGCTGCCTCATCCTCCCCGCAGCCGTATATCGAGAGCCCCATTGGTGATGCGGGAGCAGAATCGGAGGCAGACAACGTTGGCGCGGTTCCCGGACTGGTACGTGCTGCTAGTCCGCGGGTCATACCTTGATGCTAAGCAACAAATGGTTGCCGGCACGTATCGGGATTTCCATAAGCGGACGATACGTCGTCATTCGGTGCGTGGCGGGCGAGGCAGAATCAACCGCCACGATCTCGCCCACGGTGACGTGGATCGACCTGCCGACGAACATGGGTTGGAGGTTCGCCGTGGGGGCGTTCGCGCGTGTGAACCGTGCTGACGGCGACCGTCTACGGGACAATTCCCAGTTGGGAACGCCTAACCTTCGGGAAGGTCGCTTGGCCTGAGATCGTCACAGAGATGCCCATCATGGGCCTTGAGGAGGTCATTCCGATGTTCGGACATCGCAACAGTTCACCGGGTTCAGAACTGGCTGGTCCTCGCGCAGATGTTGAGGCTCTCCTTGGGCGACTCGGCCACGATGTGTCGTCACTGGATGATGGCGGTGATGCCACAAACCGACAAGCGCTCGCGGATGCTTCAGAGCGTTTCAATACCGCGTCTGCTCAGTTGAACCGGGCGGTTACCTTGGGCGAAGTCATGGTCGCCCGCTCAGTTGTCCTCGAAGGAATACGGTCGGTTCGGCTCGTCCGTACTCGCCTGGGTCTGGACCCAGGTTCCGATCCAAGCGAGACCGCAGCCCCGGCCGCGGGTACGCAGACTGCCGAGCGACCTCACGGCTTGGGTGGAATCGGCGGAGTACTCGGGATGGGAGCTGCCGCTGGCCTTCTCGGAGTACTGGGGGGGAGTGTGCTCGGCGAGGTGCTTGGCGGACTTGGTGAAGAAGGAGATGGCGAGAGCGGTTGGGGTGGCGGCTGGGGCGGCGACTAATCGTCTCTCTCTCGTCTACTGCACTGTGAACGCGGGACGTGGAGCTTCCAAGGCCGCCGGTTTCAGGTTTCCCGCACCAAGTTCCGCCAAAATCGCATCCGCTTCACTCGTCAACTCGGCGTGATGGACGTGCATTTCCTGCACTTCTGGACCCGAACTCGACAGTTCCGTCTGCGCCTGAGCCACAGCAAACTGCGTGGCCACCTTGTTTTTTATCTCGTCAAGTGACGGCACCGCTGATCCCTGGGTGAGATCGGCGACCGCCTTCATGCTTGCTGCCATTTCCTGCTGCATCCTGGTCTGGTCAATTTGGGCAAGGATCATGGAACGCTCGCTCAGCTTCTGTTGCAGTTGGTCGGCCGATTCCTGAACAGCAACTCGCGCCGCCGCCGCCGCCTGCTCGAGTTCCGGAATTTGACCGGTCAAGCCCTGTATCTGCGCCCGCAGAGAGGCGATCTTCAGCGCGAAGGATCGGGCCGCATCCAGGTTGCCCTGTTGTTGCGCCGTTATCGCGGACTTGGAATAGCCGACTTCCTGCGCGGAAAGCCCAGTGAGGTGCATCTTTGCCAGCCGATCCTGGGCGATCACATGGCTGGCAGCGGCCTCCAAGTCTTCATGATGTTGCTGAAGTCCACGGATTGCTTGATCAAGTTGCACCTTCGGATCCGCGTGATCGTCAAGCTCAGCTTGCGCCTTCGCTTGTGCATAGCCGTTGGCCCGCTTGAAAAAACTGGTCCATGACATGTCGTCCTCCTCGGTGGTGCAGACAATGTGAATCCTAGGCAGCAAGGCCCACCGATTCGCTGTGAGCTCGCCGACGCCGAGGTCGGCCCACCGGCCTCGAGGGTTTGGCCCCTCCCCATCACGGCCGGAACGGCCAACTCGGGCAGGGCGCCTGCTCGGTGGGATCGTGTGACGTCAAGGTCGGAGCCAGGTAACGGGTCTTAGGCTCGTCCGATGAGGTCTGGGGCAATCGACGCGGTTCGCGTTGCCGGAATCTGCGCGGTGGTCATGGGTCACTGTGTGAGCGAGCCGTGGGTTCGCCCGGCCCTTTACAGCTGGCATGTCCCGCTATTTTTCATTCTTGCCGGCTATTTTTGGTCGGAGAATCGGTCGCTGAAGAGCGAGATCATCGCCCGCGCGCGGTCGCTGGGGCGACCATATCTGAGTTGGTTGCTGCTCATCGCTGTGGTGTTCATACCGCTGGATAGCACCTTGGAAGGCTTCAACCCCGGCCTCGTCACCGCCCAGTTCCAAAATGGCCAAAACTCGGCGATGTCCTATTCGACGTTCTGGTTCGTTTCTGTGCTGCTTTTCGCGGTGATACTCCGGCGAGTTCTTCAGGTATTTCCCCGTCCTCTCGTCTGGGCACTCGCGGGGTTGGGAGCGATAGCGGCACCGGCCATCGGTACCGTTCTCGCTCAAACGCCCCTTGCTGTGGGT
>JAYTRC010000022.1:0-2038 GCA_043746355.1 Lacisediminihabitans sp. | reverse complement strand
TCAATTGGCAGAGCAATCGGCTGTTAACCGGTAGGTTCTTGGTTCGAGTCCAAGTGGGGGAGCAAAGGCCCGAAATCCTTGTGATTTTCGGGCCTTTTTTCATCGTGATCGACACGCCTGATCTGCGAGGATCCTGGCTGTCGTCACCTCCAGGGAATGCTCCTGGCGGTGTTCAAGTTGCCACAGACATGAGCGAAAAAATCACGATGTACGGTGCCGAATGGTGCGGCGACTGCCGCCGGTCGAAGCGACTCCTCGACAAAATGGATGTTGTTTACGACTACGTCGATCTCGAGGCCGACATCACCGGAGCCGACCGTGCGCAGGCCATCAGCGGCCGTACGAACATCCCCGTGGTCGTCTTCCCTGACGGCAGCCACCTCGTGGAACCGAGCGACGCGGCGCTTCGCGAGAAAGTCCTGGCACTCCAGGGCTAATACCCCGGCGGGCTTGCGGCGGGAGACCATCCCCGCGCCACCACAGATCGAGATTCGATTCGTTCACCGCCGGCGGCGGTTTGTTCAGACGTTTTCGCCGTTTCAGCCGTTCTCGCGGTTGCTGATTGCGCGCGAGACGTGCACCGTGCCGGCGATGAGTCCACGGATGAGAACTCCTGCGTCCACGAGAAGAGACCGCTCCGATTGTGCGAATCGGTGTCTCGCCGCTGAACGGTGAACATACCGTGACCTTTCGTCGATTCAGGCAAACTCTGCCGTTATGGTGGGCGTCGTGTCTGTTCGTCCCATCATCGAAGTGAGCCACTTCCGCATGGATTTTGGCGCACGAACGGTGATCAGCGACCTGTCGTTCGACGTGAAACGCGGGGAGACGTTCGGGTTCTTGGGCAGTAACGGGTCCGGGAAGACGACGACTCTCCGGGCGCTGCTCGGCATCTACCGACCCACCTCTGGGCAGCTGCTGATCGGCGGGGAACCCTTCAAGCCCGAGTTCGCGCACCGGCTCGGCTACCTCCCCGAGGAGCGCGGGCTCTACAAGAAGGAATCCGTCATTGACGTGATGACCTATTTCGGGCGGCTCAAGGGTCTGGGCAAGCTCGAGTCGCATCGGTGGTCGATGGAGTACCTCGATCGGGTCGATATCGGCGATAAAGCCAAGGTGCGGGTCGACAAGTTGTCCGGGGGGCAGCAGCAGAAGGTGCAGCTCGGAGTGACCATCATGAACCGGCCCGAGTTGCTGATCTTGGATGAACCGACCAAGGGTTTCGATCCGGTGAACCGGCGACTGCTGATGAGCATCATCGATGAGCAACGTGCCGCGGGTGCGACGGTGCTCATGGTGACCCATCAGATGGAAGAGGTCGAACGACTGTGCGACCGCATCATCCTGTTGAAAGACGGAACGGCCAGGGCCTACGGAACGGTCGCGGAGGTGCAGGACCAGTTCGGGGACCTCACCATCGCCGTCGATCACGCGGGCGCTGCCGTTCCGGCATCTGCGCACTACGAGCTTCTGGATAACGCAAACGGCCATGCGACTTTAGGTGTGGGGAACGGCGCCGATCTTGCCGCGATTCTGCGCGGTCTGCTGGATGCGGGGGTGTCGGTCACACGCTTCGAGCCTCAGCGGAAGTCGTTGGACGACATCTTCGTCGAGGTCTACGGTTCCGACGAAGGGGAGCAGTGATCGTGGCTCAACACAACATCCGGACCGTCATCTGGTTCGAGGTCGGTCGCAACGTCTCGAAGCCGCGCTTTTGGATCATCACCCTCATTGTGCCCGTGGCACTGATGGTGGTGTTCGCATTGGTGTTTCTCTCGAGCAGCTCAACCGACGCCGCCAGCTCGGCCCAGAAGAACGCCCACATCACCTTCCAGTACCGCGATCTCTCCGGCATCATCGACCCTGCCACGGCGACCAAATTCGGAGGCACCGCGACAACGGATGCGACCGCCGCGATCGCCGCGGTGAAGGCCGGAATGAGTCAGGCGTTCTTCGACTACCCCGCCGACCCGGCAACACAGCACATCAAGGTCTACGGCGCAGACAAGGACGTCTTCGGCAACGGCGTCTACGCGTC
>JAYTRC010000021.1:0-2352 GCA_043746355.1 Lacisediminihabitans sp. | reverse complement strand
CCCCTGCACGCCCGTGGTCGACGCCCTGACAACACATCACGAGACCAAGCGGAAGTATCAGCCCGACATGGTTTCGATCAGCACGGCACCGGTGGGATCACCTCGAGCCGTGTCAGATTGTTGTCAAAAACATCAGCACGCTGCGAACTGCATAGAAAAACCCCCGATCAGACAGGGGTTTTTCGTGGCGGTACCGGTGGGATTTGAACTCAAAACACACGACCCACTGTGCAGCGATCTGGGTGAACTCGACCGTGATCACGGTCCAATTGACTGCAATTGAGCACCGATCGACGCGTCGAAGTACATGTCAGTTGTGGGGTTTCCGTGGGGGACGACAGGAACGAACGACTTGCCAGGCGAGCGAGCATGGCCCGTCTCGATAGATCCGGGTGCGGGTTGGCGCCCCCAGCGAGCCGTCTCGAGAGTGTCGACGACGATCTCCGCCGCGATCGTGATGATGATCGACCAGCTGAAGGCGTCGATAGTCACCTCAACTCAGGCGCCAGGCTCGCCGATGCTCGCAATAGTTCGTCGACAGTCAAGGTTGGCTGACTTCCATCGCAACAACGGTTGGTCCGATCGACTGGATAAAGGCTGTTCCGAGTTCGCTGAAGCGGACGAGAACCTCGCGGAAGTTGGTGTCCGACTCTGGCAAGTTAACGAGGCGCCCAGCGACACTGAGGCAGAGAACGGGCATGCCTCCAGAACCGATCTGATCAGGCAGATCGCGCCAACGGTGCACGGCCACCCGTCTCTGCTGGTGTGTTGATCATGCCGCGTTGGCGACGGGGGTGTGAAGCGTTTCGAACCCGACGGGGCTGATGTTGCGGAGGGCAGTTGTCGGCGGTTGGGGTTGTAGAATCCTTCGATCCATTCGGACATCGCCGATGAGAGCTCTGCTCGCGACGTCCAGGCGGAGCGGTCGAGGAGCTCGCCTCGCGTTAGCGGACGGTTGTGGAAGGCGCTGGGCTCAGTACATGTGGAATCTGTCCCCGAGAGAAGTCGGGAAAGAACGACGCAGCCATGGTGAGTGCGGCGATGAGCAAAAGTGCAGCGGCAGCGGTGCTTCCGGCCAACATGAAGGCGATGGTTCGCCGACTGGGTCGGAATTCCTGCCACGGCGAGAGGTGCGAAGTTGTCGCCGGGGACGCGACCGCAGCCTGATGGCGCAAGGGGGTTCGGGAGGATGAGCCGTCGCTGGCGCGGGTCGAGTCGGGTGACGGAGAAACACCGTCGGGAGTCGTTGCAGGCGAGAGGGACTCCGCTCGCGTGCGCAGTTGCTGGGCAGTGGGCCTGGCGGAGGGGTCTCTTGCCACCATGCTGGTGAGAATCGACGTCCACTCGTCGCCGCGGGCTTTGGGAATCTCGGACTTCAGGTACCGGCGAGCAGCCAATGACGTGAGCATCGTGTCTGGGTCTTCGCGTCTTCCCGTTGAGGCTTCGAGGAGTACGAGTCCAAGCGAGTAGATGTCGCTCGCGGAGCTGATTCGGTGGCCGAGCAGTTGCTCTGGGCTGAGGTAGGCGGCCTCGCCAACGACGGCTCCGGTTCTGGCGGGAGCGCTGGGGTCATCGGGGGGCGCGATGCCGAAGCCGGCGAGCTTGGGGAAGAACTCTCGGCCCGTGATGCGAGTGGGCGCGAGAAGGATGTTCTCCGGATTGATGCGCTGATGGACGATGCCGTTGTGATGGATGATGCAGAGGGCGTCCGAGAGATTGAAAAGCATCCGGGTCAGCTCGTCAACTGCGATAGGGCCGCTGCGTATCCGTGCCTGCAAAGTAGGCCCATCGATGAGTTCCATAACGACATAGCTACGGATTTGGTTATCCCACGGGGCGACGCCCGCGTCGTAAAGGGTGACAAGAGACGGATGGTTCAGTGGGGCCAGCAGGGCCATCTCGCGCTTCTCGCGCATGACCCGCTCGAAGTCGCCGTGTTCGGCATCAACGATCTTTATCGCGACGTCCCGCACAAGCAGGGGGTCGTGGGCCCGATAAACGGTCGACGCGCCGCCGGATCCAAGAAGACCGCCCAGAAGGTAGCGCGCAGCGAACAACGTCGCCGGCGCACTGGACGGGTGACAGTCTTCGACAGTGTCCACGACCGAACTCACGACGTCCTCGTTTCTTACGGGAGCACAAGGCCCCGCCGTATCGGGCCGCCAAGTAAAGGGATCGCTGAACAGGCGAGCAATGCGGCTCCGCGGGTGAGGCTGCAAAAGGTGCACACTGCACTAGACCATTCCCTCGCAGTTCGGCAGTACACCCCTACGGGTGAAATGATGACGTCATGACCGCCAAGAAGAGTCCACCCATCACCGTCGCGTTGGTCGACGATTACGACGTGGTGCT
>JAYTRC010000020.1:0-4153 GCA_043746355.1 Lacisediminihabitans sp. | reverse complement strand
CATCGCGATGTTCATGGGCATCGTCGCGGCATTCGCGGTCGGTTCGCGGTTGCCGCAACTCTCCATTGTGTTCTCGGACCCCGGCAAGATCCTCGCGGTACTCGGCGCCGCCGCGATCATCGTCGCGATCGGCGTGGTCGACGACATCTGGGACCTCGATTGGCTCACCAAGCTGGCAGGCCAGATCATCGCGGCCGCCCTGCTGGCCTGGCAGGGCATCCAGATCGTCGCGTTGCCGTTCCTGCAGAACACCTCACTGCTGCTCTCGCCGTACATGTTCTTGGCGATCACCGTGTTCCTGGTGGTGCTCGTGATGAACGCCGTCAATTTCATCGACGGCCTCGATGGCCTCGTCGCGGGTGTCGCCATCATCGCGAACAGTGTGTTCTTCGTGTACTCCTACATCGTGACCTACGGGCCGACCAACCAGAGTGGCTACTTCAACCTGCCGCAGTTCGTCTCGGCGGTGCTGATCGGTGCATGCGTCGGCTTCCTGCCTTTGAACTGGCACCCCGCGAAGCTGTTCATGGGGGATGCTGGCGCGCTCCTCGTCGGGCTGCTCATGGCCACGACAACAATTGGTTTCACCGGCAACGTCGATATCACCACCCTTCAGGGAAACAAAGCCTTCCTGCCGGCGTTCATCCCGATCCTGTTGCCATTCGCGGTGCTGATCATTCCGCTGCTCGACTTCGGTCTCGCGGTTTTCCGCCGCCTGCGGGCGGGCAAGTCCCCGTTCAGCGCCGACCGTCTGCACCTGCACCACCGCCTGCTCGACATGGGGCATACGCACCTGCAGGCCGTTCTGATCTTCTATGCCTGGACGGCCACCGCATCCGTCGGCCTGCTGCTCTTCCTGTTCACGCCGTCGTGGGTGGCGATCGTCGTGACGGTGACGGGACTGGTGGTGTGCACGATCGTGACGCTCTCGCCGCTCAGCCGTCGCAAAGCGGTTGAGGCGGCGGTGCAGCTCGCCTCGGCGGAGCGCGCGAGCCACGCCGACGTCGCGCACTTCGACGGACTCGATGCTGCCGCCGACCCGGTCGCTCTCGAGGTCGAGCCGACGGATGCCGAAGCCGACACCGCATTGACCAGGCTGCGGTCGAAGGAGGCATCGTCGTGAGCGTCGCCCCCATCCTGAGGCGCGCGTTGCGGTACGGCGCGGTGGTGGCCGTTGCTGTGGCGGTCGTGGCAGGTGGAATCGGCCTGGCTGTCGCCGGCACCCCGGGGTTGCTGGGCGGCCTCGGTGGAGCCGCGCTCTCCGCTGTCTTTCTCGGGCTGACCGCCGTCAGCATCCTGGTCGCCGGCCGCGTCACGAAGGGCAACTCGAACGGGGTCGCGTTCTTCGGGATTGTCCTCGGTGTCTGGGCCCTCAAGTTCATCGTCTTCATCGCGGTCGCTGTCCTGTTCCGTGGCCAGGCGGCGATTGACCCCTATGTGTTCTTCTTCGCCGTCATCGCGGCGGTGTTCGGCTCGTTGATCGCCGACATGGTGGCCGTCGCCCGGGCGCGCGTGCCCTACGTCAGTGATGTCACTTTGCCGGGGGAGAAGGCTGGCCCCCGCGGGTCGTGACACCCTCATTCTTTGATAAGGTTGTCGTACTCCCCCTGATCGCCCCGTTGTGAACGCCCGATGCCGGAGATAGCAATCAATACCTCTACAGTCCTCTCGGTTCTGCCGTTCGTCAAAGGTGACACAGGCGGCGGTTTCCAGGGTCCCTCGATCGACGAGTTCTTCCCGGGTCCTATCTTCTTTGCGGGTACGCCGTTCGAGTTGAACCGGATCATGCTGATCCGCCTCCTGGTGGTAGTTGTCCTCTTCCTCGTTCTGGTGGTCGGCACCCGCAACCTCAAGATCGTCCCGACTCGGGCGCAGGTTGTCCTTGAGTTGGTGTTCGGGTTCGTGCGCAACGGGATCGTGATCGGAACGCTCGGCGAGAAGAACGGCAAGCGCTTCATGGGCGTGCTGATGACCATCTTCTTCGTCACACTCGGGATGAACCTCACGGGCACCATTCCTGGCCTGCAGATTGCCGGCACCTCGGTGATCGGCATCCCTCTCCTGATGTCGGTGATTGCGTTTGTGCTGTTCATCTACGCCGGAATCAAACAGCACGGGCTCTGGTACTTCAAGAACGCGCTGATCCTGCCCGGGCTTAACCCGTTTATGGCGATCTTCCTCGCCGTGCTCGAGTTGCTTTCCACCTTCATCGTTCGCCCCGTCACCCTGACGCTCCGACTCCTGATGAACATGGTCGCCGGGCACATGCTGCTCGCCTTGTGTTTCCTGGCGACCAACTTCTTCTTCTTCACCGTCCTGGCCAACGGCAACGCCATCGGCCTCCTCGGTATCGGCACCTTCGCGTTCGGCATCGCCTTCACCGCGTTGGAAATCTTCGTCGCAGCGCTGCAGGCCTACGTATTCACCATCCTCACCGCCATCTACATCCAGATGGCTCTTGCTGAAGAGCACTGAGCACTGGCTCAGTCTTCGCACCTCAACCACCCCTGAAAGGAAACATCAGTGAACGTCGTCGGACAGCTCGCCCCGCTCGCATTCGGTCTCGCCGCGATCGGCTCCGGTATCGGAGTCGGCATCGTGATCGGGAAAACGATCGAGTCAGTCGCTCGTCAGCCGGAACTCCAGGGACGCCTGCAGGGCCTCATGTTCCTGGGTATCGCGCTCGTGGAGGCGCTCGCGTTCATCGCGATCGCCGTGGCGTTCATCCCGTTCCCGAAGCCGTAGACTTCGCCACCGAGCTAAGGAGTCCGGATGCTGAGCGCATTCGTTCCATCCGCCGTCACGGCGAGCACACCATCTTTGTTGATCCCGGCGATTCCCGACCTCGTCTGGGGTTCGCTGGCGTTCATCCTCGTCCTGGTGTTCATCATCTGGAAGTTCCTGCCACGCATGAACGCCATGCTCGATGCGCGTTCTGACGCGATCGAGGGTGGCCTGAAGCGCGCCGAGGAGGCGCAGGCCGGTGCCCAGCAGGCACTCGAGAACTACAACTCGCAGCTCGCCGAGGCTCGTGCCGAGGCTGGGCGCATTCGCGAACAGGCCCGCGACGATGCGAAGAAGATCCGTGCCGAGCTCGTCGAGCAGGCCACAGCTGACGCCGCGCGCATCGTGGCGAACGCGCAGATGCAGATCGAGGCCGAGCGCACGAGCGCGATGATCTCGCTTCGCTCCGAAGTGGGCACACTGGCTCTCGATCTCGCGTCCGGCGTCATCGGTGAGGCGTTCGACGACGACACGCGTGCCTCCGCATACGTCGATCGTTTCCTGGCCGACATGGAGTTGGTGCAGTCCGCTGAGGCGAAGGCGAAGGCGAGCAGATAATGGGCTCAGCATCTCGGCAGGCGCTCGTCGCGGCGGAGCAGACGCTCAGCACGACGGCGGGTGTGACGCTCGCCGCAGGCGAGCAGCTCCTCGCAGCGGGTCGGGCCATTGAGGGGTCCGCGCAGCTGCGCGGTCTTCTCGCCGACCCCTCGCTGGAGAGCGCCGAGAAGGCCGGTCTCATCTCCACGATCTTCGGTGCCATCGACGCGACAGCGTCTGCACTTCTGCTGGACATTGCGACGACCCGCTGGTCGGATGCCGACGATCTGCTGGACGGGATCGAGCAGATCGGCATCCGGGCGATTGCCCACTCTGCCGGTCCGGGCGCGGCGCTCGAGGGCGAACTGTTCGAGTTCTCGCGGGCCGTGTCCAGCAACTCCGACCTGGAACTCGCCCTGGCCGACAAGCTGGGGGATCCGGCGGCCAAAGCTGCCCTGGTCGACCGGCTCCTGGCGAAGAAGGTGTCCCCGTCCACGGCCGCGATCGTGCGGCACCTGGTGCAGAGCCCGCGCGGACGTCGTATCGGCGCCCTGCTCAGTGGGGCAGCATCCATCGTTGCGGATGAAGCCGGTCGCCTGGTCGCGACCGTCACCACGGCAGTCCCGCTCTCGCCCGCGCAACAGAAGCGCCTGGTGGGCGCTCTCGCAGTCCGGTACGGCCGCGAGCCCCGCCTCAACATCGTCATCGACCCGACCGTGATCGGCGGGCTCCGCGTGCAGCTCGGCGACGAGGTCGTCGACGGCACGGTCGCCTCGCGGTTGTCCGATCTCCGACTCCAGCTCGCCGGCTGACCCCGGCCCGCACACTTCAG
>JAYTRC010000019.1:0-91155 GCA_043746355.1 Lacisediminihabitans sp. | reverse complement strand
TGGTGAACGCTGCCATCGCAGCGGGCGGTTCCGACAACGTGACCGTGGTCGTTGTAGAGTCTGACTTCGCTGGCTCCATGACCGCTGGCGAAGACACGGTGGATCGCGGCGCAATGCCCGGGCATCTCGAAGTGACCAGGCCGAGGAGCTGAGCGGTGGCATCCATCGTCTACACGCCTGCCGCTGCGGGCGGCTGGCTCGCTTTGAGCTCGGGGTCCCGCCTGCTGGTGTTCGACCGGGTGACGGATGCTGCAGTCGTCACGGCGTTCATGGCGGCGGTGGCTGACACGACCGGTTTCCGGCCCGTCGTGAACGCACTCGTGAAAGACGGTCTTGACTCCATGCCGCCCTTTGCGCTGGTCGACATCTCGGGCTCGTCCGCGCGAGTCATCGTGCGGGGCGATATCTCGGTGGTCGCCGGGTCCGAGACGATCGACGGCAGTGGTGTTGCCACCTGGACCGAGCGGGTCATCGACTCGCTGCAGACACTCACCCTCACGGTGGGTCGTGCCCGCGCGATGGCCGGTGTGCCGCCGCTTCCTTTGCAGTCTGGCGGCGCGTGGGTCGCGGCAGTCGTCGTATCCACGGAAGTTTCTACACCCGATGGTGCTGCCGCGGCGGACGACGAGCCTCCGGCCGCGGTCCCGCCACCACCCGCACAGCTCGTCAAGCCCGCTGCCGAACTCGACCCGGAATCAACGGTGACGGAGTTTTCGGAAGCGTCGGAGGTTGACCCTTCCGGCCGCGAGTTCGACTATCTCTTCGGTGAGACGGTCTTTCGGAATGTGGCGGATGCGGCTGTGCACCAGCCGGTTGAGGGCGAAGCGGAATCCGAGGATGCGCCGGCGCTCGCTGCGGTCGGAGACCACGACGGCGAAACGGTGATGAGCGAAGACATTGCGAAGCTGCGTGAGCGGAGAAAATCGAAGTCGGTCGCAAAACCGGAGCGGGCCGCACCATCCGTGGAAACCCTGGTGCTCGTGCTGCCAAATGGCACGCGCGAGCCGCTGACTCAACCCCTGCTGGTCGGCCGCTCGCCAAGCTTCGCGCAGGTGTCTGGCCACCAGATGCCGAAACTGCTCACGGTTGGCGCGCCCGATAGCGACCTCTCTCGCACCCACGCCAGAATTTCCCTCGAAGGCGGAACCGTCGTCGTCACCGACCTGCACTCGAAGAACGGAACGATGATCGCCCTGCCCGGCACGGCACCGCACCGGCTCAGGGCGGGTGAGCCCAGCTCGGTCGTTCCCGGCACCGTGATCGACCTCGGGAGCGGGGTCATTCTGACCGTAGCGGAGGTGTGATGCGCCGCGCTTCTTCATCTCCGCCCGAACTCCCCGGCTACACCTTCGTCAAGATCCTCGGCTCTGGCGGGTTCTCCGATGTCTTTCTCTATGAGCAGAAACTGCCGAAGCGCCGCGTCGCGGTGAAAGTGCTGCTCACGGAGGAACTCACGGCGGCCAACCGCGCGGCATTCGTCGCCGAGGCCAACCTGATGGCCCAGCTCTCTACCCACCCCTACATTGTCACTATCCACCAGGCGGATGTCGCGGCTGACGACCGTCCGTACTTCGTGATGGAGTATTGCTCAGGGCAGAGCCTCGCCGAGCGTTACAAATCGGAGGCGTTCCCGATCGCCGACGCGTTGCGTACCGGCGTTCGCCTCTCCAGCGCGGTTGCGACCGCTCATGCGGCAGGCATCCTGCACCGTGACATCAAGCCGGCGAACGTGCTCACCAACGACTACGGGTGGCCGGCACTCACCGATTTCGGAATCTCGTCCGCGGTCGAAGAAGATGCGCTGCCGGTCTTCACCGGCACGCTGGCCGACGCGCTCGCCGCCGAGAACACTTCTACGAGCGGCACCGGAGCCTCAGTCGGCATGTCTGTTCCGTGGTCCCCGCCCGAGATGTTCGACGACGACCCGCAACCCGACCCGCGATCCGACATATTCTCACTCGCCGCCACCATCTACACGATTCTGGCTGGGCAGACTCCCTTCGAAGTGCGCGGGCACTCGAACGGCACCCTCGACCTCATCGGCCGTATCGAGCGGGGAGCGATAACCCCCATGGCGCGTGACGACCTCCCCGCGTCGCTGAACGCGGTGCTGCGCAAGGGCATGGCCACCCATCGCGATGACCGTTTCGCGACGGCCGTCGATTTCGCCAGGGCCCTGCAGCGGGTCGAGATCGAGCTCGGCTACACACCGACGCCGATCGATGTGCCGAACCTGCAGGTCGACGCCCCCTCACGTCCATCCGGACCCCCGGATGCCGACGAGACGAGAGCGCGCGGAGTCTCGACCATCGCCATTCAGCCGCCGATCTTCGAGCGAAGCACGCCTGCCGAGGCGGCCGCGGTCGAGTCAACCAAACTGCGCGCGCCGGTTGCCGTGGCCAATGCCTCAGCTCCAGTCGAGGAGACAGTGGTGCGCGCGAAGGCGCCGACGGTCGCTGAGCCGGCTGGCGAGGTGTCGGCCGAAGCGCCGAAGGGCCGGAGCCTGCGTGGCGTGCTGATCGGCATCGCCATCGCTGCCGTCGCCGTGATCGCGATCATTGTGGTGATCGTCATCCCGAAGGGCACGCCGTCCACTCAGCCGGCCGTGGCCCCCGGCGGGGGTGGGATCGTGAACGTTTCTATCGTGCCATCGCCGACCAACGGGGTCGCCGCCACTAGCACCGACGGCACATCGGTGACCTTCACCTGGGTCAATCCGAAGCCGAAATCCGGCGACACGTTCATTTGGGCACGCGCCGAAACGCCAGACCAGAACACGCCAACGACGAGCCCGCAGGCGGTACTGACCGGCATCGTGCCCGGATCAAAGGTCTGCATCAACGTGTCGGTGTTGCGTGACGGTACGACCTCGGCCAACCCGTTGCTGGTGTGCAACCAGTGAACCAGGTGAAGGTGGAGTTCTGTGGCGAGTGGTACACGGTCGAAGAGCCCAACGACTTCTTCGTCGGGCGCGAGGGTAACCTCGCGATCGACGACAACCCATACCTGCATCGCCAGTTCCTGCGCATCTATGCAGATCACGACATGTGGTGGATCGGCAATGTCGGCAACCTGCTGTCAGCAACCGTGTCGGACGACAGCGGCTCCGTCCAGGCGTGGCTCGCCTCGGGCGCGAGGCTGCCAATCGTGTTCCCCGTCATGCACGTGATGTTCAGCGCCGGATCGACTACGTACGACTTCACGGTGTACGCGGGTGACGAGTTCTACACTCGCACCCCGTTTGCCGGCACCACCATGACCTCGACGACCATCATGCCGGTCACGCTTACGCTCACTCAGAAGCAGCTCATCCTGTCGCTCGCCGAAAATGTGTTGACGCAGTCGGTGCCCGGCAGGGGAGAGGTGCCGAGTTCGGCGGATGCCGCGGGCCGGCTGGGCTGGTCGATGACGACGTTCAACCGCAAGCTCGATAACGTCTGTGACAAGCTCGATAAGATCGGGGTCAACGGACTGCGTGGGGGCAAGGGCAGGCTGGCGAACAATCGGCGGGCCCGTCTGGTGGAGTACGCGGTTGCCACTCACCTCGTCAGCACCGACGATCTGCCGCTGCTCGACGTTGCGATCAAATCCCGAGCAGAGGGGGCAAATGATGGCGACTAGGGGCACGTTCTTCTCGCGACTTCGCGGGCGCAAGGCGCTATTCTCAGGGGTTGCCATTGCCGTGCTGGCCGGCGTTTCGATCGCGCTGGCCATTGTGCACCAGGGTTTTCCGGTGACGGATGTCGACCTCACCAGTCAGAACGTGTGGGTGACGAACGGCCAGCAGCTTCTCGGCGGTCGTCTCAACCACCAGATCGGCGAGCTCGATGCCAAGGTGAACGGCACGTCCAGCCATCTCGACGTACTGCAGGACGGCGGCGCGACCATTCTCACTGACACCAGCCAGGGCTCGGTGCAGGTCATCGAGCCGGCGTTCGTCTCGCTTACTCAGAAGATTTCGGTGCCGGTGGGCGCCCAGCTCGCCTACGGCGCGAACACGCTCGCGATTCTCGGCACCGACGGCCGCCTCTGGGTGATCGACAGCACCGACCGGCTCGTCTTCGACTCCGCGAAGACTCCCCCAACGGCCAAGCTCGGCATCGGCTCACAGGTGACGGTGTCGAAGACCGGGCAGGTCTTCGCGGTGTCGCAGACGCTCAAGAAGCTCTACACTGTCGTGCACCCGGGTGCAGCCGCGAGCTCCGTCGCCTTCCCGACCCCGAAGAGCTACCAGCTGTCGGCGGTCGGGGAGAACCCGCTCGTTCTCGACACCAAGGCCAAGAGGCTCATCCGCTCGAACGGCCAGTCCACACAGCTGCCGGGTTCGCCGATCCGCATTCAACAGGCTGGGCCCGATAACGGCTATGCGGTGGTCGCCACCGGCGACTCGTTGCTCGAAGTTCCGGTAAACGGGGGGACGGTCACCACTATCTCCGCCAAGATCCAGACCCCTGTCACCGGCTTCGCGAATGTCTCAGCACCCGTCGTCCTCAACGGCTGCGCGTACGGCGCCTGGTCGGCGGCGCAGAAGTATCTCTACGCCTGCGATGGCATGGCACCTGTTGCACAGGACATCGGCCAGCCGACCACCGGATCTGATCTCGAGTTTCGGGTCAACCACGGCGTCATTGCGCTCAACAACCTGCAGAACGGCAACGCCTGGGTAGTCTCGTCCAACATCCGCCTGGTGAACAACTGGGCGCAGGTGAACCCCAACCAGGTGCAGACGACGAGCAACAATGGCCAGGAGAAGCCGGTGCAGCAATCATTCGCCGACCAGCTCGCCAACCGCACCGACGTGAACCATCAACCCGTAGCAAACGACGACAATTTCGGCGTAAGGCCCGGCCGCACGACAGTATTGCCCGTGCTCGCCAACGACACCGATCAGGATGGCGACGTTCTCACCATCACGGCGGTCGACGGCCTCCCCGCGAGCCAGGGCACCGTGGACGTGATCGAGGGCGGCCGCGCACTGCAGTACACGCCGCCCAGCGCCGCTATCTCGTCAGCATCCTTCCGCTACACGATCACCGACGGCCGCAACGCCTACGCGTCGGCGAGCGTGAATGTGGCCATCCGCCCCCTCACCGTGAATGTCGCGCCGGTGGCGACACGGTCGAGCACCACGGCCGTCGAGGTCGGCCAGTCCATCTCATACAACGTGGTGAACGACTGGATCGATCCGGATGGCGACAACATCTACCTGCTCAGTGCATCGGCGACTACGCCCGATCTGGTGCAGTTCCAGCCGGATGGCACCGTGACCTTCACGTCGAAGACCGGCCAGACAGGCTCGAAGAGTGTCACGTTCACGGTGTCTGATGGGCACGCGACCGCGACCGGCTCGCTGACTGTGAACGTCAATCCGGTCGACTCCATGGACCCGATTGCGACGCCCGACTTTGCCACCACGATGACCACGATTCCCGTGGTGCTGCACCCGCTGGACAATGACCTATCGCCGTCCGGCGCGAAGTTGCAGTTGGTGGGCGCGAAGAGCGAATTCGGCGGACAGGTCGCCGTGACCGCGGATGCTGATAAGGGCACCATCACGGTGGAGTCCGGCACTGCTGGGCAGTATTACCTGTTGTACTCGGTTGTCGCCGGGTCTCATACGACGCAGGGCCTCGCACTGGTCAACATCGCGAGTCCGGCTCAGGGGCATCCGGCGCCGATCGCGGTGAACGATGTCGCCTACGTCAGACCCGGCGAACCCACCTCGGTCAACGTGCTCGACAACGACGTCTCACCGTCTGGCAACGTACTCGTCGTGCAATCCGTAACCCCCGCCGCCGACGCTTCGTCGCTCAACGTGGAGGTGCTCGACAAGTCGATAGTGCGCGTCACGACCCCCGGCGTGCTCACCCAGCAGGTGCAGCTCACCTACACGGTGTCTGATGGCGTCAAGACGGCGACCGCCGGTATCACCGTCGTGCCGATTCCGCCGCTCGTCAACCACCAGGCGCCGGTGGCCGTCGAGGACGACGTCACGGTGCGCGAGGGCGATATCGCCACTGTCAACGTGCTCAACAACGATTATTCGCCAGACAATGAGCCCTTCACGCTCGACCCGACACTGGTCGACGCGACCGGTGGCGGGGCGGGCTCGACCACATTCATCACCGGATCTCAGGTGCGATATCAGGCGCCGACCACCGCCGGCACCTACTCGCTCACATACGGCATCACCGACAAGTTCGGCCAGAAGGCCCAGGGCACGGTCACCATTACCGTGACCCCCAAGGGCGGCAAAGACTCAGCGCCGGTTCCGCCCGACCTGAATGCGCGCGCCTTCGCCGGACTCACCAGCGTCGTCGTCGTGCCGCTTGACGGCATCGACCCCGATGGGGACTCGGTCAGCTTCGCCGGAATCACCAGCGCGCCAGTGCTCGGGCGCATCGTTTCGACCACGGCGACTTCCTTTACATATCAGGCATATGCAGCCTCCGCGGGCACCGATCATTTCCAGTATTCGGTGGTCAACGCGCTCGGAAAGACCGCCACCGGAAATGTGAACGTCGGCGTCGTGCCGCCTCCGTCCACCTCCAAGCCGCCGACGGCTGTTGACGACAAAGTGGAGATAAAACCGGGCAAGACCGCGGCAGTGCCCGTGCTGCTCAACGACTCCGACCCGAACGGCTACACGATCAGCCTCGAGAAAAAGCTGCCAGAGGTCGAGGCGCCGCTGATCGCGAAGGTCTCCGGCGGCAACGTGCTCGTCACCGCGCCGCAGACCGAGGGCGTCTACACGATCCAGTACCGGATCACCAATGGCCAGGGCGGGCAGGATAGCGCGTACATCCAGGTGATCGTGACTAAAGACGCGACTCCCGTGTATCCGACCGCAGTCGACCATGTCATCAGCATCGAGCAGCTCACCGGCAAAGCGACGATCGATGTCAACGCGTTCGACGGCGCATTCAACCCCTCAGGATTGGCGACCGACCTGAAGGTCGCAGTCAAGGGCGCCAACTCGAGCGCGGCGCAGGTCGGCAGCACCGGCAAGATCACTGTGACTCCGGGCGACCACCGCATGGCGATCGCATTCTCGCTGACAGACGCTACTTCCGGTCTCGCAGGCCAGGCCTTCATCATCGTGCCGCCGAAGCCGGGTTCAGCAGACGCGTCGACGGCACCGCCGCACATCAAAGCCGGCCTCAACCCGGTGCTCGCGATGAACGGCAACGGGTCATACGACCTGTCGAAAATTCTCGACGTACCGTCGGGTCGCCCGGCCAAAATCGTCGACCCTGGGTCGGTCTCAGCAACCAACAGCAACGGCACGTCGCCCTTCGTGAGCGCGCAGCAGCTCTCGTTCACCGCGGCGAAGGATTACCGCGGGCCGGCCGCAATCACGTTCAAGGTCGACGACGGCAAAGACCCGGGTACCACCCAGGACCGCGTGACCCTGCTCACCCTGCAGCTCACCGTCGGCTCTGCAGACCAGTCAGACGTACCGCCGACCTTCACGCCACCGAACGAGTCGATCGAGAGCGGCACCACGACTACGATCGACCTGCGTGACTCGACCTACCAGCCGAACCCTCAGATCCTCAGCCAGGTCACCTACTCGGGTTTCTCCGGTTCCAACCCGAGCATCACATACACGACCAGCGGGTCGAAGCTCTCGATCTCCTCCGACGTGAGCGTTCAGCCGGGAACGACGAGCGTCATCTCGTTCACGGTCAACTCGGGCAGCTTCCATATCCCCGGATCCACGAACGTGACGATTGTGTCATCGACGAAGCCGACGGCTTACCAGAAGAGCGCGCCCCAAAAGTCAGATGTGAAACGTGGAAGTGGTTCTGTAAGCCTCACTGACGCGGTTGGTGACGCGGCCTGGTTCAATCCCTTTTCCGCACAGGGCAAGAGCCTGACCGTCATCGCTGCCGCGGTGGCAAGCGGGCCGGCCGGCGTTCACTCCACTTTCACCGGCAGCACGCTTTCGCTTTCTGCTGACACTGGAGCAAAAACCGGCACCGTTACGGTGAATTACACGGTCCAGGACGCAACGAAGGATCCCGCGCGCAACGAGACCGGCCAGTGGCAGGTCACTATTCACGATGTGCCCGGGGCTCCGCCAACGCCGACCATCAAAAGCTCGAGCAGCGGTCAGGTCACCGTTACCATCGGAGCGCCGACCGACAACGGCAACCTTCCGATAAGTCAATATCTCGTTACTGCGAGCAACGGAGCGACCCAAACCGGCTCCGCCGCCGGTGACTATACGTTCACCGGGCTGACGAATGGAACGGCTTACACGTTCACTGTGAAGGCCCAAAACTCCGATGGGTACGGCGCACCGTCTGGAGCGAGCGCATCGGTCACGCCCTACGGAACCCCGTCAGCACCACGCAGCCTCGGTGGATCGGTATCCGGCTACGCTCCCGCGACGGTGTCGTACACCTGGGCGGCTCCAGCGGACACCGGAGGCGGCCCGGTCACTTACCACTACGTGTACAACGGCGGGTCGGAGCAGACGACAGCCGCCACGTCGGTCGGGTTCGGTGGCCAGGGGGCCGGCACATACACACTGGAACTCTGGGCTGTGAATAACGGCAGCGGCGCGGCCAGCACGCATGTCTCGAACAGCGAAGCGGTTGCAACCCAGCCGGCGATACCGAAAATCACCCTGAGCCGCGGAGCGAAGGCTCCGGGCAGCGGGTACTACCTGCACATTCACATCGAGAACTTTCAGAACGATGACCTGGCGATCAAGTGCTACGACAACGGCGGGTCCCGGATCAGCAACACCGTCTACACCAAGCACGACGGTTTCGACGGTGATCTGAACTGCTACTCCGGCTTCCCGAGCTATTACGTCACCGGGGATTCGCTCGACGGTGACGGACTCTCTGCGACATCGAACGTGGTGAACGGCTGGTAACCATGCACACGACAGCGAACAAGAAAGGCACGACATGCCCGTAACCCAAGAGCAGGCCGAATGGTTCTCCGGCGCTTTCGAGCGCCTGGTCGACAATGTCGACCACGCGATCCTCGGCAAAAAGCACACCATCCGACTGGTGCTCACCGCCATGCTGTCGAATGGACACGTGCTGCTCGAAGACGTTCCAGGCACCGGCAAGACCGTGCTCGCGAAGGCGATCGCGAACACCGTGGACGGCACAAACTCGCGGGTGCAGTTCACGCCAGACCTGCTGCCGTCGGATGTGACGGGCGTCACCATCTACGACCAGAGCAAAGGCAAGTTCGAATTCCACCCCGGCCCGATCTTTGCCTCGGTGGTGCTCGCCGATGAGATCAACCGCGCCAGCCCGAAGACCCAGAGCGCCCTGCTCGAAGTGATGGAGGAGGGCGTCGTGACCGTCGACGGCGTCGGCCACCCGGTCGGTGAGCCGTTCCTCGTGATCGCCACCCAGAACCCGGTCGAGCAGGCCGGCACGTACACACTTCCCGAAGCCCAGCTCGACCGGTTTCTCATCAAGACGTCGCTCGGCTACCCGGATCATGCGACCACCGTCAGCCTGCTGATGGACTCGTCCAACCGGGCACGGGCATCCTCGATCAAACCGATCATCGCGTCAGACTCGGTCGTGACGATGTCGCAGCTGGCCAGCGAGGTACATGTCGACGAGTCGGTTATGGCATACGTCAGCCAGATCGTTAGCGCGACCCGCAACGATAAGGATGCCGCGCTCGGCGTGAGCATCCGCGGGGCGCTGTCGCTTGCCCGGGCCCTCAAGACCTGGGCCATCTCGAAGGGTCGCACCTTCGTGACCCCTGACGACGTGCGCGAGCTCGCCTCACCGGTGCTGGCCCACCGCATCATCGTCGACCCGGAGTCGGAGTTCGCCGGCGTCACGGGCGCCGACATCGTCGCCCGCGCGATTGTCGAGGTCGACCCGCCCGCCTACCGCGCCGCCTGAGACCGACCGAATCATCGAAGCCGTGACCGAAACCGCCGCCCGTCGGCCCTCGCAGACTCTCATCGCAGTGAGGGAAGTCGGACATGCCATCGTGTCGGGCAGCCGTGCGCTCGGCCGCCTGCTCGCGGGCCTTGGCCGCTCGGTCTGGCTACGGCTGCGGCCCATAATGGCTGCCATCAGCGTGACCGGCTGGCTAACCATCGCGGTCGCTGTAGTGTCGTTTCTGCTCAGTGGCATTCTCGGCTGGGTCGAGTTCACCTTCCTCGGGGCGACCCTGGTGGGTGGCCTGCTCATCGCGGCGCTGTTCTCATTCGGCCGTGCCACCTACACGGTCACGATCGAGCTGAACCCCCGACGGGTGACCGCGGGGGAGCGCGCGCTCGGGCGCATGCTCGTCGTCAACTCCGGTCGTCGGCCGATCATCGCCACCCGCATGGAGCTGCCGGTCGGCGCGGGTGTGGCCGAGTTCTCGGTGCCGCGTCTCACCCCCGGCGCCGAGAGCGAAGAACTCTTCGCGATGCCGACCAACCGGCGGGCACTCATTCTTGCCGGCCCCGCAATCTCGGTGCGTGGTGACCAGCTGGGTTTGGTGCGCCGCACGGTCAGCTGGACCGACCAGATCGAGCTGTTCGTGCATCCGAAGACCACCCGGCTGCTCGCCACAGCACCGGGGCTTGTGCGCGACCTCGAGGGGCAGACCAGTTCTGTCATCACCGACTCCGACCTTGCGTTCCACGCTCTGCGGTCATACGAACCGGGGGACGACATCCGCAACGTCCACTGGCGAACCTCGGCGCGAACGGGTGTGCTCATGGTGCGCCAGTACACCGAGACCCGGCGATCACAGCTGCTGCTGCTGCAGAGCGCTGAGACCACGCACTACGCCAGCGAGGACGAATTCGAACTCGCCATCTCGGTGATGGCCTCGATTGGAACCCAGGTGATCCGGGAGAAGACCCCGCTCGACGTGCTCTGGGAGCAGGGCACAATACGAAGCCGGTCTCTCACCGCCCTGCTGGATGACTCCTGCCGAATCCAGCCGGTGAGTGGAGCGTTTACCAGCCTGCGCGAGTTCGTGCGCGCCACGACTCGGTCGCTCAACACCCCGTCACTGGTCGTGCTCGTGGTCGGGTCGAAAGCGCCAGCATCCGAGATTCGTTCCGTCTCGACCCTCTACGGTAATGACACCGTGATGATCGCCGTCCGCGTCGATCACGGTGCCTCTGCGTCACTGGCGAAAATCGGCAACACCGTGGTCGCAACCGTTGGTGTGCTCACCGACCTGCCTGCCCTACTCGAGCGGACGGGGCGATGACCGCCGCCACGGCCACCGCAACGACGGGTGCCGTTCCGAACCGCCGCCTGCAAGAGATCAGCAGGGCCACCTGGGTGGACCTTGCGGTTCTCACTGTACTCAGTGCGCTCGCGATCGCGGGCTTCGAGCCCGCCTTCGGGCCTTACAACTATCTGGCAGCAGCGGTCGGCGGCCTTGTGATCGGCACCGCGACCATCGTCGGCAGCTACCTGCTGCGCCTCTCCCTCGTCTCATCAGTCGCCATCGCGCTCGCCGCCTATGTGCTGTTCGGCGGAGCGATCGCGATGCCCGCGTCGTCTCTTGCTGGAGTTGTACCGACTCCGACCACCCTGCTCGGAGTGTTCCAGGGCGCCGTATACGGCTGGCCGGACATCCTCACTCTGCAGACTCCGGTCGAGGCCCCCGCATACATCGCTGTTGTTCCGTACTTCGCAACCTGGCTGGTCTCTGTGGTAGCCGTCTCCATTGCGGTGCGCTGGCTGCCGAAGCGTAAGCGCACTGCGTTGCGGGCGGGTGTTTTAGTGATCCCGGCAGTGGTGCTCTTCCTGGTGGGCATTCTCATCGGCACTGAGCATCCCTATTTCGCTGGAATTCGCGGCGTCGTATTCGCAGGCATCGCACTGGTCTGGCTGGGCTGGAGGCGTCGCGATGGCGCGGTGTCTCTGATGGTCGACGGTTCCGCGCGGCGGCGGAAAGTGATCGGGGTGGCCATCGTCGTGCTCGGCGCCGTGGTGATCGGTTCTGTCGGGGGGTTGGTGCTCGCACCGAAGCTCACGTCGCGTTTCGTGTTGCGCGAGGAGATCACGCCGCCCTTCGATGCGCTGCACTATCCAAGCCCGCTCTCCGGGTTCCGCAACTTCACCAAGAAGGACGCCAAGACAGACCTCTTTACGGTTACCGGTCTCCAGAGCGGCCAGCGCATCCGAATGGCCACCATGGACACCTATGACGGCATCGTCTGGAATGTTGCGAGCCCGACTACACAGACCAGCGATTCCGGTGGGTTCGAATTGCTGGGGCGAAACATCCCTAAGCCTCTGCTCGCCACGGCCGGTGACGGCTCCACGCTTAAATTCACGATGGAGGGCTACAACGACGTCTGGCTTCCGGATGCCTCGTACCCGACAACGCTCGACTTCACAAAGCACGTGGGCACCGATCCGGCGACGACAGTGCGGGTCAACCCCAACACCAGCACCGTCGCGGTGACGAGCGGGGTGAAGAAGGGGCTCGTCTACACAGTCGATGTGACCACCCCGGCGCTGCCGAGCGACAAGGCTCTGGCGACTGTTCCAGCTGCGAGACTGACACTCCCGCCCGTGTCGAGCGTGCCCGATGTTGTGGCAGCGAAGGCTACCGAGTACGCCGGCACAGCGAAGACCACCATTCAGCAGCTGCGCAATATCGAACGCTCGCTGAAGAGCATCGGGTACCTGAGCCATGGGCTTGCCTCCGATCCGGTGCCCTCCCGCGCCGGGGAGGGTGCCGACCGAATGACCGAGCTCTTCACCAAGCAGCCGATGGTGGGCGACGAGGAACAGTACGCGACCGCCTTCGCGCTGATGGCGCGCAGCCTCGGCTACCCGACCCGGGTGGTCATGGGGTTCGCGCCCAAGGTGTCGACCGGCGATACCGTGACGACGGTGACCGGCAAAGATGTGACCGCGTGGGACGAGGTGGCGTTCAAGGGTGTCGGTTGGGTGCCGTTCTACCCGACTCCGACGAAGACCGACGCGCCAAAAGATCAAACGACGAAGCCGAAGATCGAGCCTCAGCCGCAGGTTCGCCAGCCGCCGCCGACCAACCAGAAGCAAGACCAAGTTCTGACCCCGGTGAAGATCAGCAATAAGAACCCGAAGGCCACAGCGCCCGGGTTCGAACTGCCGGGCTGGGCCTATCTGGTGGGCAGCATCGTGCTCGTTCCGCTGGTGATCATTCTGATTCCGCTCCTCATCATCGCGACCCTGAAGGCTCGTCGGCGCCGGCGCCGGCTGACCACCGGGCCACCCGATCGCCGTGCCGCCGGTGCGTGGGACGAACTGCGCGATCGCTACGGGGAGCTCGGTCTCGAATTGCCGGACCGGGCTACCCGGCTGCAGACCGCGCGGGTGATCGACGATCAGACCAGTGCGCAGAGCCTCACCAGGCCTGACGGTGGCTTCGTGCCGCTTGCTGACCGGGTAGACGTGGCCGTGTTCGCGGGTCGGGATGTCGACCAAACGACGGTGGACGCACTGTGGTCGGATGCCGACACGGCGACAGAGAACTCCCGCGCATCCGCGGGGCGGTTGCGCCGCATCATCGCCGCATACCGGTACCGTCGGCAGCGCACGGCCGCTGCGAAGAAGGCCCGAACGACCGCGCGGAAAACCACCGCTGCCGTAGCGAAACTGTAAGAGAGAGCGACGACGCATGAAACTGAAGCTCACCCTCCAGCGCGGCACCGGCCCCGAGACCGACATCGTCGTCACGACCGATGCAGCAGCCAGTGTCGGAGCCGTCGCGGCAGCGATCGCGAGCGTCGACCCTTTCGTCGGCACGACGGCGACAGCGGTCGCATCCACCCTGCGGGTCGTCGACCCAAGCGGCGCATCGCACACGCTTCTCGAGCCCGACCTCGCCATCGGTGAGGCACCGATCGGTTCGGGGGCTACCGTTGCCATCGTCTCAGCCGGCAGCACCGCGGCCGCAGTCGCCTCCCGCGTAACGTCGGCGATTCTTGCGGTGCTTGAAGGCCCTGATGCGGGAAAGCAATTCACCCTCGCCGTCGGCACCCACTACCTTGGCCGCGATGCCGCAGTCTCTGAAATTGCGCTGACAGACCCGCTGGTCTCAAAGCGGCATGCCCGCGTGGATGTCTTCTCGCAAGCTATCCGCATCGTCGATCTCAATTCGGCCAACGGGCTCGAGGTAGACGGTGGCCCGGTCACTCGGGTTGAACTCACCAATGGCTCGACCGTGCGCGTCGGTGACACGCTGCTCGAGGCCCGAATCGCCGCACAGACCGGTGAGGCCGCGCCGGTCAGCTCCGGCCCGGTGGAGTTCAACCGGTCGCCGCGGGTTGAGAGCAGGTACCCCGGCACCGAGTTTGTCGCTCCGGCGTTCCCGGCCGAGGCAGACCCACAGCCCTTCCCCTGGGTTGCTCTGCTCGCCCCGCTCGCGATCGGGCTGGTGCTTGCGTTCGTTCCGATAGGTGGCAGCGCCCGCGGCCCGGCGTCGCTGGTCTTTCTCGCAGCATCGCCGTTTTTGATGCTCGGCACCTATCTCACGAATCGTGCAGTGCGCCGGCGTAAGGCGAAGCTTGCAACGCAGCACTTCGACGAGCGCGCGACCGCGCTTGAGAACTCGCTCGGTTCGCAGGTCGAGGTCGAACGCGCTGTTCGTCGGCAGGAGAGCCCGACGACGTCGGAGGTGGTGCGCGCGGCAGCAGAGCTGGGCCCGCTGCTCTGGACCCGTCGGCCCGAACACTGGCAATTTCTCTCGCTGAACCTCGGGATCGGGCGCATGGAGTCCCGTAACACGGTGAATGTCACAAATGAAGAGGCCGGCCTTCCGCACGATATCGAGCGTATCCAGGGCATTCAGAACAGATTCCACTTCATCGACGGAGTGCCGGTCACCGAAAACCTGTTTTTCTCCGGTGCGCTGGGTGTCGCGGGCGAACGCGGAGCCGCGGCGGATGCAGCACGCGGAATAGTCGTGCAGGCGACCGGTCTGCACTCGCCCGCCGAGCTCGTCGTCGCAGCGATCGTGAGCACCGCATGGACGCCCGAATTCGAGTGGTTGAAGTGGCTTCCGCATACAGGTTCGCCGCACAGCCCGATCGACGCAGCACACCTGGCGAACAGCCAGGCCACCGGCGACTCGCTGCTGTCGGCGCTCGAAGACCTGATCAGCACCCGGGGTAAGAACGCGCTGGCGCAGCGCGGCGCGACACTCGTCGGCGATTCTGCGCTGGTCGCCGGCCAGAGCGTTGGCGAAGCCGGTCAGACCGCGTCCCCGCCCGATGCTCCGGTGCCCGCGATTCTGCTGCTCATCTCCGACGATGCACCCGTCGACAGGGCGCGGCTCGTGCAACTTGCCGAGCGTGCGGCCGACGCCGGTGTCTATCCGGTCTGGGTCTCCGCGACCGTGCCAGAGCTCCCTGCCGTCGCCCGCACGTTCGTCTCGGTATCCCAGGATGGCCTCACGGCAGAGGTCGGCCTCGTGCGTCTCGGCAGTGACATCGTCGGCGTGGAGAGTGAGCCGATCACCCGCCAGCAGGCCATCCAGTTCGCCCGCCGGCTCGCGCCTGTCGTCGACTCAGGCGCGATGCTGCGCGACGAGAGTGACCTGCCTCGTACTGTCTCGATGCTTTCCCTGCTCGGCACCGACATTGCTACAACGTCGAGCGTCGCGAGCGATCGCTGGCGACAGAACGACTCGGTTCACGACCGCTCCGGTGGGCCACTGGTGAAACGACGTCCAGGTCGGCTGCGTGCGCTGGTGGGGCAGTCCGGTGTCGACGCTATGCACCTCGACCTGCGCACCCAGGGCCCGCACGCCCTGGTCGGTGGCACGACCGGTTCAGGTAAGTCGGAGTTCCTGCAGGCGTGGGTGCTCGGCATGGCAGCCGAGTACAGCCCCGACCGGGTGACTTTCCTTTTCGTCGACTACAAGGGCGGCTCGGCGTTCGCGGATTGCGTCAACCTGCCGCACTGTGTCGGACTTGTCACCGACCTCTCGCCGCACCTGGTGCGTCGCGCGCTCACATCGCTCAAAGCGGAACTGCGCTACCGCGAACACCTGCTCAACCGCAAGAAGGCGAAAGATCTCCTCGACCTGGAGAAGCGCGGCGACCCCGACTCGCCGCCCGCGCTCGTGCTCGTCATCGATGAGTTCGCGGCACTGGCGACCGAGGTTCCCGAGTTCGTCGATGGCGTTGTCGACATCGCCCAGCGCGGCCGGTCGCTCGGCATCCACCTCATCATGGCGACGCAGCGGCCCGCCGGCGTCATCCGCGACAACCTGAGGGCGAACACCAACCTCCGCATCGCCCTGCGCATGGCTGACGAGTCGGACTCGATGGATGTCGTCGGCGACAAGGTCGCCGGAACGTTCGACCCGTCTATACCTGGCCGTGCCATCGCGAAGACCGGCCCGGGCCGGCTGACCGGCTTCCAGTCCGCATACGCCGGCGGCTGGACCAGCGATGTCTATGTTCCGCCGTCTGTGGAGATCTCGGAGCTGCGGTTCGGTGCCGACGTCACCTGGGAAGCCCCGGGTGGACCTGAGGCGCCGGGCGCGGGAGAACAAGGACCGACCGACCAGACGCGACTCGTCACGAACCTCATCGCGGCGGCCAATGACATCAGGATTCCTGCCCCCCGCAGGCCCTGGCTGCCCGAGCTGGCGGCAGTGTTCGACCTCACGAAGTTACACCAGCGCACCGACGCCGAACTGGTGATCGGTGTGAGTGACATGCCCGACATCCAGCAGCAGGATGAGATCTTCTTCCGCCCTGACACTGACGGCAATATCGCTATCTTCGGTGCAGGCGGCTCGGGCAAGACCGTCACTCTTCGCACCATCGCGGCCGCCGCGGGCATCACCCCACGCGGTGGCCCTATCGACGTCTACGGCCTCGACTACGGCACCGGCGGCCTTCGGATGCTCGAGGTGCTGCCGCACGTCGGGTCGGTGGTGAGCGGAGACGACCCCGAGCGCGTCGTGCGTCTGCTGCGAATGTTGCGCGACATTCTCGAGGACCGCTCCGCCCGCTACACGGCCGTCAATGCCAGCACGATCGTCGACTACCGGCGAATCGCGAATGCGCCGGAGGAGAAGCGCATCATCCTCCTGGTCGACAACTACCCGGCGTTCCGCCAGGAGTTCGAGTCCGGGGCGAGCCGCGCCCCCTGGTATGGAATCTTCCAGCAGCTGCTCGGGGAGGGTCGCGCATTGGGCATCCACGTCGCACTGACGGCAGACCGACCGGGCAGCGTGCCGACCTCGGTGAGTTCGGCTATCCAGCGTCGCATCGTTCTCCGGCTGTCTGATGAGGGCTCATACGTGTTGCTCGATGCGCCGTCTGACGTGCTGTCGGCTGCATCGCCGCCAGGGCGCGCGATCGTCGACGGCCTGGAAACACAGGTCGCGGTGATCGGAGGCAGCTCGAACGTGGTCGAGCAGTCGAAGACCCTCGCCGGGCTGGCTGATGCCATCGCGCGCACGGGTCGGCCGCCGGCGCTGCCAGTCGGAATCCTCGCCACCGAGATTGTTCCGGATACGCTCCCGAAGGACATCGGTGGGAGGCCCGTTCTCGGTATCTCCGATGACACCCTCGCACCTCTCGGTTTCGAGCCGAGCGGGGCGTTCCTGCTCGCGGGCCCACCGGCGAGCGGCCGTACCTCGGCCCTCGGTTGGCTCATCCGCTCGATCGACGCTGCAGTTCCGAAGGTGATGCGCTACTACATCGGCAACGCTCGGTCTGCGGTCGGCAATGCGAAAGGCTGGACAGCGACCGCACGCACCGTCGAGGAAGCAGCCGAGCTCGCAAAGAAGCTCGCCATCGACGTGGCCGATCCCGAGCAGACCACCAAGATCGTCGTGGTGATCGAGCAAATAGGGGACTTCCTCAGCACGGGAGCGGATTCGTCCATGGTCGAGTTGATCAAGGCTGTAAAGCGAACAGACCACTTCCTGATCGCGGAGTCAGAGACCACGGCATGGGGTTCATCCTGGCCGCTTCTCGCCGAGGTCAAGAACGCCCGCACCGGCCTGCTGCTTCAGCCGGACGGCATCGAGGGGGAGACCATACTCCGCACGGCGCTTCCGCGCGTGTCCCGCCAGGAGTTCCCTCCCGGTCGCGGGTACTTCATCGCCCGTGGCAAGGCGGTACGCGTACAGCTGCCGTTCGCAGGCGAATGACGAATAACACAGTCGTCCAGAAAGCAGACCCCAATGCCATCCACTAAAAAACCAGCGGTCGCGCCGAAGCGCTCCGCGGTCACTACCGTCGTCGCCGTCGTCTCAGCGATAAACCTGCTTGCCTTTCTGGTCTTCGGTCTCGTGCCATGGCTCCTGACCAACTCCTGGGTATTCATTCGTGTCTCGACGTCGTATGTCGCGCTGTTCGAGCTCGTCAACATCATCGTCCTGGCCGCCAGCTGGCGGTTACCGTACGGGCTTCCCAGTGCGCGCCGGGTGGTTCTCGACCAGCCTGTTCGCCCTGGCATCATCACCGTGTTCTCGATGATGGGGCTGCTGATAGCTTTCGTTGACGCCGGTTCCCGCCACCCGGTGAGTACCGTCTATAACGTGGATGCCTGGCCGAGTTGGGTCGCCGCCGCCGCTGTGCTGTTCGGGCTCCTGTGCCTGCAGCGCATTCCAACCGCGGAGTTCAATGACGTCCCTCATCCGACGCGCACCGGTCGCGTACTGAGCGTGGTCTCGATGGCTGCGTTCGGTTACGCCCTGCTGCTCAGCACACTCGCGGGATGGGTGCACCTTCCGGTCGCGGCGCTGTGGGTTCACCCGATCATCCTGTTCGGGCTCGTTATCGCGTCATTATTTCCTCACAACCGGTTCTCGCCCGAAGGGCCGTTCGGGCGAATCCGGGCGGTAACGGCTGGTCAGCTCGGTCAGTTGGCGCTCGCTTCGCTGTTCGTGCAACTCCCTCTCGCTGTGCTTTTTGGCCGCTCTGGCTCGGGAATATCCCTCGCCTTCGCCGGGATGGCGCTTCTCGTTGTCACGTTCTTTGTCGGGGTCGCAGCACCCTTCTTCCAGAAGGAGTTCAGGGAGGCATACGTATTCCATCGGTCTTTGGGAAAACCGGCAACACAGCAGAAACCGCCCGTCCGAAAGAAGCCACTCTCGTGAGCGAGATGGGTAGCGGTGCCCATCGCGGGAAGCGTGCACCGGTGGGTAGATTCGATTCGTACTCATCGGAGGGGAGATAGTCATGGCTGATCGCATCATCGTCAATACCGATGACCTGCGTGACTCGGCGAACGCGCTGAAGCTCATCGACTCAGAGTTCACCAAAGCGGATGACAACGCCGACGAGTTCGCCCAGGTCGTCGGGCATGGCGGGCTGGCAGACAAGATCAAAGACTTCAGCACTCGGTGGGAACATCACCGCCACGACATGCTGGACAACATCGAAGCATTGCGCAAAATACTGAGCGACGGCGCAGACAAACTCGACGAAACGGATCGTGACATGGCGAAGAGCCTGACCCAGCCGGCGCCAACAGCGGGCACGGGCCCGCGGAAACTTGGCATCCAGTGAGCCGGCCGTCCGACTGGAGTCCGCTCGACCAGTGGTCGGACCCGATCCCCGGTGAGCCGACCGAGGTACGCAAGCACGCGGCGCACTACACCGCGGTGGCAGACGCGATCGCTCTGGCGGCAACCCGTCTGCAGACAATCGCGGATTACCAGACCTCACAGAGCAAATTCGTCGATGAGTTCCGTTCGAATGCGAGCAGGGTCGCATCCGACATCAGCAAAGCACAGACCCGCTACGCATCAGTAGGCGCTGCGACCGCGGGATACGCGACTCCGTTGGAAAATGCTCAAAATGACGCGGATGCCGCGCTGATCCGCGCGCGCAACGCCCGCGATGACGCCAACACCGTTCAGGTGCATATCCAGCACTACACGAACGAGCTAATGTACAACTCGGCTCTCACCGACGACGAGAAGCAGGATTACACCCGCCGCCTGCAGCAGTACCAGACAGACTCCGGTCATTACGAGCAGACCATCTCATCGGCAAAGGCCGCTCTCCAGAGAGCAATCGACGACCGGGACAAAGCCGCCCAGCATGCCATCAATCTCATATCCGAGACTCAGGACTCAAACGGGATTTCTGACTCCGGCTGGGAACAGTTCTGGGACAAGTACGGTGGAACGATCACGTTCTGGCTCGGCGTCGTCGCGGCAATCGCTCTCGTCGTCATCGCCTTCATTCCGGGTCTCAATCTTGTCGAGTTCATCATCCTGGGTGTTGTCGCTGCTGTCACAATCGCCAATAACCTCACCCAAATGAATACCGGCAAGATGTCTGCTGTCGAAGGCTGGACGGGTATCGTGCTGTCACTCCTGCCGATCGGGGGAGCCGGGGCAGTGAAGGCTCTGGGCGCGAGAGCCCTTTCGTTAACCGAAAAAGCCGCTGTAAGCACGGGCGTAGCGAGCGCCGCAGGCTCGGCCATCAAGGGCGTTACACGATCAGTCGTCAGTACCGCGGTCAAGGAGGTCGAGGAGAACGCCTTCAAGGCGACCGCGCTCAATGTGCTCAAGACGGCAATGAGGGAAGGTGCTGAAGACATCGCGAAAATACAAGCCATCAGCGAAATGGCGCTGACAAAGGCCGGCGCTTCGGAGCGCGTTGCTGCCATTGCCCTCCACCAGCTCACCAAGGTCCCCTTTTACCCAGGCCCCGTGCTCGAGTACGGCATCGATCACTATGTGGTTGAACCATACGTGGTACCGGTAATCGAGCACTTTGTGGGCGGCAAGGAGTGACAAACCGGATCGGTTTCCGCATTGCGGAGCCGCCGGGATGGGTGCGACTCGCGGCTGATGTGCCAGACCCGGTCGAAATTCGTGCGCTGGCGAAGCGCATAGCGTCGGCATCCGCTCCCGGGCTTCGACCCCAGATCGAGAAGTTTGTATTCGACCAGCTATTCGGTGCCCTGTCCGAGGCCAGTGTCAAGGGCGGAACCGACATGTTCCTGCCGACAGAGGTCGTCGAGGGCGTTCCGCTGTCGATGACTATCGTCGTGGGCGTCGCTCCCCTGAGCGAGTTCGGGCAATCGACCAGCCAGACCGAAGCCATGGTCGCCTATGCGGCCCATACGAACGGCGCAGAGGCCACTGAGGTCGGTGGTTCGCTCGCAGTTCGGTCAGTCGTGGATGTCGCAGCAATAGCAGGCACGGAGGACGCCGCGCGTGCTTTTGACACGCGTCGCGTCAGCTACGTCATCGCTGCCCCTACTGTTGACAGACGCCTCATGATTGTCACTTGCAGCATCAAGCGCGACCCGTTGGATGTGGAGACCGCGATGCTGAACGCGATGGAACTGCTGTTCGACGCGATCGTGTACACCATCAGGTTCCAGCGTTCGACGGTGAACGCATGAGCCGGATCTTCGTCGATCACCCCGACGAGTGGGTTGGAATCCCGGAAGATTGGGCTGGCACGGCCTGGGAGAACGGCTACCAGTGGGCAAGCGAACTCGTCGATGTATTCGCCGGTGAATTCACTGCGCCCTACGACGACCAGCGCGCCACCCTTCGCGACGTACTGGTCACGGTTGCCGGTTCACGCGACCCAGCGATTACGTCCCGCGTCTACGTGTCGGTGGATGGTTGGGAGGGCCCGCTCTTTGTCGCCAACCTGTCATTGATCCCAACCGCCGACCTCCCAGGGGTCAGCGCAGGGCAGCTTGCCGGTGGTGAGGATGTCGACGTGGTGGAGAAACCGCTCGTCACCGGCTTCACGACGGCCGAGGGACTGGGCGGAGTGAAGTGCGTCCGCTACAGCCAGGACCTCGACGCCGGCGGTCTGATCGCGAAGGCCGACTACGTCGTGCCGACGCCGGATACCTTCGTGCGATTCTCAACTGCCCAGTACAACCTGGTGGCGTTCGAGCGGGTGCAGCCACGCGTGGAGCGTCTGGCGCAGAGCGTCAGGGTCGCACAGTGACATGGGCACCGCTGCCCATCGCATCAGAGCTGTGCTAGCTATACCGTCTATAACAACGAGCCCGCTCCGCTGCGGGGAATGAATAAACAAGGAGCAGAACAATGGCAAACCTCAACGTCACCTACGACGAACTTCGCGAAACCGCCCAGCGCCTTGTCGCGGGCAAAGACGACCTTCAGCAGAAGCTGGTCGAGCTGAGCAACCTCGTGCAGACCCTCACCTCGAACGGCTTCCAGGCCGAGCAGTCGTCTGCTGCGTACCGCGACTCCTTCGAGCACTTCACCACCGGTACCCGCACCGCCATCGACGGCCTCGACGGCCTCAGCAAGTTCCTCGTCTCCGCCGCAGACACCCTGCAGCAGACCGATGAGGGCCTCGCCAACGCGATCAAGGGCTAGTTCGTTTCGACGGCCGGCTTCCCCCAGGGGAGCCGGCCGAATTTCATAGCTGGAGGAGCAACCACCGTGCCTGACATTCGCATCGACCTCTCCGCCTTCGAATCGATGGTGAAGAAGATGGCCGTCATCGAGAAGGGCTTCACCGACACCGAGGCCTTCAGCCAGGATGTTGCGGCAACCACCGGCCACGCCGGGCTCGCCGGCAAGGTCGACGACTTCGCCACGAAGTGGAACATCCACCGCGATCGCATCGAGCGCGAGCTAACGTTCGTGCATGACGCGGTCAAGTCGATCCACGACACTTTCGTCGAACTCGACGAACGTCTTGCAGCCCAGCTCGAACGCACGATGGCAGCCGAGAACAAATGACCACCTTCGCGACGATGGGCGGCGACCCCTCGGCGCTGTCGGGCTACGCGTCGCGCTACGAGTCCTTTGCGCAGGTCATCCTCGCCACAGCCACCCAGCTCGACAGCCTCGTCGACGAGCACGCGAGTGTCGGCAAGTCGGTGGATGCGGTTCGAGGGTCGGCCGAGACGACCGCGGCGGCCATTCGCACCGCGCAGCCGCGCTATCGTGACACCGCGCTCGCGCTCAAGGAGTACGCGGTCCATCTTCAGGATGCGCAGGAGCGCGCGGATCGCGCGGCGGCCACGGGCATCCGGGAACAGGACCAGCTGCTCCCGCTGCTCCACCGCCAGGGGCTGCTCGAGGGCGAGCACCAGCGGATCATGCTCTACCCGGCCTTTGCGACGGAGGAGGCGGACTGGGAGCGCGCCATGCGTCATCTGGAGGCCCAGATTCAGCCCGCCGAGCAGTCACTCCAGCAGGCGACGACGACGTACGAGCAGGCGATGGCCGATCGTGAGCACGCCGCCAAGGTCGCGATGGCGAAGATCGATTCGGCTCTGGGCGCGCTCAACGACCATCTGCTCGACCAGGTCGAGCAATTTCTGCAGGGTGCAGGAGGCTTCCTTGCCGCGGTCGGCAAGTGGGTGCGAGATATTCTCGAGCCGCTGCTGATCGACCTCTTGCTGGCGGCAGAGGCAGTCGGACTGGCACTCGCCCTCGCGGTGCTGGTTCTCGCCTTCCTGCCCGCGCTGGTGCCGCTCGTCGTCGGAGTACTCGATGGTTCGATCGACCTGGCAACGCTGAAGGACGCAATAATTCGGGCTCTTCTTGTTGCGCTGCCGATTCTTCTTCCGGCAATGGCCCTTCTCCTCCTGAGAGAGGCGGCCACCCCAACACCGAAGGTGACGAGGCGCGAGGGACTGCTTGGCACCCAGACGATCTCAGACAAGCCCACCAGCTACGGCGACCAGATGAAGTACAACGGTGTGCTCGATAACACGGGCCAATCTAACTACACCGCGATCAGCGTCGTCGAGGTGCTGGACGCGGACGGCAACCGCGTAGGGTGGCGCGTGACTCTGCCGAGCACAATGGACTGGGAGTTCGCACAGGGTTTCGTTAACGGTGATTGGTTGCATACACTCCAGGATCGGGGTGCGCTGAACGATCTTGGCTCGAACCTTGCGCTGATGATGACGCCCGATCAGAAGGCCGCCTACGAGCGCGCGGTGATCGAGGCGATGAAGCAGGCTGGCATCGGCCCCAATGATCCGGTGATGATGACCGGCTGGAGCCAGGGCGGCATCCTCGCGGGCCGCATGGCCAGCGACCCCAGCGTGCCGTTCAACATCAAAGCGATCTATGTCGCGGGTGCACCGATCGACGGAATGAGCATCCCCCCAGACGTGTCGGTCATCTCACTCCAGCACACGGGAGATCCGGTACCCACCCTCGATGGCGTCGAGGCGGGGTCCCAGACCCACCGCGATAACTGGGTCACCATTTCGACCGCACCCGACAACAGTGCGAAGCCGCACGAGAATGGCACATATACGGACACGGCGCGCGACGAGGTCGACACGAGCACGGACCCCCGAGTGAACCATGTTAAGGGGCTGCAGAGCCAATTCTTCAGCACGAACGAGATCAATCACACGTTCAGCGCGAGCGAGTGAGCGGCAAAGGAACACGGTGACCACACCACGCAATTACCTAGTCGGCGCGATAATCACTGCGCTGGCGATCCCTGTTGCGGTGGCAGGATGCTCCGGGCGGCCCAGCGACGAAGAGGTCACGAGCAGCATGAGCCACGCCATCGCCTCCGAAGTGCCACACGTGCGTGCGGCCGTGGTCGACCTGGGCAATGATGGCACGTCCCGCGTGGTCGTGATGAGAATCTTTATGGATGACACGCAACAGTCGGCCCTGACCGCGGCCGTCGAGAAGGCGGTCGGCCTTGCCTGGCGGTCGACGCCGACCGATCCTTCCAGCGTCATAGTGTCGGTGGTCGACGGGCCAGAGCCGCACGGGGCCGGCACCGATGACGTCGGCGGTATCGACCTCAGGGCCACAGCATCCGCTCTCGGGTTCACGGCGCCGGCGATCGACGTCTCACGTCTCAGCGTGGGAGAGCGTGAGCTCGTGGCGCACTACGGTCCATGGTCATCGAAATAGAGCGCCCGCTTGTCCTGCGATTTAGGCTGCCGGGGGAGTGGTGGCCGATCCCGTTGCAGTCTGAGCACGTGGCAAAGGAGTCGATCAGACGGCTCATCGACCGCCAGGTCGGCCGGGCCGACGATCGCGCGATCCTTCGTGACGGACTTCGCGGGCAGTTCTACGACGCCGTGGAGAGGGCAGTGGCGGGCGACGGCCAGTCGATGCACATCGCCCTGGATGTCGTGGAAGAGCTGCCGCTCTCGAGTTCATTCACAGTGTTTATTCTGCCGCAGCAGTTGACGCCCGCGATCGGCGAATCGGGCGAGGCGCTCATCGCCGTTCTCAGGGCTGGACTGGAGAGTGCCCAGCCGGAGGCTGTCTCTACGCTGGTCGAGTTCACGACCGGCAGCTCGCGAGTGCTCCGCAGCCACAGCACTACCGTCGGCTCGGACGAGCCGCCGACCCTCCCGTCGCTGATCGCCAACTACTGGATCAGCATGCCCGGCACGAAACGTGTCGTCCTCGTCAGCTTCGTCACCGCGTACGCAGAACTCGAAGAGGTGATGCTCACCTTCTTCGACTCGATAATGCGCGCCGCCTACTGGGAGGAGCGGGCTAGCCCGCCCGGCTAGCATTGTGGGATGGCCACAGGGGACGAGAATCCGGACTTCATCACTCTTCCGCCCGGGCTTGCCGACTCCGCTACTTTTAGACTGCCAGCGCCCCGGGTCGAGAAGGCACGGCCGAAGGATGACATCGTGTTCATTCCCACGACTCCGCCGATGCCGTCAACCCTCGCGCCTGTAGCTGCCGTACCGGAGCCCGTTGCACCCGAGCCCGTTGCACTCGAGCCCGTTTTACCCGAGCCAATCATCCCCAGGCCTTCCGCCCTCCGCTGGCGGCTCGAGGTGCCAGGCAGCGGCTCGCTGGTCGTCGAGTCGAGTGTTTTCGTAGGTCGCAATCCTGTTGCCCGCCCAGGGTTCTCCGACAGCGCAGTACTTGCCGTGGTCGACCCAGACAAATCCCTTTCGAAAACCCATGCCCTGTTCGAGACGGATGATGCGGACCTCTGGGTGACCGACCTTCACTCTACAAACGGTGTCGTCGTGTCGCTCTCCGACGGATCGGAGAACCTGCTTGAGGGGGGAGTGCGCACAGCGGTGCCAAGCGGCGCGACCGTTTATCTCGGATCGGTGCCCATCGCGGTCACCCGGTCGTAGGTCGTCGGGTGTTACCCTGAAGAGGTGTTTCTCGGTCTGCTTCTCCTTCGCTGCCGCGACGAGTCCTAGTTTCCAGGCCTCCCTCGTCGCGGAGTTGTCTTCTGGGCTCTGACCACTTTTTTTGTAGGAGATCGACCCATGAGCACTGAAAAATCAGCCCGCACGCTCGCCGAGAAAGTCTGGGATGACCATCTGGTCGTCACAGGCGAGAACGGCACACCTGACCTCGTCTACATCGACCTGCACCTCGTGCACGAGGTCACCAGCCCGCAGGCTTTCGACGGGCTTCGCCAGGCCGGTCGCCCGGTTCGCCGCCCCGATCTCACGATCGCCACTGAAGACCACAACACCCCGACGCTGGCGATCGACAAGCCGATCGTCGACATCACCAGCCGCACCCAGATCGAGACTCTGCGCCGCAACTGTGCAGAGTTCGGCGTGCGACTGCATCCACTCGGCGACATCGAGCAGGGCATCGTGCACGTCGTCGGGCCGCAGCTCGGGCTGACCATGCCCGGCATCACGGTGGTCTGCGGCGACTCTCACACGAGTACGCACGGCGCGTTCGGTGCGATGGCGTTCGGCATCGGCACGAGCGAGGTCGAGCACGTGCTCGCAACGCAGACCCTGCCGCTCATGAAATTCAAGACCATGGCGGTGACCGTCGAGGGCGAGTTGCGTCCAGGCGTCACAGCGAAAGACATCATCCTCGCGGTCATTGCGCAGATCGGTACCGGCGGCGGGCAGGGTTACGTGCTCGAATACCGGGGCAGCGCCATCCGCTCGCTCTCGATGGATGCCCGCATGACGATCTGCAACATGTCGATCGAGGCGGGTGCCAGGGCCGGCATGGTCGCCCCTGACCAGGTGACATACGACTATCTCAAGGGTCGCGCCCATGCACCGCGCGGAGCCGACTGGGATACCGCGGTCGAATACTGGAACACTCTCGCGACCGACGACGACGCCGTCTTCGACGCGGAGGTGTTTCTCGACGCGTCGACGCTCGAGCCCTTCGTGACCTGGGGCACCAATCCCGGCCAGGGTGCTTCCCTCAGCGCATCGGTACCCGATCCGGCCTCATATTCCGACCCGAATGCCAGGGCCACCGCTGAACGCGCGCTCGAATACATGGACCTGAAGGCGGGCACGCCCCTGAAAGATATCCATGTCGACGCTGTATTCATGGGTTCATGCACGAACAGCCGCATCGAAGACCTGCGCGCGTTCGCCTCGATCATCAAGGGGCAGAAGAAGGCTGACGGCGTGCGTGTCATGGTCGTGCCGGGATCCGCTCGAGTGCGCATCGAGGCAGAGGCCGAGGGAATCGACAAGATAGTCGAGGAATTCGGGGCCGAATGGCGATTCGCCGGGTGCTCGATGTGCCTCGGAATGAACCCTGACCAGCTTGCTCCAGGTGAGCGCTGCGCCTCGACCTCGAATCGCAACTTCGAGGGCAGGCAGGGCAAAGGTGGTCGCACCCACCTGGTCTCGCCGCTCGTCGCTGCAGCAACGGCAATTCGCGGCACGCTGTCAAGCCCCTGGGATCTCGACAACGCGGGCGTAGCCTCCAGTAGGGAGGCCACAGCCTGATGGAGAAGTTCACGACAGTCACCGGTGTCGCCGTTCCGCTCGAACGGGCGAACGTCGATACAGACCAGATCATCCCCGCCGTCTTCCTCAAGCGGGTCACCAAGACCGGCTACGAGGATGCGCTTTTCTTCTCCTGGCGCAACGACCCCGATTTCGTGCTCAACAACCCGGCGTTCGCCGGCGCCCGCATCCTCTTCGCGGGCCCGGACTTCGGCACAGGATCGAGTCGGGAGCACGCGGTCTGGGCGCTGCGGGACTACGGATTCGACGTCGTGCTGAGCCCGCGGTTCGGCGACATCTTCCGCGGCAACTCGGGCAAGCAGGGGCTGCTGACCGGAACCATCAGCGAAGAGACCCTCGAAGCGGCTTGGGCTGCGATCGACGCAGACCCGGGAATAGCGGCGACGGTAGACTTGGTTGCCAAGACGGTGACCATCGCTGGTCATACCGCCCCCTTCGAGATCGACGATTACACCAGGTGGCGGCTCATTGAGGGCCTGGATGACATCGGGCTCACCCTGCGCGACGAGGCGCAGATCACCTCGTTCGAAGCCGGCCGCGAGAGCTGGCGGCCGAAAACGCTCCCTGAATTACACACGGCGGGTGAATGAATGAACTCCCTGGTCAATATCGCCCACCAGCGCGACGCGCAGAAGGCAGGGCAACGGGTGGGGCTCAAGTCCGACAAGATTACAATCACCGGCGGTAACCCGCTCAAGGGACGCATCATCGTGCGTGGCGCCAAGAACCTGGCGACCAAAGCGATGGTGGCTGCACTTCTCGGCGAGACTCCCAGCGTGCTTCGGGATGTGCCCGACATCAGTGATGTCGAGGTGGTACGCGGCCTACTCGAGGTCTATGGGGTGGTCGTCACCTCTCCGAAGGCCGGCGAGTTGCACTTCGATACCAGCAACGTCGAGAAGGCGCACTTCGCCGAGATCGATGCCCACGCCGGGTCGAGCCGCATTCCGATCCTGTTCTGCGGGCCCCTACTGCACCGGCTCGGTGAAGCCCGCATCCCCGACCTCGGCGGCTGCCGCATCGGGGATCGCCCGATCGACTTTCACCTCGACGCCCTGCGCGCCATGGGCGCGATCGTCGACAAGAGTTTCGAGGGCATCTACATCACGGCCCCCGACGGACTCCACGGTGCGAACATCACGCTGCCATACCCGAGCGTCGGCGCGACCGAGCAGGTGCTGCTCTCGGCCGTTCGGGCCAAGGGCACAACCGAACTGACGAACGCCGCGATCGAGCCTGAGATCATGGACCTCATCGCCATCCTTCAGAAGATGGGGGCGATCATCTCCGTCGAACCGAACCGCGTCATCCTCATCGAGGGCGTCGAGCGGCTCGAAGGTTACAAGCACCGCGCCCTGTTCGACCGCAACGAAGTTGCGAGCTGGGCCTGCGCTGCGCTGGTCACCAAGGGTGACATCTTCGTCGAGGGTGCACGCCAGGCCGAGATGATGACCTTCCTCAATGTGTTCCGTAAGGTGGGCGGGGCGTTCGACATCGAGGATGACGGCATCCGCTTCTATCACCCGGGCGGCGAACTCAAACCCGTCACGGTCGAGACTGACGTGCATCCCGGTTTCATGACCGACTGGCAGCAGCCTCTCATCGTTGCTCTCACGCAGGCCCCAGGGGTTTCGACTGTGCATGAGACCGTCTACGAGGATCGCTTCGGATTCACCGAAGCGCTCAACGAGATGGGTGCTCAGATCGTTGTGCATAAAACGGGGCTGCCCGACCACCCGCGCCGGGTCGCCCGCCGCGATTTCGAGCAGGCCGCTGTCATCACCGGGCCGACGAAGCTCCACGGCGCGAGCGTGCGGGTGCCCGACCTGCGCGGCGGATTCAGCTACCTCATCGCCGCACTCAGTGCCGACGGAGTTTCGACGATCAGCAATGTAGGGATCATCAGCCGCGGCTACGAGCATTTCGTCGAAAAGCTCGAAGTGCTCGGGGCCGACTTCGTCTTCGAGGGCTAACCGGCAGTGAGCAACCCGGTCGACGTCGCGACGAAGTCAGAGCGAATCGCGGTCTTCCGATTTCTGGCCGGGGCGCTCATCCCACTGTTCGAATTGCTGATGAAGTTCGTCGTCATCGACGGCCACAAGCTCCCCAAGACCGGCGCGTTCATCCTCTCCCCGAATCACCTCACCAATATCGACCCGATCATCGTCGGCCGAGTGGTGTGGAAGCTGGGCCGCGCACCGCGCTATCTCGCCAAGGCGTCGCTCTTCGCGGTGCCATTCCTCGGCTGGCTGATGCGAAAGTCAGGGCAGGTACCGGTGGAGCGCTCCGGCTCGGTTCGCGGCTCTGACCCGCTGGCGGCCGGTGAATCCATCGCCAACAAGGGGCTCGCAGTAATCGTGTACCCGGAAGGGTCGCTCACCCGTGACCCCGAACGCTGGCCGATGCGGGGAAAGTATGGTGCCGTTCGCATGGCCCTTGAGACCGGGGTTCCGCTCATCCCTGCAGCCCACTGGGGTGACCAGGCGATTCTGCCGCCATACGGCGGCGGTTTTCACCCCTTTCCGCGCAAGACAGTGACGGTGAAGATCGGTGACCCCATCGACCTCTCGAAGTTCGCCGGTCGCCAGGTAGACACCCCGCTGCTCGCGGAGGCCACTGCAATGCTCATGCAGGCAATCACAGAGCTCGTCGGCGAACTCCGCGGCGAGACGCCGAGAGCCGAACGCTGGGACCCTGCCGCCCACAACCAGAGTGAGATCGGCAAATTTTGAGCAACCCGATGACCGTGCCCATTCGCGTCCCGATTGCCGGAGCTAACCGCGTCGCAGTGCTGGGAGCAGGCAGCTGGGGCACGACCTTTGCGAAGGTCCTTGCAGACGGGGGAGCGGATGTCGCGCTCTGGGCCAGACGCGCAGAGCTCGCTCGGGAGATCACCCAGTCGAAGCGCAACAGCGACTATCTGCCCGGCATCAACCTGCCGCGTAACCTGTGGTCGTCGTCCGTGATCCCCGATGTGCTGGATGGCGCTGAGATGGTGTTTCTCTCCGTCCCAAGCCAGGCACTGCGCGAGAACCTGCGAATCGTGCGCGCGATCATCCCCGAAGACGCGATAGTGGTCAGCCTGATGAAGGGTGTCGAAAAAGGAACCCGCTTTCGCATGAGTGAGGTGATCAGCCAGGAACTCGACATCGACCCGGATCGCATCGCGGTCGCATCCGGCCCCAATCTCGCACTCGAGATCGCCAAGGAGCAGCCGACGGCGGCCGTCGTCGCGTCAACCAATATGGAGACCGCGACGCTGGTGGCGACGGTGGCGACGAACCCCTACTTCCGATCCTTCGTGAACACCGACGTGATTGGTACGGAGTTCGGCGGAGTGCTCAAGAACCTCATCGCCGTCGCCATCGGCATAGTCGACGGAGTGGGCTACGGAGAGAACACGAAGGCCTCGATTATCACGCGCGGCCTCGTCGAGATGACCGATTTCGCAGTGGCGTACGGCGGACTGCCGCAGACGCTGTCGGGCCTTGCGGGGCTCGGCGACCTCATCGCGACCTGTGAGTCTTCGCTCTCGCGCAACAACACGGCGGGGAGGCTGCTCGGCCAGGGCTACAGCTTCATCGACGTCGTGAAGCAGATGAACCAGACCGCAGAGGGACTGTCATCTGTTGCCCCTGTGCTCGAACTCGCGGAGGCGAAGGGCGTGCTCATGCCGATCGTGTCGCAGGTTGCGGGGGTGCTCGCCGGCACTATGAATCCCCGGGATATCGCGCCCCACCTCACCACCGACGACGACGCCCCTGCCCTGGTCGAGTAGGTCGCGGCGTTGCGATCGGCCCGGGCGCGATCGTGCCCGTTTGTCCCGATTGTGGCGGGGCGACCCGGCACAATCGGGACGGGACGGCACAATCGTGCGGCCGCGCTAAGGCGATGGGCTCGGTGTCGGCAGGTTCTGGCTGCCGAGCACGTCCGTGCAGGTGTGCTTCGCGTTCTGGCTGATTTGGCCGACCGCGTTGGAGAGTTCATCCAGGATGATCGTGCCCTGCCCATTGGTCGCCTTCGAGTCGATCGTCACCTGAACGGCAGGGGTGCGACCGAACGTCGTGTATACGTAGGTGGGCGCGTTCGCCTTGTTCTCAACCCAGTCGATGCCGTTCACCGAGTAGCAGAGGTCAGTGGTCGGCCCGGGGGATTTCACGCCGCACTTGAGTACGGCGACCGTCGGGTTGCCCCACGCGCCGGTGGCCTGGGCATCCGTCTGCCGGATCGACCAGGTGCCGACGGCACCGGGCAACCGCACGATCACGTCGGCGCACTTGGCGTCGCCGGCTCCGGCGGCGGGCGTGAGTGCAACGGTCGGCGCGCACGCTGCGAGCAGGGTGAGCACGAGCGGAACCATCGCGGCGATCACAGCAACGCGGAGCGGGATTTTCATCGCTTTCAGGCTACCTGTTCACTGGCGCGGCGGCTGTGAAGGGGCACATACTGGAGCAATGCTCAGCGCCTGGAGACGAATGACGGTGCTGCGGCGGATCTCGTGGGGCATCCTCGTTGTCGACCTGCTCTTTCTCGTTGGTTGGATTATCTGGCGCTATCCGGCCTGGCCGTCATCGATTTTGCTGATCAGCTCCGTTGTCGTCGCCAACATCGGGAGAGCTCCCGGCGGCCAACATCCGCAGGAGAACGACCCGAACCGTCGGTAGCTTGCCAGCCGGTACCGTAATGGCATGAGCACCAGCGACGAAGACACGCTCGCGTCGATCGGCGAACAGGCGGTTCTGGCGCGCATCTTCCCGCGCCTGCCGGCCTCGAGTTCGCAGCTTCTGGGGCCTGGCGATGACGCCGCCGTGATCGCCGCACCCGACGGCCGCTCTGTCGTGACGACAGACATGATGATCCACGGGCCCGACTTTCGGCTGGCCTGGTCTACTCCGCACGACCTCGGCTGGAAGGCAGCGGCCAGCAACCTGTCTGACGTAGCGGCGATGGGTGCAGTGCCGACAGCCCTCGTCGTGGCGATCGCTGCGCCATCCGACTCCCCGGTGTCGTTGCTTGAGGGAATCGCCGATGGACTGCGCGACGCGTGCGAGCTGCTCGCTCCCGGCTGCGGTGTAGTCGGTGGTGACCTGTCGGTGTCGCCGACACTGACCATTGCGGTGACCGCGTTCGGTAACCTCGAGGGCCGCGCACCCGTGCTGCGGAGTGGGGCACGTGCAGGCGACATCGTCGCGGTGGCGGGTGACCTTGGACTCGCCGCGCAGGCCCTGCTGTTGCTGTTCGAGCACGCGATGGTCGAGCGGGTTCCGGATGCCCGGCTCGCGTCACTCCTGAGAGACCGCACCGCGGCGCAACTCGCCCCCCGCCCCCCGATATCGTCGGGACGCACCGCGGCGCTCGCCGGAGCATCAGCCATGCTCGACCTCAGCGACGGGCTCGCGCTCGACGCAGGCCGGCTCGCCGGGGCGAGTGGCGTACGCATCGATTTCGACAGCGCACTGCTCGGCGCAGACGCTGCTCTCGCGCTCAGCGGGGGAGAGGATCACTCGCTGCTCGCGACATTCCCGGCCGGCACGACGTTGCCTTCAGGGTTTCGCCGGGTCGGCGACTGCAGAACCGGAGAAGGCATCGCGCTGGACGGCATCGATCACGACGGGTCGGGGTGGGACCCGTACCGTGAGTGGGACGAGACGGCCGGCTAGAGCGAGTTAGGTGACGCCCACCAGAGGGTCGTATCGCCGTAGTCCTTGCGACGATCGAGCTGGATGCCGGCGGGCCATGAGGGCTCGGGAGAGCGGCTGCTGCGCTCCAGCATCACCACGGCGCCGGTGCCGAGACGTGGCACGAGAAGCTCGAGTGAATCCGTCACCTCGGCCTCGTCGAAGTCGTATGGCGGGTCGAGAAAGACCACATCCCAGAGCGCGGTATTCGAAGTGAGGAAGGTATCGACAGGCTTCCCGAGCACGTCGATCGCGAGCCCGGCGGGTGCGTGTTTCAGCACGGCAGCTGCGTTCTTTTTACACGCTGCTACAGCCTGCTGCGACCGTTCAACCAGCGTCACGCGTGCTGCGCCTCGGCTGGCGGCTTCGAGTCCGAGCGCACCCGATCCGGCATAGAGGTCGAGAACATTGGCTGCCTCGAGAGCGCCCCGGGCATCCAGTGCAGAGAAGATCGCCTCGCGCACCCGATCGCTCGTCGGCCTGGTGCCGGCGCCGGGCGTCACCAGCGTGAGAGAGCCGGCGAAACCGGCGATTATGCGAGTCATGGGCGATCACAGCCTAGCCTCGCTGCCGGATTGGGTAACGAGCCGGCGGTGAACGAGGCACCGCTTCCGATCTCGACCCCGCACAAGCCGGGCCCGCTTAAGATCAAGGTGTGGACTCGCCGCTCGACGTTAAGCTCAGCAACGCCGTCGGCGGGCGCACTGCTACTGCCATCGAGAAGGGGCTCGGGCTCGTCACCGTCGGCGACCTGGTCAGCCACTACCCGCGTCGCTACGCCCGCAGGGGAGAGCTCACCGCCCTCACCGCGCTGCCTGTCGACGAGAACGTCACCATCGTCGCCGAGGTACTCGAGGTACGCGAGCGCCCGATGCGCGCGCGAGGCGGGTCACTGCTCGAGGTGCGCATCAGTGACGGCAAGGGCATCCTCTCGCTCACCTTCTTCAACCAGTCCTGGCGCGCGAAAGAGCTGCGGCCTGGTGTGCGGGGCATCTTCGCGGGCAAGGTCGGCGATTACCGCGGAAACCTCCAGCTCGCCCACCCCGACTACGAGCTGTTCGAGCTGGATGCCGACGACAGCGAAGAGTCGGTGCGGGCGTGGGCTGAGCTGCCGATTCCGATCTACCCTGCGACCAGCACGGTTGCATCCTGGCAGCTGCAGAAGGCCATTGCCGTCGTGCTCGATACCCTTCCGCCGTTGCCAGACCCGGTTCCGGATGCCGTGCGCACCGACCGCAAACTGATGCCGTATTCGAGAGCGGTCGAGCTCATCCACCGCCCGCTCGTCGATGCGGACTACTACGCAGCTCGCACAACCCTGCGCTTCCAGGAGGCGTTCGTGCTGCAGGCAGCACTGCTTCAGCAGCGCGCGATTCTCAGGCAGCAGTCAGCAGTGTCTCGCGTGCCGAAGCCCGGCGGGTTTCTCGAACGCTTCGACGCCCAACTGCCGTTCACCCGCACGGGCGACCAGGTCACTGTCGGTGAAGAAATCGCCGCCGATATCGCACAGGCGTCGCCGATGAACCGGCTCGTGCAGGGCGAGGTCGGCTCAGGTAAGACCCTCGTCGCACTGCGGGCCATGCTTGCGGTCGCCGATTCCGGTGGGCAGTCTGCACTGCTCGCGCCCACCGAGGTGCTCGCGAGCCAGCACATCCGCTCGATTGCGAAGACCCTCGGCCCCGACCTCGCCGCGGCTCTTCGGCCGACGATCATCACCGGACAGCTGCCGATCGCCGATCGCCGAAAAGCGACCCTGGCTGCGGTCTCGGGGCAGGCGCAGATCGTCGTCGGAACCCACGCGCTGATGAGTGACTCCGTCGGGTTCTACGATCTCGGGCTCGTCGTCGTCGACGAACAGCACCGCTTCGGCGTCGAGCAGAGAGAGGCCCTCCGCCGCAAAGGTGCAACCCCGCCCCACGTGCTCGTGCTGACGGCAACCCCCATCCCGCGCACGGTCGCGATGACGGTGTTCGGCGACCTCGACGTCTCGACCATCGCGGAGTTGCCGTCCGGCCGCTCTCCAATTGAGACCTTCGTGGTGCCGCTCGCCGAGAAGCCGGGCTGGGGCAACCGGGTGTGGGAGCGTTCCGCGGAGGAACTCGCGAAGGGTCACCAGGTGTTCGTGGTGTGCCCGGCTATCGACGCCAAGGCTGTGGAGGAGGGCGAGGATGCAGCCGTCGCGGCCGCAAACGTCACGGAAACCCTCGAGCAGTTGCGCCAGCATCCACTCCTCGACGGGCGACGCATCGCACCGCTCACCGGCCGCATGCCGAGCGACGAGAAAGATTTGACCATGCGCGCATTCGCGGCAGGTGAGATTGACGTGCTGGTCGCGACGACCGTGATCGAGGTCGGTGTTGATGTGCAAAACGCGTCGACGATGGTGATTCTGGATGCTGACCGCTTCGGTGTCTCGCAACTGCACCAGTTGCGGGGCAGGGTCGGCCGCGGTGGGGTGCAGGGCCTCTGCCTGATGGTCACCCGCGCCGCAGAGGAGACTCTCGCTCGCGAACGGGTCGAGGCTGTGGCATCCACCCTCGACGGGTTCGAGTTGGCGCAGAAAGATCTCGAGTTGCGCCAGGAAGGTGACGTGCTCGGCAGCGTGCAGTCCGGCGGACGATCGTCGCTTCGACTGCTGCGAGTGGCGAAAGACGGGCGGCTCATCACCGAGGCCAGGGAGCTTGCGCAGGGTGTGCTCACGACGGATCCGACGCTGGCCGGGCATCCCGAACTGAAAGCTGCCCTTGAAAGAAGGCTCGATGAGACGAGCCGGGACTTCATGGCGAAGAACTAGCGGATATGGTGGACAGTATGAGCAGGATCGCCGTCGTACCTGGTTCCTTCGACCCGGTGACCCTCGGGCACATCGACGTGATCGAACGTGCCGCACGCATCTTCGACGAGATCCACGTGCTGGTCGTTCACAACCCCGACAAGACAGCGCTGCTGCCGGTTGCAAAGCGGGTGTCGCTGATCGAGAAGGCGCTCGCGGAATCCGACGGCGCCACGAACATCAAGGTCACCTCGTGGAGCGTGGGCCTGCTCGTCGACTACTGCACCGAGGTGGGCGCGAGCGTCATCGTCAAGGGAATCCGCTCACAGGTGGATGTCGCCTACGAGACGCCGATGGCGATCGTGAACCGCAACCTGGCCGGGGTCGAGACGATCTTCATGCTCCCGGATCCCGCTCACGCGCACGTCTCCAGCTCGCTGGTTCGCCAGGTCGCGGGGCTCGGCGGCGACGTTTCGCCCTACGTGCCGCGCGCCGTGGCAGAGTTCCTGCAGCAGGCTCGCTAGCGCCTTCACTCCGGCCCTCGCGTGCGGTGGCAGGATGGAAGCATGCTCCCCCTCAAGCTCGGTTACAAGGCGTCCGCAGAACAGTTCGACCCGCGGGAGTTGGTGGAGATCGCGGTCGCGGCGGAGGCCCACGGCATGGAGTCAGTCGCTGTCAGCGACCACTTTCAGCCGTGGCGCCACACCGGTGGGCATGCTCCGTTCTCGCTGAGCTGGATGGCTGCGGTCGGCGAGCGCACCAACACTGTGCAGATCGGCACGTCGGTGATGACGCCAACGTTCCGCTACAACCCGGCCGTGATCGCGCAGGCGTTTGCGACGATGGGGTGCCTGTACCCGGGGCGCATCATGCTGGGCGTCGGCACCGGCGAAGCGCTGAACGAGATTGCGACCGGATTTCGCGGCGCGGGCGAGCAGGACTGGCCCGAGTTCAAGGAGCGCTTCGCTCGCCTCCGGGAGGCAGTCGATCTGATGCGTCAGCTCTGGACAGGCGAGAAGGTCGACTTCCAGGGTGAGTACTACTCCACCCACGGCGCATCGATCTACGACCGGCCAGACATCCCGGTTCCCGTCTATATCGCGGCGGGCGGCCCGGTCGTCGCGCGCTACGCCGGCCGTGCGGGTGATGGGTTCATCTGCACCTCGGGCAAGGGCATGGAGCTCTACACGGATGCTCTGATCCCGGCCGTTAAGGAGGGTGCTGAGAAGGTCGGTCGCTCCTCCGACGAGATCGACCGGATGATCGAGATCAAGCTCAGTTATGACACCTCGTATGACGTCGCACTCGACAACACCAGGTTCTGGTCGCCGCTCGCGCTCTCACAGGCGCAGAAGCACGACATCACCGACCCGGTCGAGATGGAGGAGGCGGCGGACGCCCTCCCGATCGAGACGATCGCCTCGCGCTGGATCGTCGGCAACGATCCAGATGCGGTCGTGGCCGACATCCGTCGGTACATCGATGCCGGACTCAACCACCTCGTCTTCCACGGCCCCGGGCAAGACCAGCGTCGTTTCCTCGAACTCTTCGAAAAAGATCTCGCCCCGCGGTTGCGTGCGCTGGGGTAATGCCTCGCTCGGTTGATCTTTCGCCGAGATTGTGCCGCACTTCAACTAACATGGGCGCGTGCCAGACGAGCAAATGAGCAGACGTCGGCACCGCTGGATCGCTCCCGTGATCGTGCTGGTGGTCATCCTCGCCGCAGGAGGATACGTCGCACTGGCTCTCGCCCGGACGCCGCCAGCCGCTACCGCCGCTGTGTCGGCACCGGGCCTCCCGAAGCCTGCTGCGTATGTCTACACGGCACCGCACGCCGGCGAGAGCGCCGTGAGTGTCACGGGCTCGGCGTTCCCCGCAGCGAATGGGATGCTCGGCGCAGGCGGCGGCACCGCTGCCGTTCCGATGGCGAGCATCAGCAAGCTGATCACTGCCATGGTGATCCTCGAGAAGAAGCCCCTCGCCGCCACGGACGCCGGGCCGACGATCACCTTCAGCAAGGCCGACTCCGACCTGTACGACAAGTACTACGTGCTGAACGCAAGCGTGTCGTCGATGAAAACCGGGTCGGCGATGACCGAGTCGGATGCGCTCAAAGTGATGCTCATTGCGTCCGCCTGCAATTACGCCGAGGCGGTCTCGACCTGGGCGTTCGGGTCGCAGGCGAACTTTCTCGCCGCGACGACGAGCTGGCTCGCAGCGAACTCGCTCGCCGACACCAGGATGGTCGAACCGACCGGAGTCGATTCCCACAATGTGAGCACCCCAGCGAACCTCGTCGCGATCGGGCGACTCGCGCTCGCGAACCCGCTGGTCGCCGCAATTGTGACCCAGTCGCAGGCGCAGGTCGCGAATGTCGGTGAGATTCAGAACACCAACGAGCTTCTCGGCACAGACGGGGTCGACGGCATCAAGACTGGAACGCTCGACTCGGGCTCCGACCTGCTCTTCTCCTCAACGACGAAGATCGCGGGCACTGCACCGCTGAGCGTCGTCGGCGTGATCCTGGGCGGTTCCAGCCGTGAAACGGTCGACGCGGATGCCCGCCAGATACTCGCCAGCATCCGGCTGGGTTTTCACGAGACGCAGGTCATCTCGAAAGATCAGGTGATGGGTAAGTACACGACTCCATGGGGCGATTCCGCGAAGGTGGTCGCGGCCTCGACGGGCACTCTGCTGGTGTGGTCAGACACGGCGATCACGTCGACCGTGTTGACCAAACACATCGCGGCTGCGACGGACGGTACGACGGTGGGCAGCATCACCTACACGGCCGGGTCGCAGAAAGTCACCGTGCCGCTGGTGCTCTCAGGCTCGATTACCGCGCCGGACTGGCTGTGGCGGGTAACCCACCCGGGTGGTTGACCGGGGTTTGGCAATTTTCTCCGGCCACATCTGGGAGATCGCGGCATAACAGCCGTAGGAGAATAGGGAGGTGACTTCTCCATTCCCCGTCGGGTTCGCCGCGATGCTGGAGCAGCTGCATCCCACCGAGGCACTCGCGCTCAGCGCGCACGCCGAGAAGGCGGGCTTCACAGGCGTGATGGCGGCCGACCGATTTCAGCCATGGGTGCCGCGGCAGGGGCAGGCGTCCTTCGTCTGGAACGTGCTGGGCGCCCTCGGGCAGACGACCACCGGCAGCCTCGGCACCGGTGTCACGGTACCGACGTTTCGGCAGCATCCGGCCATGGTCGCCCAGGCGAGTGCAACACTCGCGGCGATGTACCCGGGCCGTCACTGGCTTGGGCTGGGATCCGGTGAAGCCATCGACGAGCACATCACCGGCGCGTACTGGCCCGAAACCGCGGAGCGTATCAACCGCATGTTCGAGGCGATCGACGTGATCAACAAACTCTTCACGGCCTCCCTGGCAAGCCGTGACGCGAAGCATTCCGGCACGTACTTCAAGCTCGAATCCACCCGGTTGTGGACGATGCCATCGACGCCACCCGAGATATTCGTCGCGACAGCAGGGCCGGTGGCGGCCAAGCGCGCGGGCCGCACCGTCGACGGGCTCATCATCGACGGTGCGCCGTACGACAAGATCGCCGGGCTGTTCGACCGCTTCGACGAGGGCGCGCACGAGATCGGCAAGACCAAAGGGACCAAGGTGTTGCGCCTGCACCTCAGCTGGGCGCACAGCCACGACGAGGCGATGGCGAACGCGCTCACGGAATGGCCAAACGGTGGCATGCGGTTTCCGCGCAGCGACATCCGCTCCCCATTCGAATTCGAGCAGCTGGCCCGACTCGTACGACCCGAAGACTTCGAGGGCAGGATGCTCGTGAGCGACGATCTCGACGAACACCGCGCGCACATCCAGCGCTACATCGACCTCGGTTTCGACCGCATCTACCTGCACAACGTCGGTCGCAACCAGCGCGAATGGATCGACGCATTCGCGCGCGACGTGCTGCCGAAACTGGTGAAGTGATGCTCACGGTATTCGCCCTCGACGGCATTCCCGAGATCGTGCCGGGGGCAGACCTCGCCTGGATCGTCGGCGAGGCATCTGCTGGGCTTCTGCAAGACGGCGACATCCTGGCAGTGACAAGCAAGATCGTCTCCAAGGCGGAGGGCCGCATCATCCTCGCAGCCGATCGGGAACAGGCGATCACCGCTGAGACCGTACGAGTCGTTGCGACGCGGGCATTTCCGGGAGGCATCACCCGCATCGTCGAAAACCGTCTCGGCATCGTCGCCGCGGCCGCCGGGGTCGACGCGTCGAACACGCCGGAGGGCACTGTGCTGCTGCTTCCGGTGGATCCGGATGCCTCGGCCTCCCGGTTGCGCTCGGCCCTCGAGACGCGGTTCGGGCTGCGCCTCGGCGTCATCATCACTGACACGCTGGGCAGGGCGTGGCGCGAAGGCCAGACTGATGTCGCCATTGGCGCGAGCGGGGTCGTTGTGCTCGACGACCTGCGTGGCACGCTCGATATGCAGGGTCGCAGGCTCGATGTCACTGCCCCGGCCGCCGGTGACGAGATTGCGTCGGCGGCTGACCTCGTGAAGCGCAAGAGCGCCGGTCTTCCCGTCGCGGTGGTGCGCGGCCTCGAACACCTTGTTGTCGACGAAGCGCCCGGCGCGCGCGCGCTGATCAGAAACGGGCAGAACGACATGTTTCGGCTCGGCACGGATGAAGCGCAGCAACTGGGATTCGACAGGGGTTTCACTGCCGGTTTCGAAGCGGGGAGGGATGCACGTGGTTAAGGCATACGGCGGGGAGTATCGCGACGCAGCGACGCGCCCACCCACCACGACGGGCCTGCGCAAGACCGGCAAGACGATCCCCGACGCTCATGTGCCCGAGACGACGACCGAGTGGGTGGTCGTGATTCCGGTCAAGGGAACTGCTGGGGCGAAGTCACGTTTTGGAAACGGCGACAATTCCGCCCTCGCCCTCGCCATCGCGCTCGACACCGTCGACGCCGCCCTGGCAACACCGGGTGTCACGGGCGTGCTCGTCGTGACGAGTGAGGGGGCATCCGCCGCCTTCGATGAGACCGAAGCGCTCGTGCTGATCGAAGACGAACCGGCAGGGCTGACCGCGGCTATCGCACTCGGCATCGAGACCGCTGCAGAGATGAGCGCGCCAGGTCGCGGCATCGCCGTGCTGCTCGGCGACCTGCCGGCGTTGCTTCCCGAGGAGCTCGCGGCTGCGCTTGGAGCGGCTGCGAAGTTCGACAGAGCGATGGTGCCGGATGCCGATGGTAGCGGCACCACGCTCGTCACCGCAGCGGACGGCGCGGCACACTCGACAGCGTTCGGTGTGGGTTCAGCCGCCCAGCATCGCGCTGCCGGGTACGTTGAGCTGGACATCCCAGTCTCATCAGGCCTTCGTAACGACGTCGACACCCTCTCGTCGCTGAGGGAGCTCGGTGGGCGACTCGGCGCTCACGCTGCTGCGATTTTCGCGCCATGACTCCGGAAGGTCTGGCGAACCTCGCACACGTGCGTCGGGCGCGTGACCTGATCGACCGGGAGTATGCCAGCACATTGGATCTGCCGACGATGGCTGCGCGGGCGAACGACCGGTGCGGCGTTGCGATGCAGCTCAATGTGCGCGGTTCCCATGAAACGGCCTGGACAAGCACTTCTAACGGTGGTCGTACTTTCGCTTCGGGCGGCTCAGGGTCGATGCTTTCGTGTCGGCCTGCTGGCCGGATGACCAACCTCGGGTGACAAATCAATGACACGTATGACGTCGTCCACAAGCGACATAAGTCCCCGACCGTCTCTGAGCGAAGTGGTCGGGGCGGTTGGGGCATTCGCTCTTCAGTTGTTTGTCGCAGTTGCGTTCTATTGGGCCATGATATTTCTCTCGTTCCGCGGAGATGCCTGCTCGGGCCACGCATGCAACTACATAATGTTCGGCTTCGCGATCTATGCGATACCCGTCGCTGAGATCATCATCCTTGGGCTGAGCATTGTACTGACCGTCCTATTCGCACGGCGCGACCGCGCGCTCTGGCAACCAGCGATCTTCGGCTGTATTGCCCTCGTCGTCGTGTTCACCATTGCCGCCATTGTGATGTGGGTGTCCACGGGAGACTGGGGGCCGCGCCCCTAAACCGGTGATAAGCCGAGCAGCACAAAAACCCGCTCGTGCGTGAGCGCAGGCTTGGTGCTAATCGCCATGACCGTGGCGCGCGAGCGGGGTTTGCGCACAACCCCGTCGAGATCGCGTCAACGCGTGACCCAGCCCGCGCAGTGGCAGTCGCAGTAGCTCGAGCAGTTGCTGTGTCAGTGCGAGTTGATTACATCCAGCGGAAGCAGCCGCAGCGACTTGCCGGTCGACGCATAGCCCGTGGACGCGTGCGCCCGAGCAACAGCGCGACGCTCGTCTGACGGATCGCCATAGACGGTGTTGCGCTGATACGCAGTACGACCAATGGCCGATGCGAGCTCTTCGAGCTCGTCGACGGTCTTCTCCGAGCCGTTGTCGGCCCCGGCCATGCGACTGATCGTCTCTTCCATCAGGGTGCCGCCCACGTCATCCGCACCGCCCTGAAGCATGAGCTGCGTACCTTCAGTGCCGAGCTTCACCCACGAGGTCTGGATGTGGTCGATCCGCCCGTGCAACATCAACCGCGCCACCGCGTGCACAGCGCGGTTCTCTTGGGCAGTCGGGCCGGGGCGAGCAACGCCAGCGAGATATACCGGCGATGACATATGAACGAACGGCAGCAGCACGAACTCGGTGAACCCACCGGTCGTGTCCTGGATCTGAGCCAGAGTGCGAAGGTGGCCGACCCAGTGCGTCGGATTGTCGACGTGCCCGTACATCATCGTCGACGACGAACGGATGCCCAGGCTGTGCGCCGTCGAGACGATATCGATCCAGGCGGCGGCCGGCAGTTTGCCCTTGGTGAGAACCCAGCGCACCTCGTCATCAAGGATCTCAGCAGCAGTGCCGGGAATCGTGTCGAGCCCTGCCTCCTGCGCCTGCGCGAGGAAGTCGCGGTACGACAGACCGGTGCGAGTGGCCCCATTGACGATTTCCATGGGGCTGAACGCATGCAGATGGATGTCAGGCTGCCGCGCCTTTACCTCCCGTGCGAGGTCGAAGTATGCCGTGCCGGGAAGGTCGGGGTGAATCCCACCCTGCATGCAGATCTCGGTCGCCCCGATGTCCCACGCCTCGTCCACACGATCGCCGACCTGTTTCATCGAGAGTGTGAATGCGTCCGCATCCGTGCGACGCTGGGCGAACGCGCAAAACCTGCAGCCCGTGTAGCAGACGTTGGTGAAGTTGATGTTGCGGTTCACGACGTAGCCGATTCGGTCGCCGTTGACCTCCTGGCGTACACGATCGGCGAGGCCAGCGAGGGCATCGAGGTCGGCTCCTTCAGCACCGAGCAGCGCAAGATATTCGGCGTCACTGAGCCCGGCCGGATCGGTCTCGGCCTTCAGCAGCGCGGCCAGCACGACGGGGTCACCGGCGTGCCCCACCGTGCGCGACGTGTCGCCGACGGTCTCACGTAGTTCAGACCAGTCGCCGTAGACATCCTCGAAGTCGCTGCGTCGGTCTGTCGTTCTGCCGGTGGTGTCGATCTCCGTGTGCAGATTGACCCGCCCGGAACCGAGCCATTCGGGGTCGGGCTCCTGCCAGGGCAACCCCACCGGGATCGCGCCTTCGACGGCGAGACCATCGGCGCAGGCGAGCGCGCGCACGTGGGGGAGCAGGCGCGGGTCGAGCCACGGCTCTTCGTCACGAACGTAGTGCGGATGAACTGTGAGTCTTTCGCGCAGCGTGAAGCCAGTGGCAGCAGTGAGCCGAGCGAGTTCGTCGATGTTCGGCCACGGCCGCTCGGGATTCACGTGGTCGGGTGTCAGCGGCGACACGCCGCCCCAGTCATCGATACCTGCTCGCACGAGCATCGCAAGCTCGGCCTCGTCGGTGAGATTAGGCGGTGCCTGCAGACGAGCGCCTGGCCCGAGAACGATACGGGAGACCGCGACGGCAGCGATGTACTCCTCGAGCGGCAGGTCTTCGCGGCGCATCATCGCTGTCGACAGCTTCGATCGGAAGTTCTGGATGATGACCTCCTGGATGTGACCGTGGCGCCGGGATGCTGCCCGAAGGGCGAACAGTCCCTCGACCCGCTCGGCATAGGTCTCGCCGATGCCGAGCAGCAGCCCGGTGGTGAAGGGAACGTTGCTGCGCCCGGCGTCCTCGATCACCCGAAGGCGAACCGCCGGATTCTTGTCGGGAGATCCGTAGTGGGCCTCACCCTTCTCGGTGAACAGTCGAGTGGATGTCGTCTCCAGCATCATCCCCATGCTGGGCGAGACCGGCTTGAGCCTCTGGATCTCTTCCCAGGTCATCACACCCGGATTCATGTGCACCAGGAGTCCGGTCTCCTCCATGATTCGCACTGCCATCGCGCGGAGGTAGGCGATGGTGGAGTCGTAGCCGTTCTCATCCAGCCACTCTGCCGCCTCGGGCCAGCGCGCCTCCGGGCGATCACCGAGGGTGAAGAGCACCTCTTTGCAGCCGAGCGCGGCACCCTGGCGAGCAACGTCGAGAATCTCGTCCGGCGACATATACATCTGCTTGCCCTGGCGTTTCAGCGCGGCCGGGCTCTGCACAAAGGCGCAATAGTGGCAGCGATCCTGGCAGAGGTGTGTGACCGGGATGAAAACTTTGCGACTGTACGTGATGACTCCGGGGCGGCCTGCCCGCTCGAGTCCGGCATCCCGAACCCGTCCTGCGGCGACGAGAAGACGAGAAAGGTCAGCGCCGCGAGCGTGAAGGAGGGTCTCGGCCTCCGTTGCGTCGACGGTCACGCCTGTCTCAGCGCGCTTCAACGCCCGGGAGATGGCGGATGCTGACGGGATGAAAGTAGAACTCATGGGGAGGGCGCCCTCGATCGAAACGAACGATGCCCAAAGCCGGGCGCAAAACCAGATTCAGGAGAAGTCTAAGCCGTGGGGTTGCGCCGCGGCGGTGAACAGTCGTCGCCCCTGATTCGTGTCACAGACCAGACGTAGAGTGGCAGGGTAACGAACACTCTGCGCGGAGGTCACTGATGGACGGTTCGAACGTGGAGACGATGGCTGGCGACGAATTCTATTCTGTGAGTCGACGCATCATCGAGAGCATCGAGACTGTGATCGACGGCAAACGCGGCGCGGTAGAGATGGCACTGACCGTGCTGCTCGCCGAAGGTCACCTGCTTATCGAAGACGTACCAGGAGTCGGCAAGACAATGCTCGCGAGGGCACTCGCCAAGACGGTGGACTGCACCGTCAACCGCATCCAGTTCACTCCAGACCTGCTGCCCTCAGATATCACCGGTGTCTCCATCTACAACCAGGCCAGCCGTGAGTTCGAGTTCAAACCGGGGCCGGTCTTCGCCAACATCGTCATCGGCGACGAAATCAATCGGGCCAGCCCGAAGACCCAGTCGGCCCTGCTGGAGAGCATGGAAGAGGGCCAGGTGACTGTCGACGGCGTGACCAGCGTGCTCGCATCGCCGTTCACCGTCATCGCCACTCAAAACCCGGTGGAGATGGAGGGCACATACCCCCTGCCCGAAGCCCAGCGAGACCGATTCATGGCTCGTATTTCGATGGGCTACCCCGACGAAGCCGCGGAACTCGCCATGCTGCACACCCGCGAGAATGCGAGCCCGCTCGACGATGTTGAGCCGGTCGTATCGACGATGGAGCTCATCGCCATGATTCGCACTGTGCGTGAGGTTTTCGTCTCCGGGCCGGTCGAACAGTATGCGGTGAGCCTCGTGCAGGCGACGAGACGCGATCGTGACCTGCGTGTCGGAGGAAGCCCTCGATCCACTCTCCACCTGGTGCGTGCGGCAAAGGCGAAGGCGGCCCTCGACGGGCGAGAATTCGTACTTCCAGACGACATCGATGCCCTTGCCGTTTCAGTGCTCGCTCACCGCCTCATCCCCGCCAACCGGGTCTCGTCGAACGGCGGAGTGGCGAGCGCGACCCTCGTCGCAGACACTGTGCAGCGCATCATCGCAGCGACATCGGTGCCGCTTGGTGCCGTCGGACCGGCCTAGGGCGCCATGGCAAGGCCAGCAAATCGGCACAGGTCCCGGGTTGCCCGGTTCACCCGGCGGGGGCGGTTTCTCGCGATCGTCGGGGGCGCCCTCGAGGTGGTCGCATACTCGGTTCATCGTGCTGAGCTGGTGCCGCTCGCCACTTTTCTCGTCGTACTGCCGGTCGCTGCGCGGTTCTACGTGCGGTTTCGCCCGGCTCGCTACCGAGCCAGCCGCGAATTCAGCGCTGGGATCATCGCGGCGAAGACCCGCAGCGGGGTCATGCTCGACGTGGCAAACCTCTCTAGCTACCGAAGCCCTGTTGCCAATTGGCGAGACACCTGGCCATGGCGACCCTTCGTCACCACACCGCAGCCCCTCGGGCAGCTCGCCGCTGCGGTGGCGGGGAAGCGCACCATGGGCAGTACTGCCCGACTCTCGTACGAGGTGACCCCCTCCCGGCGCGGGCTCTTCGACGTCGGGCCACTCATCGTCGATTTCACCGATCCGTTCGGGCTTGCAGACGGCGCTGTCACAGCGCATGGCACAGCGAGACTCGTCGTGACGCCTGCCATCGTCGAGCTGCCAGAAGGGGCAGTGGCGATCGCAGCGGATGAGGGCCCGACCAGGATGCGGCAGCGCAGGGCATTCGGCGGCGAAGACGACCTGATGACCCGGGAGTATCGCCAGGGCGATGCGATGCGTCGCGTGCACTGGCGGGCATCCGCGCATCACGGCGAGCTCATGGTGCGCCAGGAAGAGCAGCGGAGCCACGCAGAGGCCCGCATCCTGATCGACACTCTGCGCACGAGTTATCGGGATGCGCGAGGGGTCGGCACCATCGACGAGGCTGAGAGCGAATCGTTCGAGTGGGCTGTGAGCTTCAGCGCTTCCCTCGCTCTCTACCTCGTCGACCGCGGGTTCGTCGTGCGCGTCATCGAGACCGGCAGCCAGCAGCTCGCCCCCGTCGAAGAGCTCGACGCCTTTCTCGAATCACTCGCGGCCGTGCAGCTGGTGTCTGCCGCCCCGGATCGAATGTCGTTGCTGCATGCCGTGGCGAGGCCGGATCGATCGCAGGGTTCCGTCTTCGCCGTCGTCTCCAACCCAGACGCTCGCACCGTCGACCGTCTTCGCGCCCAGCGGTCATCGTTCGATCTCGCAGTCGTGTTCATCGTCGACCCCTGGGCATCTCCGCACTTCGAGCCGCTGCGGGCGGCCGGGTGGATCTGCGTGGCGGTCCACCCGAACGATTCGATCGAATCTGCGTGGCTCACCGCCGGTGCGGAGCAGGAACAGGCGCAGAGCAGGAGCACCTGAGTGACAACGCCTGACACCCAGCTGCGACAGGCTGTTGTGCAGCCTCGTGCGTGGCGCGGAGTGCGGTCGAGCGATGACTGGCGAACCAGTCTTCTGCTGTTGCTTGCTCTGCTCGTCACCATTCCGGGTCTTCACACGATCCTGGTCGGCACGATGTGGGTCGTCCAGCTCGGTCTCGTCTGTGTGCTCGTCCTGGGGGCCGCTGCTGTGACCCGGTCGCTGTCGCGGATCACCTTTCTGCCGCCGGTGGTGGGCGCACTCGCTTTCGTGGCAGCGATCACTGCGGTGTTCGCTCCGTCCACGGCGTTTCTCGCGGTCATCCCCACTACCGACACCTTCGCTGCATTCAACCTGATCCTTCAGCAGGCAGCAACGTCGATTGCGGTGCAGGCGCTTCCCGCGAACGCCGACACCGCTATCACCTTCCTGATGTGCATCGGGGTGGCTTCGATCGCACTGGTCGCAGATATAGCCGCGATAGCGCTGAGGGCACCGGCGCTCGTCGGCATTCCGCTGGTCGTGCTGCTCGCCGTTCCCGCGTACATCGAGCCAGGAAACACTGACCCGATCACGTTCGTCCTGGCCATCATCGCGTACCTGCTTCTACTGCGGGTCGGCTCCCGCCAGGGCCAGGGCACTCTCTCCGTCGGCCTGGGTTCTGCGATCGTCGTGTTGTCGCTGATTGTCTCATTCGTGCTTCCGACGGCGGGTGACTCGACGAGCGGGCAGGCTGGCGGATCCTTTGGAACGGGCGTGAATCCCGTGCTCTCGCTTGGCAAGGATCTTCGCCAGAGTGCGAACCGCGCGGTGCTCAGCTACACCACGAAATCCGGCGGCTCGCAGTACCTGCGCCTGGTGAGCGTCGTGGATTTCAACGGATCCGACTGGGCTCCTGAGACCTACGCTGTCAACCGAAAGAACAGCGTCGACGCAATCGCGAGCGCCCCCGGCCTCACCCAGGCGATCATGGTGAAGAAGGATACGACCACCGTGCAGGTCGAGGGCCTGACAAGCAAATGGCTACCGCTGCCGTATCCGTCAACCAAGGTGACCGGGCTCGATGGCCCGTGGTACTGGGACTCGGTCGGCCATGCAGTATCGAGCCCGGGTCGCACGGTGAGCGGGCAGACCTACTCGGTCTCCGATCTCGAACTGGAGCCGACCCCAGCCCAGCTGCTCGCCGCCGGAACAACTGTGCCAGCGGGCCTCGATCGCTACCTTGCCGTGCCGAAAAACCTGCCTGCCATTGTGGCGGCAACTGCCAAAGAAGTTGTCGGCACTGCGCCGACCAACTATGAGAAGGCACTCCTGCTGCAGGCGTACTTTCACGACGGCGACTTCACATACTCAGAGACTGCCCCCCTCGATAACGGCTACGACGGCACCGGAGGCCAGGTGATCGCCAAATTCCTGAAGGTGAAGGCTGGCTACTGCATCCATTTCGCCTCAGCGATGGCGGTAATGGCACGCACGCTCGGCATTCCTTCCAGAATCTCTGTTGGATTCCTCCCGGGCCAGCCGCACCTCGCAGGTAAAGGTGAGACCAGCTACGAGGTGGCCTCACACGATCTGCATGCCTGGCCAGAGCTGTACTTCGCCGGCATCGGCTGGACGCGTTTCGAACCGACAGTGAGCCGAGGAGATCTGCCGTCGTACGCAAACAGCGCCGATCCCGGTGTACCTGTCGCGTCTGCCTCTAACAATCCAGTGCCCTCGACGTCGGCTGCCCCGGTGACCGCTCCCACGGCTCGCCCGCGACCCCTTCTCACCGATGGCCCAGGGCCAGCACGCTCGTCGACCGCGACGACAGGCGGTGGGTCGTGGCTGTGGAGTGTCGTCGCCCTCCTGGTCATTGTGCTCGCCGTGCTGGTTCCGGGCGTCATCCGAGCCGTGCAGCGCCGCCGCCGCATCCTCGCGCTCAGAAACGGGCCGGTGCTCACAGGCTGGCGCGAGGTGCTGCAGAGTTCCGCGGATGTCGGCCTGCCGATACCGGACACCCTCACGCCGCGTGACGCTGCCGCGGCGATGAAGCTCGGTGAATCCCCGGCGCTAGAGCGCCTCGTAGCGGCCCTGGAGCATGAACGATTCGCCCGAGACTCGCTGCCATACCCTGGCGCAGCGGATGACACCCGCCAGGTGATCGCGAAGCTGTACGCCGACACACCTCCCAGGGACAGGCTGCGAGCTGTGTTATTCCCGCCGTCGCTGTGGAGGTGGTTGCTGCGGCGTTGAGAATTAGACGAACGCCTGCAACCCGGTGATCTTTCGACCGACGATGAGGCTGTTCATCTGGCGGGTGCCCTCGAATGTGTAGATCGCTTCCGCGTCTGCAAACGCTTTCGCGACGCCGTACTCGAGGGTGATGCCGTTGCCGCCGACGATTTCGCGGCACATGGCGACGGTCTCGCGAGCCTTTGTCGTGACGAAGGCCTTCCCGAGCGCCGACTGGGAGTCGCTCTGGCGGTCCTCGTCGAGCAATTTCGAGACCTGCATGCAGAGTGCGATACTCGCGGTGATGTTGCCGAGGCACTGGGCGAGAAGGTCTTGAATGAGCTGAAAGCTCGCGATGGGCTTGCCGAACTGCTCGCGGGTCTTCGCGTAGCTGAGCGCGGCCTCGTATGCACCGAGCGCGTTGCCCACCGCCTGCCACGCAACGCCGGCCCTGGTCAGCCGCAGCACCGTCGCGAGGTCGCGGAACGAGTTGATCTGCTGCAGCCGGTTCTCTTCTGCGACCTCGACGTTCACCAGGGTGATATCGGCGTTCTGAACGATCCGAAGGCTCTGCTTGTCTTCGATCTTCGTCGCGGTGAAACCGGGGGAGTCGGTCGAGACGATGAACCCCTTGACCTGCTCGTCAGCCGTGTCTCGTGCCCAGATGATGGTGATGTCGGCGAAGGTGGCGTTGCCGATCCAGCGCTTGGCACCGTTAAGTGTCCAGGTGTCACCGCGGCGCTCTGCAGTCGTCTGCAAGCCCCGTGCGGTGTCAGAGCCAGACAGCGGTTCGGTGAGCCCGAATGACCCGAGGATCTCGCCGCTGCCCATGCCAGGCAGCCACTTCGCGCGCTGCTCAGGGGAACCGCCGACGCCGAGAGCGCCCATTGCGAGTCCGCTCTGCACGCCAATAGCAGTGGTCATCGAGCCATCCACCCTGGCGATTTCGAGGGCGGTCCAGCCGCGAAATACTGCGCTCGACTCAAACTGCCTGGTCTCTTCCCATTCAGCCCCGAAGAGGCCGAGAGCTGCAATTCCCGGGATCAGTTGGTGCGGAAACTCCGCTCGCTTCCAGTAGTCGTTGGCGATCGGGCGAACCTCTGTTTCCATGAACTTGCGAATTGTGAGTACCTGCTCGTTTTCGCGGTCAGTCAGCTGGTCCTGGAAGAAATAGAAGTCTGCATCGAGAGAATATTCAGCCATCTGTGCATCATATTCTAAAATGTTGCAGACTTGCTGGATGGAACTCGGAGATGTTGGCACGGATGCAGCGCCCAGCCGCCTTTCGGTGCGGCTGGCCAGCCATCCAGACGCCGCCCGTGCCTTCGTCATTGCGCGCCAGCACTTCCTGGCCGGGGAACGCATCGACATGGGAGAGCTCGCCGCCTCCGTCGGAGTCGACCGCACCTCCCTGTTTCGCTGGGTTGGCAACCGCGACGAACTGCTGTCTGAGGTGCTTTGGTCGCTGGCTGTGCCGACCCTCAACCATCTCGACGCCTCGACGCCGGGTGACGGCGCCGCGCGCGTCTCGAGCATCCTGACCGGATTTGTCGGGGCACTGATCGACGCCAGTTACTTTCAGACCTTCCTGCAGCGGGAGCCCGCGAGGGCCCTGCGGCTACTGACCACGAAAGAGAGCGAGATGCAGCGCCGCTTCGTCGCCGTCGTCGAGCACCTGATTGCGGCGAATGCGCTCGAACTGCCTCTCGAGAGGCATGACCTCGCCTCGCTGCTGGTGCGGATGGCCGAGTCGTTCTCGTACTCCGACATCATCACCGGCGAAGAGCCGAGTGCGAGTCGGGCCCGCGCTGCGTTCGACTTCGTGTTGCGGGTGTAGGCAGGTCGAGCTCGTCGAGACCTCACCGGTGAGGCAATTCGCGGGTGAGATCTCGACGAGCTCGATCCACTGCTACGCGCGAGACGCCGCCGCGAGATTGACGGCGACGGAGTCGAAGTCATCCCGAACAGCTCCGGCGGTCACCCGCACGAATGCTCCGGTACCGACGGCCTGGAACGGAGCACCCGCCGCGACCCGGATGCCGCGTGCCGCGAGCTGCACGATTGCCGCACGCTCGTCATTCACCGGGAGCCAGGTGTTGATGCCATCGCCCGGCGGAAGCAGCACACCGTGGCCAGCCAGCGCAGTTGACAGGTGCTGCTGCCTCGTTCGGTAGGTGTCCCGGGCGAAATCGACCTCTGCAATTGACGCGGGGTCGGTGAGCAGGTCGAAGAGCATGGTCTGCAGCATCCGCGAGGTCCAGCCTGGTCCGAGGATGCGGCGGGAGACGATCCGGTCGACGAGCTCAGTCGCGCCGCCGATTCCTGCGATCCGCAGGTCGGGGCCGTGGGACTTCGAGAAGCTGCGGATGTGCAGCACCTGCGCCGGAATCCACGAACCGAGGCTGACATCCTGCACAGCAGATATCGCCCCGGAGTGATCGTCTTCGAGCACGATCGCATCGCTCGCGTGCCGCGATCTGTGGATGATCTGCGCCAGTTCGCGAGCCCGATCCGGGCTGAGTGAACGCCCGGTCGGATTCTGCGCCCGAGGCTGAAGCACGATCGCTGTCGGGCGCAGGGTGAGTGCCTGCTCCAGCAGGTCGGGCCTCATTCCATCGTCGTCGACACCGACTGGCAAGCGCACGGCGCCGAAGTGCTCGAGCAGGTCGAAGATCGGCGGAAAACCGGGGTCTTCAACGACGACGCGGTCTCCGAACCGCACCACGAGCTCCATCGCCCGCGAAAGCGCATCGAGCGCTCCGTCAACGACAGTGAGGGTTTCGACCGGGTATGGCCAGGTGTCTCGCAGCACCTGCTCTAGCTCCGGGATCACCGGCTGGTCAAGGTAGCTCGCGGTGCCAGCCTGCATCGATGCCCGTGAGAAGGCCGACGCGAGACCCGGCAGAAGTTCGGGGTCGGGGGTGCCGGTGGAGAGATCTAGCCTGGTCGCCTCGAGCTGCCCGGCGAGGCCCTGGAAGCGGGGCGGCAGCCACTTTCGCGGCATCGCTCGAACAAAACTTCCGCTGCGCCCGCGCGAGATTATCAGCCCGACCCCTGACAGTGCCTGCCAGGCGTGGCTGACTGTTGCGGGGCTCACTCCGAGATCGGTCGCGAGTTCGCGAACAGTCGGCAACCGGTCGCCCGGGGCAAGGTCGCCCGAGGTGATGAGGCGCGCGACAGCGGCAGCGATCCCGTGCGGGGTCGGCTCTTCGACGGCCGGAGCAATCGCCTTCACAGTCACCTCTTCCTGTCAACGGTTGATCGAATCGACAGCCGGCCCTATGTTTACGCCAACGTCATAAGCAGAAACATAAGGGAAATGTTTACGGCGCACAATAACAAAACGAACCACTCGATGGAGGCATTGATGACTGTCGTACGCGCAGCGATCACCCAGACAACCTGGACCGGCGATAAAGAATCCATGCTCGATAAGCACGAGCAGTTCGCGCGGGATGCAGCCGCTGACGGGGCGCAGGTCATCTGCTTTCAGGAGCTGTTCTACGGGCCGTATTTCGGCATCACGGAAGACAAGAAGTACTACCGATACGCCGAGCCGGCCGACGGGCCCATCGTGCAGCGCTTCGCGGCCCTGGCAAAAGAACTGAACCTGGTCATGATCCTGCCCATCTACGAGGAAGACATCACCGGCGTGTACTACAACACCGCCGTCATCGTCGAGGCTGACGGCACGATCCTCGGAAAATACCGCAAACACCACATCCCACACCTCGACAAGTTCTGGGAGAAGTTCTACTTCCGCCCGGGCAACATGGGCTACCCCGTCTTCGATACCTCCGTGGGCAAGATCGGCCTGTACATCTGCTACGACCGGCATTTTCCGGAAGGATGGCGCGAGCTCGGGCTCAACGGCGCACACATGGTGTTCAACCCGAACGCGACCAAGCCGGGCCTCTCGAACCGGCTCTGGGAGGTCGAAGGGCCATGCGCTGCCGTGGCGAACGGCTACTTCGTGCTGCAGCCCAACCGGGTCGGCCGGGAAGACAACGAGTACGGCGAGCTCGCCGTGGACTTTTACGGCACAAGCCAAGTCATCGATCCTCGCGGCAATTTCGTCGGAGAGCGTGGATCGGGTGAGCGCGAAGAGATCATGATCCGCGACCTCGAGATGGACATGGTGCAGGAGATGCGCGACGACTGGCAGTTCTACCGTGACCGTCGGCCGGAATCGTACACGAGCATCCCCAGGCCGTAAGTCACTGCAAAGGAGCAATCGATGACAAAGACCCTCATTAAGAACGGGCTCGTCGTCAACGCGACCGGTACCGGCCTCGCCGATGTGCTCATCGACGGAGAGACCATCGCCGCGGTGCTGTCGCCCGGCTCGACCCTGCTGGGCTTCGACCTCGAGGCCAATGTCGACACCGTGATCGATGCGCGGGGCAAGTACGTGATCCCCGGGGGCGTCGACGCGCACACCCACATGGAGATGCCGTTCGGCGGCACCTTCGCGAGCGACACCTTCGAGACCGGAACGCGGGCAGCCGCCTGGGGCGGCACAACATCTATCGTCGACTTCGTCGTGCAGTACCCCGACCAGAACATCATCGATCAGTACAACGTCTGGCATCAGAAGGCCGCGGGCAACTGCGCGATCGACTACGGATTCCACCAGATTCTGAGCGATGTGCAGGATGCTTCGCTCACCGCCATGGACGAACTCATCGACGAGGGCGTGTCGAGTTTCAAGCTCTTCATGGCTTACAAGGGTGTGTTCCTCTCTGACGACGGGCAGATCCTCCGGGCCTTCCAGAAGGGCGCATCCAACGGAGCGCTCATGATGATGCATGCCGAGAACGGCGCCCTCATCGATGTGCTGGTGAAGCAGGCGCTCGAAGCCGGAAACAGCAACCCCTACTTTCACGGCACGTCGCGTCCCTGGCAGACCGAGGAGGAGGCGACGCACCGCGCGATCATGATCGCCAACCTCACCGGAGCCCCGCTGTACGTGGTGCACGTCAGTGCGAAGCAGGCTGTCGACCAAATCTCGGCCGCCCGTGACAACGGCCAGAACGTGTTCGGCGAGACCTGCCCGCAGTACCTCTACCTCTCGCTCGAGGAGCAGTTGGGTGCCGTCGGCAAGGAGTGGGGCGAGTTCGAGGGCGCCAAGTGGGTGTGTTCGACTCCGCTGCGCTCAAAGGCAGAGGGCCACCAACACCACATGTGGCAGTCGCTCCGCACCAACGACATCCAAATGGTCTCCACCGACCACTGCCCGTTCTGCATGAAGGGCCAGAAAGAGATGGGAATCGGTGACTTTTCGAAGATTCCGAATGGCATCGGCTCGGTCGAACACCGGATGGACCTGATGTATCAGGGCGTCGTCGACGGCCAGATCTCCCTCTCCCGCTGGGTCGAGTTGTGCTCGACCACGCCAGCCCGCATGTTCGGCTTTTACGGCAAGAAGGGCGTCATCCAGCCCGGGGCTGACGGGGATGTCGTGATCTACGACCCGAATGGCCACACCAGCATCGGGCTGAATAAGACTCACCACATGAACATGGACTACTCGGCCTGGGAGGGCTTCGAGATCGACGGCCACGTCGACACCGTGCTCTCCCGCGGCAAGGTCATCGTCGATAAGAACGAGTACATCGGTACCAAGGGCGACGGCAAGTACTTCAAGCGCGGCCTCAGCCAGTACCTGATCTGAACGGAACAACATGGAATTCGGGGCAGTACTCCAGACCAACCCGCCGGCGTCGCGCACGGTGTACCTCGCGAAGCTCGCCGAGCAGCACGGTTTCGACTACGCCTGGACCTTCGACTCGCACCTGCTCTGGCAGGAGCCGTACGTCATCTACAGCCAGATCCTCGCCGAGACGCACCGCATCAAGGTCGGGCCGATGGTCACCAACCCGGCAACGCGCGACTGGACCGTGACGGCATCCGTCTACGCGACGCTCAACGAGATGTACGGCAACCGCACCATCTGCGGCATCGGTCGCGGAGACTCTGCCGTGCGCGTCACCAACGGCAAACCGACCACGCTGAAAGACCTGCGAGAGTCGATCCACGTCATCCGTGAGCTCGCCAATTCACGCTCGGTTGAATACAACGGTGCCCAGTTGCAGTTTCCCTGGAGCGTGGGCTCAGAGCTCGAGGTCTGGGTGGCTGCGTACGGCCCGCTCGCACTCAAGCTGACGGGTGAGGTCGGCGACGGCTTCATCCTGCAGATGGCAGACCTCGATGTGGCCGAGTGGATGATTGCGACAGTGCGTGACGCAGCCGAGAAGGCGGGTCGCGACCCGATGGCCATCAAGTTCTGCGTCGCTGCGCCAATGTACGTGGGGGACGACTGGGAGCACATGCGAGACCAGTGCCGCTGGTTCGGGGGGATGGTCGGCAACCACGTTGCAGACATCGTTGCCAAGTACGGATCCGACGGAGCCGTGCCCAAAGCACTCACGGAGTACATCAAGGGTCGAGAGGGCTACGACTACAACGAGCACGGCCGGGCGGGCAACTCGCACACCGAGTTCGTGCCAGACGAGATCGTCGACCGCTTCTGCCTGCTCGGCACTGCGGAGCAGCACATCGAGAAGCTGAAGGCGCTTCAAGAGATCGGCGTCGACCAGTTTGCCGGCTATTTGCAGCACGACAACAAAGAAGAGACGCTTCGGGTCTACGGCGAGACCGTGATTCCGCCAATGCGTGAGCACATCACGGCCAAGGTATGAGCGCATGAGACGAGCACGCCCGATTCTTCTCGGCATCGCCGGGGTGGTGCTGGTCGCCGTCAGCTGGGAGCTCTATAAGGCGCTCGGCCCTGCGCAGGGCGTGCTCGTCGGCAACGTCACGGTTCTACCGCGCACCAGCGACCTAGCGATGCCCCACCTCATCACGATGTTCACGAGGCTCGGGCGGCCGGTGATCTCGTCTTCGGGCTCCCCGGTGCTGTGGCTCGCCGTCATCCGCGCCGCCGGCTTCACTCTGGCAATCGCCGCCGTCGGCTGGCTGATCGGGGTCATCGTCGGGTTTCTGCTCGCACTGCTCATGCAGCGTCTGCGCACGGCGGAGTCCGCACTGCTGCCGTGGATTGTGCTCAGCCAGACCGTGCCGCTCATCGCCCTCGCCCCCCTGGTCGCGGGAATCGGCCACCAGATCCGCTTCGGCGAAAGTCGCTGGCAGGACTGGATGTCCGTCGCCGTCATCGCCTCATATCTCGCGTTCTTCCCGGTGTCGATCGGGGCCCTGCGCGGGCTGGAGGCTCCCGACACCGCGCACGTCGAGCTGATGCGTACCTACGCGGTCGGCTGGTGGAAGACGTTCCTTCACCTCCGGCTGCCGGCCAGCATCCCCTATCTGCTGCCAGCCCTCCGACTCGCAGCGGCGAGTGCGATCGTCGGCACTGTGGTCGCCGAGGTCTCGATCGGGTTGAGCGGCGGCGTCGGCCGAATGATGGTCGAATACGCGTCGGCATCGAGTGGGGATCCAGGCAAACCCTGGGCGCCGATCTTCGGCGCGATCGTGATCGGACTCATCGGGGCCGGGTTCGTCGCGCTGCTCGGGCTGGCCCTCAAGCGGTATCGCAGGGGAGAGGTGAGCGCATGAATGGTATCGATACGCGTCCTTCGAACGCCACTCAACCGGCAGTGACGGTCAGCGATGTCTCGAAGGTTTTCGCGGTGGCGAAGAAACAGACCGTCGTCGCCCTGGAGAACATCGAGTTGACCGTTGCGCCGGGCGAATTCGTCTCGCTCATCGGGCCGAGCGGATGCGGCAAGAGCACCCTGCTGAGGTTGATCGCCGATCTCGACCAGCCGACATCCGGTTCCGTGACGGTGTTCGGCAAGACTGCCCGCCAGGCTCGGATCGATCAGGACTACGGCATCGCGTTCCAGCAGGCCGGACTGCTGCCGTGGCGTTCGATCGCCGGCAACATCGAGTTGCCGCTCGAGCTGCACGGCGTCGGAAAAACCGCTCGCCAGAAGCGCGCGGTCGAGCTTCTCGCCCTTGTGGGGCTCAGCGATTTTGCCGATCGCTTCCCCGACCAGTTGTCCGGTGGCATGCAGCAGCGCGTCGCGATCGCCAGGTCGCTCGCCGAGAGCCCGGAACTGTTGCTGATGGACGAACCGTTCGGTGCTCTGGACGAGATGACGCGTGAGCGGATGCAGAGCGAACTGGTACGCATTTGCGGCGAGACCGGTGCGGCGGTGGTCTTCGTCACGCACTCCATCCCGGAGGCGGTGTTCCTCTCCGAGCGCGTCGTCGTGATGTCGCCGCGGCCCGGTCGCATTCGCGAGATCATCGATGTCGGACTCGGCGCCACCCGCGACGACGCGTTGCGAGAAGACCCGAGCTTCTTCGCCGCCGTGAGCGCCGTAAGGGAAGCTCTGCACGGCAGCCCGGTCACAGGGGACACCCGGTGAGACGCCCGCTTAGCCGCGTCAACACCATCGTCGCGCCGATCGTGTTCGGAATCGTCGTGCTGGTGCTGTGGCAGGTGATCGTCATCGGCTTCGACATCAAGCCGTACGTGTTGCCGAGCCCGCTGAGCATCGGCGATCGCTTCAACCAGTCCCTCAACATCATCTGGGCGGGCACCAGGGTCACGGGCTTCAACGCACTGATCGGGCTCGTTATCGGTGCTGTAGTCGGTATTGTCGCCGCCGTCATCTCGGCACTCGTGCGGGTGCTCGACCAGCTGTCTGCATGGGTCATCACCGCAGCGGCCGTCGTGCCGATCGTCGCTCTGGCGCCGGTGTTATACACGATGTTCGGCGCGGGAGCCGAGACTACGAGGCAGCTCATCGCGGCGCTCGCCGTCTTCATCCCGGTTTACTTCAACACCCTGCGCGGACTCCACCAGGTGCGTCCAGTGCACCGGGACCTCATGCGCGCATACGCTGCGAACGCTTGGCAGCTCACCCGGACCGTCACTATCCCCGGTGCCCTGCCGTTCATCTTCACCGGATTGCGGATCGCATCGTCCATCGCGGTGATCTCGGCTCTGATCGCCGAATACTTCGGGGGTCCGGTGGACGGGCTCGCGTCATCCATCACGTCCTCAGCGTCGTATAGCAACTACACCCTCGCCTACGCGTTCGTCTTAGGTGCCATTCTGCTCGGACTCGTGTTCTACTGCGTCACCCTCGCCCTGGAGAAACTTGCAACGAGGCACAGGCCTTCTCCCGCCTGAGTCCGGTCACTAGGAAGACCGGCATTTCCACCCCGATGAATACCATCTGAAGCACCAAGGAGGAAGCAAATGAAACACAGCACGCGAATCTTGCTCGCTGCCGGCGCCACTGCCGTTGCGGCGGCGCTTGTTCTCAGCGGCTGCAGTAGCAGCAGCACACCCAGCGGCTCGAGCACGACCCAAAAACTCACTCCCGTCACGTTGCAGTTGCAGTGGGTCACCCAGGCGCAGTTCGCCGGCTACTACGCGGCGCTCGCCCAGGGTTACTACAAGAAGGAGGGCCTCGACGTCACCATCAAGCAGGCCGGAACCGACACGGTGCCGATCAAGTCGGTCGCCGATGGCGACGCTGACTATGCGATCTCCTGGGTGCCGAAGGTACTTGGCTCGATCGAGCAGGGCGTCAACGTCACCGACGTCGCGCAGATCTTCGAGCGCGGTGCCACGACGCAGATTTCCTTCACCAACAAGAACATCAGCACCCCTGCCGACCTGAAGGGCAAGAAGGTCGGCAGCTGGGGCTACGGCAACCAGTGGGCGCTGTTCGCCGGCATGCAGAAGGCTGGAATCAACACCGATACCGGCATCACGCTGGTTCAGCAGGCGTTCGACATGAAGGGCTTCCTTGCCGGCGACATCGACGCAGCTCAGGCGGAGACCTACAACGAGTACGCACAGGTTCTCGAGACCATCAATCCGGCGACCGGCAAGCTCTATCAACCGTCCGACCTCAACGTCATCGACTGGAACAAGTACGGCACGGCCATGCTCGAAGACGCGATCTGGGCGGATGCCGACAAGCTGAAAGACACGAAGTATCAGGATCAGACCGTCAAGTTCATCAAGGCCTCCATCGAGGGCTGGGTTTACGCACGTGACAACGCGCAGAAGGCCGCCGACGACGTCACCAAGGCTGGCTCGACCCTGGGAACGAGCCACCAGCTGTGGATGACGAATGAGGTGAACAAGCTGATTTGGCCGTCAACCTCGGGCATTGGTGTCATCCGAAAGTCGCTGTGGGACCAGACGGTGAAGATCTCGAAGAGCACCAAGGACAACACTGGATCGACGGTCATCACGAAAGACCCGCCGACGACCGCGTACTCCAACACCTACGTCGACAAGGCGCTCAAGGAGCTGAAGGCAGAAGGCGTGGATGTCATGGGGAAGAGCTTCACCCCCCTGACTGTCACGCTCAAAGAGGGCGGCAACTAGCCCTACGTTTTATCCCGGCGGCCGGGCACCACGCCCGGCCGCCACCACCATCGCGCAAAGGAACACGCATGAGCACCACCTCAGATTCGGCCGACGGCGTTCTGGCCTACGAACTCGACCGGGCGCACGTCTTCCACTCCTGGTCGGCGCAGGGAGCGCTGAAGCCTTTTGTCATCGCCGGGGCGCTCGGCACCGATGTCTGGGATTTTGATAACAAGCACTATCTCGACTTCTCAAGCCAACTCATCAACATGAACATCGGCCACCAACATCCGAAGGTGATTGCCGCGATCAAGGCGCAGGCCGACGTGCTGACCATGGTCGCCCCGGCCCACGCGAACCTGGCGCGCGGTCAGGCGGCCAAGCGCATCCTGGAGAAAGCCGGCCGGCCGTTCAGCAAGGTGTTCTTCACTAACGGCGGCGCGGACGCGAACGAGAACGCGATGAGGCTCGCGCGGCTCGTGACCGGACGAGACAAGATCCTCAGCCACTACCGCTCTTATCACGGCAATACCGGCGGAGCCATCGTGGCTACCGGGGACTGGCGCCGGATGCCGAACGAGTACGCGCGCGGGCACGTCCACTTCTTTGGCCCGTTCCCCTACCGTTCGGAATTCTGGTCCACCAGCGTCGAAGAAGAGACGGAGCGCGCACTGCATCACCTCGAGCGAGTGATCGTCTCGGAGGGGCAGTCGACCATTGCGGCGATCCTGCTCGAAGGTCTGCCCGGCACCGCAGGGATCCTGGTGCCGCCGCCCGGCTACCTGGCCGGAGTGCGTGCCCTGGCAGACAAATACGGCATCATGCTCATCATGGACGAGGTCATGTCCGGCTTCGGCCGCACCGGCCACTGGTTCGCCTGGCAGGGTTTCTCCCGCGACGAGGGTGGCTGGACACCGGATCTCATCACCTTCGCCAAGGGGGTCAACTCGGGCTATGTGCCTGCGGGTGGCGTGATCATCTCGGAATCGATAGCGAACGAGTTCGAAGAGAACGTGTTTCCCGGTGGCCTCACCTACTCGGGCCACCCGCTCGCCATGGCTTCCATCGTTGCTTCCATCGATGCGATGACCGAGGAGGGCATCATCGAGAACGCGGCGATGATCGGCCGCGATCACCTCGAGCCGGGGCTGCGTGCCTTGGCAGCCAAACATCCGATGATCGGTGAAGTGCGCGGCCGGGGGGTCTTCTGGGCGCTCGACCTCGTCGATGACCCGATCACCCGGCAACCTGTTTCGGGTGCTGTCATCGCCCAGCTGAAGACCGAAATCATGTCGCGGGGCGTGCTGCACCAGTTCGCAGACAACCGGCTGCACGTGGTGCCTCCGTGCATCGTCACCCCAGACGAAGTTGCCCGCGCCCTTGGGGTCTACGACGAGGCGTTCACGGCGGTGGCGGGGTAAGGCCGCCCGTCCCTGCCCCGCTGCTCCCCCTCGCCGTCGAGATGCCACTTTTCGCCCCGATTTCGCCCCATGGGCACGAAGAGTGGCATCTCGACAGCGCCCAACTTCGATCTCTCCCGTCTGCTGGCGGCCGGGCGGCCAGAACGCCGACGGCGAAATCCAGACGAGCGGATGCCGGGGCCGAGTAGCATTCTCGGGTGCCCCACGTGATCAAAACCCCATACACCGTCGACGTTTACGACCTCATGCACCGTCCGGGCGAAATGCGCGAGCGGGTGCTGGATGTCAGTGTTCCGGAGGCTTTCGGCAACGCCGTAATCGGCATGGCCGCGGGCTCCTCGCTGCGTGCCGACCTGCGAATGGAGTCGCTCCACGACGGCATCCTGGTCAGCGCAGAGGTCGACGGAATGTCCACCGGAGAGTGCGTGCGGTGCCTCATCGACATCGAACAGCCGGTGCAGGTCGAATTTCAGGAGCTTTTCGCGTATTCTCAAGACGAAGCTTTCGAATACGAGGTTAACGAGGACACCATTGACCTCGAACCCGTAATCAGGGATGCGGTGGTTCTGTCACTGCCATTCCAGCCGGTTTGTCAGGAAGATTGCCTCGGCCTGTGCCCCACCTGTGGAGTGCGGCTTCTCGACAACCCGGGTCACAAGCACGAAGACCCCATCGATCCTCGCTGGGCAGCTTTGGGCGATCTGGCCGGAAGCACCCAGACCTCAGATTTAGACAACGAAGAGAGATAACCATGGCTGTACCGAAGCGCAAGATGAGCCGTGCGAGCACCCGTGCCCGCCGCGCGCAGTGGAAGGCGACCCCGCCCACTCTCGTCAAGACCATCGAAGGCGGCAAGACCGTCTACAGCCTCCCGCACCGCGCAAAGGTGGTCGAGGATTCGACCGGCCAGCCGCTGTACATGGAGTACAAGGGCCGCAAGGTCGCAGACGTCTAGTCGGGCCTCTCTCGCGCCAGCCTCACCCGCTGGACGCATTCGCCCGGTAACCTGACATCCATGCCAGGTACGAGTGAGACCCGGGGAAATCTGGTCGAATTTCTCGCGGTCGATATCAGTTCTGAGCTTCTCGAGCTCGCGCTGACCCACCGCTCTTTTGCGTACGAAAACGGCGGTCTCGCCCATAACGAACGTCTCGAGTTTCTCGGCGATTCGATTCTCGGCCAGGCCGTTACGGTGAAGCTCTACCGTGACAATCCCGCCCTCGACGAGGGGGAGTTGGCGAAGCGCCGGGCGAGTCTCGTCTCCTCAGTGGCGCTCGCGGAGGTTGCCAGGCGCATCGGGCTCGGGCAGCACGTTCGTCTCGGCCGTGGGGAAGAGCTGACCGGCGGTCGCGACAAGTCGTCGATCCTGGCCGACACCGTCGAAGCAGTGATCGGGGCGACGTACCTTTCAGCCGGGGCGGATGCCGCGACCGACCTCGTGTTGCGCCTGGTCGCGCCGCTCATGCTCGACCCCGACCGCTTCGGTGCAGCCATGGACCCGAAGACCAGCCTGCAGGAGCTCTCGTCTCGCCTGGGTCTCGGGCTTCCGCATTATGAGGTGACCGACAGCGGCCCAGACCACTCGAAGCGCTTTCACGCCGTCGTCGTGCTGTCGGGGGAGAGCGTCGCAGAGGGCGACGGCACCAGCAAGAAGCAGGCGGAGATGGCTGCGGCCCTCGACGCCTGGACCGCGCTCTCACCCGCGGGCTGAGCTGTGCCAGAACTCCCCGAGGTCGAGGTCGTGCGCGCCGGTCTCGAACCGGTCGTCACCGGTGCGCGCGTGACATCCGTCACCGTGTACGACGGCCGCTCACTGCGCAGGCATGTCGGCCCGAGCGAGGATTTCGTAGAGCGGCTCACCGGCCGCAACTTCGAGGGCGCTGTGCGTCGTGGCAAGTTCCTCTGGCTGCCGTTTTCAGAGAGGCAGGAAGCACTCGTCGTGCACCTCGGCATGAGCGGGCAGGTCTTGTTGCGCGAAATCGGGCGGCCGGATGACGCGCTCCTGCGCATCCGTCTCACTCTCGAAACCCGTCAGAACGCAGCTGTCCGACTTGATTTCGTCGACCAGCGGATCTTCGGCTCGATGTCACTCGACCAACTCACGCCCACGGCAGACGCACGCGCGGCGGGTCTCGGAACAGGAACAGCACTTGTGCCGTCCCAGGTTGCACATATCGCCCGGGATCCGCTCGATCCGGCATTCGACGACGCTCGTTTCCTGACAGCACTGGCGAAGCGCCGCACGGGCGTCAAGCGCGCACTGCTCGACCAGACCCTCGTAAGCGGTATCGGCAACATCTACGCTGACGAGGCGCTCTGGGCTGCCCGCGTGCACTACGACCAGCCGACCGCATCCCTCAGCCGGCCGCGCGCGAAGACACTCCTGGCCGAAGTGCGGCTCGTGCTCGGTAAGGCGCTCGCGGAGGGCGGCACGAGTTTCGACTCGACTTATGTGAATGTGAACGGCGCATCGGGGTATTTCTCGCACTCGCTCACTGCATACGGTCAGCACGGTAAAGCGTGCCCGCGCTGCGGACGGCCGATTGTGCGTGACCAGTTCATGAATCGCGGCAGCCATTTCTGCCCGTTCTGCCAGAGAATACGAGCGTGAGCACATTCAAGACTCCGCCCCGACGGCGGAACATCCGCGACCTCGCGAGCTTTACCGAGGCGCTGAGCGGCAGAGATCTCACCGGAATCGCCGTACAGGATCTCGCCCTCACGGGCATCACCTGTGATTGGGAGGCTCTCGACGTCGACGGCGCGATGTTCCTCGGCTGCGTGCTGCCCGACGGTGTTGCCGGCATTCTCGGCAGCCATGGCGCACTGATCTTCCCACGATTCTCCACTCGGCCGTACGACCCATACCGCCGCACGCTCTACACCGCCGACGAGCTGAACGCCGACGTCGAGTGGTTCGGCACGACGAAGAGTCTGGACGAGACGGTCTACGACTGGTATTCGGCGGGTGGCGGGTACCTGCCGGATATCGGCGAGTCCCTGGCCCAGCGCACCCATGACTTCTCGATCGACGCAGCGCTCAGCGAGGTCATCGGCGCGACTGCCGCCGAGCGTCTCGAGAATCGGATCGTCGGCTTCATGGGTGGCCACGACATCCGGCGGGACTCCCCGGCCTATGGGGGTGCGGCTCGGGCGGCGCTCGAACTCGGTCGCGATCATCTCATCGCAACCGGCGGCGGCCCCGGCATCATGGAGGCCGGCAACCTCGGGGCATACCTCGCGCCGTTCGGCGAGGAGGCACTCAACTCGGCCATGGGCATCCTGAAGCAGGCACCGGATGTCGCTCACCCCGACTACCAGGCGAAAGCCCGAGAGGTGCTCGCGCGGTATCCCGGTGGCGCGTTCACACTCTCGATTCCCACCTGGTTCTACGGCTTCGAGAAGACCAGCCTGTTCGCCGCGGGCATCGCCAAATACTTTGCGAACAGCATCCGCGAGGATGGCCTGCTCGCGATCAGCCTCGCTGGCATCGTCTACGCCGACGGGTCGGCCGGCACCGTGCAGGAGGTGTTCCAGGATGCCGCGCAGAACTTCTATACGACGTTCGAATACCAGAGCCCGATGGTCTTCCTCGGGCGGGAGCGCTGGGAACCGACACCGGGCACGGGCATCGCGGGCACGCTGCGGGGCGAGGCGGGGCCTTACGAGGACCTGATCCTGGTCACCGACGAGCCGGGGGAGGCCGCGGAGTTCATCCGCAGTCACCCGGCCCGCCTGTAGACATTTGTTCGAGAGCTCGACCACCGTGATGATCGTGTCGAGCGTTATGAGATCGTCTTCCTCTGTCGCGCGGCACACGGTACGCCCGATTCAGGGCAGTGTCACTGTGAATACGGCGCCGCCAACCTGGGCATTCGCCGCGCTTATGGTCCCGCCGAGGCGGCCGACCAGCCTGGCGGCGATCGAAAGCCCGAGGCCAGTGCCCACCGGCCGTTCGTTCTGGTACCGCTCGTGCAACACACCGCGCTCGAAGGCCACGTCGAGGTCGTCTGCAGAGAGCCCTGGTCCGCCGTCGGCTACTGCGATCACGGTCGGGTTCGTTCCGGTGGCCGAGACTGTGACAGTCGAACCGGCTGGGGAGACCCGCAACGCGTTCTCGACCAGTCCGTCGATCACCTGACGCACCCGCCGGCCGTCGGTCGTGACGGGAAGCAGGGCCGTCGACACGACCATCGTCACGCCGAGCATCGAGCAGCGACCCTGCCAGGCGTCCCGCACCTGCGCGAGTAATCCGCCAAGCTCGATGAGCTGGGGATGGATGACGAAATCATCTGCTTCAAGCCGCGCCAGCTCGAGGAGGTCGCTCACGAATCGGTCGAGCCTCTCCGTCTCTGCGACCAGCGTGGCGCCGACCGACGCGATATCCGCCTCCTTCACCAGCCCGTCGGTCATCGCCTCGCCGTAGCCGCGCACTGCGGTGAGGGGGGTGCGCAGTTCGTGCGAGATCGACAACAGAAATTCCCGCTGCCGCCCCTCGCTCGTCGCGAGGGCACTGTCGAGGGTTGCGAGGGCATCCGACACCGCGGCAATCTCGGCCGGCCGGTGCACCGGCGTTGGCAGTCCACGTTCGCCCGCCGCCATCCTGCGCGCCGTTGCAGCGACCTTCACCAGCGGCCGAGCCAGCCAGCGGCCGAGAAGGATGCCAGCAATGATCGCGACGGCGACCCCGATTGCGAGGGCGAGCAGGATACGCTGCCCGGAGTCGCGGGTCGCCTGGTCGAGGCTGGCCTGGGTGCGAATGACGATGACCGCGCCGCCCGAGCTGGTCTGCCGCCCCTCGATCACCACCGTCGCGCGATTCGATCGCTCGACAACGGAGACCTGGCCGAGCCGCAGCACCTTCCGTGCGAGTCCCGGCCCGACATAGACGGCTCCGTTGCCGGTGACCACCCCGGCGGCCGACACGAACGCGACCTGGGTATCTCCGAGTGCCGCCTGCGTTCGCACGGTGATCGCGTCGCGTCGCGTCGCCGGCAGTTTGGCGAGCACATTGGCCTGGGCGACGAGCTGTGCCTTCGCATCAGCAAGGGTGGATGCCTTCACGAGTTGCAGCGAGATCAGCCCGGTTACGAGCACGGCGAGCACAGCGACTGCCACCGTGACGAGCGTGATCCGACCACTGAGCGAACGGAACCAGGCACTCACCTGGCGACCGAGTAACCGACCCCGCGCGAGGTGAGGATGGGGCTGTCATCCCCGAGTTTCGACCTCAACTGAGCGATGTGTACATCGACAGTTCGGCCGAGACCGTAGTCGGCTTGGCCCCACACTGACGAGAGCAGCTGCTCCCGGGTGAATACCTGCCCGGGCGATGACATCAGTTTGGCAAGCAGGTCGAACTCGGTGCTGGTCAGCGGAACGGATCGGCCGGATGCCTCGACCCGCCGTTGCACCGCGTCGAGCGTGACGGTGCCGACGGCCAGGGGTGCCGCCCCAATGGCGGAGTGCCGCCGGAGGATGGTTTTGATCCGCACCACGAGCTCCCGGGGTGAGAACGGTTTGGTGAGGTAGTCGTCAGCGCCGAGTTCGAGGCCGAGAATCCTGTCGACTTCGTCGTCGCGCGCCGTCACAAAGATCACCGGCGTCCAATCGCCGCTTTCGCGCAGGCGTCGGCAGATCTCGATGCCGTCGAGGGAGGGAAGCCCCACATCGAGCACTATTGCCACCGGTCGCAGCCGCCGAATCGCGGCCAGCCCTTCGGCGCCGTCTCGCTCGACGTGCACTCCGAACCCGGCCTCGGTCAGGTAGAGCCGCTGCAGGTCGGCGATCGACCGCTCATCTTCGACGACGACGACCAGGCCCTTCGCTTCGTTCATGTAGCTATTCTGCTGGGCGGCCAGCCTGATCCCCACACCCTTACATTCTTCGAACACGTGTCGAATGCCGGGTTTACACCCCGCTGACACTCTGGGAACCGGTCGCAGACGGCGGCCGTCCCAAGGAGACAAAATGACTTCCCTCAAAAACCTCGGCATCGCGTCGGTCGCAGGCCTCGCACTGGTGATCGGCGGCGGAGCCTTCGCCGCGAACGCAGCTGCCCCGACAGCATCCGCGTCAGCGTCAGCGTCAGCATCAGAGACCAGCACCGCGCATACCTGTACCCCGCTGCAGCACCTTCGCGCGGCCTGGGGTGAGGTTCCGGCCGACCTCAAGAGCGACCTCAAGGCGCTCAAGGCGATGAGCCCGGGCAAAGGCCGTAAGGCCGATGCGGTGAAGATCCGCACCAAGGAGCTCGCTGGCGGTTACGGTGCCGGCGTCGAGGTGAGGGCCGAGTGGCACAAAGCGAACAAGGGTATGAAGCTGCGCCCGCTCCCGGTCAACCTCAAGGCAGACCTGAAGACTCTGCACGCCGATTCGAAGGCCGCCAAGCCTGCCGAGGCGAAGAAGATCTCCGACGGTGCGCTCGCCGGAACCTATGGCACGACTGTCGAGTCGTTCGCGAAGGCCGTACAGTCCAGCACCGCGTGGAAAGACTGCACGCCAGCCGGTAGCTGACCTGCGCCAGCACCTGACCCGCGCCAGTCATCCTGCCGCCGAATTCCTCGCGGGCAGGGAATCGGGCGGCGCGAGCGCGAGCACCCGGGCCGCGGTTCACGGGCCCTCCGGCGCAATGAAATCGGCAGCACCCGGCTCGTCGCGCGAGGTGGGGATGACGAGCTGGTCGATTGCGTAACCAGCCATCTTCCTCCCTCGATAGCGATGACACGGTATGAGCAGCCCGCCAGAATACATCTCGGCGTCCGGTACCGTATAGACAGCTATTTGGCGCGAACGTACAGGGGGACAGGTGTATCTCAAGAGCCTGACCCTCAAGGGTTTCAAATCGTTTGCACAGTCGACGACCTTCGCGTTCGAGCAGGGGGTCACCTGTGTGGTCGGGCCGAACGGCTCGGGCAAGTCCAACGTCGTCGACGCCCTGGCCTGGGTCATGGGTGAGCAGGGTGCGAAGACGCTCCGTGGCGGCAAGATGGAAGACGTCATCTTCGCAGGTACTGCAACGAAGGGTCCGCTGGGTCGAGCCGAGGTCATCCTCACCATCGACAATGCGGATGGCGCCCTGCCGATCGAGTACGCAGAGGTCACCATCTCGAGAACGCTGTTTCGCAACGGCGGCAGCGAGTATGCGATCAACGGCACGACCTGCCGCCTGCTCGATGTGCAGGAGCTGCTGAGCGACTCCGGCCTCGGTCGCGAGATGCACGTGATCGTGGGGCAGGGACAGCTCGACGCGGTGCTGCACGCCAGCCCCGAGGAACGGCGCGGGTTCATCGAAGAGGCCGCCGGCATCCTGAAGCATCGCCGTCGCAAAGAGAAGACTGTGCGCAAGCTCGAGGCGATGCAGGCCAACCTGACGCGACTGAGCGACCTGGCCGGCGAGATTCGGCGGCAGCTGAAGCCGCTCGGGCACCAGGCCGAGATAGCCAAGGAAGCACAGTCGATCGCGGCAATAGTGCGCGATGCTCGGGCCAGGATCCTGGCGGACGATGTCGTCACCCTCCGCACCGCGATCACGGCGTCGAGCCGCAGCGAGAGCGAACGCAAGACAGAGCGAATCGTGCTGCAGGAGCAGCTCGACCAGGCCAAGCTGCGTGAGTCGCGCATCGAGCAGGCCCAGGTTGGCGACGCTGTCGACCTCGCCCGGCGCACAGCGTTCGGGCTCGAGTCGGTGCAGGAGCGCCTTCGCGGCCTCTACACACTCGCCAACCAGCGGCTGGCGCTTCTGGGCCAGCAGAGTGATTCGCCGGATTCCGGCCCTGGTGTGAGCCGGCAGATGGTGTCGGATGCCGCGGACGAGGTCACCCGCCTCGCCCAGCTGGTCGTCGACACCGAGGCAGCCTGGCAGGACTCACAGGCTGCGACAGCGGTAGCCCGCGCGAACCTCGACGGACTGGACGAGCAGATCGCGTACCAGTCGTCGCTGGTCTCACGGCACGATCTCGAACTTTCCAAGCTCACCGGGCAGGCCGAGACCGCGGCGTCGCGGCTGGCAGCGGTGCGCGGCGAGGTGCTGCGCCAGCAGAACGCGATCGACGCAGCGCGAGACCGTCGCGCTGCCGTGCAGGCCGAGTTCGCGGCGCTCGAGGCCGAAGCCGCCCTCGGCGATTCGGGCGACACAGACCTGGATGCAGCCTATGAAACGGCCCAGGCCGAAGTCACGGCGGCCGAGGGCGAGATCGAGCGGCTGCGGGAAGACCTGCACGTTCATGAGCGTGAGCGTGACGCGCTCGCAGCCCGCACCGGCGCCCTTTCGATGGCGCTCGACCAGAAAGACGGCTCGAGTGCCCTCGTCGCAGCTCGCCTCGCAGGCATCCGCGGCCTGGTCGCTGAGCATGTACAGGTGCATCCCGGCTACGAGGCGGCTATCGCAGCAGCGCTCGGTTCACTCGCGGATGCCGTGCTCGCCGACAACCGCGACGCCGCTTTCGACGCGATCGAGAAATCAGGGGTGAACGATTTCGGTCGCGTTGAGGTGGTCATCGCCGACGGTCGTCGCAGTTCATCGACGGTGAAAGCACACGGCGTGGTCGCCGCCTCGAGCGTCGTCACCGCGCCCGACGGTGTTCTCGCCCTGCTCGACGCTGTCTTCATCGCCGACGACATTGCGGCGGCCCGCGCCGCCTGGACCGAACTCGCTGGTGCTGAACAGAACGGTACTGATTCGACTGTGATCACCAAATCCGGCGACGTGCTGTCTCGTTGGGTGCTGCGCGGCGGCTCCGGTGCACAACGCTCTCGGCTCGAACTCGTCGCTGACCGGGACGCAGCCGACGATCGCCTGCGCGAGGTCACCGCCATTATCGACCGGGCCAGGTTCGCACTCGCGGAGCAGCGAGCGACACTCGAAGTTGCCAGAGAGCAGGCCGCTCGCGCACTTGCCTCGCTGCGAGAATTCGACTCGCGACTGGCAACCCAGACCGAGAAACTCAACCGCGTTCGAGTGCAAGTCGAGGCGGCCCAGGCCGAGGCCGAGCGACTGGAGCGAGGGCTCGCGCTCGCTGAGTCAGCGGTGAAGGATGCCGCTGCCGCAGCCGACAACGCCCGTCGCGAACTCGACGAGGCGGCGTCGCGCCCGCGCCCCATCCTCGACGTCGCAGCCCGCGAAGGGGTGCTCGCCGAACTAGAGGCCGCCCGGGAGCTGGAGCTCGAAGCCCGACTGCAGGTGGAGACGGCGCGCGAGCGCGTGCGGGCCGAGCAACTTCGGGCTGAGCAGCTCGAACGGCAGCTACACGCAGACCGGGTCGCAGCGGAGGAGGCTGCACGTCGGGCGGTCATCCGTCGCCGCCAGATCACCGCGGCAGAGTCCGTGATCGCCGCGCTGCCCTCTGTTCTCGACTCTGTCGACCGCTCGGTCTCTGAGGCACGTGTTGTGCTGACCGCCCGCGAGACGGAACGCACAGCCCAGAATGAGGAACTCGCGCAGCTTCGTCGCGGCGAGAACAGCCTGCGCGAGCGCCTCGCGGCGGTGAGCGAGAGCGTGCACGGGCTCGAGATGGCGGTCTACGAGAAGAAACTGCACCTCTCGACGCTGCTCGAGCGCGCTGGCGAGGAGCTCGGTCTGGTCGAAGACGTGCTCGTGGCGGAGTACGGGCCCGAGCAGCCTGTGCCGTCTGATGGTGGCGAGCCGCCGGCCGATTCTGACGAATCGTCCGGACTGCGCGGCGTGGGCCCAAGCTCGATCCCGTTCGTGCGCGCCGAGCAGGAGGCACGCCTCTCAAAGGCAGAGCGCAAACTCGCCCAGCTCGGCCGAGTCAACCCGCTCGCGCTCGAGGAGTTCGCAGCGCTCGAGCAGCGCCACAGGTTTCTCACCGAGCAGCTCACCGACCTCACCGACACGCGCCGCGACCTGCTGTCGATCATCGAGGAGATCGACGAGAAGATGCAAGACATCTTCGCGAGCGCGTTCGAAGACACCAGGGCAGCGTTCAACGATGTGTTCCCGATCCTGTTCCCTGGTGGCACCGGCAGCATCCAGCTCACCGACTCTGAGAACATGCTCACCACCGGTATCGAGGTCACCGTGCGTCCGGCCGGCAAGAAGATCGAGCGTCTCTCACTGCTGAGCGGCGGGGAGCGAAGCCTCGCAGCAGTCGCGCTGCTGATCGCGATTTTCAAGGCACGGCCCAGCCCGTTCTACATCATGGATGAGGTCGAAGCCGCGCTCGACGACGCCAACCTCGGCCGACTGCTGACGATCTTCGAAGACCTGCGGCAGACCTCACAGCTCATCGTCATCACCCACCAGAAGCGCACGATGGAGATCGCGGATGCCCTCTACGGCGTATCGATGCGAGCCGACGGAATTAGCGCGGTCGTCGGCCAGCGCGTGAGCACGCCCGCCTAGCCAGCGTCGCCAGCCTGCCTCGCCTCGGGAGCGCCGACCCTCGGTAGCATTGACCCATGGCTTCCCCGTGGTCCCTTTCTGGTGCGCTCAAAGGCATGTTCGCGCGGAAGACCATCGACGATGAGACCTGGGACGAGCTCGAAGACGCCCTCATCACGGCCGACTTCGGCCCGGACATCACGGATGCCGTGATCACCGAGCTTCGCGCGGGCGTCAAGCGCTTCAACACAACCGATCCAACCGACCTGAAGCGGATGCTGCGCGAAAATCTCGAGGAACGCCTCGCGAAGCTCAACCCGACCCTCACCCTTACCGCGCGGCCCGCGGTCGTGCTCGTCGTCGGGGTCAACGGTGTCGGGAAGACGACAACGATCGGCAAGTTCGCCAAGTTTCTGAAAGGCTACGGGCGCACCGTGATCGTGGGTGCAGCAGACACTTTCCGTGCTGCCGCCGTCGAGCAGTTGGCCACCTGGGCGGAGCGGGGTGGAGCCGAGATCCAGTTGCCGCAGCAGCCGGGGCAAGATCCGGCATCCGTCGCATTCCAAACCGTCGAGCGCGCCCAGCGTGAGGGCATCGAGATCGTACTGATTGACACAGCTGGCCGACTTCAGACCAAGAGCGGGCTCATGGATGAGCTCGGCAAGATCCGTCGGGTGCTCGAGAAGCAGACCGAGATCGCTGAAGTGCTGCTCGTGCTCGACGCAACAACCGGCCAGAATGGACTCGCGCAGGCTGAGGCTTTCATCCAGCATGCCGGGGTGACCGGACTCGTCCTGACCAAGCTCGACGGATCGGCAAAGGGCGGTTTCGTGTTGTCTGTTCAGGAAAGGACTGGCATCCCGATTAAGCTGATCGGCCAGGGTGAGGGCATCAACGATCTCACCGGTTTCACCCCACACGTGTTCGTGCAGAATCTCGTCGGTTAGTCGCACAGGAGCAGAGATGACGACCCCAGCACCCGCCTACTACCCGGGCCGAACGGCTCTCGTCGCGCTCGTGCTCGCCACCGTCGGTGCAGGCCTCGGCTTCGGCGGTTTCGTGACCGGGGTGGATGCCTCGCTCGCCGGCCGCACGCCGGGGGCGAGCATCATCATCTTCTACGTCGGGTCGGGTCTGCTTCTGGTTGCTGTCGTGCTCGCGATCCTCGGCCTGCTGCGCACGACCGCGAAAGTACTGTCGACGGTCGCGCTGGTCGTCGGCATCCTGCCGATCACGGGGCTCATCGTCGCCGTGCTCGGCGCGAGGCACTAAGGCCGGCAGATCCACTCACGCCGGAAAATCGGGGTCGGACGTGGACGCACGCCCTACTGCAGGTCGCGGTGCCCGTTCGCGATCTCGAGGTAGTTCGTCGCGTTCAGCCTGACGTGCTCGACCTCATCGTCGGTCAGTTCGCGACGAACCTTCGCTGGCACACCCGCCACGAGTGACCGCGGCGGGATCACGGTGTCTTCCAACACGACGGCCCCGGCAGCGACGAGCGATCCGGCGCCGATCACCGCCCGGTTGAGCACGGTCGCGCTCATCCCGATGAGGCAGTCGTCTTCGATGATGCAGCCATGCAGCACGGCGGCATGGCCCACGCTGACACCCGATCCGATGATCGTCGGGGTTCCGGGGTCGCAGTGCACGGTCACGTTGTCCTGCAGATTCGAGCCCGCGCCAAGCACGATTTCGGCCCGGTCGCCGCGCAGCACAGTGCCGTAGAACACGCTCGAACTCTCGTGCAGGGTCACCCGGCCGATCAGGGTCGCGTTGGGTGCGACCCAGGCGCTCTCATGGATGACGGGCTCATAGTCTTCGAAAGGCAGGATCAGCGGCATGGGTTCAGCGTACTCAGGTGAAGAGCGCGCCGACCCGCTCGAACACGTCCTCGTCGAGGTCGACGGCGAGCGATTCCGTGACGTCGTCCCACTGGGCCGTGCGACGCGGCGAAACCAGACACGCCGTGACTTGAGGATGAGCCCGCACCCAGGCCAGCGCGAGAGTGGCAGTACTCACGTCGAGGTCACGGGCGACAGATCGAAGCTGACGCACTCGCGCGAAGACGGGAAGCGTAAACACCTCCCGATACATCGCCGGTGCTATGTCGATGCGGCTTCCGGCAGGAGCGACCGGTAGTTCATCCGGATCGCCATCGAGCAGTCGATCGGAGAGGATGCCGCCGGCGAGCGTCGAGAATGCGGCGAACGCGATTCCCTCGGTGGCGAGCAGTGGCAGAAGGTCGCGCGAATCCTGCTGGGCGACGAGGCTGAACGTGTTCTGCATGAGCGCAGGGCGGGGGAGTCCTGCACGGTCCGCGGCGAGCATCCAGCCCTCCGCCTCACGCACCGTCACGTTCGAGCATCCCCACGCCCGGATTCGCTCGGTGTCGATCGCCTCGGCAAAGGCGGTGACGGTCTCTTCGAGCGGGGTTCGACGGTCGTTGCCATGGGTCAGGTAGACGTCGATCGAACCAAGTCGCGACAGACTCAGGGCGAGCTGCCGAGAAATATGGCCGGCGCTGAGATCCACTTCGTCCTGGCCACGTTCGACGACGTTGCCGACCTTGGTCACGACGAGCACGTCGGCTCGCTCGCGCTCGTCACGCCAGCGCCCGATCACGCGTTCGCTCTCACCGACGGCGAAACTGTTTGCGGTGTCGATGCCGCGGATGCCCAGCTCGTAGCCCTCGTCGAGCCTCTCGAGCGCCTCATCCGTGCGCATCCCAAGGCCAACTCGGGAAGGAGCGGACCCGACCCCGCCGATGGATGCCCCGCCAAAGAGGTATTCGCTGGTGGCGACCCCGCCGATCTCGACGTGCCTCATGAGTTCACCCGATCCGAGATGCTCTCGAGCACCGACTCGGCTCCGGCGTAGATGCCGCTCGTGCGAGAAGTCATTGTCGCCGTAGCGGTGAGCGTCGGAATGGTCGCGCCCCACGGCTCGTTGGCGAGTGACCGCCACGAGAGGTGGTCGTAGGTCCAGGCGTGATCGAAACCCAACTCTTCAGCTGTCTGCCAGAGTCGCCGTGCCGTGGCCCAGGGCTGCTGGGGGAGGATGCCGATTCCGAAGCGCATATCCCGAGCTTAGGAGCCGCAGGTAAACTGGGGTCACCATGGCCACGTTCGGAAACCTCACAGACCGCCTCGCCGAGACCTTCAAGATTCTCCGCGGTAAAGGCAAGCTCAGCCCGGCGGATGTCGACGGCACAGTCCGCGAGATTCGTCGCGCACTGCTCGACGCCGACGTGTCTCTCGATGTCGTCAAGGACTTCACCGCGAAGGTGCGCGAGAGAGCGCTCGGCGACGAGGTCTCGAAGGCTCTCAACCCGGCCCAGCAGGTCGTGCAGATCGTCAACGACGAACTTGTGGCGATCCTCGGTGGCGAGGCCCGTCGCATCCAGTTCGCCAAGAAGCCGCCGACGGTCATCATGCTCGCCGGGCTCCAGGGCGCCGGCAAGACGACACTCGCGGGCAAGCTCGCGAAGTGGCTCGCAGGCGAAGGGCATACCCCGCTGCTCGTCGCGGCCGATCTTCAGCGGCCCAACGCCGTCACCCAGCTGCAGATCGTCGGTGAGCAGGCCGGCGTTCCCGTATATGCTCCCGAGCCGGGCAACGGCAAAGGAAACCCCGTCAGGGTCGCCAAAGATGGCGTGAAAGAGGCGGAGCGCAAGCTCCACGACATCGTCATCGTCGACACGGCCGGCCGTCTCGGCGTCGATGCCGAGCTTATGAAGCAGGCTTCCGACATTCGCAAAGCCATCGATCCTGACGAGGTCTTCTTCGTCATCGACGCGATGATCGGGCAAGACGCGGTTGCGACGGCGAAGGCCTTCCAGGACGGCGTCGACTTCACCGCTGTCGTGCTCACCAAACTCGACGGCGATGCTCGTGGTGGTGCGGCGCTCAGCGTTGCATCAGTAACCGGGCGTCCGATCATCTTCGCCTCGACCGGCGAAGGACTCGACGATTTCGAACCTTTCTACCCCGACCGCATGGCGAGCCGCATCCTCGACCTCGGTGACATCCTCACCCTCATCGAGCAGGCGCAGAAGAACTTCGATGAAGACGAGGCTGCGAAGGTCGCGGAGAAGTTCGCGACCGACACGTTCACCCTCGAGGACTTCCTCAGCCAGATGCAGCAGCTCAAGAACATGGGCTCGATCAAGAGCATGCTTGGACTCCTGCCGGGCGCGAAGGGGATGCGCCAGCAACTCGAGAACTTCGACGAGTCTGAGATCACGCGCACCGAGGCGATCATCCAGTCGATGACCATCCAGGAGCGCAGGCAGCCCAAGGTGCTCAACGGCTCTCGCCGGGTGCGCATCGCTCGCGGCTCAGGCACGACGGTGACCGAGGTGAACGCGCTGGTCAACCGCTTCGAGCAGGCCGCCAAAATGATGAAGACCGTCGCGAAGGGCGGCGTTCCACAGGTGCCTGGTATGGGGCCGATCCCCGGCGCAGCCTACGGCGGGGCACGCAAGCAGGTGCAAAAGAAGAAGGGCTCGAAGTCGGGTAACCCTGCAAAGCGTGCCGCTGAGAATGCGGCGCTCGCCGCAGGCACAAAACCGTCGACGGCGGCATCCGGCTCAGGATTCGGCCTTGGCGGCAACGGCGGCGCGAAGGGTGCCCCGAGCGAAGAAGAAATGGCCAGCCTGCAGAAGTTTCTCGGGCGAGGCTGAGCTGGCGCTTAGTTGACGGTGATCTTGGCGTCGGCCAGGGCATCCTCGACCGCCTTGAGAATCGCGATCTGCCCAGCGGCTGTCGGGTGAACGTCGTCGTTCTGCATCCACTCAGGATGCCGGGCGAGCGGCTGCCCGATGTTCAGGTAGGTGCCGCCGACGTCTTTGACGGCGCGGGCAACCTGCTGGTTGACCGAGGCGAGCTGGGCGGGCACCGCAGTCTCGTTCCAGACTGTGCTCAGCCCGATGATTCGAGCGTGGGGAAGCACCCGATGAAGCTCCTCCACTTCGCTCACCGTCACCTGGTAGAGCGCCGTATTGTCTTCGCCGAAGTCGTTACTGCTGCCCTCGACGATCACGGTGCGGGGGGCGAGCTTGATCGTCTTGGCGACGAGCACAGAGAAGGTGTCTGCGCAGTCGGTATCGTCACCGACCGACAGGAACCCCGCGCCGTCGCAGGCGAGGTTGTCGAGCGACCAGCCTTTGTGTGCCGCGAGCAGGGCGGGCCACGCCTGCGACGCGGTGAGTCCATGACCTTTCATGATCGAATCGCCGATGGTGACAACTTGCGGGCGGGGCGGGGCGTCCGTGACGGCAGCCGTCGGTTGCTGCGTGCCAGTGCACCCCGAAAGCGCGAGCGCGAGCGCCAGCGCGGCACCCGCGCACGCCCCAACCGCTGCAGACCGTCGCATCCCTGTTACCGTACGCGTGCGACGCTATGAGTGAGCAGTGAACTGAGGCTTACGCTTGCACTATGACTTCTGAACCGAAACGTCCCATCAGAATCGGCGTGCAGATCGCGCCACAGCACGCGCTGTATGAGAAAATTCGCGACGTAGCGGGTGAGCTTGAAGAGCTCGGCGCAGACATCCTGTTCAACTGGGATCACTTCTACCCGCTGTCCGGCCCGGCCGATGGCGAACACTACGAGTCGTGGACGATGCTCGCCGCCCTCGCCGAGCAGACCAGCAGGGTCGAGCTGGGTGCGCTGGTCAACTGCAACAGCTATCGCAACGCCAACCTCCAGGCCGACATGGCTCGCACCATCGACAACATCAGCGCGAAGGGCACCGGTGTCGGCCGCTTCATCTTCGGCACGGGATCCGGCTGGTTCGAGCGCGATTACGACGAATACGGCTACGAGTTCGGCACAGTCGGCCAACGCCTCGACGCGCTCGCGGCCAACCTGCCGGTCATCGAGGCGCGCTGGGCGAAGCTCAACCCACCCCCCACCCGTGACATCCCCGTGCTCATCGGCGGTGGCGGCGAGAAGAAGACGCTGCGGATCGTGGCTCAGCACGCAGACATCTGGCACTCCTTCAGTGACGGCCCCACCCTCGAGCGCAAGCTCGGCATCCTGGCCGAGCACTGCGCTGCTGTCGGGCGTGCCATCGACGAGATCGAGATCTCGACGGAATTACGGGCCCGCACCCTCGCGGATGCCGAGGAAATACTCGCCCTCGGCACGACGATGTTCACGATCGGAATCACGGGCCCGGATTACGATCTCGAGCCGGTGAAAGACTGGCTCGCCTGGCGCGACGAGAAGAATTCCTGACCACAAGACCGGCTGACCCGAAGGCTGGCTGTCGCGTTCCTGCCAGCAGGCCAGCGGTTTACGGACATCGTGGGCCGTGGCCGCCTCGGCTGTCGTCCGTAATCGCTAGCCTCTCACTGTGACCACCGTCGAGCATCCATCCACCCGACTTCACCCGACCGTGTTCGTGGCGATCGGAGTGACGGTGCTCGCGTGGGCGAGCGCGTTCGTGGTGATTCGCGGCGTTGCTCCTCACTTCGACGGGGGAGCACTCGCCCTCGCTCGCCTCACAGTTGGCTCAGTGCTTCTCGGCCTGGTGGTGATAGGGCACAAGTGGGTCAGGATGACCGGCCGAGAGTGGCTGCTCGTCATCGTGTTCGGCGTCGCCTGGTTCGGTGCGTACAACGTCTCGCTCAACATCGCGGAGCACAGCCTCGATGCCGGCACCACGGCCATGGTCGTCAACATCGGGCCCATCCTCATTGCTCTCGGCGCGGGAATCTTTCTCGGCGAGGGGGTTCCGAAGTGGCTCATCATCGGCGCCGGTGTTGCGTTTGGGGGAGTGGTGCTGATTGGCATCGGCACTGGCCTGTCGGGTGCCCTTGATCCTGTCGGGCTGCTGTGGGCGCTCATCGCAGCCGTCACGTACACGATCGGTGTGCTCTGCCAGAAGCCAGCGCTCAGGCGCCTGCCTGCCCGACAGGTGACCTTCCTCGGCTGCGTGATCGGTGCAGTCGTGTGCACCCCCTTCCTCGGCCAGCTGACCGCGAACCTGCACAGTGCGCCCCTGCCGAGCATCCTCGGCGCCGTCTATCTGGGGGCCGTGCCCACCGCACTCGCCTTCAGTACCTGGGCATACGCCCTGTCGAAGATGCCGGCCGGGCAGCTGGGGGTCACCACGTACGTCGTTCCAGCCCTCGTTGTGGTCTTCGGGCTGGTGTTCTTTCACGAGAGTCCGCCGGTGCTGGCGATCGTTGGTGGGGTGATCTGCCTGGTCGGGGTCGCGCTGTCGCGGCGGCGGGTTCGCAGCGTGCCTTAGGCAAATATGCCAATAGCTGCTGCGTACCGCACGGGGTCGTCGCGGGTTTCGACGGTGAGCAGCAGCGCAGACGGGCCGATGACGCGCGTGAAGGTACCTCGGCACGGAAGAAGGACGAGTTTCGTCATGCCTGCCCGCCATGCGGAGATGAGTGCATCCAACGACTTCCGCTCGGGCGACTCCCCGGGGTGCTCGGGATGACGTGTCGTTACTCTCACGAATTGACGTCTGTTCCAGTGGTTATACGACGAGGTGAAGGCGTCGTCGCCAAATTCATCCCTCCACGATGGACCGCGCAGTTCTGCGAGCACGGCAGCCCTGGCCGCGGAATCCTGATGGACCAACGAACCGATGAGTCCCGGATCACTGACCTTTGCCGCATGGATCACGCACGCCCTCCACAGATCGGGCCAGGCGGCACTCCACCTCGCGCGCACTGCCGGATCCACCGCAGGCGCGGGAGCAGGGGTATCCGTGAGGCGCGGGGGAAGATCATCCGCTTCCGAATGCAGTGCCCAGGCCTCACGAACCCACAGCAGCTCATTGAGAGCGTGCGGCGAATCCTCGACGGTGATCATCATGTCGTGCGGCCACGGGTTGCCGGGAATTGGGGCTGAAGCGCGCATAGCCGTCCTTTTCGATCGCTGTGTACCCAGTGTCCGCCGAAATCTGCAAGAATGATCAGTCGAGTCTTTCGTCGCCCGACCCTCTACTCAGGTGACATCGACTCCCATCAGAGCTTTCCTGCCGAGTGTGCACCCCACGCTCACGGCAACCAGTTCGCCCCCAAAAAATCTACGGAGAATTGTGGCTGTAAAAATTCGTTTGAAGCGCATGGGCAAGATCCGCGCTCCTTACTACCGAATCGTTGTCGTCGACTCACGCACCAAGCGCGACGGACGCTCGATCGAAGAGATCGGCAAGTACCACCCCACCGAGGAGCCCTCGTTCATCGAGGTCGACTCAGAGCGTGCCCAGTACTGGCTCGGAGTCGGCGCGCAGCCGACCGAGCAGGTCACCGCACTGCTGAAGCTCACGGGCGACTGGGGCACCTTCAAGGGTGAGAAGAACCCGACCAACACCGTGCGCACCAAGGCCACGAAAGAGACCTTCGTCGCAGACGAGAAGAAAAAGCCGGTTCTGAAGCCGAAGGCTGAGGCGCCAGCGCCCAAGGCCGAGGCAGCTCCCGCCGAGACCGCAGCAGAGTCTGCTCCAGTCGAGGCAGCAGCAGTCGAGGCAGTCGTCGACACGGCTTCAGCGCCGGTCGAGGTTGAGGCAGAGCTCGCCCCGGCACTCGCCGATATCGAGCCGTCTGACGCAGCAGTTGTCGAGGCGAAGTCTGATGCAGCCGAGGCCAAGGCCGACGCTACCGAAGAAGTCGAGACCGCAGCCGCCAACGCTGACAAGGCGTAGCCGGTGCTGGCAGCCGCTCTCGAGCACCTCGTGAAGGGTCTCGTCGATAACCCGGACGAGGTGCAGGTCGTGTCGAAGAACTCACCGCGCGGCGATGTTCTCGAGGTGCGTGTGCACCCCGAGGACCTCGGTCGCGTCATCGGGCGCTCCGGCCGCACGGCGAAGGCGCTCCGCACCCTCGTGTCGGCGCTTGCCGATGGCCGCAAGGTGCGTGTCGACGTGGTTGATACCGATTTCTAATTCAGCTCAACCAGCAACAGACCAGCTCAGGGTAGGGCGCCTCACCAAGGCGCACGGCCTCAAGGGCGCCATCAAAGTCGAGCTGTACACGGATGCCCCTGAGCGACGATTCGTTCCGGGCGCCGTGTTCACTCTGCAGGTGCCGGCTGATTCGCCCTGGCACGGCAAGACCCTGCAACTCATCGAGCTGAAGTTCTATAACTCGCACCCGGTCGCGTTCTTCAAAGACGTGCCGGATCGCTCGGTTGCCGAAACCCTCATCAAGGCGATCCTCTGGGTCGACCAGGATCTGGATGCTCCGTCAGACGAGGAAGATGCCTGGTACGACCACCAGCTCGTCGGCCTTCGCGTTATCCGCGACGGCGTGGAAGTCGGCACGGTCTCTCTCGTCGACCACCTGCCGGCCCAGGACCTGATCCATGTTGCAACCAGCTCTGGCGAGGTTCTCGTGCCCTTTGTCAAGGCGATTGTGCCGGCCGTCGACATTGAGGCTGGAACGCTCACCGTCACCCCACCCGTCGGGCTCTTCGAGGAGTTGCCCGACGACGACGATGACGACACTCCCGAGCCTGCAGAAACGTCTGAGTAGCCTTCCGCGATGCGCGTCGACATCGTCACGATCTTTCCGGAGTTCTTCTCCGTGCTCGACGTTTCGCTGCTCGGCAAGGCACGGCAGTCGGGCCTGATCGAACTGGGCGTACACGATCTTCGGGACTTCACGTTCGATCGGCATCGCACTGTCGACGACACCCCGTACGGCGGGGGTGCCGGCATGGTGATGAAGCCGGAGCCGTGGGGCGAGGCGCTCGACAGCATCCTGTATGCGAGCGAAGCGCAGCAGGAGACCCCTCCCGTGATTATCTTCCCGTCGCCGGCCGGCGAGGTATTTACCCAGGCGATGGCGCAGGAGCTCGCGACCGAACGTCGGCTTATCTTCGGCTGCGGGCGCTACGAGGGAATCGACCAGCGCGTCGTCGACTACGCGGAAACCCGCGCTCGGGTGCGCCTGGTGAGCATTGGCGACTACGTTCTCAACGGCGGGGAGGTGGCGACGATGGCGATGATCGAGGCCATCGGCCGGCTCATTCCGGGTGTCGTCGGCAACCCCGAAAGCCTGGTCGAGGAAAGCCATTCGGATGGCCTGCTCGAGTACCCGAGCTACACCAAGCCGGCTGAGTGGCGTGGCTTCGAAGTGCCGCAGGTGCTGCTGAGCGGCAACCACGGAGCGATTGCGGCCTGGCGCCGTGAGCAGCAACTCGATCGCACCCGGCGCGTGCGGCCCGACCTTTTGCCGCCCGCGTAGCTTTTCCGCTCCGCATTCGTGCTTTCGACCCTGTCGAGATGCCAAAAACTGCCCCGAATCCGGGCGGAACCGTCGAAAAGTGGCATCTCGCCGCCCAAGCGGCAATCGACAGCTAACGCGGCGCCCGCGGCATCCACGCAGCGAGGATGGATTCAGAGACGAAGGAAGCGGAGTGAGGGCGGAGGGAAGAAGCAGGGCCACGCGGATGCCGTGGGCGAGCGATCGGCTACGCGCGGGCGGTGAGTACTACCGGCCCATCCTCCATGATGGCGATGGTGTGCTCGGAGTGGGCGGCGCGCGATCCGTCCATCGACCGCAGGGTCCAGCCATCCGGATCGGTGAAGATCTTGTCGGTCGTCTGCATGAGCCAGGGTTCGATCGCGAAGACCAGCCCGGCCCGAAGCGGAACGCCCCGCCCGGGTCGGCCGTCGTTCGGAACGTGCGGATCCCCGTGCATCGTGTGCCCAACCCCGTGGCCGCCGAAATCGGTGTTGATGCTGTACCCGGCCGCGTGACAGATTTCGCCGATCGCAGCGGAGACATCGCCCATGCGGCCGCCGGGCTGGGCAGCCTCGATCGCCGCGGCGAGGGCGAGCTCGGTCGTGTCGATGAGGTGCTGGTCGTGCGCATTGTGGGTTCCGACGATCACCGACAGGGCAGAGTCAGCGACCCAGCCGTTCAACGATGCCGCGAAGTCGACGCTGAGCAGGTCGCCGTCTTTCAGCTTGTAATCGAAGGGCAGGCCGTGCAGCGCAGCATCGTTCACCGATGTGCAGAGCACCTTGCCGAACGGCATAGCACCGAAGGAAGGGTGATAGTCGACATAGGTGCTGACGGCACCGGCCTTGCGGATCATCTCGGCCGCCATGCGGTCGAGGGCGAGCAGGTTCACGCCAACAGCGGCAACGGTGCGCAACGCGACGAGCACGCTCGCGACGAACGCCCCGGCCGGCCGCATCTCGTCGATTTCGGTCGGTGTTCTCAGCTCGATCACATGCGCTCCCTGTTCCTCACCGTCAATTGTCTCGCGGCGCGAGCGTAAACTTTCACACATGTGGTATCGGCGTGCGCTATTCAATGTGCAATTTGCCGCAACTATCGTTCTTCCGCTGTGGATGCTCATCGGCCGGGTGTTCTTCGGAGTGATCCTCGGCTGGCATTACGCGATCCAGCTCTATCTGGCACCCCTCCTCTTCGTCTTTCTTGCTGTGATCTCAACCCTCGGCTGGGCGAGACGACGCTCGCGGGCATCCGGAGCCGTCACGAGTGTGGATGCCGCACTCATCTCTGTGCTCTACTTCTCGGTCGTGGTCTACGGGTTCTTCGTGGTCGACTCTGTGCACTCATCAGAGCAGGGTAAGTCGGTCGCAACAGTGCTCTTCGGGCCGCAGCTGAGGGATGCGTCGTTCACCATCGCCGACATCGCTGGGGCGGTAATGATCGTCGCCGGGCTCGCCACGTTCTGGGTTGTGCTGGTCGAATACCTGGTCGAAACCAGGCCCGCGCTCGTGGAATCTCTGACCGGCCTTGAACTGGTGGATGATGAGGCTCCCGAACCTCCGATAATTCGAGCCACAGCCTGAGTAGTGTTGCCGCCATTATCTATGGCAGAATGGCAGCTTGTGCCTTGCAGCACGGTTCTGCCACAGGGGAGCCGAAGCATTCTGAGGCACCATTTCCTCATCTCTAGTTTCACCTATATCGCGGTCGACCTGTGGCGGTTGCAGAGAGCGAACTACCATGCACATTCTTGACGCAGTAGATGCGGCATCACTCCGCACCGACATCCCCGACTTCCGTGCCGGCGACAACGTGAAGGTTCACGTCAACATCGTGGAGGGCACTCGCTCCCGCATCCAGGTCTTCCAGGGCGTCGTTATCGGCCGTTCGGGTGAGGGCGTACGCGAGACGTTCTGTGTTCGCAAGGTCAGCTTCCAGGTCGGCGTCGAGCGTACCTTCCCGGTGCACTCCCCGGTCATCGACCACATCGAGGTCGTCACCCGCGGTGACGTGCGTCGCGCGAAGCTGTACTACTTGCGCAATCTCCGCGGCAAAAAGGCGAAGATCAAAGAGAAGCGCGACGCTCACTAAACGCGCCGTTCTCCCCGCAGCTTTTCTGAGCTCCCCACCGGTTAATATGGTGGGGAGCTCAGGGGTTTAATGACACAGATCGATCCAGCCGAGTCACAGCAGTCTGTCCAGACTGGTGACTCGACACCCTCCCGCGATTCAGCGGACACCCGACGCCGCAATTCTCGCGGCGTCCGCCTCTTCATCCGCGACATCGTGCTGATCTTCCTCGCGGCGATCATCATCTCGATCGGCATCAAAGCCTTTCTGATCCGCTCCTTCTACATCCCGTCGGGGTCTATGGAGAACACCCTCCAGATCAACGACCGCATCATCGTCAACGAGCTGGTTCCCAAGATGGTGGCGGTGCAGCACGGTGATGTCGTCGTCTTCAAAGACCCGGGAGGGTGGCTGGAGGGTCAGCCGACGGCGACGGAACCCAACGCTTTTGTCGGCGCTGTCGACTGGGTGCTCTCAGTAGTCGGGCTCAGCGCACCCGACAGCAATGACCACCTCATTAAGCGGGTCATCGGCCTGCCGGGCGACAAGGTGAGCTGTTGTAATGCTTTCGGCCAGATGAGTGTGAACGGCATCCCGCTCAACGAGAGCCAGTACCTCGATCTGCCAGCCGGGGTCACCAAAGTCTCGGGGAATGATTTCTCGGTGACCGTGCCGAAGAACTCGCTCTGGGTGATGGGCGACAACCGGTACGATTCCCGCGACTCCCGCTTCAACACCCAGGGCCCGACTAAGGGCTTTGTCCCGATGGCGGATGTCGTCGGTCGCGCGTTCGTCATCAGCTGGCCGGCGAGCCACTGGACCTGGCTCGACGACTACCCGAATGTCTTCGCCGGCGTGAGTGACAAGTCGAAGAAGTAATCCATGGTTGTCGCAGATCCGACGCTCGAGGTCGAAGCGACCCTGCACGCGGGCGGCGCTCGCTATGTGATCGGATGCGATGAGGTCGGTCGCGGCGCGATCGCCGGCCCGGTCGCAGTCGGGCTCTGCGTCGTCGACCTGGGCGTCGGGCCGATGCCGTCGGGCCTCCGCGACTCGAAACTTCTCGCCGAAAAGCGTCGGGAAGAGCTTGCGCCGCTCGCTGCGGCCTGGGCGCTGCACTCCGCGGTCGGGCTCGCGTCCGCGGAGGAGATCGATCGGATCGGGATCATCGCTGCCCTCGGGCTAGCGGCCAAGCGCGCGCTCACGATCCTGCACGAGGCGGGTGCTCACGTTGCCCAGTCAGTCGTGCTGCTCGACGGCTCGCACAACTGGCTGAGCCCGGTGTTGTCGTCGCCGCTTCGCGTGCAGACCCAGGTCAAAGCCGACCGCGACTGTGCGTCGGTGGCAGCGGCATCCGTTGTCGCGAAAGTGCACAGGGATCGCCTCATGATCGACAGGCATGCGGCGACGCCCGGCTACGGCTGGGCATCCAACAAGGGCTATGGAAGCGCCGACCACTATGCGGCCATCGATTCGCTCGGGCCGAGTGACATCCACCGGCTGACCTGGCTGCACTCTCGCGAGGCGCAGCCAGCGGGGTCGATACCAGCTGCGTGACCTTCGATCCCGCGTAGAATTATCTGCAGTATGGATGAAGACGAGTTCGAAGACTATGACCGCGAGGTCGAGCTGGCGCTGTACCGGGAGTACCGGGATGTCGTTTCCCAGTTTCGCTACGTCGTCGAGACCGAGCGTCGTTTCTACCTCGCCAACGAGGTCGAACTGGTTCGCCAGGATACCGAGCACGACTTCTACTTCGAGTTGACGATGAACGACGTGTGGGTGTGGGATGTCTATCGCTCAGACCGCTTCGTGAAATCGGTGCGGGTGCTCACCTTCAAAGATGTCAACGTTGAAGAGCTGTCTGCCAAAGAGCTCGAGTTGCCCAAGGAGCTCGCGCTCGACGAGTAGAAGACTTCTTCTCCCTCCCAGTTCTCGACTTTTCGCGGTCTCGACCGTCCTGTGACAGCACGTTCTCGCAGGCGTGGACGCCGGGCATCCTCGAGGAATGGCGGCAAAAGACATCCTCGGGGCACGCGGCGAAGACATCGCAGCGGCTGCCCTGACGGCAGCGGGAATGCTCGTTATCGACCGCAACTGGCGCTGCGCCCAGGGGGAGATCGACATTGTCGCCATCGACGGTGTCGATACCGTGTTCATCGAGGTCAAGACGCGGTCGAGCGTTCAGTTCGGGCATCCGTTCGAGGCGATAACGGCCCAGAAACTGGCCAGGCTGAGGCGGCTCGCTGCCGCCTGGTGTGAGGCGCATCCGGGCAATTACGACCGCATCCGCGTCGACGCGATCGCGGTCATTGTGCCCGTCGTCGGAGAGCCGACTGTCGAACACCTGAAGCGGGTGTTCTGATGACGATCGGCCGAACCTCGGCAGTCGCCCTGCTCGGCCTGGCCGGTTCGCTAGTCGAGGTCGAAGCAGATATCTCGAGCAACCTGCCATCGTTCGTGCTGATCGGCCTTCCCGATGCAGCGCTCGGGGAGGCTCGGGATCGGGTCAGGGCCGCCGCAACCAACTCCGGGTGCGGGCTGCCCAATCGCAAGCTCACCGTTAACCTCTCGCCGGCATCGCTGCCGAAGCACGGCTCGGGCTTCGACCTCGCGATCGCTATGGCGGTGCTCGCCGCGGCGGGCGACGTCTCTGCTGAGTCGGTTGAGCGAGTCGTGCACCTCGGCGAGCTGGGCCTCGACGGCCGCCTCAGACCGACCACCGGCATCCTGCCCTCCGTGCTCGCGGCCGCTCGGGCTGGCGCTGAAACGGCGATGGTTCCCGCCGGCAATGCCGAGGAGGCCGCACTGGTGCCGGGCATCCGGGTGGTCGGGGTTGCGTCGCTGCTCGATGCTGCGATTTGGCACGGTGGCGAATTCGCTCCCGTCGCCGTGGAGCCAATTTTCGTGCAGGCCGCCTCGCCACCACGGGAATACGAGCTCGACCTTGCCGACATTGTCGGCAACGAGGCCGCTGTCGAGGCGCTGCTGGTCGCCGCGGCCGGCGGTCATCACATCTTCCTGCTCGGCCCTCCTGGCGCTGGTAAGACCATGCTCGCTGCGCGACTACCCGGGCTTCTTCCCGACCTCGAACCAGAGCAGGCGCTCGAAGCCAGTTCGCTCCGATCCCTGTCGGGTCTGCCTGTCGGGTCTGCCCTTGTGACCAGACCGCCATTCGAGTCTCCCCACCACACGGCGACCGCGGCGTCACTGGTCGGAGGCGGGAGTGGCATCATCCGACCGGGCGCAGCTGCCCGCGCCTCGCACGGTGTCTTGTTTCTCGATGAAGCGCCCGAGTTCTCTCCGGCGGTGCTCGACGCGCTCAGGCAGCCGCTCGAGTCGGGTGTGATCACCATCCACCGGTCCAATTCGATCGCGCACTTCCCAGCGAGATTCCAGCTCGTGCTGGCCGCAAACCCGTGCCCGTGCGGCCAGTATGGCGCGGCGGACTCGGAATGTGTCTGCCCGCCGACGGCGCGGAGGCGATATCTCGCGAGACTTTCGGGTCCGCTACTCGACCGCATCGACATCCAGCTCCGCATTCCTCGGGTCACGGCCGCACGTTTGCGAATGGGCGATGAGCTACCCAGGGTTACCAGCGCCGATGCTCGGGCGCGGGTCGTGACAGCGAGGGCCATCGCGCTCGAACGACTCGGCAACACCCCATGGAGACTCAACTCTCAGGCGCCGGGCTCCTGGCTTCGAGCGGCCGGTCGCCGGCTCGGCCCCTCGACAACCGCTGCGATCGACCGCGCGCTCGAGAGGGGCGGCCTCACGATGCGAGGGTACGACCGGGTGCTCCGACTTGCCTGGACGATCGCCGATCTCGACGGCGCCACACGACCGGGAGCCGACCAGATCGGTCGAGCCCTCTACCTGAGGAGAGCCGTATGACGACGATGTTCGGGCTGGACGACACAGACGTGATTGCCCTAATGACCACCCTGGTGGGGGAGTTGCCCCGACACGAGCTGGAGTCGCGATTCGCCCGGGCCACCTGGACTGGCATCGCCGAGCCCGGAGATCGAATTGCCGGTTTCATGGTCGCAGCGCTCGGGCCAACCGCAGCCCTGGCCTCGGTCGTAGAACACAGGAATACCCTCGATCTGCTCACCGCCTTGAAGGATGTCGGTGAGAGGGATGTCACTGCGAAAGAGATCGACGAGGCCCAGGAGAGGTGGCAGCCTCGGCTGAAGTCGAACGTTGCGCTGGGCGCTCTACGCCAGGCAGTGCGCCATTCAGTGCGACTCATAGTGCCCGGCGACCAGTCATGGCCCCGCGGTTTCGATGATCTCGGCGAACAGGGGCCCCTCGCGCTCTGGGTCCGCGGAAATGACAGCACCGTGCGCACGCTCGGCACCTCGATCGCGCTCGTCGGTGCCAGGGCTGCCACCGGCTACGGTGAGCACGTCACGATGGAGGCATCCGCCGGACTGGTCGACCGCAGCTACACGATAGTTTCGGGGGCCGCATACGGTATCGACGGGATGGCCCACCGGGCGGCGCTCGCGAGTTCGGGCCAGACCGTCGCATTTCTTGCCGGGGGAGTCGACAGGTTCTATCCGTCCGGGCATGACGCTCTGCTCACCAGGATCGTCGAATCGGGGGCTGTCGTCTCCGAGCTTCCGTGCGGGTCGCCGCCAACGAAATGGCGCTTTTTGCAGCGCAACAGGTTGATCGCCGCGGCAAGTCTCGCGACCATAGTGCTCGAGGCGGGCTGGCGGTCCGGATCACTCAATACGGCCGGGCATGCAGCACAGCTCGGCAGGCCGATCGGTGCCGTACCGGGCCCGGTGACCAGTGCAGCATCTGCTGGCTGCCATCGGCTCATCCGTGAGCTGATCGCAGCGCTGGTCACAAATGCCGACGAAATGGCCGAACTCGCGCCGCTCGACGTTTTGCAGTCCGCTGAGGTCTCGGCGGTGCCCCGAACAGATCACAATCCCGACAGGGTGCGGGTGGTCGACGCGCTCAGTACTCGGGCGCCCCGCGCGGTGGAGGATGTGGCGGCACGCTCCGGCCTGTCGGTCGCCAGCGTGCAGGCCGTGCTCGGCGCACTCGAGCTCGAGGGCGGGGCGGTCGAACGTGATCGGGGGTGGCTCATGAAGTCGCAATAGGCTCATCTGGTGACGCAATTCGGACAGTACCCAGAGCCAGGCCATGTCATCGTGCACATCAGTGACACCCACCTTCTGGCGGGGGATTCGCCACTGTACGGATCCATCCCGAGCGGCGAGAACCTGAGACTCGCGCTCGAACAACTGGAGCGGTCCGCGACCAGCCCAGCGGCGATCGTATTCACTGGCGACCTCGCTGATCGTGGCGAACCGGACGCATACCGGCGCCTCCGCGCGCTGGTCGAGCCGGTCGCAGAGCGCATGGGGTCCACAATCATCTGGGTGATGGGCAACCACGACGATCGCCTGCGCTTCTCGGCAGACCTGCTCGACGACAGCGAGAGCGAGCGACCACAGGATCGCGTCTACGACATCGACGGGCTGCGCATCATCGCCTTCGATACGACAGTTCCCGGCTACCACCACGGAGAAATGACCGACGACCAGTTGCGGTGGCTCGGCGACGTTCTGGCAGAACCCGCTCCGCGCGGCACGCTGCTTGCGCTGCATCATCCGCCGATCCCGACGCCCATCGACCTCATGGCACTCATCGAGCTGAAGGGCCAGGAGAGACTGGCCGATGTCATCCGGGGCACAGACGTGCGCGGAATCCTCGGTGGCCACCTGCATTACACGACGCACAGCATGTTCGCTGGAGTCCCGGTCTCTGTTGCGGCCGCGACCTGCTACACGATGGATGTCGGTGCCCCACAGAGCGCCCTCTCCGGCGTAAACGGTGGCCAGGCCTTCAATTTCGTGCACGTCTACGACGACAGGATCGTGCACTCCGTCGTGCCGATCCAGCGGTTCAGGGAGGTGACCGCGTTCAGCGACGTTTTCCTCGACCAGATCGCCGCCATGGCGCCGGAGCGGAGGCTCGAGGTCTTCTCGAACAAGGCGGCTGTGCTCACCGAGGAAGAGCAGGCGGCGCTCGCGGCGGCCCAGAAGGCTTAGCTCAAGCTCCACGTAAACCCACGAGACCGAGCGCGCCGCGGCCACATCAGAGCGCGCTGCTGCACGATGGATCTGTGCAACTCGTTCGAGCGGTCGATGACTTCGCTGCCCACCTCGCAGCGGAGCGAGGCTTCAGCGCGCACACGGTTCGTTCATACCGCTCGGACCTCGACCAGCTCACCGGTTTCGCGCACGATCACGGCATCGACAGCGCAGAGCAGGTCGACCTCGAACTGCTGCGCGACTGGCTCTGGCACGGATCACAGGCTGGCCTCGCAAAGTCGACGCTGGCCAGGCGCTCCGCAGCAGTTCGTGGGCTGACCGCCTGGCTGGCCCGTTCGAGCGAGACGGGGATGGATGCCGCGGCGCGCCTCAAGGCACCGAAAGCCGACCACCACCTGCCGCGCGTTCTCACCCGCCAGCAGATGGACGGCATCCTCGAAGCCCTGATCGCGAAAACACACGATGGTGAGCCGTCTGCCCTGCGCGACCTCGCGATCGTCGAACTGCTCTATGCGTCCGCGCTCCGGGTGAGTGAGGTAGCCGGACTCGACGTCGACAGCATCGACCTCGATCGGCTGACCGTACGCGTGCTCGGCAAAGGCTCGAAAGAGCGCGTCGTACCGTTCGGGGTTCCGGCCAAGGCGGCCATCGTCGACTATCTCGGCCGCGCGCGCGTGCCCTTCGTCGATGAGCCAACCCGTGCCCTCTTTCTCGGTGCCAGGGGTGGCCGCATCGGCACGAGAGCCATCTACTCCCTGGTGGCCGAACTTCTGAACTCGATGCCGGGATCGGGCGGATCGGGCCCCCACACCCTGCGCCACACCGCCGCAACCCACCTGCTCGACGGCGGTGCAGACCTGCGCGCTGTGCAGGAGTTGCTCGGCCACGCCAGCCTCGGCACCACCCAGCTCTACACTCACGTCTCGGTCGAGCGCCTCACCGAGAGCTACCGCATCGCGCACCCGCGCGCCTGACTTTCCACTCGCCCAACCCTCGCGGCGGGGAAATCGACTGGCGGACGGCGTAG
>JAYTRC010000018.1:0-9704 GCA_043746355.1 Lacisediminihabitans sp. | reverse complement strand
GATGGCCTTCTGTGGCGCTCCAAGCTCTCGGAGTCGCTCGAATCCGAGATCAAGCGCCTCGCCTAGCTTGACTGCCTTTTGATTGACGGTGATCGACCGGGCCAGGGCCGCGTACTCGCGTAGTTCTGTTACCTCTGCCTGCATGGCGCGTGTCAACTTCTCACCGAGAGCGGCATCGCTTCTCGGCGGCCCAAAGCTGGCTCCGACACTGGTACCGGTGTCGATCTCGTCGGCTTCTTCCAGCTCTTCGCTGGTCAGCTCATCATCGATTGCGAAATCGGCCGTAACCAGGCCGCCGCGGCTGTCGCGGCGCTGGCCGGCCGCGACCTCGCTTGCGAGTCGGTTCGCAATGTTTTCGAGCGTGCTCGCAACGGCGTAGGTGGAGGATCCCAGACGCTTGCGGATGATCAACGCCGAAAGGTGCCGTTGGGAGCCCGCGAAAGCGAAGAGTTCGTCGCGCTGAAGGTAGTCGTTGACCAGATCGTAGAGTTTCACCTCGTCCGGCGAGGGTGTGAACTCGACCGTGAGTGGCAGTCGCTTGGTGAAGTGGATGTACTTGTCGGCATCTCGGCGAAGGGTGCGCTTCGAGATCGTCGCGACCCGCTCGGCGAGATCCCCCGAGAACTCAATCCAATCGTGCCCCCGGCGAAGTTGTTCCTGCTCGCTCTCCCCTGGACGGCGACGAAGGTCAAAGTTCTTGACGTACCTCTCTCGAAACGCCTCGAGTGAGTAGAAAAAGCTGGGATCGAAGACTGACACCAACCCGTAAAGTTCCTCGAGTCTGTTCTGAAGCGGAGTGGCCGTGAGGAGGACGGTCTTGTGCGCGCTGCGGACGATATGAGCAACAGCCTCCGCAGCCTTGGTCTTACCGGTCCAGTAATTCCTCAGTCGGTGTGCTTCATCAGCGACAACGAGATCCCACGCCTTCAACAACGACTGCTCGTGCCGCAACGCGAACTCGTAGGAACAGATCAGCACTTTAGATGACGACGCACCCGCCTGCGCCAGCAGCACATCCTTCGTCTTCGGGTCAAGGATCGAGGATGGGATCAGAAACTTCTCGTGGAGTTCCTGCTGCCACTGCTGGCGAAGGCTCGACGGCGTGATGATCAGGACATTGCGCCGACGCTCGGCCCAATACTGCGAGATGACAATTCCGGCCTCAATCGTCTTCCCAAGTCCGACCTCATCGGCAAGGATCACACCCGGTAGGAATGGTGTCTGGAGCGCGAAGAGGGCCGCATCAATCTGATGCGGCTTCGGCTCAACCTGCGCATCGAACAACAGGCCGGCGAGCTTCCCGACATGATCGTTCGCGTAACTGCGCTGCAGTTCGTGCGCGAAGTACTTCGCCTGGTAGTCGGTGAGGGGGTGCGTCACAGCGAGGTTCCATCCACGATCGAACCTGAAGCGCCCGCGTCAGACGAGGACGCGTGATCGACGATCAACCAATTGTTTCGACAGCAAGCACTCATTCACCCCTCCTCTCCTACACACCGATCGGTGCGCGCAAATTATCCTCATGCCTGCTCAAACGATACTGGCGGGCAGCGACACGACCACCGTTCGTGATCTACCCGCGAGTCGCTTTTACTTGCAGCCGGGAGTCTCCTCGAACCGGACGCTGCAATCTGCCCCTAGTTATAACACGATCGTCAGATTCGTTAAACCCGGCGAGCGCCAATCGCGAAAACCGTGACGGGCGTCGTAGCGATTTCTACAACATGAGTTCCCGATCGGAAGATTGAACTCTTGCAGCATCGGAACATAATTCGAGGTCCGCTCCTCATTGCCATGCGGCTTGCAGAGGAACCATACGGTTCGTCGGCCGCATCAAGAATGAGGAGGTGGCTCACATGAGTGAGACATCCGGATTCCCGCAGTACGCGGGAGCCACAGGTCCGATGCGCACCCTTGCGGTTCGCATCACCGATGACCTACGAGCGCAGTTGGACGTTATCGCCCAACTCAACGACCGCAGCGTCACCGAAGAAATCCGTCTCTCCCTGGAGGACTGGATCGAACGCAGCAAGTCCGATCCGCAAGTACTCAAGCGTGCCGAGACGGTCCGGGCGGACATCGAGCGTGAGGCCCAAACCAAGCGCAACGCCATCGAGGCGATCTTCGCAAAGGAGCCCGCCAAGAAGGTCGCTCCCCCGAGCCGCGACGCTGCCAAGGACAAGACTCCAGGCAGCTGAACGACGGACGAGGTCCTGGCCGGCTGGAGGCTTTCACAGCTTCGCCACCAGGGCCTCGTCGCCCAACCAAATGTGTTCATGCCGCTTCGCGGAGGGAACTCTCCAGCCAACCGGCTGAAGTGACCCCCCACGGAAGGAACGTGACCATCATGGTCACAGGCATCGTCATCCCACACGAAATACGAGTCGCCGTTTTTGAGCACCAGTTCGGAGCAATCGCGGACTACCACGCCGCGGTCGGCGGCTACCTCGAACCGGTCTATCTCGCCGACGCGCACCTCACCATGTACGCCAACGAAGAAGGCAAAGTACGCCAGCTCCCGGTCAACCGGCGCGCAACCTGCCTCTGGTGGTTGCTCCACCCGGAGACGCGGGGGCGCGACATCCTGGTCGGTGACGTCGTGCTGATTGGATCGACTCGCGGTCACGGCAGCACAACCGCTCTGCCAGATTTTCTGGCTCGCCAGTTGCAGCACTCCGGTCGCTTCACGATCGAGGTCCGCACCAACGACGACCCTGCTCATTGGTATGACAACGGCCGCTACTTTGATGACTTCTTTGAAGCAGCCATCGGTGCAATCACCCTCCAAGAGCGATGGAGTCAGATCCGAGAAGTGCGCGTCACGCCTGCGTGACACCAACGCCCCTGCAGCCAAACGCTGCAGGGGCATTTCACATCTGGGTGGTAATAATCACTTGGCAGTAGAAGACGCTGCGATCCATGATGATCAGAGCGTCGCTACACCTGAGCTACTGAATTTTGCGAATCCGCTGATTGTTCAAATCTCCAACATAGATAATGCCCGAGGCATCAACGGCGACACCTGCGGGATTGTAGAACTGCGCACTCATCCTTGGGCCGTCGGCGAAACCCGCTACGCCGGTACCAGCCAATGTTGAGACCACACCGCTAGGGGTGATCTTGCGAATCCGGTTGTTGCCGAAGTCTGCTACATAAACATTCCCCACGGAATCAACTGCCACACCTGCGGGACTGTAGAATTGGGCGGTCGTCCCAGAACCGTCGGCGAAACCCGCTACGCCCGTACCAGCCAATGTTGACACCACACCACTAGGGGTGATCTCGCGAATCCGCTGGTTAGACAAATCTGCCACATAAACAGTACCCGCGGCATCGACCGCCACGCTATAAGGATCATTGAATTGAGCGGTCGTCCCAGAACCGTCGGCGAAGCCTATGATCCCAGAGCCAGCTAGTGTCGAGACAACACCGCTAGAAATCTTTCGAATGCGGTTGTTGTACCTGTCCGCCACATAGACGGTGCCCGAGCTATCAACGGCAACACCAAAGGGATTGCTGAACTGGGCAGTTGCCGCTGAACCATCGGCGAAGCTATTGATTCCAGAACCAGCTAGTGTTGACACCACACCACTAGGGCTGATCTCGCGAATCCGGTTGTTGTTCTGATCTGCTACATAAACATTCCCCGCGGAATCAACTGCCACGCCCCAAGGATTGTTGAATTGAGCGGTCGTCCCAGAACCGTCGGCGAAACCCGCTACGCCCGTACCAGCCAATGTTGACACCACACCACTAGGGGTGATCTTGCGAATCCGCTGGTTATATCTGTCCGCCACATAGACATTCCCTGACGCATCGGCAGCAACACCGGCAGGATCGTTGAACTGGGCGCTCGCCGCTGGACCGTCGGCGAAGCCTAGCGTCCCCGAACCAGCTATCGTCGAGACGCCAGGGCAAACACCGACCGTTGGGGTCGGGTTAGCGGCCGAGACCATGTAGACAACATTGCTATTAGTTCCGGTCAGGCAATAACTATTACTGCTGCTGGTGTAGACATATTGGTAGGTCGTCCCGGGACTGGCTTTCAGCCCAGCGCTGGACAGATCGGCTGGATACGCACCATTGCTGACATTGTCGATCTCGAGCTGACTGGCCGCACCCGAAAGGTCGGACTGCAACGCCGCGACATGCGCCCGCTGGGTGATGCCGTTATAGGCGACGATGACGATGGCGGCTAAGATGCCGATGACCACGATGACGATGAGGAGCTCGACGATGGTGAAGCCACGTCGACTGTCATGTTTAGGAAGTGGTTTTGATCGTGCTATCCACATTTCTGAGCCTGACTATGAAGCATGAGCGGTATTCAGTCAAGAGTCTTCTCGATCGTCTCCCCGGTCGAGGAGCGGTCGGTCGCGTGAACTCGCGCTTTCTTCGTTGGCCCAGTGGATGTCCATCTCGACGAAGTTGTTGCGGCTGACGCTGAGCTTGGCATAGAGCCGACTGTCAAGAAAGGTCGCTCCGAGAGACCATGTCGGCCACACGGGCATGACCCAGGCGATGTGTACGGTCGCGAGCGGATCATCTTCGCTGGCGTTGATATTCAGTGGGATATCCCGGAATGACTGCTCCCCCTCGAGGAGCATGGGGTGGGTCTCGGATTCGTGCAGGGCGAACTCCAAACCATCCTGGAGCACGTTATTGATGTACACCTGTGGCCGCCGGTACTGCGACTGTTCGATGACTTCGATCGACACGTTCACGTTGATCAGGGCTCCGTGCTGGAAGGCGACGAGGTTTCCCATCGGTCGCTCGTAAAGGTAGGAGTCGCGGATGATGTAGCTCAGGCGAGCGGCCCCCACGGTCGCTTCGCCGCAGTGCCGTGCGCTGATCGACGCGGTGCGCGGTGGCGTATTGCTTGAGCCGTAGGTCGAGATTGTCCAGAGACATACCGACCCCGCAGGTCTCGAAGTAGGCGCGAACGTCTCCTTCGAGATCGCTGCCTTGTTGAGCCAGGTAGTCCAGCAGCGACGTGACAGCTTGCTCGACGCTACCGCGCCCGAGAAAGTCGGTCAGGGACTCGGCGAAGGTCAGTCGCTCAATCGAGAACTCGCCAGTCCCGAGCCTGATGAGGCGCAAATCTTCAAGGAGATCGAGCCTCAGCGGATCGTCCTTCACTGATCGCCACCTCCAACCGTCGTGAAGCTTCTGAACGGTTCGCCTACCGCGGGCATCTCCTCAATCGCGCCGCCCCAGGTGATGGTGGCTTCGGTCATGAAGTTGCGTTGGGTTTGCAGTTTGACGATCAGTCTGTTGTCGGCTAGTTGGGCACCGAGTACCCATTGCGGCCAAACGGGCATGCGCCAGTTGACGTCGATCTTGTACAGCCAGGGTTTGTCGCGTTGGAGCTCGTATCCGTCGATGTGCTCAAGCGCACGGAGGTATCCGGTCGGGGCACCGGTGTCTTTGAACTCGAACGCGAGCCCGTCCAGCTCCTCGTCGTTGATCCACACTGCTGGAGGTTTGTACTCGGCTTGCGGGTCAATATGCAGGGCCACGCTGGCGTTCACAAGGTCGCCGAACTGGTAGATGATGATGTTCCCCCACGGGCGGTTGAACAGGATCTCGTCGCGGAAGATCGTGGCCAGCTTGTCGGCACCCCGGTCGCTGCGCCGAAGCGCCGTGCGCGGGTCAACGAAGTGAACTGCAGCGTATGCAGCCAGTCGCTCATTCAGCGTGTCGCCCTCGAGCCCGACACCGCAGGTCTCCAGGAACGCGCGGATGTCACCCTCGGGCTCGACGGCGTAGCGCTTGAGCATGTCCACGAACGTCGCGTAGGCCTGCTCAGCACTGCCCATGCCGATGACGTTGACGAGTTCCTCGGAGACGGCGATCCGATCGGCGGACAGGGTACCGTTTCCGCGCCGAAGCTGGCGTAGTTCGTCGCGAAGCCGGAGCCGGGTCGGGTCGTCTTTCACTGGTCGGCTCCTTCGGGTGGTGTCAGTTTCGTGTCAGTGACGCAGGCTGCGACGCGAATCAGACTGGAGTCAACAACTTCATAGCTCGAAGCGGGAGCGATGCAACGTCAATTGCATCGCTCCCTTGGCCGAATCAATCCCATCCCTGTCCCTGTGAAGAAACGAAAGAGAGAACTCATTGACCACCTTCACCGTACTGCGCACCGGCGTGGCTGTCTGCGCCCTCAGCGCAGCGCTCACGCTCACCGCGTGCTCATCCACGAACGCCAACACCACCACCGACCAGACAATCCTTGCCGCCTGCACAACAAACAAGCAGGTTGCTGCCGACGTTGAGATCGACGGCAGCGGCTCAAGCTCCGGCGACGCTATCACCACCGAACGGCTGGCGATCACCGCAGATGTGGTCCGGCGCACCGCGATCTGCGGCGGCCACCTGATGGTTCGCGCGTTCTCTGTCTCCAGCGGCGCGACGGTCACCATCTACGACGGCGACCTGTCGCTGCCGGGTGCGACCGACAACGCACGTCTGCGCCGGGTCGACAAACTCGTCCAGGGCGTGATGGGTAAGATCACCGCCAAATACAGTGCCGCCCTCGCCGCGCTACCGGGTGGCGGTTCGGATATCACCTCGGTCTACCGGCTGGCCGGCGAGTATGCCGCTCAACTCGGCGATACCTACCAGTTGCACCTGTACGTGCTGACGGATGGTCTGAATAACATCGGCACCGACCTGCAATCGCCGGTACTCACTCCGGCACAGGCCGCCGATCTGGCCGCCACGGTGAACGTTCCGGCCCTGCCGGGCGCGAGCATTACCGTGGCGGGTCTTGGCCGGGTTGACGGCGACCCGGCACCGTCCTCGCTGGTCGAAGGGCTGGTCGCCTTCTACAACGCACTGTGTGTGAAGACCGGTGCGAAAACTTGTGTGTCCGTGACCGACTACACGGCAGGGCGGTGACCGTCATGGCAATCACCAAGAACACCCACGGCTCCTACGACCCGACCGATGAGCGGGTCACCGAATACAGCAACCTCAGCCTCCAGCAGGTCGACGAAGCACACCGCATCGACGGCCGGGCCGGGCCAGCCCTTCATGTCGAGAACGAACTGGATGCCTTCGGGCGAGAGCAGGAACCGCTCTGGAAAGCCGAGGGCATCCTTCAGTCCCGTCCCGCTCTGATCGCCCACTCAGGGCTGAAGGGGCAGGCCGAAACGGCTGAGCATCTCAGCCGCCGCCACCGCCGACTGGTCAAACGCGCCCAGCGCCGTCTGGAGCGCACGATCGCCGCCCTGAGTCCGTTCGTGCGCCGCAAACACGGCCAGAAGGGCTGGTTCATGGTTCGCACCGCACTACTGCTGCTGGGCGATGTTGCGGGACAGGCGGGGGCGCAGATCTACTACGGCGAGATCCCCGAGTTGGCGCTGATCCAGGCGCTGGCGGCCGGTGTCGCGGTCGTCACGGCAGGGCTGGTTGGGGGTGAGGTAAAAGACCTGCGCATGGCGAGCAAACGCAAGATCGAACGCACCAACCTCACTACACGGCAGGAACCCTTCGCCCACCTGTTCGACGGCACCGATGACGGCACGCACTTCGTCAAGGCCCTCGTCTACACCGGCGCCACCGTGGGCCTGCTGATCTCGTCTGGCATCTTCGCGCTGCGCTCCACCATCGACGGACCACTCAGCGGCCTCATCTACGGAGCTCTTGCTGCGGGCATCGCGGCCGCCAGCTTCATCTCCAGCTACATCGTCACCGATGAGATCGCGGACGCAATCGACACCGCCGAGAAGGACTACGAGCGCACCCTCAAGCGCCAGTCGACGCTGGCTGCGAGCACCCCGCTGAAGGCCGCGCTGAAGAAGATCGCCGAGGACGAGTCGATCCGCAACGAGCACGACGTGCGCGGACAAGCGGCACTGCTCACCTACGAGGGACTCAAGCACCGTGTGCTGCGCCGCAACCCCGGCGTGGCCGGACACGGCCCCGCCACCGAACCCGAGCCAGTTGTTGGACGCCGTGCCCGCGAGGACGGGGCTGGAGCATGAGCCTCGCACCGCACCTGCAACCTAGTGCACTCGTGGGCGAGATGCCACGCCCGGTCAAGCCGAACAAGGAGACGGCGATTGAGCTGGGCTGGCCGGGATTCTGCCCCCGACAGCCCCGCCTGGTGCTCCCTATCTTCGATGACTCCGGGTCGGTGTCCCTGCCGGGCGGGGGTGACCCTGTCGGCAACCGCTACCAGGAAGCACAACTGGCATTCGAAGCACTCCAGGAATGGTGCTCCTGCGGCAAGTGCCTAGCTGGGGTGCTGCACTTCGACACTCCCCGAGGAGACGTTGACCCGGGCAAGCTACGCAGCCCCACGTTCCAACAGCACCTCACACGCGGCCTGCGAGTGCCGCGCTTCGCTGCTGGTTCAAGCGTCCTCAGCCCCAGCCTCACGAGGGCAGAGGAGATCGCGGCCAGCCTCCCGAAGCACGAGGTTCGGCTCGTCGTGCTGACCGACTGGCAACTGTTCGACACCGACAACACCCTCGAGCGGCTGCGCAGCTTCCCGGGAACCGTGCTCGCCATCGGGCTGAACGCGGACCCTCCCAGCGCAGCAGACGACGACACAGTCGGCTTGCGGATCGGTCACGGCGACCCGCCGGGTGCGGTCGCCCGTGCGCTGTTCGGTGAGCTGACGGTCGGTCGTCGCGGACGCCGCCTAATCGGCAAGACCGCTACCGAGGAGGCAACCGCGTGAACATCGTTGCCAATTCCACAACATCGAGGATCGCCGCCAATGGCCGCCACAGCTTCAACGCCTTGACCTCTGTCAGCCGCTATTCCGATCACCTGTCGCATCACATCGCGGCCGGAGCGATCGGAACATTGCGCGAACACCGCCGAGAGCCCATAACCATACGTCCACCCCGAGGGCACGCAATTTGCGGTGCCAGAGGTGCGGAATTGAAAGGAGGAACCTCACGATGAACACCAACGACGCGCTCACCGAGACCACGGTGCCGAGCAAGAAGTACAAGGTCATTTATGCAGACCCGCCCTGGGACATCCAGCAGAAGGGTGCCCGCGGAGCCGCGCAGCACTACGACCTGATGACCCTCGAACGCATCAAGAACATGCCCGTGGCTGATCTCGCGGACGACAATGCGACCCTGCTGCTCTGGGTCACCAACGGGGCCCTTCCGGCCGGCCTTGAAGTGATGAAGGCGTGGAAATTCCACTATAAAACCAACGCCAGTTGGGATAAGTACTACATGGGACTGGGTCAATTTTTTAGGGGATCCCATGAATTGCTTCTGCACGGCACCCGAGGGAAGGCACCGTTCAAGTTTCACGGGCAGCGCTCGACGCTGCATTTCCCGAGGCAGGAACACTCCCGCAAACCCGAGGAGATGATCCCCCTCATCGAACGCGTCCTCGACGGCCCATACCTCGAACTGTTCGCACGGCAACGCCCGAACAGCCACCGCGACTGGAGCGTGTGGGGCAACGAGATCGAATCCGACATCGTCATTCCCGGCTACCCCGTACCCAGCGACTTCACCCGCAGTCACATCGGAACCTTTAGCGGAGAACAGGAGCGATGACCCATGGCCGACAAGGAACCCACCCCGAAGGGCCTCGCTGGGCGTTTCTTCGACCTCTGCCTGCTGCTGCTCGGAGGCGTCATCGCGCTCTGGGTCGCGCTGCAGTTCTTGGCTCAATTCTGGGGCTGGATCGTCCTCATCGTCGTGCTCGTCGCGGCCATCTGGGCG
>JAYTRC010000017.1:0-9878 GCA_043746355.1 Lacisediminihabitans sp. | reverse complement strand
GCCCGGGCACAGCCAGTCCGGGCCGCTACCACTTCCGCAGAAGAGCGCTACCAGGTCACCAGAACACCGCTACCCGATGAGGCGACGCGCCACCCGGAGACGGTCAGCTCGAGGGCAAGCCCGAGTTCGCGTCCGTGGTGAACCTCGCGACGATGTGGAACGCCGATGAGGTGCTATTCCTCCACCCGGACGACGACCCGGAAACGATGCTTCCCCCGATTCCGCCGCGGCGGCCTCGTCCTTTTCCGCCTGCGGAGGACTTCAAGGATTTCTCGGAGTGGCCAATTGAAACGCTGATGGGTTTCATCAAGTCAGCCCGGGACCGAGCTGACGGTTAGCCGCCGACCGGTGATCAGACGCGATTGAGTTGAGGTAGCCATTCTGTGCGCAGTCGGCTCTCGAGGTCGCTGGCCTCCTTCTCGGTTGCGCAGACCGACCAGGACACCTCGCATTGGCGTAGCCACTCTCGGATGGAAGTTGCTTGTTCCTGGGTGACCATCTCCCGATTCGGATTGCTGGTTACGCGCGGCGGAATCTCGAATAGCAGTTCGCAGACATTCCGGCGCAGCGACGATGCTGCCAGGCTCCTACTGCCGCCGAGATGTCTCTTCCACGCTCGCCCACGAAGACTCTTGGCCGTTCCGACGTAGACGACCTGCCCTTCGTGTCGCCACAGGTAGACGCCTGGATCTTCTGGTAGCTGCGACGATGCGAGTTCGCGAACTGGTGTCGTCGCGATGGCGAGTAGGTCTGCCCACTCACCAGCACTCGGTGGCGAGTCATCGTCGCTTGGGTGCAACGCCGTCATGATTTAGGTTCGGCCACAGCTTTGGTCTCGAATGCGGGCCGGGAGTTGTATGTGGATGCCAGGGAGGCGACGTTCACCGCGATGTCTGCGCGAACGCGCCCGTACCTCTGAACTCCGTACCGCACGGTCTTTGCAGTTGTATCGATGATCGCGGTGACACCGCGGGTCTGGTGCATGGTTGCGCCCGCCAGAGATGCCCCCAGCCTCAGCAGAAGTTCGTCTTTCCCACTCACGCTTCGCATTGCTGTCTCGGCTTTGCCGTACTCATCGATCATCCGGCCGGCGAGCTTCTTGAGCTCTTGCTGGCGCATAAGCCAACCCGAAGCCATGGGCCGGGTCTCCGAGAGATCTGGGTTGATCACCGAGTTTCCGTCGACCTGGAAGACCGTGGCATCAATCGCGATAGTGGGAACGACAACCGCCTGTGCGAAATTGACGGCCCATTTTTGGGTGGATGCGATCTCGAGTTCTCCGAGCGTGTGCATGCGCTCGCGTTTGTGAGGCTTGGTGCGTAGTTCGTCTTCGTCGACCGGCTCGATTCGCTGCAGGACGATCTCGAACAGGTCATTGGCGCGTTCCCCTTTGCTTCGGATGGAGAGGTCGCACGCTTGCGCTAGGAGGATGTAGTAGCGGGCGTCCGCCTTGGTCCGAGTCGAAGTCACCGGGTACAGGGATTCGAGGCGGAAGACGTCGCCGATTTCGATGGGCAGTCCGAGCTCGTTGACGTAGTCGTCTGGTTCGAATGTGTCAGCTCGCAGCACCTCGCGGATCTGCACTCCGGCCGCGCTCGCGTTTACGAAAGTCCCCACTGCTCCTTCACGAAACCGGGGAAGGATGGTGCTTGCGAAGGCGGGGTCTCTGATTGCTCGAGCGAGTTCCTGTTGATACACCCGCTGAGCCAGGCGCAGCGGGTGATCGAGTTCAAATGTGCCCTCGTCTTGTGCGGCCGCGATTGCGCCGATGAGGGTGTAGTCCTGCAGTGCGACCAGATGATCTTTGACTCGTGCGTGTGCTTGGTCGAATGCTTTGCCGGCAAGTTCGCGGTAGGCCGCAATTTCGCCGACTAGCAGGAGCATTCGGGCTGCGGCGGGGAACTCTGCTACGTCTGTCAATCGGAACTTTCCGATTGCGACAATCTTCTCGGCGTGCGCGGTGTGTTTGGCGCGGAGTTCCTTGGTGATTCGGATCTCGTCGTCCTCGTTGGCTGCGGTGAAGGTCAAGAGACCGGCTCGGACATGAGCGAGGTCTTGGGCGAGGAGGTCCTGGAGAAGGTCCTCGCCTGTCGTGTCCGTGCCTCCGTCCTCGTTGGCGAAGCTTCGGTCGATGAGAACTAGAACCTTGCCCGGGCCGGCGACTAGGGTCGCCCAATCGGCCCTCCACTGAGCGAGTGAAACCTGAACGAAGTTGGCGCTGTCCCCGAGGATGTCGGCGAGTTTCTGGGGTGCGCCGAGGTCTGCTGCGGTGTCGACATCGTCAAGGTTGGCTTCGCGGTCCTTTCTTCGGGTGCGTGCGCCGGTGAGCAGTTCTGTGCGGACGTCCATTCCGAGATCGGCCCAGTTCTCAGTGACAAAGTCATTGACGGCCGATTCGCTCTCCTCGTCCACATCGTTGAATTTGAGCTCCGGGTCGGCTTTGCGGAGGGAGGTCACGACGAGTTGTAGGAGGTCGGGCGAGGAGACGAGCTCTTCCGTCACTTCCGCTGGCGCGCCCGTCTCGTCGCCCAGAGCGTACGAGTCGTCGACACTGATGACGGTCTCGATCGCCATCGCCTTGATGACAGCGGCCATACGGGCCGCCGCGAGTTGCTCCGGAGTTTGGTCGTCCTCAGTCATCAGTCGCCCGGGGGTCGGCGCCCGGCAACATGGTTCGAAGGTCGAGTTCGAATGTGTCTTTTCGACCGAGTTCGTTTCGATGGTCGGCTAGCTGGATTGCGGCTCCCTCTGAATCGAGCAGCTGGGACACCACGAAGAGCCCTAAGCCACGTCCTTGCAGCTCGGGTTTCGTCGTCACGAACGCGTCGAACAGAGAATCCTCGACACTCGGCGATACGCCAGGGCCGTTGTCGCGGATGCTGAGTCTGGGCGAGTCAATGACAATCTCAATTGCGCCTGCCGCAACCTTCCCCTGCTGGATGTGACGTCGAACCCAGTACTCGCTGTTGAGGATGAGGTTGTCGAGGACCTGGGAGAACTTGCCCTCGTTGATGGTGACCTGGAAGTCCTTTTCTACGTCAAGGGAGATTGTGATGCCCTCCCCCGCTAGCCGTCCTTGGTGGTATTCGATCGCCGAGGCGACAAGGGTCGACAGTGAGTTCTTGGATTTCCGGTCTCGTCTGAACCGCAGGGAGGGATTGAGACGCGAAACTTGTCGGAGCAGTTCGGCCGATGAGGCTCGGACGTGCTCCGCATAGGCGAGAGAGCGTGCTTCCTTGGGCTGGCTTCGCTTGAGGTAGTCGATGTTTTGGTGGCTGCGCCCTCGCAGCCGTTCGGCAACCTGATCGACTTCATGTGCGAGGAGCTCAGCACTCAGGCCCAACGCGACAGACTCCCAAGCGCGTTCGATGCGTTGCTCCGCGATCTCGAGCTTGTCTTGCAGGAGACTGGCCGATCCCTGCACCTCTGTGACGACCTGGAAGACATCGTCCACTTGGTCCAGCAACGCTGACACGTCGTGCTGCACAGACTGGATATCGCTCATTGCTTTGTCGATCGCGGCTTGGAGCGCGGGATCTGTCCAGACCGCATTTGAGGAGTCATCCTTCGACGAGTTGAGCCGGGCGACGGTCTTGGTCAGACCCTTGAGCGTTTCGCGAGCCTCGGCTGCTCGGGCCCGCGCTGCACCGGCCTTCCCGAGTTGATCGTGAATATGCAGGGTGATTTCCACCGGCGTCGCCGACTCGTCCAGTTGCGTCGGGCTCAGTTCTTGCCTGCGGTAGACCACCCAATTCCGTCGCGCGAATTCTTGGCTGGTGCGCGCAAAGGTGACCACTTGCAGCATCAATCCAAAGAAGCCCTGCCAGGCCGGGGTGTCTCGGAAGGACTCGCGGCTGGAGGTCTCTTCGAGCGCGGCATTGTGAGCGGCGCTGAGGTTGACGTAGCCTGCCGTGTTCTTCGGTCGAAGCCCGTAGTAGGACGTTGCTGTCGTTTGTTGATTCGACAATCCCAACCAGTCATCATCGAGTCGGATGCCGAAGCCATCGCGGAACACTCGGATGCCGGCAATGCCTTCAGCGAACTCGCGCAGATCAGAGGCTTTGTCGAAAGCGGACTCGTCGTTTGGGTCGAAGCTCAGCGAACTGATTTCCCCGGCGAACGGCCCAGGATCGGCAAACGGGATTTTGGAACTCACTGCATCATCGAGCGCAACCGTTTTGCTGAAGCGGAGAAAGAACTGATCGTCGCCAGCCTCCGCGCCCAGTTCCCTCGCCCGCGCGGCGTGGGCAGAGATCAGCCATTCAGCAAACTGAAAACCGCCGTCGGGCACCACCAACTGGCTGTACGCGGTTCGTTCGTCAGGTTTTCTTCCTCGAAGAATTGAGTGAGACGTTGAGCTTTCTATCCTGAGTACGCCTTCTGCATAGTCGAACTTGAAGTGCGTCGGGGCGGCGTCCAGTACGCGTCGTGCCTCGCTCCTCATGTCGATTTCGGCACCATTGACTTTGATGAAGAAGCGGATGCCAGCCGCGCTGTCATAGGGCGACAAAATGGAAGTCAGTTCCTTTTGGAGGTCAAGGTCGCCGGTGCCCTCCCAGTAGTCGAGGTTCTGAAGCCCGAGGACGCTCACGGTTGTTCCGGAATTGCTCTGGTCGACAACGGTCGTAGTGACCTCAAGTGACACGGCCGCGAGTGTGTCCGCGGTTGTGAACTGGGACCAGTCGATGAGTATCTCGTTGCGTGTGGTGCCAATGGGTTTGCGTAGCTCGATCGACTTTGCGTTCGCTGGAATGCTCGTGAGTTTGACCAGCGTGCCCAGTCGTTGCACCCCGAGTCGGCCCAATCCCTTGTCGCCCAGCGGAGTGCGGCGTCCCGGGGTCTGCTCGCCAGCGGCTTTCATCAGCCGCTTCTTGCTATAAGAGACGGTGAGCCAACCCGACTGAATGGATTCGAGATCCATGCCGGTGCCGTCGTCGGTGACCGACAGCCGTCCTTGTACCAAGGAGTCGTCGGGCTTTGTCGGCGCTTCAACCTGTTCGCCAGTTGCGCGCGAGAACCAGTTGCGAGTGTCGATGTCGACGCGGACCACTTGGGCGTCCGCGTCGTAAGAGTTCTTGATGAGTTCGACGAGCGCCTGTGCGTCGTCCGTGATTAGGTCCTCACCAAGTTTGAACAACACGGATGGATGTACTTCAAAGTGCATAACCGTGGCGCCGCGCTCGTGGCCGGTGTTGGCGGTGCTCATCGGGCGCGGGTGTTTCGGTCGGCGGCCCAGGACCTGGTGACGAGTATCCACTCCTGAGCCATCGTGTCGCCTTGATTATTCTTGGCGGCCATTCTCTTTCGTGAACCAGGTAGTACTCGCTCAATAGTGGTTACTTCCTCGTGGCCATCCGCCTTGAGAAGTTCCCTGGTTATGTCGACAAGGGGAAAGGTCTGCCGGCCGACTCGTCGTTCGCCGAGAGTGAGGAAGCAAAAGGCTCCATCCTTAAGTCGGGGTCGGATGGCCTGAAGCGCAGATCGGTAGTCGCGGACGAAGGAAAGCACCTTCTTCCGAAGCGGCGGGGTGTTGTCGATTAGCAAGAGAAATTCTCTCAGTGAGGGCGAGGCAGCTGTCAGGTCATCGCGCGCTTTGTCGGCGTTCTTGATCGAACCGCCCAAGCTCAGGCTGTCGATTCGCGCAGTGGTCTCGAGAAGGCTGCGATCGAATCCGCCGGGGATATCGTTCGTGTCGATCCAGCACAGCGGAAGATAGCTGTGCTGACCGTAGGGGACGGTGGTCTTGTTATCGCCATAGGGCGGTGAGGTCATTAGAGCGTCCGCTCGCTTCGGCGCAACCCAACGATCTGACACTGAACCTGGCAGCAGGAGAGCCGTGGGACTTGACCGTTCGCTGGGGATTCTTGTGACCCGTTCCCAGTGTTGCGTCAGCCTGTCCTGGTTCTGTGTGGCGACCGCTCCGAATACTTTGACGGCGTCGACTTCGCGACGGGCGATCTCCTCCGCTGGATACGTGTGCAACTTGAAGGTGGAGATGCGCGAATTCGATACCAATCGGATGGTCTCCGCGAGACAAATCCAGAGGAATCGTCGTGCGGTCAGGTCGTCGACCGCCTGGATGGCGCTACGAAGCTGCGTGAGTCCAGACGTGATCTCGGGTTTGAACCATTTGTCGATCCCTGAGAACACAGGCGGATCGAGATCTGCTGAGGCAGCGGCGCGAGCGAGAACTTCGGCCTTCGCAGAAGCGAGGGTGTCCACGCTTGGAGGCGTTGACTTCACCTGGGACAGCAAGATTGCGAGGGGGTTGATGTCACTGCCATGGAAATCGAGGCCGCGGTAGAGGCTCTCGAGCATGACAGTTCCCGACCCGGCGAAGGGATCGTAGATGAGCGAAGTGGCCGGCTCGATGGTGATGAGGTCGTCGAGGAGCGCGCCTTGGAGTTCGGGCACCATCATCGCTGGGTATTGGAAGAGTGCGTGGTTGCCGGTTCGGCTCCTGAGAGCGTTGAACGACCAGAAGTCAGGGTCGCTCGCAGTCCTTTGATCGAGGCGATGTTTGAGCTTCGCTGACAGGCCATCGTCCTCGGTGATCACAGGAGCGAGCGACTCGCCGCTCACCGCGACACCCTACGTGGTTCATGCGCTCCGCGGACGTAGGCGAGGACATCGCTCCGAAGGAATCGCCATGCCCGTCCGACCTTCTCGCCTTGGATCGCGCCGGAGCGTGCCAAGGTCAGCAGCGTCTTGCTGCTCACGCGGAGCAAGGCGGCAGCCTCGGTCGCGGTGAGGACCTCCTGCTGTTCCGCCATCTTCCCGCAATCTCCTCTTGAGAACCCTATCTTCACGCTACCACCGGCGTCGTTCAGCGCCGAGAAGCCTCGAGGTCAGATGTTGCCCGTTCGGTGCCTTGCGTTCGAGCCGATGCGAGGCTGACGGCTGCAAGTCAATCGAGCGAGACGTGGGCGGAGACGTCCGGAGACGAGCTGGGGGCGACGTCAGGGGGATCGGTAGTCAATGCTCGGCGGAGAGCAACAACTTGCTCGCTAACCGCCTGCTGAATGAACCGGGCTTGAGGAGAATCGGGGTCGACGCTGAGGTGCGGCACGACATCGCGAAGTGCGAGCGTGTGTCCTTCGATGAGCAGTTCGGAAACCTCCGGAGTGAGCTCGCCGGAGGCAATGGCGTAGGCCGTGATCTGCTTGAGCTCGCCCAACAGCTCCATCGTGGACCTTGCTCCCCACGACTCGGGACTACGCCCCTGATTGAGAGCGTCGAACGCATCGTTCGACGGAGCCGACGACTCATGGCGGGGTGACGCGTCGTCGAACAGCGTGAGTCCGGTGCGGCTCACAATTGTCACCCGATCCGCGGCCGAGGCGTTTAGAGCTCGGATCAGGCGGCTGGTGCCGTCATAGCCGCGGTCGTGGGCAGAGAGGCTCGTGAACCGCGCGAGAGCACCGACTTTGCGATCGCGCAGGAATCGGGACGCGGCTGTGACAACGCTGAGCACACGCGGGGACGCGACGGCGACGATTCGCACGTTGAAACCGGCTTCTCGGAACTGGGCCGCCGTTGCGAGGGCGACGTCCGGGTCACCGAATGTCCCCTCAAGGAGCAGGCTTTGCCGACCATTCAGCGCGTCCTGGATCGCGGTCCGCACCCAGGGCCGGGTTGCATCGGCGAGAACCGCGCCCGCCTCCTCAGGTTGAGTAGTGACCAGCTCGCGGTACTGCGGGTGGAAGATTCGCAGGTCGTCGCCGCTGATGGCGATCATTCCGTCGTGCTCCTGAAGGAGCCGGGCGCTGGCACGAGATTTGCCGGATCCCGGCTGGCCGCCCAGCAGCACAAGCGTCGGCGAGTTCTCGCCGCCAGGGGTGGCCCCGAACAGGGTGGGCCTGATTAGTGTCGCGTAGATCTCGTCGACCTGTTCCGGCGTGATCGGGTCGTCGGCCTCAGCCGGCACTTGAGTCCGCCCGTGCAAGTTCGGAATCGCGAAGTTGCAGCTGCTGCGTGAAGGCGTCCACGCTCGCCCGGTCGTATCCGTCCAGATGGAGGGTGTTGTGGCGCACCTCGAGCAGCTCAGTGCGGGCGGAGTCGTCGCCGCCCCGGACACGGTCGAGGAGTCGGGCTTGGACGCTGCTGGAGAGTTCGCGCATGACGTCGTAGGCGACGACATCGTTGACATGCCACATGGACTGCTGCGCGGCCATTCCGGTCTCCCTCCGTTCGAGCCGATTCTACTCGGCGGGCTTTCTGTGTCCTCTGGGCTGGGCAAGCGTGTGGCCCCGGACTTCTGGTCCAGGGCCACACGATCACTCAGGCAGCGGTGTCGCCACCGTCCTCGTAGCCGGGCTCGTCGCGCTGCACGTGGTCCTCGTCAGGCTCGGACTGCTCGTCCACCTCGTCCGTGCCGACGACGATTTGCTCGACGTCGGAGAGGGGGTATCCCCATTCGGCGATCTGCGCGAAATAGCCGCAGGCGGTTCGGCTCGGCTGCCGCCAGGTGTGCTTGCCGGTGCTGGCCTCGATCGCACCCAACACGACCGCGAGCGTGACGTGCCCCGCCCGTGCAGGCTGTGACTCTGCGATCGGGTCAATCGGGCTTCGGCCCCATTCCGAGTCCTGCGCGTCGAGGCCGAGCAGGGTCGCGGCGAGTCGGTTGCTGCCGCTGAGTCCCGACGCGACGGTGGTGCGGTGCCCCGTCAAGGCCGTCGCCACAAAGTGGGCGGCGTCCTTGGGGAGGGTCTTGCGCCCCAGAAGTCCGGTCAACCATTCCCGGCGGACGACCTCTGCGGATGCCCATGCCTTGTTGTTGGCAATGAGTTCTTTGCGTTCGGCCTTCTGCTGGTCGGTCATGGGACCGCCGCCTGTCCCGGCGGTTTGCTTCTTGCTGAACCAGTAGACCTTGAACTCGCGCAGGTACAGGTCGCTGGTCGCCTCGTCCCAGGCGAAGCGCACGTGGGCATACTTCTCGGTGATTCCGCCGAGGCTCTCGACGGTGACCGGCTTGCCGTCGCGGGTGACAAGGTCACCGATGCTCGTGTACTCCTTCTCCCCGTAGTAGGGCGCGCGGTCGAGGATGGTGAATCCCTGTTCGCGCAGGGTGTCCTGCTCGGTTTCGATCTGTTGGCGGCGGGCACGGTCGTCGCGTTGGCGCTGGACTTCGTGCCGGAACTGGTCGGGTGCGTCCTCCGCATACTGCACGAGCGACTTGACCGCTTGGGGGTCGTCTTCGAATTCGAGGATCGCCGCCGCCTGGTCGAGGGTGACCTCGTACTTGGTGGCGATCTTGCCCGCGAACTCGCTGTCCGCGACAGTGATCCCGGCCTCGACGACTGTTTTCTTGACGCCGGTGCGCTTTGCGATCTGTGGGACGGTCAGCCCTTCGAACGCCAACTGCTGGAACACGGCTGCGCGTTCCGGTTCGGTGAGGCTGGCGCGGTGCTCGTTCTCGGCGAACTGCTCCAACAGGCGGGTCACCGTGGAGTCGTTACCCTCCACGATGTACGCGGGGATGCTGGGCAGGCCGACCTCGCGGGCGGCAAGCACCCGTCGCTGGCCGATTCGCAGCGTAATTGTGCCGTCCTCGTTCCGGCGGCAGCCGACCGGCGTGAGGACGCCGTACTCGCGGATCGATGCCACGAACGCGGGGTCGAGCTTGACGGTGGTGCGGATGTTGGATTCGATCTCGATCTGGTTGGGGTCGATGTGCTCGATGGTGCCGAGCGTTGCGATGTCAGTCATGTCCTGACTCTCCTTCTCTCTATTTAGCCGGGTTGCTCCCGGTACATAGATCGGTTGAGAGCGCAGCGGGTGTAGTGCCCGGTCGTGGAATACCGGACTGAGCGAAGCGAGGGAGGATATGCCGCGAAAGCCGGACACGGAGCCTGCGCAGCGAACTACGATCGGCGGAC
>JAYTRC010000016.1:0-1629 GCA_043746355.1 Lacisediminihabitans sp. | reverse complement strand
TTGCGCGAGCTCTTCCGGCCGCCGGAGCGACGGGCATGACCCACCCACGTGGCCAGGTCGTTACGCAGCTTCTTGGCATTGGCTGCGGTCAGGTCGATCTCGTACGAGACACCGTCGAGCGAGAACGACACGGTCTCAGCGGCGTCGCCACCGTCAATGTCGTCAACCAGCAGAACTTGGACGCGTTGCGCCATGGAGACTCCCGAATGAGGAACGTTATGAGTCGATGATCTGTGTTCACCGACTTTTGCGTGCTCCACCATACGCGAAACTCCTATGATGCGAAATCCCGCTCGTCGACATTGTTGGAAGGCCTCGCCGAAGACGCCGATTGTTCTTGACCAGCCTCCCACTTGGAATGCGCCAGACGCTCGCTGCGGTCGCCTTGGAGCATTGCCTTGATGACCAGATAAAACAAGAAGGCGACGCCTGCGGATGGCAACAGGGCGCCAAGGGCGATCAGCACAGAATGCAGGCTCATGTTCACTCCGGCTTCAGTAACGGGAACAGAATGGTTTCGCGGATACCTGCACCGGTGAACAGCATGACCAGGCGATCGATGCCAAGACCGAGGCCACCCATCGGCGGCGCGCCGTACTCCAGGGCACGCAGGAAGTCCTCGTCGAGCTGCATCGCCTCCACGTCGCCGGCAGCAGCCCGGACGGACTGGGCGGTGAGCCGATCCCGCTGGATCACCGGGTCGATCAGCTCGGAGAAGGCCGTCCCGCGTTCGGTGCCACCGATGATCAGGTCCCATGCCTCGATGAGCTTGGGGTCCTTGCGGTGCGGTCGGGCCAGCGGCTGGGCCGCCGGCGGGTAGTCGCAGACGAAGGTCGGCTGCAGCAGGGTCGGCTCGACGATCTCTCCGAACAGCTCGACCACCAGCTTCTCGGCCTCCCAGTCGGGGTGGACCGGCACATCGCGGCGGGTCGCGATCGCCAGCAGGGTCTGGGCGTCGGTGTCCGGCGTGACGTCCTCACCCACCGCCTCGGAAAGGCCCTGATAGACCGGCAGCCAGCGCCATTCGCCGTCGAGGTTGATCGGCCCGGCAGGGGTGTCGATGACCCGGGAACCATAAGCATCCGCTGCCGCGAGGACGATCCCCTGCATCAGGTCGGCCATCGTGTGTTGGTCGCCAAAGGCTTCATAGGCCTCGAGCATCGTGAATTCCGGACTGTGCGTGGAGTCGACACCCTCGTTGCGGAAGATGCGACCTATCTCGAACACCTTGTCCACGCCGCCGACAACGGCTCGTTTGAGATACAGCTCCAGAGCAATGCGCAGCGACATCTTGATATCGAAGGCATTTAGGTGTGTCGGAAAAGGTCGGGCCGTGGCGCCACCGTGGACTAGCTGCAGAACCGGCGTCTCGATCTCGATGAACCCACGGTTGTGCATGGTGTCGCGCACCGCACGAACGATGGTCGCTCGGTTGCGGACCATGTCACGTGCCTCCTGGCGCACGATCAGGTCGGCATAGCGCTGGCGCACCCGGGACTCCTCGGACAGCTCGCTGTGCATGGTCGGAAGTGGTCGCAGCGCCTTGCTCGCCATGAGCCATTCGTCGGCCAGCACGGACAGCTCGCCGCGCTTGCTCGAGATCACCCGACCATGCACGAAGACGAAGTC
>JAYTRC010000015.1:0-4298 GCA_043746355.1 Lacisediminihabitans sp. | reverse complement strand
GTTGTCAGCTGGGACGATATATCCATGACCGCGATCACAAAAGTCGGACGTTGGTGGGAGCCGGGACGTAAGGAGTACGCGCAACCGGGTGTGCTCAAGATCGAAGACGACGGCGCAGCATCTCTCGAACTGATCGGCGGTTTCGACCTCAGAATCACCGAGCCCCTAGAACACGGCTACGCCATACACGCCGGGTCACGGAACCTTGAGACTCTCTTCGGTGATTGTGAAGGCGAGCCGATCACCCTTTTTCGGTTGCTCGAACTGCACAACCGCGGAGCGCTCCTAGATGGGCAGCCCACATTCCAGCGGCTCCATGTCCACCGGGTCGTCGTCGGCGCGCAGATCGAAACCGAACAGACAACCACGTTCAGATCCGCAATACTCGAGATCGAGAACCTCACCACCTTCGTTGGCGCCAGTGCCCTCACCTACGACGAAGCTAACGGAGTCGCGTTTACCACCGCCCAGATCGAATCAGCCGAAGTCGACGGGTGGATGATCAGCACGGACCGCGCGACACGAGGCCTCCACCACAAGAACGTGCGAGGGGGCGTCCGCGTCGAGGGCGAAGCGCGGACCACTATCCGCGCCACACCTCCCGGGACCGCGTCTCTCGAAGATTTCGACACGCTAGCCCTCGAGCTGACAGACCTCATCACCCTCGCTGCAGGCGAGGCATGCGGGCTGATCAGCATGAAACTCGAACTGACGCGAAAGACGACGTTGCAGGTTTCAGCGGAAAAGACAGTGGAAGAGTCGATCTGGGCAGACACCTTTGCCCAACGGATCCATACCGCCAAACCGGACGAAGATGCCATTCGTTCGTTACTGTTCAGCCGCGCCGACATACCATTTGCGCAAATTGTCGCCGCCTGGCTTCCTCTTCGCCGGAAGACGTCTAACGCGAGCAACGTGTTCTTCGGCACCGAATACTCGCCAGGCGGCTTCATGGAGACCCGTCTCATCTCAATCGGCATCGCGGCAGAAGCCCTGCACTCGGCCCTGTACGGCGACGCCACCGAAATGGGCGCAGAAGACTTCAAACGCATCCGGGAAACCATGCTCGCAGCGCTTGACGACGAAACCGAAAAGACATGGGTCAAGGCCACGTTCCACAACCGGCCAACGCTTCGCCAACGGCTGCGCCGGCTGAGCGAAGTGCCGACACCGGGCGCGCTCGCCTTGGTCACCGAGGACATCGATGGTTGGATCAGCTGGTTCATACCCGCCCGTGATGGGATCACACACACCGGCGGCGGCACAGACCCCGAGTACAAGAAGGTTCGGATCGGTCAGGCCCTAATGCGACTTGTGTACCTCGCCGAGCTCGGCCTCACCGAAGAGCAGCAGGTGGCCGCTGCACGGAGGTTGACTAGCGGGTGGCTTTGACCGCCGATCGAAGGCACTCTCGGTGAGGATCGCCAGCAAGCTGAAGGCCTCCAACCCGTCCTAAGCGTCCCGTTCCTCACGAGCGCGGTGCGCTTCCAAGGCGATCTGAGACGGCTGCCACGAGCCGTACGCGAGCTCTGTCTTTTTCCGCGAGGTGAATTGAACCACCGGGCGAGCCCGAAGGATCCTCTCCGGTTCCCGTATACCCTCCAGGCTCATCTCGAAGTCCCACGTGCATCGACCGTAGCGCCCAAGGCCGAACGCGACGGCGGTCACCATCGTGGAAACAAGGCCACCATGGGATGACCCGGCGGGAGAGTGGACACGATTTCCCATCGCGCGACTTCGGTACACCGCAACAACGGGCGAGTGGACCCTCTACTGGCGGGACCGACACCTCCGATTCCACCGCTACGACCGAACACCACCGTCACGACACGTGCAGGCCTTGCTGGATGTCGTCGCGGAAAGCGGCGATCCAATCTTCTGGGGCTGACGCCAGAAGCCTGTAACCGATAACGGTCGACAGGCCGTTTCGCCGCCCCAAGGTTTCGGTGCAGAGTTTCGGTGCACGATCGCACGGCGTGTCACGACCGGGCGTGAATCGCGGCAGTAAATGTCGGGGTCTGCGATCGGATTAAATGACGCGACAACGTCGTCAGCCTGGTAGGTCCATTAGTCAAGTAATGGACTAGAGTGATGGCATGTTCTCCGGAGAGGCCCCGGTCTTCCAGCAGCTCGCTGCGAAGATAGCCGACGACATCGTCGCAGGGGTCTACCCAGAAGAGACGACCGTACCCTCGGCGATGGACTTCGCTGCGTTCCACCGGATGAATCCGGCGACCGCGAGCAAGGGCGTGAACCTGCTCGTTGAGTTGGGCGCGCTTTACAAGCGGCGCGGCGTTGGCATGTTCGTCGCCACAGGAGCCCGAGAGCTATTGAAGAAGGTTCGGCGCGACGAGTTCCGGACGCGATTCCTGCGCCCATTGGTGGACGAGGCGCATGTGCTGGGCATCAGCGGCGAAGAGCTCCGTCACCTGATCGATGAAGAAAAGAGAGAGGACCGGCCATGACGAACGCGATCGAGATCCAATCCGTCACCCGCGCTTATGGCGGCTCGAAAGCCCTGTACGACGTGAGTTTGAGCGTTCCTGAGGGGTCGATCCTGGGGCTGCTCGGTCGCAACGGCGCGGGGAAGACTACTCTCATGTCGTTGGTGGCCGGCCAGGACCGGCCATCGTCGGGACGTGTCGAGGTGTTCGGTGAGCGTCCCTACGAACACGAGTCGACACTCGAGAAGGTGATCCTTGTTCGAGATAACCAGCGCTATCCCGACCGGTATGACCTGAAGGATCTGCTGCGCATCGCGCCGGTCTACGCACCGAACTGGAACACCGAGGTGGCGGCGGAGCTCATCGAGGGCATGCACATCCCGGGTAGGGCTCCGATTAAGAAATTCTCTCGTGGGCAGCTCTCCGCGGTCGCCATCGTGCTCGGCCTCGCCTCCCGCGCGCCCGTCACCCTGCTAGACGAGCCCTACCTGGGTCTGGACGTGACCGCCCGCAGATTCTTCCACGACGTGCTGCTGCGTGACTACACCGCGCACCCGCGCACGATCGTGCTCTCTACGCACCTCATCGAGGAGTCCGAGGCGCTGTTCGACCGGGTGGTCATTCTCGACCGCGGCCGGATCCGCCTTGACGTTGCGAGCGAGGAGGTTCCTGAGCAGGCATTCGTGCTCAGTGGTCCGAGCGAGGCCGTCGACCGGCTCGCCTCGAGCCACACGGTGCTCGCTTCCCACACCGTTCCCGGACTCAAATCGGCGACTCTCCTGGGCACACCGGGCGCGAGTCTGCGGAGCGAGGCCGGCAGCAACGGCGTCCAGGTCTCCGCCGTCTCGCTCCAAGAACTCGTCGCCGCCTTCGGCGCCGACGCCGTCGAACCCAGCCTCATGGAAGGAGCCCACGCATGAGCGCTGTCATCTCCACGGTCAAGCTGCACCTGAACCGCCGCCGTCAGGTGTTCCTTGTCCCGCTCTGGATCGCCGTCGTCGTCGGCGTCATCTCGGTGATCATCGCCCTGATCTTCTGGCGTGGCGGCAGCCAGCCCGGCACCGCTGAGTGGATCCAGAGCAGCCGGAGCAACCCCGGGGTCGTTTACGCCCTCGGCGGCTTCTTCATCTACCTCGGCGTGATCTCGAACTCCTCGCACTATCCGTTCGCGCTCACGCTCGGCTCCACCCGGCGTGCTTTCGTCGCCGGCACATTCCTCTTCCAGGCGATTATCGCCGCCTACGTCGCGATCGTCTTCCTCGCCTTCGAGCTCATCGAGGTCGCCAGCAATCATTGGTTCATCGGCTTCTACGCGTTCGACATCTACGCCCTCGGCGCCGGCAACCCCTGGCGACTACTCGCCATCGTCTTCCTCGGCGTCCTCGGCTTCCTCGCCATCGGCAGTGTCTTCGCCGCCGCCTGGGTGCGCTACGGCGTCCGCGGACCGCAGCTCCTCGCGATCGGACTCGTCGTGGTTATCGGACTCGGTATCGCGATCATCGTCCCCGACCTCGGCGCGATCGTTACTGCATTCCAGCTCTGGTGGCTCGCCATCGCTGCCGGCGTCGTCATCCTGCTCGCCTCGCTCGGCACCTGGCTCTTCCTCCGGGCCGCGATCATCCGATAGGCGACACTTCAACTCAATCCACAAACGACCGTTCATGAGCCAGTCACCCGTCCCGCAGCCCTGTGGAGTTGATCGCTACATGGCGGCGTTCTGTGATCGCTCGGTGGCGCACCCGGTGGCCAGTATGGGGATCCGCATTCGTGCATGGCCGCTCGGCCGGTGCTGTGCTCAAAGATCTCACTGTAGCCACGAGACGAGGCATACGATGTCGCCATGAGCAGCGCAGT
>JAYTRC010000014.1:0-3042 GCA_043746355.1 Lacisediminihabitans sp. | reverse complement strand
ACTCGGGCAGTCTCGCGCTGAGGACGCGGGCGGTGAAATAGCCAGGCCTTGGCGAGTTCGACAAGGATCAGGTAAATCACAACCATGCCGGTGAGAGCGAGGAAAAATGGAGCGGGCAGGGGGGTGAATCCGAGCACTCCGGCGATAGGTGAGTACGGTATGTACGCTCCGATCGCGACCACCCCGAGGCCGGCGGCGAGGAGTCCTATGGAGGGCCGGCTCTTGAAGAAAGGGACCCGCCTGGTTCGAATCGCGAAGATGATCAAAGTCTGTGTCGCCAGTGATTCGATGAACCAACCGGCCCTGAATTCTCCCGCAGCAGCGTTGAACACGAAAATCATAAGGGCGAAGGTTGCGAAGTCGAAAAGCGAGCTGATCGGTCCGAAGATGAACATGAACCGACGGATGAAGGCAATATCCCAGTGGGAAGGCGCGATGAGTTGTTCCTTGTCGACACGGTCGCCTGGAATCGCCAACTGGCTGGAGTCGTAGAGCAGGTTGTTGAGAAGTATCTGACCGGGCAGCATCGGCAGGAAACTGAGGATGACGGATGCGGTGGCTGCGCTAAACATGTTGCCGAAGTTGCTTGAGGTGCCCATGAGCACGTACTTGATGGTGTTGGCGAATATCCGTCGCCCCTCCATGATTCCTTGGGCCAAGACACCGAGATCCTTGTCCAGAAGAATGATGTCTGCCGCGTCTTTGGCGACATCCGCACCGCTGTCGACGGAGATTCCGAGATCGGCGTGGTGCAGGGCGAGTGCATCGTTGACACCATCGCCGAGGAAGCCCACCGCCCGGCCGTGCCGCCGCAGGACCCTGATGATTCGTGCCTTCTGTTCTGGCGAAACGCGAGCAAAGATGCTTGCTCGTTCGGCGGCAATACCGAGCTCCGTGTCCGAGAGCGCGTCAACGTCTATCCCTGTTAGCGTTCCGCCAGATGTCAGTCCTAGGTCGTGCCACAACTTTTCCGCGACTTTCGAGTTGTCGCCGGTCGCGATCTTGACCGTGATCCCGAGCACCGCCAACTGCTCCAGCGAATCCTGGACATTTGCCTTCGGCGGGTCAACGAAAACAAGGAACCCGGCCAAGGTCAGATCCTTTTCATCAGCGCTGGCGATGGAATCGACTCCGGTCACCGCTCGTGCGGCGACGGCAACAACTCGGGCACCGGCGCCGTATTGCGTGTCGAGAATGGCTGCGGCCGCCGACGGAACGTCGACACATCGGGCCATGACGTCCTCCGGCGAACCTTTGCTCAGAAGGAGGGTCTCGCCGGACGGTTCACGCACGAGGACGCTGGTCATACGACGCTGATGGTCAAAGGGAATCAGGTCGAGCCGCGTGAAATCCCGAACTTGAGTGTGTGCTGCCGAAGACGATTCCCAGAGGGCGGTATCCAGAGGATTCTGGCCCAGGACGGTGATCTGCGGCTGAGAATAGTCCACTTCGGTGGCGAGGAGACCCCACAGGAAGACTGTGTCTGGCGTGGATTCGGGCGCCGCAGGGAGAGCTTGTGTGAAGCTGATCCGCCCTTCGGTGAGAGTTCCGGTCTTGTCGGTCACCAATAGGTCCATGTCGCCGAGGTCTTCGATACAGATCAGGCGTTTCACGAGCACCTTCTGGCGCGCGAGCGTCCGGCTTCCGGTAGCCAGGCTGGTACTCACCACAGCGGGGAGCAACTGCGGGGTGATCCCCACCGCGATCGCCAAAGAGAACAGCAACGATTCGAGCAGCGGGCGGTGCAGGAGGAGATTTGCTGCGAAGATCAGCGCGGTCAACACAATCGCGATCTCCAGCAACAGCCGGGAGAAGCGACTCAATCCCTGCTGGAATTCGGTTTGTGGTTCGCGGGATGCCAATCCCATCGCGATCCGTCCAAATTCAGTACGCCCGCCCGTGGCGACGATAACGCCAACGCAACTTCCCGCGTGAATGACGGTGCCCATGAAGATGCACGAGGTCAGATCCCCGAGGGCGGCACCGACCTCTGTCGGAGAGCTCGTCTTCTCCACGGGGAGAGACTCGCCCGTGAGGATACCTTCCTCACACTGCAGGTCGGTGGAGCTGATTAGTCGAATATCGGCTGGAATGATCGCACCGAGAGCAAGATGGACCACGTCCCCGGGGACCAAATCGATGACGTTCACCTCGGTCAGAACTCCATCGCGGAGCGCGATAGCGCGGTGCGCGATCTTGGAATGCAACTCCTCAGATGCCCGTTCAGCACGGTACTCATTGATGAAACCCAGCCCAACGCTCGCGACCAGGATGATCGCGATCACGATCGAATCCGTCACCTGACCGACAAAAAGGGATATGGCGGCGGTGACCAACAGCAGAATGAGGATTGGGCTTCGAAATTGACGGGCGAGGACGGCCCACCCATTCGCCTTATGTGTTCGAAGTGCGTTGGGTCCAAGCTGCTCCAAGCGACGGCGGGCTTCATCGCCCGACAATCCGGAAATCGTCGAACCCACGGCAGCGATGACCTCATCCACCACCCGCGGGGCAGCGTCCCGAATAGTGAGCACCGCACCGTGATCCGACATTCGACCTCCTACGAGTGCCACCGATTCCCTACGGCACTGCGCTGAATCGGAAGGGGACAGTTTCCTCCGGATCCCAGGACTCCGCGTCTGATTGCTCAGTCATCTTGGGATAACGGACGGTCTCATCACGAGTGGGTTCGAGCTCACGAATCTACAGCTGCACGACGTCAACTTACGAGGAGCGGTAAGGCAGGAGCCGGGACTTTGGTCCCCCGGTTATTGCCGCCGAAGCCCCGGCCGCTGCCGAGACCGGGGAATTGCTCTTTGGCGTCCGACTTCTCGCTGTCGCGAGCCATCGCCTGGGCCACGGTATGTATGCGGTGCCGACGGCAAGTAACGCGCCGATGAGCTGGCAGAAGATATACACGCAGCTATGGGGTGGCCTCTTCTCGCGCAAGATCCGGTCCGAAGGCTCGCGCCGGTCTCAGATCTCGATGTACTCGAACATCGCGTTGGCGAGGTCGACCCGGGTGCGCCATTTCTTCCGGTT
>JAYTRC010000013.1:0-44708 GCA_043746355.1 Lacisediminihabitans sp. | reverse complement strand
CATAATCCAGCCGCCCTTGATGTTGCGAGAGGTGAGCACCTGCCGACGGAGGAAGTCGACTTTGCTGTCGTGTGGGAGGATCGGCATTCCGGTGTGGTTGGGAGCGAATGACGCACCCATGTAGAGCCCGAAGACTGCCAGCTGAACGCCGAGAAAGGCGAAAGCCATTCCGACCGGCAGGGCGAGGAAGATCACCGTGAGGTAGGCGGCAGTTCGGGTCATGATCATAGTGATTTCGACCCAGCGCTTGTCGACTTTGCCGCGGCCGAAGACCGTGATGAAACCGTGTCGGTGGAGGTTGATGCCCTCGAGAAGCAGCACGGGGAAGAAGAAGTAGCCCTGTCGGCGGGTTGCCCAGGCGTAGATGCCGCGGGCCCTTGCAGCGTCGACCTCCTGGAACGAGATGAAGTCGCGCTCGACATCGGGGTCTTTGCCCGCGACATTGGGGTTGGCGTGGTGACGGCTGTGCTTGGTCATCCACCATGAATAGCTGATGCCGACGAACAGGTTCGCGAGAGCTCGGCCAGCAAGGTCGTTGAGCTTGCCTGATTCAAACACCTGGCGGTGAGACGCTTCGTGCGCGAGAAAGGCGAACTGAGTGAGGATGACACCGAGCGCTGCAGCGATGATCAGCTGGTACCAGCTGTGCCCGAGAAGGAGGAAACCGACGATTGCTGCACCGAGGGCAGTCAGGATGATGCCGAACACGAGCGCGTAGAACCAGGTGCGGCGGCGAAGAAGTCCAGCGTCACGTACGGTGCGAAGAAGCGCAGAGTATTCGGTCGTGGGGTTGGCGGCATTGCCCCCCGGTCGTGTTTTTGTGAACGTCACTACCGGCGCAACAGCTGCAGGATCAGACACGGTCCTCGATTCGGAAGTGACTTCCCAGTCGGTGGTGTGGTGAGCGATTTGCTCTGCAATCAGATACCTGAACCCTAGAGGCACATACTGGGAGAGCCATGCATATATGCGGTGATCAGAATAGATAATTTTTGTTCAACGAATGCCTAAAGCCGCAAATGGATTGGCCAGGCGCCAGAGCGGTCCGGGATCGCGAATAGCTCGGTCCAGGCGCAGCGACACGCTCATAGTGACCTTTCCGGCGGTGAAATTAACGGAGCCCGCTCGATCTCCCTTCGCGCCGACCCGCAGATCATCCAGGGCGACGACCGCGGTCACCGGGGTATTGCTCCACAGAACAGTGCTGATTGTCGACGAGGCTACGGCATCCGTCTTCTCATTCCACTGCGTGGTATAGGTTCCGAACGACTCCCCTTTTTTCGCGAGCGTAACCGAGTGGAACCCGGCCTTAATGGTGGCCAGCACGGCTGAGACTGCCGGATAGATTGTCTCCTTTGTTCCCCCCAGCACAGCACCGATGATTGTGATCGTCGTTCCGCCGACCGTGTATTTCGAGGCGAAAAGAAGGCTGGATGTCGTCAGCGTGCCTGTCTTGATGCCCACCACACCCTCCTTGCCAAGGAGCTTGTTCGTATCTTTGATCGTGCCGACAATCGGCAGTGTGAGAGTGGGGGTGTCGACAATCTGAGCGAGCACGGGATTGTGCAGGGCTAGTTTTCCGAGGGCGACAAGGTCGCTTGCGGTACTGGCATTTGCCGGGTTGATACCGGTCGGCTCCACCAGAGTCGTATGGGTTAGTCCATGTGCGACGAGCCAGGTTTTCGTTGCAGCAACATACGCCGCTTCCGAGCCGAAAGCCCAGCCGGCCAGGGTGTCCGCGTAATTGTTGGCAGACGCCATGAGCGCGACTTGTAGCACCTGGTGCTCGGTCATGGTGCCGCCGACGGGCATCGGCTCGACACTTCCCTGCAGCGCAAGGTAGTGGGCATACAGGTCATGGTTTGCCTGGCTGAAGGTGATGGTCGGACCTTCTTGCCCGACCGCCAGCGGCTTCGCCTGCAGGATGACGAGAGCTGAGACGATCTTCGAGATGCTGGCCATGGGCAGTGGATAATTGGATCCGCTGCTCTCGAGCAACCCGTCGTACCCGACAACGCCGAACGCACTCGCACCGAACTGAGGCCAAGCTGGCTCTGCCACCGCAGCGGGTTTGAGAGCGGTCAGAGACAGCTGTTTCTGCGCGCCCGAGAGCGGCGCGAGAAGCGTGAACGGTAGGTAGAGCCCGACCAGCAGAGCCACAAGGATGCCGCCGAACACAGCCAGCCTTCGGCGGCGATAGATCTGGCGATGGTTCAGGGGCATTTGTTCATGTTACTTTTCCACTCTCCTTTTTCACCGCAGGGCCCACAGCGCGACTGCGCTTGCTGACGCGACATTCAGCGAATCGACACCGTGCTGCATCGGAATCTGGATTATCGAATCGGCTCCTTCAATGGCGGCCCGACTGAGCCCGTCGCCCTCCGTACCGAGAAGGAGCGCAAGCCGTTCCGGCGGATTGGCAGCAAACGTTTCGAGTGTCACTGCCTCATCAGCGAGGGCGAGTGCTGCAATGTGAAAACCAGCGCCATGCAGGATCTCGGCACCCTCCGGCCACTCCGGAAGCCGTGTCCACGGTACCTGGAGCACCGTCCCCATACTTACCCGCACACTCCGACGATAGAGGGGGTCTGCGCATCGTGGGGTTACCAAAACCGCGTCAGCGCCGAGTCCGGCAGCCGAGCGAAAGATGGCGCCGACGTTGGTGTGGTCGACGATGTCTTCCAGCACCACGATCCTGCGAGCGTTAGCAATAAGGTCGCCGACGGGCCTGAGTTCTGGTCGATGCATTGAGGCGAGCGCACCCCGATGAAGGTTGAATCCGGTGAGATTCTCGAGCAGTGTCGCAGGGCCGATGTAAACAGGAATGTTCAGGTCCCTGACAAGCGGTTCGACATCCGGCAACCATTGCTGCAGGAGCAGGAGTGAACGAGGGCGGTGTCCAGCCGTGATTGCCCTCGTGATCACCTTCGTTGATTCGGCTATGTAGAGACCGCCGGCCGGCTCGCTTACGCGTCGAAGCGCGACGTCTGTGAGGCCCGAATAGTCGGCCAGGCCGGGTTCGGTGAGGTCTTCAATATGGATAATGTGCATGAGTCTCCGGTCGAACCGCGTTCAATCCGCAGCATTCGGAAACATATCCGAAAACTCGGTTGTTTATTCTGGACGAAGGCAGGAGGTGCCCATGGCTGGCAGTTCAACGCTGCGCGAGTGGCCCCACGCGACAGCAGAGCAGCTCGATCTCGCGACCGATGTCTTGCGCGGGCGCTCGGTAGCTGTGCTCACTGGAGCGGGAATGAGCACCGACTCAGGGATTCCCGACTATCGGGGCGAAGGCGCTCCCCCGCGGAATCCGATGACCTTCGACCAGTTTTTGGCCAGCGCGGACTATCGCAAACGTTACTGGGCTGGAAGTCACCTGGGCTGGCGTCGATTCGACGGAGCGAGCCCCAACGACGGTCACCGCACGCTTGCGCGACTCGAGGAGGTAGGGATAGTCAACGGCATCATCACCCAGAACGTCGATGGCCTGCACCTGAGAGCCGGGTCGCTGCGGGTCGTCGATTTGCATGGAACGATGGACAGGGTTCGCTGCCTGACCTGCGGGCAGAACTTCGCCAGGAGCGACATAGCTGCGCGCATCGCGGCCGGAAATCCATGGCTCGAGGAGCCGGATGCTGGCGAACTCGGGCCAGACGGCGATGTAGCGTTCTCCCAGATCGACGACTTCGTCACACCGGAATGCACTGTGTGCGGAGGGATACTGAAACCAGACATTGTGTTTTTCGGCGAGTTCATCCCGATGGAGAAGTTCGTGGAGGCGACCGCGCTGGTCAAGTCTGCTGATGCCCTCCTCATCGCCGGGTCTTCGCTGGTCGTCAATTCAGGCATCCGGCTGCTCGACCAGGCAACAAAGCGCAGAATGCCTGTTGTGATCGTGAATCGCGGAGTGACGAAGGGCGATCCCAGGGCGACTGTTAAGATTGATGCTGGCGCATCGGGAACCCTCGCAGAACTGGCTGAGCGGCTGACTTCCTGACTCGCGCCGGCGACCAGGAGGACCCGCAATGACCCTGCTCTACCTGGTTCGCCATGGTGAGACCGACTGGAACCTCGCGCGGCGCATTCAGGGCAGCACAGACATCCCCTTGAACGCGACAGGGAGGGCCCAGGCGGCCCGCGCCGGCGCTCTTCTGGCGCGACGCAGCTGGGATGGCGTAGCATCCAGTCCGCTTTCGCGCGCTTTCGAGACCGCGCAGATCATCGGCCGAGAGATCGGGATCGACGACATCGAAGTGCTCGATGACATCGTTGAGAGGGCATACGGCGACGCCGAAGGACTGGCAGATCACGAGATCTCCCGCCGTTTCCCCGGCGATACCGTCGTGCCAGGGCGTGAGACACGAGAGGCCGTCGCAGCACGAGCTGTACCGTCGCTAGTCGCGCTGGCTCAACGCCATCCGGGCAGCAATCTCGTCGTTGCTACCCACGGGGGTGTCATCCGCACCGTGCTGAATGCCGTTTCACCGCATGCGCCTCACCACCGCGGTGTGCCGATAACAAACGGATCCGTCCACAGCTTCACCGTAGAAGACGGAGCGCTCGAGTTGGTCGAGTTCAACGACCCCATCGAAGACGAATCGGTGACCCCGGACTGCGGTGACCTTCTCGACCAGAACGAGATCGAAAAGCGCGAGACCGCCTAGGTTTCGCTCGAGGCCGCTTCAGGAGCGAGTGACAGCACCAGGTCGTGAAGCCGCTTTCCGGACTCGGCCCAGTTGAAGTCCGCTGCGTGTGCCCTGGCCAGCGCAGTGAGGCGTTCCCACTCCCCCGGCTCGTCTATGGCGATCACAGCAGCAGCAAACGCCTCAGGGCGCTCCTGGTCGAAATAGACGGCAGCCTCTCCGCCGACCTCCCTAAATACGGGGATGTCGCTGATGACGAGCGGGGTCCCCGAGTTGAGCCCTTCGATCAAGGGGATCCCGAATCCTTCGTCACGACAGGCCGAGACCATGGCAGTTGCTTCGGACAGAACTTCGAGATACCGCTCGTCCGTGACGCCGTTCTCGAAGATGATGGAGCCAACGGGAGCAAGCGCAGCGATGCGGTGCCTGGCTTCGTCGGTGATTCGACTCAATAACCGCAGGGTGTAGCCGGGAAGCAGGTGCATTGCGGCGGCAAGCGTCTCTACGTTCTTGTTTGGCATGAAGGTGCCCATGTAGACCAGGGATTTGCCGGTTGGATACTCGCGCGGTGCAAGCCCGGAGTTCTCGATACCCGGCCTGATCACTGTCAGGGGTCGCTTCGTGAGGTGTGCTTCGTTCATCTCACGCTCGCAATTGTAGGAGCCGGTGACGACGGCGTCGGCCCGGTTGAGAGTCCAGCGCTCGGGCCAGTACGACAAGTGATAAAGAAACCAGATAAGCCGAACGAGAGGGCTGAACTCTTTTGGCGGCGTGCGGTTTCGGTAGAAGACCATGTCGTGCACCGTGAGCACGAGTTTGTAGCCGTTTTTGCCGGTGGAACCGATGGTCTGCATGGGGCAGAACACCAGGTCGGGCTTCTCTCGATTGAGAGTAAGAAGAGGGATGAGCGGCTCGAGCAGGCTGTGACCCGGTCGCGACTTTATCCACGGAAGGTCGGGAAGCATGGTGAGCTGGCGCTCGTCATGAATGAGCATGGTCACCGGGTGCAGCCGCGAGAAGGCCTCAACCAGGCCGGCTGTATACCTGCTGATCCCGTCGTGACGGGGAAACCGCACGAACCTGCAGTCGAAGATCACCTTCATATTGAGCCCCCTGTCATGGCCGCAGCCCAGTCATTGCCGCAGAGTCACCAGAAACGATCGAATCGCGTCAGCCGCACGAGCAGGCACTTCGTAGTGGATGAGATGGCCGACGTCGGTGAGCTCTGTCAGGGTCGCATTCGGCATCTCTTCGGCCAGGTCGCGCACAGCCTGGATGGGCGTGATGTCGTCGAGCTCAGCGGCGATCAGTAGCGTCGGCATCGGAATCTGAGATGCAAACTCGCCAACGTGGGTGCTGATGGATGCCTCGAAGGCCTCAACAACGACATCCCGGCTGGCGAATGTGCTGAAGTAGGTGTGGTGCTCGTTGTGGATCCAGCGCCGAAGCTGTCTGTCTTTGGTCTTCGCGAGCGTCGAACTGACGAACTGGGTGACGATCCAGTGTCGAAGCAGCCAGTTGCCCATCGGCACCGGGAGCTTGCGGGCGAACCGATAAAACGCCACAGTGACCTTTGTCGCACCCTTGTTCGGGCCGTCGAGCCCTGAGATCGCTATCGGGTTGATCAGGATGAGCGCAGGCGGCCGTGCACCATCGGCGATGGCCTGCGCCGAGATGATCGATCCGAATGAGTGTCCGAGCAGGATGGCCGAACCGCTAAGACCGAGGGCATCGATGAATTCGGTCAGCCAGCGAGAGTAGCCAAGAATGCTGTGCGGGGCTTGGGTGAGCGGACTCGAGAGACCGAATCCAGGCATATCCGCACCAATCCAGCGAACGTCGGGCAACTGTGCGATGACGGGCTCGAGACCATGATGCTCGCCACGATACCCGTGAGCGATGACGATGGTTCGTTTGGCGTCTGCTTGACCGTAAACCCAATAGTGGGTGGTGCCGCCGAGCAGGTCGATTTGCCTCGCCTCAACGGGAACGCGGGCGAGCATGTCTGCATACGGGGACGGGGTGACCATATACAGGTCAGTCTATGTATTCCCGGGCCTCGAAAATGACGTGTGGAGCGAGCCTAGACTCCTTACTAACCCATTTTTCCGATCCAGAAGGAGCACCGTGAGCTTTACAGCACCGATCCAGTTGCCGGGGCTCACCCTCGACCCGCAGTGGTATCGGCGCGCGGTGTTCTACGAGGTCATGGTGCGGTCATTCGTCGACAGCAACGGCGACGGATCTGGCGACCTCCAGGGCTTGCTGTCAAAGCTCGATTACCTGCAGTGGCTCGGCGTCGATGCTCTCTGGCTGCCGCCGTTCTACCAGTCGCCGCTTCGTGACGGCGGTTACGATGTATCCGATTTTCGCAGCATTCTGCCCGAGTTCGGCACCCTCGATGAGTTCAAGGATCTCGTCACCAAGGCCCACGAACGCAACATGCGCATCATTATTGATTTCCCTCTCAACCACACATCGGACCAGCACGAGTGGTTTCAGCAGTCTCGGAGCGACCCCGATGGGCCGTACGGGGACTTCTATGTCTGGAACGACAACGACGAGAAATACCCGAACATCCGGGTGATCTTCGTCGACACGGAGGACTCCAACTGGTCTTTCGACTCGGTCAGGCGGCAGTTCTTCTTCCACCGGTTCTTCTCACACCAGCCGGACCTCAACTTCGAGAACCCCGCCGTGCAGGACGCGATTATGGACATCATGCGGTTCTGGCTCGATCTGGGGGTCGACGGGATTCGACTCGATGCGATCCCGTATCTCTTTGAATCCGAGGGAGGCAACGGCGAAGGCGAAGCGCCGACCCACGATTACATCAAACGTGTACGCCAGATGTTCGACGACGAGTTTCCCGGGCGAATCATGGTCGCCGAGGCAAACCAGTGGCCGCGCGAAGTCGCAGCGTTTTTCGGCACCGAGGAAGAGCCAGAGTGTCATATGGCGTTCGACTTCCCGGTGATGCCGCGTATTTTCTACTCGCTCAGGTCGCAGAACGCCGCCGAACTCACTCGAATCCTGTCGGAGACGACGGACATCCCCGAGGGCGCCGGATGGGGTGTATTCCTGAGGAATCATGACGAGTTGACGCTCGAAATGGTGTCTGAGGAATACCGCCAGGCAATGTACGGCTGGTACGCATACGACCCGCGGATGAGATCAAACGTGGGAATTCGCCGCCGCCTCGCTCCGCTGCTCGACAACTCCCGAGCTGAGCTCGAACTTGCGCACGCGCTGCTCTTCAGCCTGCCGGGCAGCCCGTTTCTGTACTACGGCGATGAAATAGGGATGGGCGACAATATCTGGCTCCCCGATCGTGATTCATCGCGCACACCGATGCAATGGACACCCGATCGAAATGCGGGTTTCTCTTCGGCGGACCCTGGCAAACTCTTCCTTCCCGTGGTGCAGTCACTCGTCTACAACTACAACCTCATCAACGTCGAATCCCAGCTCGCACAGTCCCGCTCGCTGCTGCACTGGGTGCGCAACGTAATTCACGTTCGTAAGGCTCATCCGGCGTTCGGTCTCGGGTCGATTTCTGTGCTCCAGACGAATCATGAGTCGGTGCTCGCCTTCATACGCCACTACGAGGGTTCGGGCACCCAATTCGGTGATTCGGCCGAAGACATCCTGTGCGTATTCAGTTTTGCCCACAACCCTGTCGCGGTGACGGTTACCGCACCGGACTTCGCCGGGTCACATCTGTTCGATCTCTTCGGCGGCGGTGAATTTCCCGCGATGTCTGAGGACGGCACGGTGACCCTGACGTTGGGAACGCAAGACTTTTTCTGGCTCCACGTCGGGTCTCCGAGCGCTGCCGGTGGCCGCGCCTAGAGTGTGAACGTGAGAACGCCATGGTTTGACACTCTCGGGGTATTCGACCTCGAGACGACCGGCATCGACACCGACACGAGTCGCATCGTGTCGGCCTACGTCGGTGTCGTGGATGCTGAGGGCCAGCCGAAGGGTGTCTCGTGGCTCGCCGACCCAGGGATCGAGATTCCGGCTGGCGCAAGTGCTGTGCACGGGATCACGACGGAGCGTGCCAGGCAGGAAGGGCGCCCCGCCGAGGAGGTCGTCGCTGAAATCGTCGCTGTGATTCGAGCCCTGCTCGAGCAGGGCGTGCCGCTCGTCATCTACAACGCAGCGTATGACCTCACCCTTCTCAATCGGGAATGCCTGCGCTACGGAATCGAACCCCTCAGCGACCCGACTCCGGTTGTCGACCCGCTGGTGATCGACAGGGCGATGGACAGGTACCGAAAAGGCAAGCGCACTCTCGAGGCCGCCGCAGAGTTCTATGGCGTTGCGCTGATGGACGCCCATGATGCGGAAGCCGACGCGGTTGCCGCGGGGCGCGTCGCCCAGGCAATCGCACGCAAGTACTCAGACGCCCTGGGTGACGACGTCGTGATGATTCACACCAACCAAGTCGCCTGGGCGTCAGACAGTGCTTCGAGCTTTCAGGAATATATGCGGCGAACCAAGGACCCCGAATTCGTGGCAGACGGCCTCTGGCCGCAACGTTTGAAAGTGCAGCGCTGACCACGTCACAGCCGGTGGTGCTGAGGATCGTCGCAGCGCTGTTGGTCGATTCCGACGGCATGGCGCTTCTCGTCCGCAAGCGCGGCACGATGAAGTTCATGCAGCCCGGCGGAAAACCGGAGGCCGGCGAGGCCGGGGCCGAGGCGCTCTCTCGCGAATTGATGGAAGAACTCGGGCTCGATATCCGACCGCCCGAACTCGCGTCTCTCGGGCGCTTCACCGCCCGCGCTGCGAATGAGGCCGACACCGTCGTGGACTGTGAGGTCTTTGACGCGCCCACGGTTGCTCATGATGTGTCACCACTGGCCGAGATAGAGGAGTTGACATGGCTGGATCCTGCCAGCCCGGGTGACATCGATCTGGCGCCGCTGAGCCGAGATCTACTGCTCCCCCTCCTGGCACGCAGAAACGGCACGTAACCTAGGTCACGTGCCGTTACTCGGGAAAGGCTTTCGCTGAAAAGTTCTCCCCGAAGGTGTTGCAGTTTAAGGCTAGCGCCTCACTGCCCAGCGCGTCGAGACCAACCGTGCTGTCAGCAGGGTGTTTGTCGACGCTGCGTTGGTCAGGACTGCTGTCCGAAGTTCTTGTAGCGCGAGTTGAACTTCTCGACGCGGCCAGCGCTGTCGAGGATGCGCTGCTTGCCCGTGTAGAACGGGTGTGATGCAGACGAGATCTCGACGTCGATGACCGGGTAGGTCTCGCCGTCGAGTTCGATCGTCTTGTCGCTCTTCACCGTGGAGCGGGTGAGAAAGGTTTCGCCGCTCGCGAGGTCACGGAAGACGACCGGGGCGTAGTCGGGGTGGATGTCAGACTTCATCGGAGTTTCCTTGGTGTTATCAGGCTTGCGGTTGTGAAATGCAGTTGTGAGAAAGAATATGGGCACGGGGACCAACGAGAGAGCTTACCAGATCAGGCGGCTCGTGCGCTGTAGCGTCCGTCTTTCTCGTCGAGTGTGAGAGGGAGCCCGAATGTGGAGGTGAGATTTTCGGCAGTTATCACCTCAGCGATGGGGCCAGCCGCAGTGATCGTGCCGCCCGCGAGCAGGAGAGCCTTCGTAAAACCGAGCGGGATCTCTTCTACGTGGTGGGTGACCATGATCATCGCGGGGGCTTTCGGAGCGGCGGCGTACCCGCCAAGCAACTGGAGCAGCTCTTCGCGTGCCCCGAGATCGAGGCTCGCGGCAGGCTCGTCCAGCAGGAGCAGCTCAGGGTCGGTCATGACCGACCTTGCGATCTGCACTCTCTTCTGTTCACCGTCACTCAGTTCCCCGAACCGCCGGTTCTCGAGCCGATCGAGCTTCCACTCTGAGAGCACCCGCTGCGCGCGACGGGTATCGATCTCTTCGTACGTCTCAATCCACCTGCCCGTCACCGAATATGCAGCGGTGAGCACGACATCCAACACCGTCTCATTGGCGGGAAATTTGCGGGCGAGAGCCGTCGACGCGAACCCTATTCGTGGGCGGAGCTCAAAGACGTCGACAGCACCGAGCTTGTCGTCGAGGATCTTCACCGCACCACTGGTGGGGTGGATCATGGCAGCTGCGAGCTGCAGCATCGTCGTCTTGCCTGCGCCGTTTGGTCCGAGGATTACCCAGCGATCCTCTGAATCAACGGTCCAGTTCACCTGGTCGAGGATGGGGTTGCCATTCCTGACGACGGATACGTCGGTGAGCTGGAGCACGCTTGCCATGGGTCAAGACTACTTGAGCACGCTCGCGTATATTTCCTGCGTTCGCTGGGAAATAGCGGCCCAACCGAAGTCACGCTCGGCCCGTTCCCTCCCGGCCGCGCCCATCTTTTTGGCCAGTTCAGGATTGCTGACCACTTCGGTGATGATCCGCGCGAGATCGTCGATGAACTTCTCCGGATTGAGAGGAGTCCCCGTGCCGTCGTCCGCCTGTTCGATCGGAACGAGGCGACCGGTCACTCCCTCATCGACGACCTCAGGGATGCCGCCGGTTGCCGTTCCTACAACGGGTGCAGCGCACGCCATCGCCTCGAGGTTCACAATGCCAAGCGGCTCGTAGATCGAAGGGCAGACGAATGTCGTTGCCGCGGTGAGCACCGCCGAGAGGTCGGGCTGGCTGAGAAGCTCTTCGATCCACACCACGCCGGTGCGCTCTTTTTGCAACTCCGCGACGCCGGCACGCACCTCTGCAAGGATCTGCGGGGTATCGGGAGCACCCGCGCACAACACCAATTGCACCTCGCTCGGGAGCTTGGCGGCTGCGCGCAGAAGAAATGGGAGCCCCTTCTGGCGCGTGATTCTGCCAACGAAGACTGCCGAGGGGCGCGAGGAATCGATGCCGAGCGAGCGCAGCAATTCCTCATTGTCTACGGGCTTCCAGGTGTCGAGGTCAATACCGTTGTGCACGACGGCGACCCGCTCTTCGGCGAGGAAGGGATATGACCGAAGAATGTCGCGGCGCATGCCATGGCTTACGGCGATGATCGCGTCGGCGGCCCGGAATGCGTCGCTTTCAATCCAGCTGGAGACCCGGTATCCACCGCCGAGCTGCTCAGCTTTCCACGGCCTCAATGGTTCGAGACTGTGCGCGGTGACGACATGCGGAATGCCATGGAGAAGTTGTGCGATGTGCCCTGCCCCGTTCGCGTACCAGGTGTGCGAATGAACGAGATCGGCGCCGGCACTGTCCTCTGCCATCTGGAGGTCGACACCGAGGGTCGCGAGCGAGGGATTGGCCTTAGTCAGCTGAGGGGGCACCGAATATGAGTACACGCCCTGCTCGTCTCGCGGTAGGCCGAAACAGCGGACCAACACGTCGATGTCACGCCGCAGCGCCTTTACCAGCTCTGCAACATGCACTCCGGCCCCGCCGTATACCTCGGGCGGATATTCTCGGGTCAATAGATCGACTCTCACTCCGAGAACGCTAGTACACCCTCACCTCTGCCCGTACTGTTGGACCCATGGCATCGAAGAAGATATTTGGCATTGTCCTGGCCGGCGGAGAGGGCAAGCGACTGATGCCGCTGACGGCGGATCGGGCCAAGCCGGCTGTGCCATTCGGAGGCAACTATCGCCTGATCGACTTCGCACTTTCAAACCTGATCAACTCGGGGCTGCGACAGATCGTCGTGCTCACCCAGTACAAGTCACACAGCCTTGATCGACACGTCTCGCAGACGTGGCGACTCGACGGGATCACAAGCTCATACGTCGCATCAGTGCCTGCCCAGCAGAGGCTCGGTAAGCGTTGGTTCGCCGGATCTGCCGACGCAATTCTCCAGAGTCTCAACCTGCTCCGAGACGAAAAACCCGACATCGTGGTGGTGGTGGGAGCCGACCACGTGTACCGCATGGACTTCAGCCAGATGATTGACGCGCACATCGAATCCGGCGCAGGGGTCACGGTCGCAGCCATCCGCCAGCCGCTCTCGCTCGCTGACCAGTTCGGCGTCATCGAGCTCGATAAAGATGACCCGACCAGAATCGCCAAGTTTCTCGAGAAGCCGAAAAATGCCACGGGACTGGCCGACTCCCCCAACGAAGTTCTCGCCTCGATGGGCAATTACATCTTCGACGCTGACATCCTGATCGACGCCGTGCTTCGGGATGGTGAGGTTACGACGTCGAACCATGACATGGGCGGCGATATCGTGCCCGACTTCGTGTCCCGGGGCGATGCGGCTGTCTATGACCTGAACCGCAACGAGGTTCCGGGAGCAACCGATCGCGATCGTTTCTACTGGCGGGATGTCGGAACCATCGAATCGTTCTTCGATGCCCACCAAGACCTGATTTCCGCCCTGCCGATTTTCAACCTCTACAACAGCAACTGGCCGATCTTCAGCCAGCAGCTCAACTCGCCGCCGGCAAAGTTCGTGCGGGATTCCAAAGGCAACCTCGGCACGACCATCGATTCGATCGTGTCGCTCGGTTCGCTGCTCTCGGGTGCCCATATCGAACGTAGCGTGCTCGGCCCATGGGCCGTCATCGAGTCTGGCGCGCAGGTCATCGACTCGATTATCTTCGACCGGGTGCGCATCGGGCCTGACTCCATCGTGCGTCGAGCGATCCTCGACAAAGAGGTAATCGTCACGCCCGGTGCAACGGTCGGTGTCGACGCGGACGCCGATCGGGCTCGCGGGTTCACCGTGACCGAATCTGGAATAACCGTCGTGGGCAAAGGTGTCACGGTAGCCTGACCGGGTGCCTCGCTTTCTCGTCGTATTAGACGTCGACTCCACCCTGATCGCAAACGAAGTCATCGAGCTTCTGGCGGATGCCGCTGGAAGTCGGGCTGCGGTGGCTGAGATCACCAGCGCTGCAATGAACGGCGAAGTCGACTTCGAGCAGAGCCTTCGCGCACGTGTCGCTACCCTCGCGGGTCTGCCTGCCACTGTGTTCGGCGAAGTCGCAGCGCTGATCACTGTGACGCCGGGTGTACCGCAAATGATTGCGGGCGTGCACGCTGGGGGCGGCCGGGTCGGCGTTGTCTCAGGTGGGTTTCACGAACTGGTTGATGGCCTCGCAACGTCACTCGGGCTCGACTACTGGCGTGCAAACCGCCTCGAGGTCGCCAACGGTCACCTGACCGGAGGGCTGGTCGGACCAATTATCGATGCTGTCGCGAAAGCGCAGACACTTCGCGAGTGGGCAGCCGATTTCGGGCTGCCGATCCACCGCACGGTCGCGGTTGGCGACGGAGCCAACGATCTTCCGATGATGGCGATCGCTGGCCTGGCCGTCGGTTTCGACGCCAAGGCGCCCGTTCGCGACGAAGCGCACCTACTGATGGACAGGCGCGATCTCTCGCAACTCCTGCCGCTCCTGGGCCTCCGAGGCTAGTGGCCCATTCCGAGTCCGCCATCGACCGGGATGACCGCCCCAGAGATATATCCAGCGTCATCGCCGGCAAGCCACACGATCACCTTCGCGACCTCGGCTGGCGTGGCGAACCGGCTGGCCGGTATCGATTTGAGGTATTCGGCTTTCTGGGGTTCGGGTAATTCTGCGGTCATGTCGGTTTCGATGAACCCGGGGGCGACCACGTTCGCGGTGATCCCCCGGGACCCCAGCTCCCTTGTGACTGACCGCGCCAGCCCGACCAGCCCACTTTTCGATGCGGCGTAATTCACCTGCCCGGCAGACCCGAGGAGACCGACAACGCTCGACACCAGGATGATTCGCCCGTATCTGGCTTTCAACATCCCCTTCGACGCTCGTTTGACGACGCGGAAGGCGCCGGTCAGGTTGGTGTCGATCACCGACGTGAAATCGTCATCGCTCATCCGCATGAGGAGGGTGTCCCTGGTGATACCCGCGTTTGCAACTACTACCTCGACCGGTCCGTATTCCTGCTCGACGGTGGTGAACGCAGAGTCGATCGAAGCGGTATCCGTCACGTCTGCAATCACCGTGAGAGTGCCGGCAGGCCCGTGGCCTGAGCGAGCAGTCACCGCTACCCGATGCCCTTGGGCGACAAATTCTTCCGCTATCGCCAGGCCGATTCCACGGTTGCCCCCTGTGACCAGAACAGTTCGCGGTGTTGTCATGGTTTTCTCCTCGATTGGCGGCAAATCCCCACAATCTTAGACGTAGGCTGGACAGGTAAACATGGCAAAAGCACACGCGATCACCAGCCTCCCCCGGTCTCCACAGGACGACCGGAGCAGTCGCATGATCCGATACACCATTGGCTGGCTCATTCGTCTGGTATGCCTTATCGCCTGCGTCTTCCTGCGCGGCTGGTGGCTGCTGATACCCGCGATCATCGCGATCGGCGCGCCACTCGTTCTCGTCGTCCTGGCGAATGCCGTCGGTGCAGGCCAGGCCGTTGTGGAGCGTCCTGGCGCCATCGTGCGCAGCCCGACTCCGACCGAGCCACGGTGATTGATCTCGTCCAGAGCCACCTTTCGGCGCAGGAGCACGCAGAGCAGCAGTGCTCGAGGGCCGGATGCCGTAAGCCGGCCGCCTGGAACGTGAACTGGAGAAATCCTCGCATCCACGCCGAAGATCGGGTTAAGGTGTGGCTTGCCTGTAGCGAGCATGTCGAATACCTCCGTGATTATCTCGCTACCCGCGAGTTTCCCGTTCTCATCTCGACTCTCGCGGAGAGGGTCGACCGGGTTCCCTCGCCGGTCTCACCGGTCGCATGAAATTTTTTCGGATGGCCTTCACTCGGCGTTGGCTCGGCTACCTTGCGCTTGCTATCGTCTTCGCGGTTGCCTGCGTCGCGCTCGCGAAGTGGCAGGTCGACCGCACCAACGAGGCTCGCAATGCCAACCTGCTGGTCGCACACAATTTCAACAGGATCCCGACTCCCCTTGCCAATGTCGTGCCGACGCTGACTTCGTATCGTGCGAGCGACCAGTGGAAGCAGGTCACCGTGAGCGGGCGATACCTGTTGTCGGATCAAGTGCTCGCCCGCAACCGTCCCCTGGATGGAAACCCAGGCTTCGAAGTGCTCACGCCATTGCTTCTCGATAACGGAACTGTGTTCGTCGTTGACCGTGGTTACGTTCCCACGGGTAATAAACAGGACAAGCCAGACTCGATTCCCGAGCCATCGGGAGGGAGAGTAACGGTAGTAGCCAGGCTGCAGGCGAGTGAGCCGACCCTCGATGGGAGGGGCGCCGGTGCGGGAGAGGTAGCGACCATCCATCTCCCCACGGTGGCAGAGGTGATCGGCAAACCGACCTATACAGGTGCCTATGGGTTGATGGTGTCCGAAAGCCCCGCCACCCCGACCAGGCCGGTCGCCCAGCCAGCGCCGACTCTCGACGAAGGCCTGCACATTTCTTACGCGATCCAGTGGGTGCTGTTTGGAATCATGGCGTTCGGCGGCCTCGGCTACGCAATCCGTACCGAATATCGCATTCGTAATGCCGACGATCCTGAGGAGAGGGAGCGCGCTGAAGAGCGTCGACGGCGCACACTGGCGAAGCCGCGCTCAGACAGTGAGATCGAAGACGACCTCGTGGATGCGTCCAGCCGCTAGCAGCGGCGTCGCCACTAGGCGAGAGCGACCAAGTCTTGGTAGTCGGGGTTCCAGTGATCTTCGGTGCCGTCGGGAAGAATCAGAACCCGCTCAGGATTCAGTGCCTCGACAGCGCCCTCATCGTGACTCACCAGCACGACGGCGCCAGCGTAGTTGGCCAGCGCATCCAGGATTTCCAGCCGCGAAGCCGGATCGAGGTTGTTCGTCGGCTCATCGAGCAGCAGCACGTTTGCGCCTGAAACGACGATCATCGCCAACGCGAGCCTGGTCTTCTCGCCTCCGGAGAGCACCCCGGCGGGCTTGGTTGCGTCATCGCCGGTGAACAGGAACGAGCCCAGCACGCGACGTGCCTCGGTCTCGGTGATGTTCGGGGAAGACGAGACCATGTTCTCGAGCACACTTCGCTTGACGTCGATGGTTTCGTGTTCCTGTGCGTAGTACCCAATGCGCAGCCCGTGGCCCGGTTCGATCTGGCCAGTGTCAGGCTGGTCGACGCTGGCCAGAATGCGCAACAGGGTGGTCTTGCCTGCCCCGTTGAAGCCCAGGACGACCACCTTCGAGCCGCGATCGATAGCAAGGTCGACTGCGGTGAAGATCTCAAGCGAGCCGTAGCTCTTGCTCAGATTCGAGGCCATCAGCGGAGTGCGCCCGCACGGCGCCGGTTCCGGGAACCTGAGCTTGGCGACCCTGTCGACCGAGCGCACTTCCTCGAGACCGGAGAGCATCTTTTCCGCCCTTCGCACCATCTGGTGCGCAGCAGCGGCCTTTGAGGCCTTAGCGCCGAATTTGGCGGCCTGCATCTGAAGCACGCCTGCCTTCTTCTCGACGTTGACGCGCTCTTTCTTACGGCGCTCCTCATCTGCTGCACGTTGACGCTGGTAGTTCTTCCAGTTCATGTTGTAGATGTCAATGACCTGGCGATTCGCATCGAGGTAGAAGACCCGGTTGACGGTCTCCTCGACGAGTTCGACATCGTGGCTGATCACGATCAGACCGCCCTGGAAGCCCTTCAGAAACTCTCGGAGCCACACGACAGAGTCTGCGTCGAGATGGTTAGTGGGCTCGTCGAGCAGCATCGTGTCAGCGCCGGAGAAGAGAATGCGCGCGAGCTCGATTCGCCGACGCTGGCCCCCCGACAGCGTAGAGAGTGGTTGGTCGAGAATGCGATCGGGCAGGCTGAGGTTGCTTGCAATTGACGCGGCTTCAGCTTCTGCTGCGTAGCCACCGAGCGCCATGAAGCGGTCCTGAAGCTCCCCATACTGTTTCATCGCTTGGGCAGACACCGCGGCATCCGGATCCCCCATGTCGAGCGCGGTCTTCTCCATGCCGATGACAAGCTGGCCAAGGCCCCTCGCGTCGAGGATGCGCGTGCGTGCGAGATCTTCTGGGTTACCTGACCGCGGATCCTGAGGAAGATAGCCGATCTCACCGACGCGATCGATCGTTCCACCGGTAGCGAGCTCCTCACCAGCAAGCACCTTGGTCAGCGTGGTCTTACCTGCCCCGTTGCGGCCGACGAGTCCGATTTTGTCGCCTCGTTCCACCCGAAAAGTGACGTCCTCCATGAGCATGCGTGCGCCAACACGTAGTTCGAGTTCGTGCACGGCGAGCACAGGCATAGTCCAATTTTTAAGTTGTCTATCGACAACGGGAGGGGAGGGGGTTGCCTCTAGTATAAATCGTGGGTTCACGGTCGAGCGCCGTAGCCAGAAGATCGCCATCCAGAGGAGAACGAATGTCCACCCTGACCCTGGCCACCGGCCGTCCGACGCTTGTAGACCGCCTTCTCACTCGATCGATTGCCACCGATGTTGTGTTGGTGGCCGCTGGGGCCGCCCTCACTGCCGTCGCGGCGCAGATCACAGTGCCACTGTGGCCAGTACCCATCACCGGGCAGACACTCGCCGTACTCATTGTTGGATCGTCCCTCGGTGCGCTTCGCGGATCGCTCTCGATGGTTCTCTACGCCGTACTCGGCATCATCGGCCTTCCGGTCTTCAGCGACCAGACCCACGGACTGTCCATAGTTCTCGGGCCGACCGGTGGCTACATCGTCGGATTCATCGTTTCGGCTGCGCTCACCGGCTGGCTCGCCCAGCGCAACTGGGACCACCGGATCCTCGGAGCTATCACCTCGTTCGCGGCGGGAACTCTCGTGACCTTCGCCATCGGAATCCCATGGCTTGCAGTCGTGCTCCACCTCGACGTAGATCAGGCGCTTGCTGCCGGGCTATACCCATTCATCGTCGGTGGCATCATCAAGGCGCTTCTCGCCGCTGTGTTCATCAGGCTCGCCTGGTTTGGCGTTAACCGGGCAGACGACCGCCGCATTGACCGCGAGAGCTGAAGTCCACCGACCCGCGCAATCACATACTGAAGCCGAGAGCCCGCATCATGTCGCGGCCGTCGTCGGTGATCTTCTCGGGACCCCACGGCGGCATCCAGACCCAGTTGATCCTGAACTGCTCAACGATGCCGTCCAGGGCTTGGGCTGTTTCTTCCTCAATGACGTCGGTGAGCGGGCATCCCGCTGATGTCAGCGTCATGCTGATGATGAGTGCCTTGTACTCTTCGTCCCAGGTGAGGTCGTAGATAAGCCCGAGGTCGACCACGTTGACGCCGAGTTCGGGGTCCACGACATCTTTGAGCGCTTCTTCGACCTGGTCGAAGAACTTCGGTTCGAGGGCGACAGCCATCTGCTAACCCACTTCTGCTTCGGTCAAAAAGCGGTCATAGCCCTCGTTTTCAAGGCGGTCGGCCAGCTCGGGGCCGCCCTGCTCTGCAACCCTGCCATCCACGAACACGTGCACGAAGTCCGGTGAGATGTACCGAAGAATCCGCGTGTAGTGGGTGATCAGAAGCAGCCCAAGTCCGGTGTTCTCGTGAGCACGGTTGACACCCTCAGAGACGATCTTCAACGCGTCAACGTCGAGTCCCGAGTCGGTCTCGTCGAGAATTGCAAACTTCGGCTTCAACAGTTCCAGCTGAAGAATCTCGTGGCGCTTCTTCTCCCCACCGGAGAAGCCCTCATTGACGTTGCGTTCGGCAAATGACGGGTCCATGCGGAGATCCTTCATAGACCGCTTGACCTCTTTACCCCAGGTGCGAATCGAAGGCGCTTCGCCGTCGATAGCGGTCTTGGCGGTGCGCAGGAAGTTGGTGACGGCTACCCCGGGAATTTCGACCGGGTATTGCATGGCCAGGAAGAGACCTGCGCGAGCGCGAGCATCCACTGTCATGGCAAGCACGTTTTCGCCGTCGAGCGTGATCGAGCCGCTGTCTACCCGATACTTAGGATGACCGGCGATTGTGTATGCGAGCGTGGACTTGCCAGACCCGTTCGGACCCATGATGGCGTGGATCTCGCCCTGGTTCACGGTGAGATCGACCCCTTTCAGGATCTCCTTCGTTCCCTGCTCGGTGTCGACTGACACATGCAGGTCTTTGATTTCGAGCACAGACATACGCTTTTCCTTACGGGGTGACTACGGGAGTCGGATCGATGTACACGTCGCCGTCGACAATCGAGACGGCGAAAACAGGGACTGGTTCGTACGCAGGCAGGGTGAGCGGCTTTCCACTCAGAACCGAGAACTTCGAGCCGTGGGCCCAACATTCGAGGGTGTCATCTTCGACAAAGCCTTCCGCGAGAGAGATGTCGCCGTGTGTGCAGGTATCGCCGATAGCGTGAATATCACCCGCAGAGTCACGGACGACCGCAATCGGAGTGCCGTCGATGACGACTCGGACGGCTGTACCCAGGGCGATGTCATCTTCAGCGCAGATTTTCACAGTCATGGTCATTCCGCCTTTCCGCGGGCAAGTTCAGCCTCGATGGCAGAATGCAGGTGGGTTTCCAGCGCCGGAGAGCCGATTTTCTGGACGATTTCGGAGAGGAACCCGAGCACGACCAAACGGCGGGCCTCTTCTTCTGAGATGCCTCTGGCCTGCAGGTAGAAGAGCTGCTCGTCATCGAACCGGCCGGAGGCACTGGCGTGCCCGGCGCCAGCGATATCGCCCGTCTCGATCTCGAGGTTCGGAACCGAGTCTGCTCGAGTGCCCTCGGTTAGGAGGAGGTTTCGGTTCTGCTCGTAGCTGTCTGTGCCTGAGGCACTCTGGCGAATGAGTACGTCGCCAACCCAGACGGTGTGAGCACCCTGACCCTGGAGTGCACCCTTATACGTGACACGCGATTTCGTGTTCGGGGCATCGTGATCGACGAAGACCTGCTGCTCGAGATGCTGGCCGGCGTCTGCGAAGTACGCACCGAACAGCTCGATGTCTCCACCCTCACTTGCCAGATGCACCGACGGGTTCAGTCGAACCACTGATCCACCGAGAGAGACGGCGACGTGCTTGAGGCGAGCGTCACGACCGACTCGTGCGAAGTGGCTGGCGAGGTGAATTGCGTCTGCTGCCCATTCCTGCACGGTGACGATAGTGAGTTGCGCTCCGTCTTCGACGATGATCTCGACATTCTCGCTGAGCATCGCATCGCCACGATTGAGAAGCACGACGGTTCCGGCACTGTGCTTTTCGGCGGTGATCACCGTATGCGCTGCGCGGGGAGCGTCGCCGAGGGAGGAACGTGTGATGGTCACGGTGCTGTGTTCTTCGCCGGTGATCGTCACCGCGAGGGCGTGGTCGAAAGCGCTCCAGGCACTTGCGGAGGCGCGCTCTTCCGGCTTCCCGACGCTTCCAATGCGCGGATCGCTCCGCTCAATCCATTCGACGGTCTCACCCTCGATGTTCACTGGATACCGGCCGCCATCGACGCCGTCTTCGAGCAGCGGACGGATTCGGTCGATCGGGGTGTGCTTCCACTCCAACTCGAATCCGGATACAGCCTCGAAGTCGTTCACGTCGAACGAGGCGAATCGCGCGGAACGAACCTGAATGGGAACGAGCCCCCAGCCGCCGTCGCTGTGCTGCTTGGATCCGAGCCGGCTGTGTTCGTTTATCAACACGCCTTTAGCTGCCGTGCTGGCTTCTGTCGAGGTTGGTGCTGGTGTCACAATTGGTGCTGTGGCAGTCATTCAGCCAACGCTGCCTTCCATGCCCATTTCAATGAGCTTGTTGAGTTCGAGCGCGTACTCCATCGGTAGTTCGCGCGAGATGGGTTCGATGAATCCACGAACGATCATGGCCATCGCCTCGTCTTCGGGCATTCCCCGCGACTGCAGGTAAAACAGCTGCTCGGCACTGACCCGCGAAACGGTGGCCTCATGGCCCATCTGCACGTCATCCTCGCGGATATCCGTTGTGGGGTATGTGTCCGATCGAGAAATGCTGTCGACCAGAAGGGCGTCGCACCGCACGGTGTTCGCGGAGTGGTGTGCTCCCTCGGCGATTCTGACTTCACCACGGTAACCGGTGCGGCCACCACCCCTGGCGATCGACTTGGAGACGATGGATGACTGCGTGTACGGAGCCATGTGGATCATCTTCGCGCCGGCGTCCTGATGCTGGCCGGGGCCTGCGAATGCGACGGAGAGCGTCTCGCCCTTGGCGTGCTCCCCCACCAGATAGATCGACGGGTACTTCATAGTAACCTTCGAGCCGATGTTTCCGTCGATCCACTCCATGGTCGCCCCCTCGTGCGCGATGGCGCGCTTTGTGACGAGGTTGTAGACGTTGTTCGACCAGTTCTGGATGGTGGTATACCGAACCCGCGCGTTCTTCTTCACGATGATCTCGACTACAGCCGAGTGCAGCGAGTCCGACTTGTAAATCGGCGCTGTGCAGCCTTCGATGTAGTGCACGTACGAGCCCTCGTCGGCGATGATCAGCGTTCGCTCGAACTGGCCCATGTTCTCTGTGTTGATGCGAAAGTAGGCCTGGAGCGGGATCGAGACGTGAATGCCCTTGGGCACGTACACGAAGGACCCACCGGACCACACTGAGGTGTTCAGGGCGGCAAACTTGTTGTCGCCCGCCGGGATTACTGTTCCGAAGTACTCCTTGAACATCTCGGGATATTCGCGAAGCGCTGTGTCAGTGTCGAGGAAGAGCACGCCCTGCTCCTCGAGCTCTTTGTTGATCGTGTGATAGACCACTTCAGACTCGTACTGGGCTGCAACACCTGACACGAGACGCTGGCGCTCGGCTTCGGGGATGCCGAGCTTCTCGTAGGTGTTCTTGATGTCGTCGGGAAGATCTTCCCAGGTCTGCGCCTGCTTCTCCGTGGAGCGCACAAAGTACTTGATGTTGTCGAAGTCGATGCCGGAGAGGTCTGCTCCCCAGGCCGGCATGGGCTTCTTATAAAACAGTGCGAGGGCCTTGAGTCGGTTCTTGAGCATCCATTCCGGTTCGCTCTTCAGCGCCGAGATGTCTGCGACGACTTCGGGCGAGATTCCTCGTTTCGCGGATGCCCCTGCAACGTCGGAGTCTGACCAGCCGAACTCGTAGATGCCGAGGCTTTCGAGTTCTGGACGGTCGATCAGGATGTCTGACATGCCTATAACCTCTTTCCTGCCTGCGATAACCGGCCCTTGGGCCCTGTCATTCCCGCGCCCAGGACCTGTTCAGCAGGCTATGGACTCGAGTGCAGGCTCCCGACTGACTTAGTCGGGCCTGGTGCCCCTGACGCACCAGCGTCTGAAGAACCAGCTTTAATTCTACAGGGAATGAACCGCTGTTAGCGGGCGCCCACGGCATTCCCAGCGCGCACAGACTCGACCGTCTCGTGCCTGCGGAACAGGCCCGGGTTTGCATCAAGCAGCACCCGGAGTGCTCCGATCCACACGAGGCTGGCGCCCAGAAGATGAATCGCGACTAATGCTTCAGGAAGCCCGTTGAGAGCCTGGACTGTTCCGACGGCCCCCTGCAGAACGACAACGATGATGAAGAAACTGGTGCGTCGGCGAGCGAGCGCACCGTTCGGGTCACGCCCGCTTGTAAACCACAGCGCTATCGCAATAAGCAGGGTGATCGAGCCGAGCACGGCGTGGAAGACTGTGACGTCTGCCCAGACGAAATCCATGCGGTTCACCTGTGCCGAGTCTCCCGAATGCGGTCCTGTTCCCGTCACCAGGGTGCCGACAACGACCAGTGCAAGAGTGCAGCCAACGAGAGCCCAGCCCAGAGACGAGGATGGCCGGCCCAGGTTCGGTGCAGCGGTCGCCGGCTGGCGTGCCCGGTGCCAAGTGAGTGTGGTTGTCGTGAGCAGCGCGATGGCGAGCATGAAGTGCAGCGCGACGACCCACGGGTTGAGCTTGGCCAGCACCGAGATGCCACCGGCGACTGCGTTGGCGACTACGAGCCAGAACTGGGACCAGGCCAGACGGGTGGTTCCGCGATTTCGCGGCTTCTGGAGTCGGGCCGCGACGATGGCCCAGCCGACGCCGACGATGAGGAAGCCGGTGAAAAGTCGGTTGGCGAATTCGATGACTCCGTGGATGCCGAGCGCCGGTGTCGGGGCGACGGATGACACATCGCAAGCCGGCCAGGTTGGGCAGCCGAGACCGGACCCGGTAACACGCACGACTGCGCCGCCCAGCACGATCAGCACGCTCATCACCAGCGCAGCGGTTGTACCCCAGCGGAGCGCGCGCGGGCCGAGGGTGACCCTCTCGGCCAGCCAGTTGAATGGCGTCCTCACCGTTAGAACCTCAGGAACGGGAGGAGGGGATCGATGCCGATCGCAACGAACACAACAGTCAGGTAGGTGATCGAGCTGTGGAAAACACGCATCGGGCGTACGTCGCCGTGCCTGATAGCCATTGAATACAGGTGGTGTGACTCGTAGATGAACCACGCCCCGGACGCGACGGCGACTGCCGAATACAGGATTCCCATGTGGGCGACAGGAATGAGGATGAGCGAGCAGGCGACGGTGGCCCAGGCATAGAGAACGACCTGCAGGCCCACCACGGTTCGGCCGCGAACCACCGCGAGCATCGGCACATTCACCGACGCATAGTCGGCGCGGTAGCGCATGGAGAGGGGCCAATAATGAGGGGGCGTCCAGAGAAACACGATGCCGAACAGGATGACCGGAACCCAGTTCAAAGAATCTTGCACGGCTGCCCACCCGATCAGCACCGGCATGCAGCCCGCTGCGCCGCCCCAGACGATGTTTTGTGGGGTACGACGCTTGAGGATCAGCGTGTAGACCAGTACGTAGAACAGCACCGCTGCTACCGAAAGCGCCGCCGCGAGCCAGTTGACCAGAATTCCGAGCCAGATCGTCGACACGGCGCCCATCACCCAGGCGAAGACGAGTGCCTCGCGGTCGCTCAGCTCCCCGGTGACGAGCGGCCTGGCGCTCGTACGCTTCATGACCCGGTCGATATCGCGGTCGATGTAGCAGTTGAATGCACCCGCGGATCCTGCGCTGAGGGCTCCGCCCACAAGAGTGCTGAGAACCAGCCAGAGATCGGGGATTCCACGCTGCGCGAGGATCATCACAGGTGCTGTTGTGACCAGCAGGAGTTCGATGACCCGAGGCTTCGTCAGGGCTACATACGCCCTGGCCTTGCGTGAGAAGCCGATCCGCTCGCGGGTTTCGCGTGCGTCTACAGCTACGTCCATTGCTCCTCTTACCGCCGGGGTGTTCTGCTTTCGATTGTACGGTGTACCGTCTGTGCGGGATGCCGGAGCCATGCACCTCATGGATAGAGCAGTCGCTGTCGGCTTTCTCTATACTTGGATGTGCTTGCCAGCCGCTGGCTCACCCTGCTCCCGAGTCGGGCTGCCTGCGGTGGTGCCGAGGAAGTCTGGCAAGTGAAACAACAACAACGGCACGATCCTTCTGGGTGTGTCGTGGAATAGAAGGGTCGACTCGCGTGTCAGCTTTCCAGTGGGATCCCATTGATGAGAAGGCTGTCGACACAGCCAGAGTTCTGGCGGCTGACGCCGTCGAAAAGGTGGGGAACGGGCATCCTGGAACCGCGATGAGCCTCGCCCCCGCCGCGTACCTGCTCTTCCAGAAGGTCATGCGTCGCGACCCGAGTGACAGCACCTGGATTGGTCGTGACCGTTTCATCCTCTCGGTAGGCCACTCATCGCTCACCCAGTACATCCAGTTCTATTTCGGCGGCTACGGTCTCGAGTTGAAAGACCTCGAAGAGCTGCGCACGTGGGCTTCGAAGACCCCCGGCCACCCGGAATATGGCCACACCGACGGCGTGGAGATCACCACGGGGCCGCTCGGCCAGGGCATTTCCTCCTCTGTCGGATTCGCATACGCAGCGCGCTACGAGCGCGGCCTGTTCGACCCGGATGCCGACGCCGGAACCAGCCCGTTCGACCACTTTATCTATGTGATCGCCGGCGACGGTGACATGCAAGAGGGAGTCACCAGCGAAGCATCGTCACTCGCTGGTCACCAGGAACTCGGCAACCTGGTCGTTATCTACGACAGCAACCAGATCTCGATCGAAGACGACACGAACATCGCTTTCACCGAAGATGTGCGAGCCCGGTACGAGGCATACCACTGGCACGTGCAGGTGGTGGACTGGAAAAAGACCGGCGTATACGTCGAGGACGTGGCTGCGCTCAATGATGCGATCGAGGCGGCTAAGGGTGTCACAGACAAGCCCTCGCTGATCATTCTCAAGACGATTATCGGCTGGCCGAGCCCACACAAGCAGAACAGCGGAAAGATCCACGGATCAGCCCTCGGTGCTGACGAGTTGAAAGCCGTGAAAGAGGTGCTTGGGTTTGACCCGGCGAAGAACTTCGACGTAGCACCCGAGGTGCTCGAGCACACTCGCAAGGCCGTCGACCGGGGCAAGGCCGCCCACGAGGAATGGAACACGCAGTTCGACGCCTGGGCGGAAGCGAACCCGGAACGCAAGGTGCTGCTCGACCGCATTCTTAGCGGGGACCTGCCTGACGGTGTCGAGGCAGCTCTTCCTGTCTTCGAGGCGGGCAAGGATGTTTCGACTCGAGCGGCATCTGGCAAGGTGCTCAATGCGCTCGGGCCGGTCATCCCCGAACTCTGGGGCGGGTCAGCCGACCTCGCAGAATCGAACAACACGACGCTCGAGGGCACGGCATCGTTCGTACCGGCTGAGCGTTCCACTCACGAGTGGACGGGCAATAAGTATGGCCGTGTTCTGCACTTCGGCATTCGCGAGCACGCGATGGGCTCGATTCTCAACGGCATCGTGTTGCATGGGAACACGCGTCCATTCGGCGGCACATTCCTGATCTTCAGCGACTACATGCGCCCGGCAGTGCGGCTCGCCGCATTGATGAAGGCGCCGGCGATCTATGTCTGGACACACGATTCCGTGGCCCTGGGCGAAGATGGCCCGACCCACCAGCCGATCGAGCAGCTCAGCGCACTGCGCGCCATCCCGCAGCTCGATGTGGTGCGTCCGGGTGACGCGAACGAGGTCGCCTGGGCCTGGAAGACGATCCTCGAGCGTCGCGAGGGGCCGGCGGGCCTCGCCCTGACCCGACAGAACATCCCGGTGTTCGCCCGCGGAGATGGCGCAGCGAGTGGCGAGACTTTCGCCTCGGCCAGATATGTTGCACAGGGTGCGTACGTGCTGGCAGAAGCGCCGGGCGGCACGCCGGATGTCATCTTCATCGCGACCGGCTCCGAAGTGCAGATCGCGGTCGACGCTCGAGAGAAGCTCAAAGCAGAGGGCATCAACGCGAGAGTTGTCTCTGCTCCGTGCCTGGAGTGGTTCGAGGAGCAGGATGAGGCGTATCGGGAGTCAGTGCTCCCGACGTCGGTGAAAGCCCGTGTCTCGATCGAGGCCGCGATCGAGATGAGCTGGCGCAAATACACGGGTGACAACGGGCGGAGCGTCTCGATCGAGCACTTCGGCGCATCAGCCGACTACAAGACGCTTTTCGAGAAGTTCGGCATGACCACAGAGCACGCGATCTCAGCAGCAAAGGATTCGTTGGCCGCCGTTCAGGCGTCAGCGTAAGGGAGAGAGAACACAATGACCGAGAACACCGCGACAGCAGCCCTTTCGGCAGTGGGCGTGAGCATCTGGCTCGACGACCTCTCGCGCGAACGAATCGAGTCTGGCGGGCTTGCGAAGCTCATCACTGAGCGCAACGTCGTTGGCGTCACGACCAACCCGACGATTTTCGCGAGCGCACTCGCCAAGGGTGAGGCCTACGACGCACAGATTGCCGAGCTCGCCAAGGCAGGAACGTCGGTGACCGACGCTGTCTTCGAGATCACCACCGATGACGTTGCACACGCGAGCGACATCTTCCGCTCTGTCTGGGAGAACTCCCACGGGCAGGATGGCCGAGTTTCGATTGAGGTCGAGCCCGGCCGGGCACACGACACCGCAGGCACCATCGAGCAGGCCCAGCAGCTGTGGAAGAAGGTCGACAGGCCGAATGCGATGATCAAGATTCCCGCAACCATCGAAGGTCTCGAGGCCATCACAGAGACCATCGCGGCGGGCATCAGCGTCAACGTCACTCTGATCTTCAGCCTCGAACGCCACCGTGAGGTCATCAACGCCTACCTGACTGGTCTCGAAAAGGCGAAGGCCTCCGGTCACGACCTGTCGAAGATCAACTCGGTCGCCTCGTTTTTCGTGTCGCGAGTCGACACCGAGATCGACAAGCGCCTCGACGTGATCGGCAACCCCGAGGCGCTCGAGCTCAAGAGCAAGGCCGGGATCGCCAATGCCCGCCTCGCGTACCAGGTGTTCGAGCAGGCATTCTCGAGTGAGCGAGCCAAGGGACTCATCGCAGCAGGAGCCAACCTGCAGCGCCCCCTCTGGGCATCCACAGGCGTAAAAGACCCCTCCCTCCCGGACACTCTCTACGTGACAGAGCTCGCGGTCAAAGACGTCGTCAACACGATGCCGGAGAAGACGCTTGAGGCAACATTCGACCACGGGGTCATCACGGGAGACAACGTCACCGGAAACTACGCAGACGCTAACGATGTGCTCGACAAGCTCGACGCGATCGGCATCTCATACGAAGAAGTGACCGCGCTGCTCGAGAAAGAGGGCGTCGAGAAGTTCATTGTCTCGTGGAATGAACTGCTCGACACGGTGACCGCTGCGCTAGAGTCTGCGACCGCCGGCGCCTCGAAATGAGCTTCAACATCACGGTCAGTGGTGCCGCCGGTGAGGCAGTCGAGCGGGTCGTTCCCCAGCTCGTAACTGATCTCGTCGCGTCGGGGATCATGGGTCAGGACTCGGATCTCTGGGGCAAGGATGCTGCTGAAGAAGCTGCGAAGCGTCTCGGCTGGACCGAGGCCGAGGTGGTTTCATCCCCACTTGTTGCGGAGATCGTCGCGTTGCGAGACAAGCTGCACGCCAATGGCATCAACCACGTCGTGCTCGGCGGCATGGGCGGTTCGTCACTTGCGCCCGAGGTGATCAGCCGCACAGCTGGCGTCGAACTGACAGTTCTCGACTCGACCGACCCCGGGCAGGTATTAGCAGCTCTGGGCGATCGTCTCGAGTCGACCGTTGTCGTCATCTCCTCGAAATCCGGATCAACCCTCGAGACGGCGAGCCAGCGGAAAACCTATGAAGAAGCTTTCCACAATTCAGGGATCGACCCCATCGACCGGATTGTCGTTGTCACCGACCCCGGATCACCACTCGACGCCTCCGCACGTGAGGCTGGCTACCGTGTCTTTAACGCTGATCCGAACGTGGGCGGCCGCTATTCCGCGCTGACCGCCTTCGGGCTCGTACCGTCTGGCCTCGCCGGAGTCGACATCCAGTCACTGCTGGATGAAGCCTCGTCGATGAGCATCCAGCTCGCTGTCGACACCCCTGAGAACCCCGGCCTGATTCTCGGTGCTGCGATCGCCGGCACACGGCCGCTCAAGAACAAGCTCGGCATCGTCGCAGACGGAACATACATCGTGGGCTTCGGCGACTGGGTCGAACAGCTCATCGCTGAGTCGACCGGAAAGCTCGGCACGGGCATCCTTCCCGTCGTGCTCGACGTTCACTCCCCCGAGCTGACAGAGAACCTGCCTGACCTGCAGATCGTGCGCCTGGTCGAAAGTGCCCGAGACACGGAGCAGGTCGAGCCAGGCGAAATAGAGATCAGCGGCACCCTCGGTGCGCAGATGCTGACCTGGGAGTTCGCGGTCGCAGTTGCAGGCCGCCTGCTCGGTATCAATCCATTCGACCAGCCAGACGTCGAGTCGGCGAAAATCGCAACCAGGGCATTGCTGGATTCGCATCCGGAGCCCGGCAGGCCAACCTTCGTCTCCGAGGGCATCGAAGTGCGGGGGGTGTCTTCTGTTGTCACCGGCCAGGACACAATATCCGGCGCGATTGAAGCGCTGATTGCGACCATTCCCGAGGATGGCTACCTCGCTATCCAGGCGTATGCCGACCGGCACACCCTGCGCCAGCTCTCGGACCTTCGCGACCTGCTCGCTGCGAAGTGCGGCCGTCCGGTCACATTCGGCTGGGGTCCGCGGTTTTTGCACTCGACCGGCCAGTTTCACAAGGGGGGCCCGGCGATCGGTGCTTTTCTGCAGATAACTACCGCCGCCGAGAGAGACCTTCAGATCCCGGACAGCCCGTTCAGTTACGGCTACCTGATCCAGGCGCAGGCCGCCGGGGATGCGAGTGTGCTCGAGCAGCACGGCAGGCCGGTGCTGACCCTCACGCTGACGGATCCGTCAGTCGATCTCCCGACGCTGTTCAGCGCCGCATCCGCTTAGTCCATCTCAGCTTGATCAATCGCGTCTCATCACCGGCGCTCTAAAAGTCAGGAAGCACATGCCACCGGTGGAAATCACCCCGGAGTTCAACCCTCTGCGGTTGCCATCCGATCGCCGCCTGAATCGAATCGCAGGCCCGAGCGCGCTCGTGATCTTCGGCGTCACGGGCGACCTTGCCCGCAAGAAGCTCATGCCGGCCGTCTACGATCTCGCCAATCGAGGGCTACTGCCGCCCGGCTTCGGTCTTGTCGGATTCGCCAGGCGTGACTGGGTCGACCAGGACTTCGCACAGGTCGTGCACGACGCGGTCAAGCAGTACGCGCGAACACCATTCGATGAGGATGTCTGGAACCAACTGGCCGAGGGTATCCGATTTGTGCAGGGCGAGTTCGACGACGACAAGGCATTCAGCGAGCTGAAGGTCACGCTCGACGAGCTGGACCGCACGCGGGGAACAATGGGCAACCACGCGTTCTACCTGTCGATCCCACCGAAGTCGTTCCCGCAGGTGACCGAGCAGTTGCGCCGCTCGGGCCTCGCCGACCACGTCGAGGGCCAGTGGCGTCGCGTAGTCATTGAAAAGCCGTTCGGCAGCGACCTGAAGACTGCGCGCGAACTGAACGCCGTCGTCGAGTCGGTCTTTCCTCCAGACAGCGTTTTCCGGATCGACCACTACCTCGGCAAAGAGACAGTGCAGAACATTCTCGCCCTCCGCTTTGCGAATGAGATGTACGAACCGATCTGGAACGCGAACTACGTCGACCACGTGCAGATCACCATGGCAGAAGACATCGGCGTCGGCGGCCGGGCCGGCTATTACGACGGAATCGGTGCTGCCAGAGACGTCATCCAAAACCACCTGCTGCAGCTGCTCGCCCTTACTGCCATGGAAGAGCCGATCTCCTTCAACGCCGCAGATCTGAGGGCCGAAAAAGAGAAGGTGCTCTCTGCGATCAAACTGCCGGCTGACCTTTCGCACTCGACCGCTCGCGGCCAGTACGCGAGCGGGTGGCAGGGCGGCGAGAAAGTAGTCGGGTTTCTTGACGAGGATGGAATGAATCCGCAGTCACTCACCGAGACCTACGCTGCGATTCGGCTCGATATCGGAACGCGACGCTGGACAGGCGTGCCCTTCTATCTCCGAGCGGGTAAACGCCTCGGACGTCGCGTGACCGAAATAGCCGTGGTATTCAAACGTGCGCCGCAGAACCTGTTTTCCAAAAGCCAGACCGGCACCCTGGGGCAGAACGCGCTGGTGATCAGGGTGCAGCCCGACGAGGGCGTCACGATCCGTTTCGGGTCGAAGGTGCCAGGCGCAGGCATGCAGGTTCGCGATGTGACGATGGACTTCGGTTATGGCCACGCCTTCACCGAAGCCAGCCCGGAGGCATACGAACGCCTCATCCTCGACGTGCTGCTGGGTGACCCGCCGCTCTTCCCTCGCCACCAGGAGGTGGAGCTGAGCTGGAAGATCCTCGATCCGATCGAGGAGTTCTGGACGACACAGGGGCAGCCCGACCAATACAAGCCCGGAACCTGGGGCCCGGATTCCGCCGATGAACTTCTGGCCCGCGACGGCAGAACCTGGAGACGCCCATGATCGTCGATCTTCCCGACACCACCACGAGCAACATCTCGAAGAGCTTGGTAAAAATTCGCGAAGAGGGCGGTGCGGTCGCACTGGGTCGCGTGCTGACTCTCGTGATCTCGACTGAGCTCGGTCACGAAGAGGAGGCCATCGAGGCCGCGAACGACGCGTCTCGCGAGCATCCGATGCGGGTCATCGTCATCTCGACGACCAGGCAGGGCCCTGTGCGCAAGGACGACCCGAGACTCGACGCGCAGATCAGGGTGGGCGGGGATGCCGGCGCGAGCGAGGTCATCGTGCTCAAGGCATACGGTGACACCGCTTCAGACGAAGAGGGACTTGTCACCGGCCTGCTGCTGCCCGACGCTCCGGTCGTCGCCTGGTGGCCGGGAGACGCACCCGATGTCGTCTCGCAGTCGCCGCTCGGTCGAATCGCAGCACGAAGAATCACCGATGCGGCCGCACAGCGTGATCCGCAGGGATTCCTCGCCAACCTGGCGCGCACATACTCCCCGGGTGACACCGATTTCTCCTGGACGAGGCTCACTCTCTGGCGAGCCCAACTCGCGGCTGTGCTCGACCAGCCGCCGTATGAGTCGATCACCGAGATCGAGGTTCACGGATCAGCGGACTCACCATCGACTTCACTTCTGGCGGCATGGCTCCAGGAAGCCCTCGGGGTGCCTGCGAGACATGAACTGGTCACTCCCGCTCACGGTTCGAGTGGCATCCAGGGCGTTCGGTTGTACCGGGCGTCTGGAACGATCGAGCTCGAACGGGTGAGCGGCAGCATCGTCACACTGGTTCAGCCGAACCAGCCGACACACGATATTTCCCTTCCCCGTCGCAGCCTTCGAGACTGCCTCGCTGAGGAACTGCGCAGGCTTGACCCCGACGAGTTGTTCGGCGAGGTTATCGAGCAGAGCCTGGGCAAGCTCGACGAACCTACCCGCACCGCACCCATCGCGATCAGGACCCAGTCATGACGAGTGTTCGCCGCGTTCTCGTGCACGCCGATAAAGACGCCCTGGCTGGCGCCGTCGCCGCCCGCTTCATCACCAAGGTCGTCGACCTGCTCGACCAGCAGCCAGAGGTTAACATCGTTTTGACCGGAGGCTCGGTGGGGATAGCTGTGCTCGCGGCGATCAACGACTCCCCCGCACGCGACAGCATCGACTGGTCACGCGTCGTGCTCTGGTGGGGAGACGAGCGCTGGCTACCAGCAGGGGATGACGAACGAAATGATCGCCAGGCGAGCGATGCGCTGCTCGACAACGTGCCGCTCGAAGCCGCGAACATTCACCCGTTTCCGTCAAGTGACGGCCCCGATGAGTTGGATGCCGCTGCCGCACGGTACTCAGACGAGCTCACCAGAGCAGGCTCCGCTGGATACCCTCGCTTTGACATCACCTTCCTCGGAGTCGGACCTGACGGCCATATCGCCTCGCTGTTTCCCGACTATCCCGGCATCCAGGTGGCAGACAGCACTGTGGTCCCGGTGCGCAACTCGCCAAAGCCACCCCCCGAACGGTTGAGCCTTACGCTGCCAGTTATCAACAGTTCCGACCGCATCTGGCTGGTGCTCGCGGGGGCAGACAAGGCGTCCGCTCTGGGGCTCGCGCTTGCGGGCGCAAGCACATTCGAGGTTCCTGTGGCGGGTGTGCTCGGTCGATTGAGAACAGTATTCTTCGTCGACCAGGATGCCGCGACCGATGTTCCCGCAGACCTGATCGCTACCGAATACTGACCGCGGTTACTGCGCCACGGTGAAAGTTACTGCGCCACTGTGGTTGCTGCGTGGTGACTTCTGCCGCGTGGCGACTTCTACTGGGCGGTGAGCCGTGAGCGACGAGCCCTCAGTTGCTCGAGCGCCTCGTCGAGAAGCGTTGCTGCTTCCTCTTCGGTGCGACGCTCTTTCACATAGGCGAGGTGGGTCTTGTACGGCTCGAGCTTGGCTACCGACGGTGGGTTCTCTTTGTCACGACCGGCTGGCAGGCCGCAGTTCGGGCAGTCGAGAATGACCGGAATCTCTTCGGGTTCGATCGTCGCAAGGAAGTACGGGCTCAGCTCGTGCCCGTTTGCGCACCAGTAGAAAACCTGGAGACGCTCAGCGTGGAAGCCCCTGTCTTGCTCGCCCATAGGCCCGGCACCAACGCGCGAACCCCTGATTGCACTGCCACCTGAAGCCATATTTCTTACCCTAACCAGCTGCGTCGAATTTAGTGATGAGACCGAGCACAATGATCGATGAGACCCAGATCAGGCCGAGAATGACCGTGATGCGATTGAGGTTGCGCTCGGCAACCCCCGAGGCACCGAGGTTCGATGTCACGCCGCCGCCGAACATGTCCGAGAGACCGCCGCCGCGACCGCGGTGCAGCAGGATGAGCAGGGTCAGCAGGAGGCTCGTGATACCGAGCACTACCTGCAAGATGACCTGAAGAATTTCCACGAGGCGCCTTTCGGGCGAAAAAAGAAGTAGTCCACGCCATTTCGGGCGCAGGCAATCGCTAACGAGTATAAACGATCAGGTACCTACGTGCTTCTGGAACTGCGCGATGCTCGAGAATTCGGCGATGTCGAGACTGGCCCCGCCGACCAATGCGCCATCGACATTCGGCTCACGCATAAAGGCGGCGATGTTGGACGCCTTGACAGATCCGCCGTACAGGATGCGGGTCGCATCCGCCCCCTCAGCACCGATCAGGTCGATGAGGGCAGCGCGGAGTGCTGCTGCAACCTGCTCAGCCTGCTCGGGCGTTGCCGCTTTTCCAGAGCCGATAGCCCAAACCGGTTCATAGGCGACCACGATGTTCGCGCCGTCCTGGATTTCCGCGAGAGCGGCCCTAAGCTGGGCGACGGGCACTGCGCTCGGGCCGTGCTGCTCGAGATCATCCGCCGTCTCGCCGACACAGAGCACAGGAACCAGCCCGTGCGTGATGGCAGCGGCGAGCTTGGTACCGATCTCCTGGTCGCTCTCGTGGTGATACTGGCGACGCTCTGAATGGCCGATGATGACGTACTCACAGTCGAGCGCTTTCAGGAAAGCGCCAGAGACCTCTCCGGTGTACGCGCCCGTGTCGAAAGCCGAGACATCCTGTGCACCGAATTTCAGCGGCAGCTTGTCGGCAGCAATCAGCGTCTGCACGCTCCGAAGGTCAGTGAAGGGCGGAAAGATGGCAACCTCGGCACCGCAGTAGTCATGCTTCGCATCCTTGAGGCTCCAGGCGAGCTTCTGCACGAAGGCGATCGCCTGGAGGTGATCCAGGTTCATCTTCCAATTGCCCGCAATCAGCGGAACTCTGGGGGTGGTCATGCCTGCCATCCGAGAATCTCCAGTCCTGGCAGGCTCTTTCCCTCGAGGAATTCAAGGCTTGCGCCACCGCCGGTTGATATGTGACCGAACTGGTCATCCGTGAACCCGAGGGCTCGCACTGCCGCGGCCGAGTCTCCCCCGCCGACGACGGACAGGCCATTCACCTCGGTGAGGGCCTGTGCGACGGTCTTGGTGCCTGCCGCGAACGGCGCAAGTTCGAACACGCCCATCGGGCCGTTCCAGAACACCGTCTCCGAGGCGCTGATGACCGCAGCGAACAGTTTCGCTGTGTCGGGTCCGATGTCAAGTCCTAGGCCTTTCGAACCCCACGGGGAGCCTTCGATATCGTCCGAAGCACGAACTTCGTGCTCTGCGTCAGCACCGAACTTCGACGCGACGACGACATCGGTCGGAAGCACGAGGTTGACCCCGAGTTCTTTCGCCTTCGCGATATAGCCCCTGACGGTGTCGAGCTGGTCGACCTCGAGAAGGCTCGCCCCAACCCTGTAGCCCTGTGCGGCGAGGAACGTGTACAGCATCCCGCCGCCGATGAGCAATGAGTCGACCCTCGGCAGCAGGTGCGCAATCACACCGAGCTTGTCTGAAACCTTCGAGCCACCGAGTACCACCGCATAGGGTTTTTTTGGGTTTTCGGTGAGTCGATCCAAGACATCCAGCTCGGTGTCGATGAGCCCGCCGGCAGCGCTGGGCAGTAGCTCAGCGAGGTTGTACACGCTGGCCTGCTTGCGGTGCACGACGCCGAATCCGTCGGAGACCATGGCGTCGCCCAACTCTGCAAGGTCTGAGGCGAAGGACTCGACCTCTTCGGCATCCTTCGACGTCTCGCCCGCATTGAAGCGCAGGTTCTCCAAAACGACGACGTCGCCATCGGTGAGCCTCGAGACTGCGTCGCGAGCGGAAGGACCCACTGTGTCTGTGGCGAAGGCGACAGGCTTCTCGAGCAACTCACTCAGCCGCGTCGCCACGGGCCCCAGACTGTACTTCGGGTCAGGTGAACCGTCTGGGCGACCGAGGTGCGAGATCACAATTACTCGCGCACCGGCCGCGGACAATTTCCTGATCGTGGGAATGGATGCCCGAATACGGCCATCGTCTGTGATCTGATCGCCCGTAAGGGGAACGTTCAGGTCACAGCGAACGATGACCTTCTTGCCTTCGAGCGAGCCGAGCGAGTCGATCGTGCGAAGCGCCATTCTGTTAGAGGCGCTCGGCGACGAGCTTTGTGAGGTCGACCATGCGGTTCGAGAAGCCCCACTCGTTGTCGTACCAGGCCGAGATCTTTACCTGGTCGCCGAGCACGCGGACGAGGCCAGCGTCGAAAATCGACGAGTGCGGGTTTCCGACAATGTCGTGTGAGACGATCTCGTCTTCGGTGTACTCGAGGATGCCCTTGAGCGGACCATCGGCCGCTGCTTTGTACGCCGCCTTGATCTCTTCGACGGTCACTGTGGACTTCGTGGTGAGCGTGAGGTCGGTGATCGAGCCGGTGGGCACCGGAACGCGGAGGGCGTAACCGTCGAGCTTTCCCTTGAGTTCAGGAAGCACGAGGCCGATGGCCTTCGCTGCCCCGCTGGAGGTCGGGATGATGCTCAGCGCTGCGGCACGAGCGCGACGCAGGTCGCTGTGTGGGCCGTCCTGCAGGTTCTGGTCAGCTGTGTACGCGTGGATGGTGGTCATCAGGCCACGCTCGATGCCGAACGCGTCGTTGAACACCTTGGCAAGCGGGGCCAGGCTGTTCGTGGTGCACGACGCGTTCGAGATGATGTGGTGGGCGGCCGGGTCGTAGTCCTTCTCGTTCACGCCGATCACGAAGGTCGCATCCTCGTTCGTCGCCGGCGCCGAGATGATGACCTTCTTGGCCCCAGCAGTGATGTGCGCGCGAGCCTTGTCTGCGTTTGTGAAGAATCCGGTCGACTCTATGACGATGTCTACCCCGAGCTCGCCCCACGGCAGGTTGGCCGGGTCGCGGTCGGCCAGCACCTTGATGTGCTTGCCGTCGACGACGATGTCGTCGCCCTCGACGGTGACGACGGCGCTGAGTTTTCCGGCGATCGAGTCGTACTTGAGGAGGTGTGCGAGGGTCTTCGTGTCTGTGAGGTCATTCACTGCGACGATCTCGAGGTCGGCGCCCTGCGCGAGGGCCGCGCGGAGATAGTTGCGGCCAATGCGGCCAAAGCCGTTAATACCGATCTTGACGGTCACGATGGACTCCTGATGCTGAGGCGCTGGGAAGCGCAACCTGGGGGTGGAACACGGGGATGGAGCGGGTGTGGCCGATGCTCTCGCATCGGCCAACGCGCCGCTACGACAGTACCAGCAGGCCGTCGGTCTTTTCGCTTGCTGTTGTGAAGCGCTTCTGCACGTTCGCCCAGTCGACGATGTTCCAGAACGCCTTCACATAGTCAGCGCGGACATTCTTATAGTCGAGGTAATAGGCGTGCTCCCAGACGTCGAGCATGAGCAGGGGAACGAGGCCGAGCGGCACGTTACCCTGCTGGTCGAAAAGCTGGAAGATGGTGATGTTCTGGCCGATGCTGTCGTACGCGAGCACAGCCCATCCGGATCCCTGCACACCCATCGCTACCGCGGTGAAATGAGCAACGAACTTGTCGAAAGAACCGAACTGGTCGTCGATAGCAGACGCGAGCTCGCCGGTGGGCTTGTCGCCGCCGTCCGGTGACATGTTTGTCCAGAAAATGGAGTGGTTGACGTGGCCGCCGAGGTTGAAGGCGAGGTCTTTCTCGAGCTTGTTGACGTTGGCCAGATCGCCGGACTCACGCGCAGCAGCGAGGCCAGCCAGAGCGGCGTTTGCGCCGGTGACGTAAGCCTGGTGGTGCTTGGAGTGGTGCAATTCCATGATCGTGCCACTGATGCTCGGCGCCAGTGCTCCGTAATCGTAGCCCAGCTCGGGAAGCGTGTAATCAGCCATAGTTGATCTCCTTGTTTGTTGCCCAGCGGGGCACTCGCCGGCGTCTCGGCTGGACTCGTTTTAACCTTACTCGGGTCAACCGGACCCCTCCGAAAATGCTTCCCTGATGCTCAGGCGTCTTCGTAGTCGGGCGGGAGGTTTGCGTCGGTTCCCGGAATTCCGAGATCGACAGCCCTTTTGTCGGCCATCGCGAGCAGGCGGCGAATCCTGCCGGCGACTGCGTCTTTCGTCATTGGCGGATCTGCATGGTGGCCGAGTTCGTCGAGACTCGAATCACGAAAACGGAGTCGCAGGTCACCCGCATACCTGAGGTGCTCAGGAACCTCACCATCGAGGATCTCCAGAGCCCGCTCGACTCGCGCGCAGGCCGCCACCGCGGCTTGAGCTGAGCGCCGGAGATTGGCGTCGTCGAAGTTGACCAGGCGGTTTGCTGTCGCCCTGACCTCGCGCCGCTGCCGAAGCTCTTCCCAGTTCAGCACCGTCGAATTGGCACCCATATGGACGAGCATCGCGCTGATCGCTTCGCCGTCGCGAATAACCACCCGGTGCACGCCGCGTACCTCGCGGGCTTTCGCCGCGATCTTGAGTCTGCCTGCCGCGCCGACCAGCGCCATTGCAGATTCATTGCCAGGGCAGGTGATCTCGAGTGCGGCAGATCGACCGGGGTCAGTCAGCGACCCGTGGGCGAGAAACGCGCCGCGCCAGACGGCTGCCAGCTCGTCTCTGCTGCCGGTGGTGAGTTTGTTCGGTAATCCGCGAATCGGTCGGCGGCGAGCATCCAGCAGTCCGGTCTGCCTGGCCAGGGTCTCTCCCCCGTCGAGCACACGCACCAGATAGTGACTGGTGCGTCGGAGCCCGGATGCTGAGATCACCGAGATCTCGCTCTTCACCCCGTACAACTCCGCGAGATCCTTGCGCACCCGTCGCGCAAGTTGCGCTGTGTCGAGCTCGGACTCGACAGCTATGCGCCCCGAAATCAGGTGCAGGCCACCGGAGAAACGAAGTATCGTCGCAAGCTCGGCAGCGCGAACCGTGGTCTTGCTGACCTCGATGCGGGCCAGTTCATCCTTGACGTCGGCGGTGAGAGCCAATCGAAACTTCCTTCTCTCGGGTGTGTGAACGGGCGCCGTCCAGCGACTATTCGCGACCGAGGTCGCGATGCCGAACGCTCACGGCAACGCCGGGCTGGTCCCGCAGCATGCGAGCAAGCCTTTCAGCGACAGCAACAGAGCGATGCTTTCCCCCCGTGCATCCAATGGCGATCGTAGCGTGTCTCTTGTTCTCACGCTGATAGCCGGCCAGCACCGGCACGAGCGCGAGCGCATAACTGTCGACGAATTCGACGGCGCCCTCCTGGGAAAGCACGTATTCGCTCACGTCGGAATCGAGGCCGTTGTGGTCTCGCAACTCTGGAATCCAGAACGGATTGGGCAGAAACCGCATGTCTGCGACGAGATCTGCGTCGGCCGGCAGCCCGTACTTGAATCCGAAACTCATCACGGTGAGCTGAACGCCCGGGTTCTCGGCGCCCGCGAACGTGTCGGAGATCTTCGTCGCGAGCTGATGGATATTGATATCTGACGTGTCGACGATGATGTCACTCGCCTCGCGCATAGTGAGCATCCGCTGCCGCTCGGCCCCGATACCATCGAGGAGCGTGCCGTCGCCCTGGAGTGGATGTGGCCGCCGAACCTGTTCGAACCGACGCACCAGCACGGCATCGGTCGCCTCGAGGAACAGCACCCGTACCGGGGTGTTCTCGCGCAGTGATTCGATAATCTCCTCAAGATCGGAGAAGAGCTGTCCCCCTCGAACATCCACAACCGCCGCGATCTTGGGGAGCGTGTTGCCCACGCGCTCCGCAAGTTCCACCAGGGGTCGAATCATCTGCGGTGGCAAGTTGTCGACTACGTACCAGCCGAGGTCTTCGAGCGCATTGCCAACGGTCGAACGCCCCGCACCGGACATGCCGGTGACGATTAGGACCTCCTGGCTGCTGCTGCCGTCATCACTCATGGGTGCCTCACGCTGGTAAGTGTTGCGGTACTAGGCGTCAAGCCTAGCCATGGTTCACTCACGCAGGCGCTCGAAAATAACCTGTGCGAGGGTGGGACCGACGCCGTGGACTTCGGCTATCGCCATGACGTCGGCTGCACGCAGCTGCGTGACAGAACCGAAGTGCCTGAGCAACTCTTTGACACGTGCAGGGCCGAGGCCCGGTATTTCACCGAGCTGGGACGAGACATCTTTCTTGCGTCGCTGCCGCTGGTAGGTGATAGCGAACCGGTGGGCTTCATCCCTGATGCGCTGGATCAGGAAGAGCGCGTCGCTGTTGCGCGGCAGTATCACCGGATAATCAGAGTCCGGGAGCCAGATCTCTTCGAGCCGTTTGGCGATTCCCGCGAGTTGGATGCCGGTAATGCCGGCAGCATCCATGGCTCGCTGGGCTGCCGCCACCTGGGGCTGCCCGCCATCGACGATGAGCAGGTTCGGCCTGTAGGCGAACCGGGAGCGCTTCTGTTCCCCCTCGATATCTTCCGAATCGAACCTGATGGCCGGCTCCTGGTCGAGATAGGCGAGTCGTCGGCTCAGGGTCTGGAAGAGTGACTCGGTGTCGTCGGTCGAGTCGGGGATGCTGAATCGTCTGTACTGGTCTTTTCTCGGCAGCCCGTCTTCGAAGACGACCATGGACGCGACGATGTTGGTGCCGCTCAGATGGGACACGTCGTAGCATTCCATGCGGAGAGGCGCATCTGCCATGCCCAGGGCGTTTTGGATGTCGGCGAGAGCCTGCGACCTGGCCACGAAATCACCGCTGCGCCTGGTCTTGTAGAGAATGAGCGCATTTCGGGCGTTCGTGCTGACGGTCTGGGCCAGGGCTGCCATGTCGCCCCGCTGGGCGACCCGCAGCACGACCTTGCCGCTCGACTGTCGACTGGCGCGCAACTCGGTGAGCCACAGTTCGAGCTCCCTGGCGTCATCCGGCAACTCGGGAACAACTACCAGCCGTGCCGGCGGCTCTTCGCCCTCGTAGGCGTTCTGCACGACCGTGTCGACAAGCTCAGCCAGTTCGAGGTCGAGCTCCTTGTCGACCACCCACGAGCGCACGCCGCGGATGCGACCGCCGCGCACCGTGAACTGCTGCACGGCCGCCGCGAGCTCATCGTGGGCGACGCCGAAGACGTCCGCGTCGACATCCTCAGCGAGCACGACGGTGCTCTTCGAAAGTGCCGTCTCTAATGCGCTCACCTGGTCGCGGTAGCGGGCCGCTGCTTCGTATTCCTGGTCGGCAGACGCGGTCTTCATCTTCCGCTGAACTTCGGCGATGTATTTGGAGTCGTTGCCGCCCATGAAGGAAGCGAAATCGAGAGCTATGGACTTGTGCTCCTCCTTGGTCACCCGCTTCACACACGGCGCAGCACATTTGCCAATGTCGCCGAGGAGGCACGGCCTGCCGGTCTGCTCGGCACGTTTGTATGTGGCATCCGAACAGCTGCGCATCGGAAATGCCTTCAGCATCAAATCGACCGTCTCGCGGATGGCCCACACCTTCGTGTATGGGCCGAAATAGCGGGCGCCCTTGAGGTTTCGGTTGCGGGTCACCAGCACTCGGGGAACGTCGTCGCCGAGAGTGATCGCGAGATAGGGGTATGACTTGTCGTCACGGAACTGCACGTTGAACGGCGGGTCGAACTCTTTGATCCAGGTGAACTCGAGCGACAGCGCTTCGAACTCCGTGCCGACGACAGTCCACTCGACGGATGCTGCGCTCAGGACCATCCGCCGGGTTCGTTCGTGCAGGCTGGCAAGCGGGGCGAAATAGTTACTGAGCCGAGAGCGGAGGTTTTTGGCTTTACCGACATAGAGCACCCGGCTCGTCGCATCCCGAAACCGGTAGACACCCGGTTGTTGGGGGATCTCCCCCGCTTTCGGACGCCAGCTGACGGTGTCGACCATCGTTACGCCGTGGCGAGGGATTTGGTGTCGAGCACCTCTCTGAGGTACACGCCGGTATGACTCGCCTCAACCGTCGCCAGGTGTTCCGGGGAACCCACCGCGAGCACCCGCCCGCCGCCCGCGCCGCCCTCCGGCCCGAGATCGATCAGCCAGTCTGCCGACTTGATCACGTCGAGGTTGTGCTCGATCACGACAACGGTGTTCCCCTTGTCAACCAGTCCGTTGAGTACGAGCAGCAGCTTGCGCACGTCTTCGAAGTGCAGCCCTGTCGTCGGCTCGTCAAGCACGTAGATGCTGCGGCCCATCGAGCGTTTCTGCAACTCTGTTGCAAGCTTCACACGCTGCGCTTCTCCCCCGGAGAGGGTCGTCGCGCTCTGGCCGAGACGCACGTAGCCGAGGCCAACGTCGACCAGCGTGTTGAGAAAGCGGCTGATCGATGAAATGGCTTCGAAGAACTCGGCGGCCTCACTGATCGGCATGTCGAGTACTTCAGCGATGTTTTTGTTCTTGTACTGCACGACAAGCGTCTCGCGGTTGTACCTCGCCCCGTTGCACACCTCGCAGACGACGTAGACGTCTGGCAGAAAGTTCATCTCGATCTTGATCGTGCCGTCGCCGGCGCAGTTCTCGCAGCGGCCGCCCTTGACGTTGAAGCTGAATCTTCCCGGGAGGTAGCCGCGCGACTTCGCCTCCATCGTCTCCGCGAACAGAGTGCGGATCTTGTCGAAGACTCCCGTGTAGGTCGCGGGGTTCGAGCGCGGCGTGCGGCCGATCGGCGCCTGGTCGACGTGCACGACCTTGTCGAGGTTGTCTAGCCCGGTTACCCTGGTATGTTTTCCCGGGATCTGGCGTGCGCCGTTGAGCTCGTTGGCGAGCACCTTGTAGAGGATGTCGTTGATGAGTGACGACTTGCCCGATCCACTCACTCCGGTCACCGCGGTGAACGTGCCGAGCGGGAAATCGACTGTGACGTCTTTCAGGTTGTTGGCACGGGCGCCTTCAACCGTGAGCATGCGCTTCTTGTCGATCTTCCTTCGCTTGGTCGGCACGTCGATCGATTTGCGACCCGACAGGTAGTCGCCGGTGATCGAGCGCCTGTTGTCGAGAAGGTCTTCGTATGAACCGGAATGAACTACTTCGCCACCGTGCTCCCCCGCGCCTGGCCCGATGTCGACGATCCAGTCCGCCGTGCGGATCGTATCTTCGTCGTGCTCGACCACAATGAGGGTGTTGCCCAGGTTCTTGAGTTTGACCAGGGTCTCGATAAGCCGGCGATTATCGCGCTGGTGGAGACCGATGCTCGGCTCGTCGAGTACGTAAAGGACTCCGGTGAGGCCGGATCCGATCTGGGTAGCCAGCCGGATTCGCTGCGCCTCGCCACCGGAGAGCGACCCCGCCGATCGTGACAGTGAGAGGTAGTTGAGGCCGACCTCGATCAGGAATTCGAGCCTCAATCGAATCTCTCGCAACACCTGGGCGGCGATCTTCGCCTCGCGTTCGGTGAGCTCGAGGAGGTCCATGAACTCGAACGCGTCGATGAGGCTCAGCTCGGAGACCGACGCGATATTGTGGTCGTGCACGGTGACAGCGAGCACTTCTGGCTTCAGGCGCTTGCCATCGCAGACCGGGCAGTTGATCTCACGCAGGTAGCTCGAGTACCGCTGGCGAGCCGAGTCGCTCTCTGCTTCGAGAAATTTGCGCTCGATGTATGGCATTACACCTTCGAAGCCTGTCGAATATTTCATCTCGCGACCGAAGCGGTTCTTCCACTTCACAGTGACCTGGAAGTCGTTGCCCCGAAGGATGGCGTTCTGGATCTCGGGCGACAGCGTGTTCCACGGGGACGTGAGCGAGAAGTCGAGGTCGGCGGCGAGCCCCTCAAGCAGTCGCTGGAAATAGTTGAACAACCCCTTGCCCGACTGGGTCCAGGGAAGGATGACGCCATCGGCGAGACTCAGTGCAGGATCGCCAAGAAGCAGTTCGGAATCCACGGACATCTTCGTGCCGAGCCCCGAGCATTCCGGGCAGGCGCCGAATGGAGCATTGAATGAGAATGTGCGGGGTTCGATCTCGGTCAGCTGCACGGGGTGACCGTTCGGGCAGGACAGCTTCTCGGAGAAATTGCGCCAGGCAGCATCGCCGGTCTCGTCGACGTAGTTGACGCTGACAAGACCGTCGGTAAGTCTCAGCGCTGTCTCGAGCGAGTCGGTGAGCCTGGTCAGGATGTCGTCAGCCGCGACAAGACGGTCGACCACCACTGAGATATCGTGTTTGACCTGCTTCTTAAGGATCGGCGGATCGGTCAGCTGGATCTGTTCGCCGTCGACGATCGCCCTCGAATACCCGCTCGCCGCGAGTTCTTTGAGCAGGTCGACGAACTCGCCCTTCTTCTGCGAGATGACCGGGCTGACCACCTGGTAACGGGTGCCGGCCTCCAGGGTCATCAACTGGTCGGCGATCTGCTGCACCGTCTGGCGCTCGATCTTCGCGCCGCAGATAGGGCAGTGCGGAATGCCGATTCTGGCCCAGAGCAGCCGCATGTAGTCGTAGATCTCAGTGATGGTTCCGACGGTCGACCGCGGGTTGCGGTTCGTCGACTTCTGGTCGATCGACACGGCAGGGCTCAGCCCGTCGATGAAGTCGACGTCGGGTCGATCGACCTGGCCCAGAAACTGTCTGGCGTAGGCGGAGAGCGATTCAACGTAGCGCCGCTGGCCCTCGGCGAAGATGGTGTCGAAGGCGAGGCTCGACTTGCCCGAGCCGGAGAGTCCGGTGAAAACGACGAGCGAATCCCGCGGGATCTCGATGTCGACGCTCTTCAAATTGTGCACCCGTGCACCGTGGACCGAGAGCTTGGCCGATGACGTTACGCGCGAGATAGACACTCTATAAATTCTATCGATGCCACTGACATTCGAACGTCCCTTTCGTTACCAGCGCACACCGTCGTCACGAGCGGAGAGTGACCGCACGTCAGCTCAGGTGCCCGGCCGCTTCCATCTGCCTGAGTTCCTTCTTCAGGTCGGCCACTTCGTCGCGCAGTCGCCCGGCGAGTTCGAACTTGAGCTCGCCAGCTGCCTGCAGCATCTGG
>JAYTRC010000012.1:0-40665 GCA_043746355.1 Lacisediminihabitans sp. | reverse complement strand
TGTTCGTCGAGTGTTCGAACTATCGTGAGCTGATCTCGACGGCCGACCAGGCGCCCCGGGTGATCAATTCGGCGCTTAGGCACGCTGTCGGGCTCCGCGGGGTCGCGGTCGTCACCATCCCGGGCGACGTCGCCTCGCTCGATGCGGTCGGGGTAGCGCCGCCTTTCGTCGTACCTCATCGCCCTTCGGTCGTGCCCGATGGTGCGGATGTCGCGGCGCTTGCGAAGGCGATCGATAGCGCGAAGACTGTCGCCATCTTCGCCGGCGCCGGAGTCGAGGGAGCCCACGACGAGGTAGTGGCCTTCGCCGACCTGATTGCAGCTCCGATCGGGCATTCGCTGCGTGGCAAGCAGTGGATCCAGTACGACAACCCCTTCGACGTCGGCATGACCGGGCTGCTCGGCTATGGAGCAGCGCACGCGGGCATCCACGACGCCGAGCTCCTCATCCTGCTCGGCACCGATTTTCCCTACGAACAGTTCTTGCCGAGTGGCAAGAAGGTGACGATCGCACAGGTCGACTCAGACCCCTCGCACCTCGGGCGTCGGGCGAGTGTGACCCTGCCGGTGCACGGTGACGTGCTGCCGACCCTCGCTGCACTTGCCTCGCTCGTGCAGCCGAAGTCGAACCGTACATTTCTCGAGAAGACCCTTGAGCGCCATCGCACACTGCTCGGCCGCGCCGTTGGCACCTATGCGGATGCCTCTCACACGAAGCCGATCCACCCCGAGTTCGCTGCGTCGACTCTTGATGATCTACTCGCCGAGGATGCGATAGTTATCGCGGACACCGGAATGGGCAACGTCTGGCAGGCACGGTACGTGACGCCAAACGGTACGAGGCGAATCATCGGGTCGTTCCTGCACGGCTCGATGGCGAACGCCGTGCCGCAGGCGATCGGCGCGCAGGTCGCATACCCGGGTCGCCAAGTTGTCACGGTATCGGGCGATGGTGGCATCTCGATGCTGCTGGGTGAGCTCATCACCGTCGCCGCATACAACCTTCCGGTGAAGATCGTCGTTTTCAACAATTCGACCCTCGGCCTGGTGAAGCTCGAGATGTTCCAGGACGGCTTTCCCGACTTCGGAGTGGATGTTCCCGCTGTCGACTACGGGGCTGTCGCCAATGCTCTCGGCATCTTCGGGCAGCATGTCGAGGACCCCCAGTTGGTCGAGACTGCCCTGCGGGCGGCCTTCGCCCATGACGGGCCGGCGGTGGTCGACATCGTGACTGATCCGCTCCCCCTCTCGCTGCCGTCGGCGATCACTGGGGAGCAGGTGCGCGGGTTCGCACTCGCCCTGTCGAAGACTGTGTTGAACGGCGGCGTTGGGGAGGCTGTGCAGCTAACGAGGTCGAACATCCACCACATTTCCGGGTTGTAAAAAGGTGTGCAAAAACGGTTGCACAAATCTTGTAACACCGCCGAAACTCAGGCGTGAACTGCGTTTACTAGCCTGACGGATGTGACCACTCTCGACATTCCGCTGATCGAACCCGCGCTGACTCGACAGGAGCGCTGGACCCGGCGCACCGACTTCCCCCTCCTTATCGTCGCAGCGGTGTTCGTCGTTGCCTATTCCTGGGACGTGATCGGAAACCTGCACGGTGTGGAAGACGACGCCGCGCAGGTCTTCATCTGGGTCACCTGGGCGATCTTCGTGATCGACTACCTCGTCAAACTCGTGCTCGCGCCGAAGCGGGTGAAGTGGTTCTTTCGCCACATCCTCGACTTTTTGCTGGTCGCGCTGCCATTTCTCCGACCGCTTCGACTGATGCGCGTTGCGATGGTCTGGACCTCGGTGCACCGGGTCGCCGGTCGTACGCTTCGCGGCAGGCTCGCCGTCTATGTGATGGGCTCAGCGCTGCTGTTGGTGTTCGTCGCGTCGCTCGCGGTGCTCGAGGCCGAGCGAAATGCGCCGCACTCGAACATCCATAATTTCGGCCAAGCGATCTGGTGGGCGTTCGTCACGATCACGGGTGTCGGCTACGGCGACTTTGCACCGGTGAGCGTCGAGGGGCGCATAGTCGCGGTGGGCCTGATGATCGCAGGCATCGCTCTCATCGGAGTCATCGCGGCCACCCTCGCCACCTGGCTCATCGCCGAGGTGCAGCAGCAGGAGGAGAAGGACGCCACGGCTACCAGGGTGCAGGTCGCGGAGCTGGCGGAATCCATCGAAGCTCTACGCAGGGAGCTCGCGGCGTCGCGAAGAACTGCACCATAATCAGGCACGACATTCCAGGCTTATCTCGACACGATCAAGAAGAAGACCGGCCTCGATCCCGAGGACGTCCGACGAATCGCCGGGGAGAAGGGCATTCTCGCGCCGGGGGCGATCCTGGCCTGGGTTGCCGGTGACTACGGTCTCGCTCCGACAGCCACTTACATAAGCCTGCTCACGGGCACGTCGAAATTCGGTGTCATGGCGATCACCGCCGACCGCATGGATGTCGGGGTCAAGCTGAAAGACGCGGCGCCGGCCGGGCGCTTCGAGGCATCAGGCACCTGGAATGCGATGGTGACCCACCGGGTTCGCGTTACCGATCCTGCCCGGGTCGATGCGGACCTGCTGGATTGGCTGCAGCGGGCATACGACGACGCGAAATAGCGATCCCGATGCTCGCGAACCCCAGGATGATGATCGCTATCCCGACTGAATAGGCGACGACGGCCAGCACCCGCCCGGTTGTGACGGCTCGAGGAACGGGTATGGATACCAGCCGGTGATCCCGCCCCTGATCATCGTGAACGCGAGCCAGGCGAGCGGGTAGATCGCGACGAACGCGAGCGCTTTCCACCGGATGGGCTGGCGGCCGGGGGCGAACACCCAGTCGACGACGATGAAGATCGGGATGGCGACGTGCATCACCTCGGTCGGCCAATGGACTCCGTGATAGCCGCTCGAGTGCAGGTTGCGCAGCAGCGCGTTATAGACAAGGCCGGTGACGACGGCATAGGCGAGGATCGCGACCCTCACGTTGCTGAACAGCCTGGTGTCTTCGGCAGACCGAATGGCGACAACTCCGCCGACCAGCAGCACGACGACGTTCATCATGCTCGACTGGATGGTGAAGTAGACGAAGTACCGGTCTGGTAGGAACGCGTTGTGCACAAGCTCGTCGACGATTTGCGTCACGATAGCGGCTAAGACCAGCAGGCCGGCGGCGATTCGCACCACTGCGAACACTCGACGCAGTCCCTGCGATCGGTCGTTCGAACTCGCAACTTGTGGCTCAGACAGCGCTGTCATGCCTTCAGGCTAGCCCGGTCAGAGCAAAACAGACGTAACGTGGACATTGCGTAACCACGCGTGACCACACTGGTCGATGAGAGGCCACACTTGCCCGACGAATGTATCCATGGACTCGAAGCCGGACTCTGCGATGTCTGCTATCCGAAGCCCGTCCCTGTTGTAGTCGCTTCCACGACCACGACGACCACCAGAACCCGAACGGCCCAACCCCGCACAGCCGGTGTCGGCCGACCCGATCACAAGGTCGGTGAGCAGCGGATCTATCACGTCACCCATATGAACAATCTGGCGGCGATCATCGAAGCCGATGGTCTTCTCGCCAACGCGACCCCCGTAGTCGATGTTTCTTCTGCCGAGAACCGGTCGGCTCGCCGCGACACGGCCGTCGGCGACGCGACGGTCGCAGACTACGTGCCGTTCTTCCTGTCACCGAACGCCGTGGTCTGGTCGGCCATCCGGGGCCAGGAAGCAGACCCGCGGCTGTCGCGCGAGATTCGTGACCTGCCTGCCGCCGAATTCATCATCATGGTGTCGACCGTCAAGGTCGCTTCGACAATGGATGTCGCTGTCGCCGACGGTGACGCTGCGAACACGTTCACCAGCTTCGGCACGACACCGGAGACGAACGATCGCACGTTGCGCAAGCTGCGGGCGGATGACGAGGCGATCCTGGCCGGCGAACTGCTGGTCAAAGACGTGTTCCCGTTCGACCAGCTGGCACTGATTGGTGTCGCAAACGATCGGGCGCGGGATGCCGTCAAAGAGATCCTGCAGCTCGCGGCTCACGAGCCGAAGGTCTCGGTCTACCCGCCCTGGTTTGCGCGCGAGTAGTTCGTTAGCCTGCCGTCAGAACCAGATGCTCAGCCAGGGCGTCGTCACCGCGCGGAACGATCGCTCCACAACTGCTGCGGCGCCGGGCGTGAGTTCGGTGATCCTGCCCGCGTGGGCGAGGGTCACCGGCGAGACGCCACCGAGGTAGATGGCGCTGAGCTCGTTGACGGTCAGTGCAACGGCATCCGCATCGTCTGGAATGTCGCCGTCGACTGTTGTGACGACTGCACTGCCGTCACTCGAGATGGTGAGCAGAAAGCGCCCGGCCGCGTACCCGAGGTCGTCGCTCACATCGAGCACCAGATGCCCGGGGGAGTGATAGCGCCGACCGGTCAGCACGGCAGGCACATCGATGATTCGGGTCCACAGGTGATCCCGTTCCTGTTTCTTAGACAGAGCCCTGAAATCTGAGACCTGCCAGCGCAGGGGCTCCTCGATCGAGCGCAGGGGCGCGGTCACTTCGCCGACCAGGTCCATCTCGAAGAAGAGCTGCCAGAGAGCCGCGTACGCGTCGTCTGTCGCCGAGACCAGAAAGCTGATCTGCACTTTCTCGCGACCGTTCGGCAGCGGGTCGCTGAGCACCTGATAGACCGCGAAACCCTGCGCGACCCCGTTGGCATCGTCGTACCGCAGAAAGCGCAGCTTTTTCGCGCGCTCTTCTGAGCCGGCCCCGATGCCGAGCAGCCGCTCCCACAGCACTCCGTGAAACTCGATCGCGCCGGGGGTCGAGAGCCGCACTCGTTCGACCAGCTCGTGACCCTCGGTGAGCATCCGATCTGCTTCGACAAAGTGGACGCGACCGGATACCGCTGGCCCGACCCATTTCGCCCGGTCCGTGTCGATCGTCCAGTCGGCGGTCATCGCGGCGGGCGCGAACCCCCAGCGACCGTAGATCGTCGACTCGGAGACGGTGAGGATGGCCATCGGCAGGCCGAGCGCTTTCGCGGTGCGGAGTTCTGAGGTCAAGAGTTCACGCGCGATTCCGCGGCGACGATGGGTCGGAGCAACGGTGACAGCGCTGATCGCCCAAGCCGGGATCGACTTGTGGCCCGGCACGGTCAGCTCGGTGGGCCAGGCGGCGATGGTAGCGACCGGGGTCAGCGGTTCGACAATCGTCGCATCCCAGACGCCGCTGTTTCTGCGTTCCACGGCGGTGACCCTGCGCTGACCGACTTTTTCGGCGGTCGCCCGCGCATCGAGAAACCCGCGCCCGATCGCGTGGAACCACGGGCCGAATGACTCGTCATTCGAGGTGTCGACCAGATCGAACCTGAGTCCGTTCCTCGCGAGGGAGGCCGTAGAGAGCGGATCGATGGGCAGCTGATCGAAATCGTTCACGCCACCAGAGTACGACCGTCGGCGTAGCCGTGATCATCCCGAGGTACTACGCGGTGCGAGCCGTAAGCGACGAGAGTTGAGTCATGACCACCCCTGTGCTTGAGACCCATGACCTGACCAAGAGCTACGGGAAGGGGGCGAATCGGTTCGACGCCTTGAAAGGCGTCTCGCTGCAGATCGCGAAAGGCGAGAGCCTCGCGATCGTTGGCAAGAGTGGATCGGGTAAGTCCACCCTCATGCACCTGCTTGCACTGCTCGATGCGCCGTCAACGGGCGAGGTGCTGCTCGACGGTTCGGATGCTGCCGACCTCAGAGGTGCGAAGCTCAATCGCACCCGCAATGCGACCTTCGGTTTCGTGTTCCAGCAGTTCTTTCTCACGCCGAACACCTCGGCGATCGACAACGTGATTCTGCCGTTGAAGATCGCGGGCGTCGGTCGTCGGGAGCGTAAGCGTCGTGCGCTGGCTGCCCTCGACATCCTGGGCATTGCAGATAAGGCGAAGAACAATGCAAATGACCTGTCCGGCGGGCAGAAGCAGCGCGTTGTTATCGCCCGCGCCCTGGTGAATGACCCGTCGGTGATCTTCGCGGACGAGCCAACCGGAAACCTCGATTCGACGACCGGTGATGTCGTTGCAGACATCCTGTTCCAGCTGAATAAGGAGCGCGGCATCACCCTGGTGATCGTCACCCATGACCACGACCTGGCTGCCCGATGTGATCGGCGGCTGTATGTGCGGGATGGTCTGCTGGTCGACTCGCTCGAGACCCCTGCTACCTCGGCGACGGTGTCAGCATGAAGGGCATCGACGTCGTCGGCACGGCGATTCGCAGCACGTTCCGCAGCAAACTGCGCACGACGCTGACCGTCATCGCGATCTTCATCGGAGCATTCACCCTCACCATCACGTCGGCGATCGGCACCGGTGTCTCCAACTACATCACCACCCAGGTCACCTCGATCGGTGCTGACAATGTCATGACCGTCACGAAGGCGACCGCTGCGACCTCCTCGACCGGGAGCGGCCCACAGAAGTACAACCCGAGCACCGCAACAGGAACGACTCAGTCAGGCGGAGGTGCAGGTCCAGGTGCGAGCGACAGTGTGCTCACGTCGACAGACATCACGAAGATCACCGCGGTGAAGGGCGTGCTCACCGTGCAGCCGTCCGTGCGCGTTTCGGCTGATTACATCGAAAACGGCACCGACGGTAAATACGTCGCCTCGATCAATGGGAATGCGCAATACATCAATGCAGACCTCGCGGCGGGCTCGCAGCTCGACGCGAGCTCGACCACGAACCAGGTGATGCTGCCCACCACCTACCTTTCCAATCTGGGGCTCGGGTCGGCGAAATCGGCCGTTGGCAAGACGGTGACGCTCGGAACCACGGACTACCTCGGCACGGCCCACACTGTGACAGCCACGATTGTCGGCGTGCAGAACCAATCCTTGTTCGCCAACGGTGTGGGCCTCAATTCGGCGATGACCAAGGCGATGCAGGCCGAAGCGAACACCGGTAAACCCTCCACGATCAAGACAAGTTACGGCAGTGCGGCGATCACGTTCGCGAAGGGCGCGACTACAGCCGATGTTGCCAACATCAAAAGTTCACTCAAGACGGCCGGATATTCCGGCGAAACCGTCGCAGACCAGCTCGGCACGTTCGAGCTCGTGATCAACGGCATCGTCGGTGTGCTCGATGCGTTCGCGATTATCGCCCTGATTGCTGCCGGGTTCGGCATCATTAACACCCTCCTGATGAGTGTGCAGGAGCGCACCCGTGAGATCGGCCTGATGAAAGCGATGGGAATGGGTGGCGGACGCATCTTCGCCATGTTCAGCATCGAAGCGATCTTCATCGGATTCCTCGGGAGCGCGATCGGTGTTCTCTTTGGAATCGGGATCGGGTCACTGATCAGTCGGGCTCTGTCGAATTCTGTGCTCTCCGGATTGCCCGGTTTGCATCTGCTGCAGTTCGCTCCGGCGTCGATCATCACAATCATCCTGGTTGTGATGTTCATTGCCTTCCTGGCTGGCACTCTGCCGGCTCGGCGTGCTGCTCGCCAAAACCCGATCGACGCGTTGAGGTACGAGTAGCCGGTTCTTTTAGTCTGATTCAATTGGGCTATGACTCTTGCGTTCGACCGGCAGCTCGCGCTTACGCACCTCGATGATCTGGCTGCATTCGTCGAAGCGTCGCCTTCGAGCTACCACGCGGTAGCCGAGGCGGCGCTTCGGTTGCGTGCTGCGTCGTTCACTGAGCTGGTCGAGACCGAGGACTGGGTTACTGCTGGTGACACCGGTGCTACTGGTGTCGGCAAGTTCTTCGTGACCCGTGATGGTGCGATCATCGCCTGGGTGCTGCCGGCCACCACCACGTCCCCGACCGCTGCCAGCCCGTTCCGCATCATCGGAGCGCACACCGATTCGCCCGGCTTCAAGCTCAAACCGAAACCCACCATCGGATCCCAAGGCTGGCTACAGGCCGGTGTCGAGATCTACGGTGGACCCCTGCTTAATTCCTGGCTCGATCGCGAGCTCGAGTTCGCTGGACGCCTAGTTTTCGACGACGGAACCTCAGCGCTGGTGCGCACCGGTCCGTTCCTGCGGTTTCCGCAGCTCGCCGTGCACCTCGATCGCTCGGTGAACACAGACGGGCTCGTTCTCAACCCCCAGCAGCACATGAACCCGGTAATCGGCACCGGGAATCCGGCTGACACAGATATCGTCGGGTACTTGGCAGCTCTTGCCGGGCGCCCTGGTGATGTGGTGGTGGGCTGCGACATCGTCGTCGCCGACACTGCGCTGCCGCGTGCGTTCGGACTCGATGGTCGCCTGTTCGCTTCCGGTCGTCTGGATAATCTGAGCTCTGTGCACGCGGGATTGCAGGCGTTTCTGGCCGTCACTGATCGCGATTCCTCGGTGCCTGGAGCATCAGCTGAGCACGATAGTTCATCACCTCTGGGGTCATCATCCGTGATCACCGTGTTCGCCGCGTTCGACCACGAGGAGGTCGGCTCCAACTCGACTTCTGGTGCGAGCGGTTCCTTTCTCGAGGATGTGCTCACCCGCATTACCCCCGACCCGATCGCTCGGGCTCGCGCGTTTGCTGCGTCGTGGTGCCTGTCGGCCGATGCGGGGCATGCCGTGCATCCCAACTATCCGGATCGGCACGATCCCGCCAACCGCCCGCTCGTGAATGCGGGCCCGCTGCTCAAGATCAACGCCAACCAGCGCTACGCGACGGATGCATTCGGCGCAGCAGAGTGGGCTGCCGCTTGCGGTCGCGCCGGTGTTCCGTACCAGGAGTTCGTTTCGAGCAACGCGGTGCCCTGCGGCTCGACTATTGGGCCGTTGACGGCCACGCGACTTGGCATCCGTACGGTAGATGTTGGTATTGCTCTGCTGAGTATGCATTCGGCTCGTGAACTGTGTGGGGTCGATGACCCGTACGCGCTCTCGGCTGTTATCGCGGCTTTCCTGCGGCCGTAGCCGACGCCTGGTGGCGGGCCGCCCGAGAGCACTTGAATTCACGGGCTAATCGTCACGAGAGTTCCGAGGGGCATGGCGTTCACCGCCTCTATTGCCATTGTCGGCAGTCGAACGCAGCCGTGCGATTGGGCTCCTGATGCGTTCTTCTCGTAGTGGATGCCAATCAGGCCGCCGTCGTTGCCTCCGAAAGGTTCGTCAGCCGCCGACGAGTGCAGTGAGGTGAGTTGCACCGGATACCGTGATTGTTCCTGGCCCGGATCGAGATACCTGGCCTGAAGGTATCCGGTCACTCCGGTGGGAGTAGGGGTGCCTGCTGCGCCAACACCCGCTGCGAAGACTTTCTTGATTTTCGAGCCCGTCACAATGCTCAGCGTGCGTGCTGAGAGGGAGATGACGATGCTCGCCTTCAGCTGCTGGACTGGTGTGAGAGAGCTGACCTTGATCCATCCGCTGGTCTGGGCCGGCGCTGCTCCCATCTTCGCCGAGGGGAGCGACTGCCGGGCTGGTGTGAGCACTCTCTCCCACTCGCCAACGCGATCCACGCCAACCACGATCGTTGCAGTGCGAAGGAAGTTGCGCGCGGGCAGCGTTGCGATTGCGCGGCCGCCCGGGTTGTCGTAGAGCGAGGCGTCTGTCTGAAGTGAGTACACCGTGGCCGCGGTCACCGAGAATGCCCACTCGCTGAGCTGGGGGATCACCGCGTCGTACCTCGCTTCCGGCGCACCGGCCGAAGTGGCGAATACGAGCGAAACCGCCAGGTACGCGGCCAGGGCCACCGGCATCAGCCGCTCACCACCGGCAGGTGTACGGCCGGAATCAACACGGAGATCTCGGCTGCCTCACCACACTTGCCCTGGTACACGGTTACGCCGTCGATGCTCGCGGTCATCACCCAGAAGATTCTCCCGATGTGGGCTGCGGTGACCTCGAACCGCTCAGACGGGTAGTCGCCGTCCGCGGTGATGGTCAGCGGTGTTGCCGACGAGAAGACGAGTGTTTCTGATGTGCACACGGGCGCTGCGGCCTCACTCGGCTGCAGAAAACCGTGCCAACTCAACTGCTCGCCGACAGGGGGCACGTTGACGGCAGTCGCCGTGTCCACGACGGTGCTGCCAACCTTCCCGACAGGCTGAGCGACAGTCGAGAGCAATGGCACCAGCCGGTCGGCATCGTCGGATGCGGACGCTGAAAAACTGACCGGTTTGGAAGTGCCCGATGCTGTGAGAGTCTGCGATCCCGGCGTCGTATAGAGATGAACGTTGGGCGACGGAGCTGCGGGTCCGGTGAAGCTGGCGGCGGCAGTGACCCGGTATGGCTCCGCGCTCGGCGGGGCTCCGAGCAGGGCGAGCTGGTCGCCGTGCGCGATGGCGTGAGTCGCCTCAAGCGTGTCAGCGAACACCCCGTTCGTGAGCGTCGCTGATCCTGGTGCGGTGGTCTGCACGATGAGAGTTCCGAGGGCGGTGTTCGTCGGATCCACCACCAGGCTGAGCGTCGCCGACCCCGTGGGTACTGCATATGCCGCTGCCTCGGCGCGAAACTTAGCCGCGAGTTCTCGGATGGCATCCCGTTGCGACGTCGGCGCCCGCCCGAGAACGTAGTTATCTCCGCCCTCGGCTGCGTATTCGGCGGGGCCTGCGATGCTCCAGACAGCCATCGCGACTGCTGCGGCAGTGTTGTCATCTGCCGTATTGCCGTGTGCTGAGAGCACCTGGTTGAGCTGTGCCATGGTGCCGGGGTCGAGACCGTTGACCGAGTCGACGATTCCGGCGTCCGTCGTGGGCTTGCCGATCGTGCTTGGTGCTCCTGCGTTGATGCAGTAACTGATCGTGCCGTCTGGGTCTGCGTACCCGCCCAGGTGGCTGCCCGGTTGCCCTTGATACTCATAACCGGGGCCGAGTACGGCTGCTTCGGCGCTCAGTGGGGTCGCGAGCATCGCCGCGATGAGGGCGAGCATTACTGTGCAGATGACTCGTTTCATCTGGCAGACGCTATGTGCTGCGTCACTTCGCAGACCGACGACATGGCGATCGGTGGACTACACCCGCTGCGCGGAACCTGTTAGCGGGTAGTGACAGTTCCAGAAGCAGAGCAGACTTGAGTTCATGAGATTCTGGCGCAGGGCATCCACCAGCACGGGTACTAATACGGGGGTGGATGCTCCCACCGGCGCCACTCGACGGGAGGCGGTCGAGGCTGCCATTCCGGTGCCGCTCGAAATTGCGGGCCAGTGGGCGTGGCGCATTCTGGCTGTGGTCGGCGCGCTTGTCGTCTTCGGGTTGCTGATCGTCAACCTGAAAGAGATTGTCGTGCCGTTCATGGTCGCGATCCTGATTTCTGCGCTGCTGATTCCGTTTTCGAACTTTCTGCGCAGTCACCAGTGGCCGAAATGGCTTGCGATCGTCGTCGCACTCGTGTTGGCCGCTGTGATCGTCGGCAGTCTCATATTTCTGGTCGTGCTGCAGGTGAAGGTCGGTCTGCCGAGTCTCGAGAAGCGTTCGGTTGGCGCATACGACCGCTTTCGTGAGTTTCTGAAGACGTCTCCGCTGCAAATCTCGAGCACGCAGTTCAATACCGACCTCGCGCAGATCGGCGCGACGATATCGAAAGACAGCGCATCGATCGCGAGCGGTGCTCTGTCGGTTGGATCAACCGGACTTCACCTGCTTACCGGCGCCCTGGTCGCTCTCTTCTCGACGATCTTTCTGCTGATCGATGGTGGGGGAGTGTGGCGGTGGGTCACGCGCCTGTTCCCGCGTCGTGCTCGTGCCGCGATCGACGGTGCAGGGCAGGCAGGCTGGCTAACGCTCACCACTTTCGTTCGGGTGCAGATATTTGTGGCAGCCGTGGATGCTCTCGGCGTCGGTTTGTTCGCTTTCTTCCTCGGGTTGCCACTCGCGGTTCCGATTGCGATCCTGGTGTTTCTCGCCTCGTTCATTCCGGTGGTGGGTGCCGTTGCGACCGGTGTTATCGCTGTGCTCGTCGCGCTCGTCTACGTCGGGCCCGTGCAGGCGCTCATCATGCTCGGTGGAGTTCTGGTGGTTCACCTGCTCGAGGCCCACATTCTGCAACCGCTCGTGATGGGTACGGCGGTGAAGGTGCATCCGCTGGCCGTGGTGCTCGGGGTGGGTGCCGGCTCGTACGTTGCCGGCATTCCGGGTGCCCTGTTCGCTGTGCCGATTCTTGCGACAGTAAACGTCATGGTTACCTACATCGTGAGCGGAATATGGCGCGTGCTTCCGCAGAAGTTGGCTGAAGTGGATGCCGCAAAAACGTCCGTGAAAAATCCAGACCCCGGTCTGCCTGCCGGTCGGTAACGCACAGACCCATTCCGTGGGATCCCGGCGGCGAGGCTGAGACCCGTAGCGTCTGCGATTGTCTCCCAGTCGGCGTGCGAGTATTCCGGCCATGGCCTGAATGTTAGGCAACCTCGCCTAAGCGGTAGACCCGGAGTCGTTACGCGGGTCTGCTGGGGGGTGAGCAGAAGGAGTGCGCCGTGCAGGAGTTGAAGATTGTGAAGTCGATCGTGGCGCTCGAGCGAGCCGAGGTTCTCGATCCGATCGTCGTCAAAGCTGATGGCTTCTTTTCGAAGGTGTTGCGCCGACAGGGGTTGCGGGATGTTCTTCACGGCGTTCCTTTCGGGCATCCGCTCCACCCGGTCGCAGTGCAGGTGCCAACCGGGGCTTTCCTGTCCGCTGCGGTGCTCGATGTGCTTCCGGGTGGCGGCAAAGCGTCGAAGGTGTTGATCGCGTTCGGCGCGGTCGCGGCGCTGCCGGCGATTGCTGCCGGGTGGGCGGACTGGCTGAAACTGCACGAGCAGCAGAGGCGGGTAGGAATCGTACATGCCGCCGGCAATGCAACGGCGGTTGCCCTCTACTCGGCTTCGCTCATACAGCGGTTGAGAGGCAAAGAACTGAGCGGCAAAATGCTGGCGGCCGCTGGGTTCACGATGCTGGCCGGCGCTGGGTTTCTCGGCGGTCATCTTGCCTATCGCCAGGCGGCAGGCGCCAATCACGTCGAGGATGTGCCGCATCTTTTCCCGCAGGGCTGGCAGTCTCTCGGTCGGCTGGATGAGTTGCTCGACGGCGAGCTGAGCCGAATGTATGTTGCGGGCGAACCGCTGTTGGTGCGCCGAACGGGCGAGACCGTGCAGGTGCTGGCGAATGCCTGTAGTCATTTGTCGGCACCCCTCAACGAAGGCAGGATCATCGAGGTAGACAATTTCGACGGCACCGCGCCGGTGGCCTGTGTTGAGTGTCCCTGGCACCAGAGCGTGTTCTCGCTCGAGACCGGTGAGGTCGTGCACGGGCCGGCGACGGCGCCGCAGCCGAGGTTCGAGACTCGTGTGAATGGTGGCATGGTCGAGGTGCTGTTGCCGGACGCCGGCTAAGCGACTCTCCCTCGAGCGGAAGCCAACTCGTTGATGATCGGGTTGCGGCTGCGTAGTGCGATCAGTTTCTGTAGCGGGTCAACCGACGTGGGTGGTCTGACGAAATAGTTGCCCTTGTCTCGCAGGATGTGCCATCCGGTGTTGTGGAGCAGGAGGTGGTGTCGTCGGCATAAAAGAACTCCGTCGGCGATGTCTGTTTTCCCGTTGTCGCGAGTCCATTGGTTGATGTGATGGGCTTCGCAGTATGAGGGCGGCCGGTCGCAGCCGTCGGCGATGCATCCGCCGTCACGGACGGCCATTCCGATTCGCTGCTTTTCGGTGAAGAGTCTTTGGTTGCGTCCGACGTTCACGCACTGCCTGTCGTCGTCGAACCCGACGGAGACCGCTCCGGTGTCGCAGAGGTGTCGTTCGACCGCGGGGAACGAGATCGCTTGGTTCGTTCCTTCGATTATCCCGTGTCCGGCGCGGGCGTGAATGGTCGCATTGGTGATCATGACTCGCACAGCGGGTCGGCGGCGGCCGAATATGGTGCCCGGGTCGGCGTCCACTCCGATCCGGACCAGGTCGACGAGTCCGTCGGCGAGGATCTGCTCGGAGGTCCGTTCGTCGTCGAAAGGTGACGGGGCCGTGGGTGAAGCTGGCGAGGCAGACGTCGCAGCGGCTGGCACGAACCGCGGCCCGCCTCTTCTTGGTGAGAGGATGGCGTCGAAGGCGGTGGCGATGATGGAGCCTTCTTCGGCGGGCAGGCGCCAGGACCCGCAGTACATACCTTCGGCATCCCACCAGGACCTGACGGACCTCAGGTCGGATCGTTGTTTCTCGTGGACGGCGATCTTTTCTTCGTCGTGGACGTCTCGGGTGTGGCGTGCGTCGCGGAACAGTTGTTCAGGGGTTCGCCGGGCAGCGCCAGCGATGAGTTTCGCGCATTCGAATGAGGCGTCGGCATCCCCGAGTCCACGGCGCAACGCGTCAACGGAGTCGATCGGCATTCCCGCGTCGAAGGCTTCGGCCAGAACAACAGCGACCGGGTCCGCGGAAGTGAGCAGAGTTCCCACCTTAATGAGCTTCACGGCCTCCTGCCGGCCGACACCGGTGACAACCTGCATCCTGTGCTCCGTCGACACATATCCGCCCGCGCGGGCCAGACCGGCGTCTCCCAGGGCGACATCAGACCGGCGAGCAATCTCCCCAGCGTTATGGGCGCAGAACTGTTCCGCAAAGCGGGTAATCGCCGCACCGAGCTCAACCCGATCCATCAACCGCTCATTCGACAGCGAGGGAAGCACCGATGGTGCTCCACAAGCTTCTACTGCCGCGGCTAACTCGGAGAGCGATTGCATACCTCGATCCTAACAGACATTCGAAGATATGTTCGACAAACTTCGAAAAGCCGTGTAACGTGAAAATATGACCGGAGAGAAGTTGCGCGAGTTCTGCCTAGCCCCGCCACAGGTATTCGAATCATTCCCATTCGGCGAAGAGACGAATGTTTTCAAGACCAGTGGCAATGGCAAGGTGTTCACGCTGGGCCGGCTCGACACGGCGCCGCTGACCATCACGCTCAAGTGCGACCCAGAGGAGAGCCTCGCGTTGAGAGCTGAGTTTTCCGGCATCATCCCGGGCTACCACCTCAACAAAAGCACTGGATCACCGTCGACACAACGACCGTTCACGACGAACTCGTCGAACAGCTGATCGCCGGCAGCCGCGCCCTGGTCAAGCCGCGAGTGCCACGACAGCCACGACAGCCAACCGCAAATAACGCGAAGAAGGAGTGACGATGAAGCCCGACCTGATCCGCTACCTGCAGCAGGGTCGAGATGTTCTGCTATGGAAGCTCGACGGCCTCAGCGACTATGACATCCGCCGTCCCATGGTGCCGACCGGCACAAACCTGCTTGGCATCGTCAAGCACGTCGCAACGACCGAGGCCGGCTATTTCGGTGGGGTCTTCGGTAGGCCATTTCTGGAAGATCTTCCCTGGACGATGGACGGCGCAGAGCCCAACGCCGACATGTGGGCGACAGCAGACGAGTCGCGCCAGTTCATCATCGACCTGTACTGGCGCGTATGGGCGCACTCCGACGCGACTATCGCTGAGCTCGGCCTGGAAGCCCCTGGGGAGGTCGACTGGTGGCCAGAGGAGAGACGGCATGTCACGCTGCATCGCATCCTCGTACACATGGTCGTCGAGACAAATCGTCATGCTGGTCATGCAGACATTTTGCGCGAACTGATCGACGGCACTGCCGGTCACAACCCGGTCAATGACAATCTCGACAATCCGGCCAACTGGGAGGAACAGCGCGCTATGTTGGAGGAGGCCGCGCGCGAGGGCAGGTAAAGCGGCGTGAGCTGAGGAGGAGCGAGGGGCGCTAAGGCGCGCGACGACCCCTGGCAGCAGGCAGCTAAACAGTGTGCAACGGAACCGACCCACTAAATGCGCGAAGCGACTTCTGCGAGTGACGGGTTGGTCGCGCTTGAGCCGTCCGGGAACAGCACGGTCGGCACGGTCTGATTACCGCCATTGATGCGAGAAACCAGTTCGGCCGTGCCCTCGACCTCTTCGATATTGATTTCGCGGTACGCGATTCCCGCCGAAGTGAGCTGGTCTTTCAGTCGTGCGCAGTAGCCGCACCAGCTGGTTGAAAACATCGTGATTGTGCCGGACGGCGGGGTGAAGTCCATGGGTTCAAATCTAACCCAGCCGAACAACCGCCTGCACGGCAGCGTGGTCAGAGGGCCAGCCCTTCGGGAAACGCGAGACGTTGATCCCGACCTTCTCGACGGTGACGCCCGAAGTCACGAGAATCCAGTCGATGCGCTTGTGGTCGTGCTTCGGCGGGTGGTAGTCGAGAAACGTGCCCCATACCTCGGTGATCCGGGCATCTTCAGAAGCCCAGGCGTCGCGAAGCTCTGCGCCTTCGAGCAGGATGTCGTGCGGCTCAGTCCCCGCGTCGACGTTGAAGTCGCCCGTGACAATGGCCGGCAACCCCGAGACCGTCACGACCTCGCGCAGCCGCTCGGCGGACCGGATGCGCGACACCCGTGACCGGTTGTCGAAATGCGTGTTGACGAAATGGAAGCGAATGTCCGTTGCGACATCCGCAAACGTCGCGTCGACGATCATCCGCGGCGTTCGGTTGCCCCAGGTGGTCGATCCCTCGACGTCGGGGGTGTCAGACAGCGCCGTCTGCGTCCAGTCGAGCAACCGCACTCGTTCGCGATCGTAGAAGATCGGGCATCCTTCACCGCGTCCGTCTTTTTCGCGTCCGTGCCCGATGGACCGATACCGATCACCCAGCGCGTGGCGCACGAAGTTGGCCTGGTCGGGTAGGGCCTCCTGCACGCCGAGCAGCGCGGGCAGTTCGTCGTCGAGCAGCTGTTTGAGGAGCGGGCGGCGGCGGCCCCAGCGGTCGGCCATGACCGGGTAGAGCGTGGGCATGCGACGGCGGATGTTATAGCTCATGACGTGCAATTCGGGCGGGGGAGTTGGCCCGATAAGCGACATGCGTCAAGCCTATGCGTGAGCAAGTACGACGCGATGTAGGCGTTACCGCGGGTCTAAACCGAACACGTGGCGTGACAACGGGAACTGCTGTCAATCTAGTTGACTCGTTGACCAAACCGACAGCAGCCCCCGGATCTCTAGGCTAGGGAGTCAGGTGTGGGCAGCTCCCCAGCCGCCCACTCCTGGCTTAGTTCCCCCTGTGACGTCGAAACGTCTGCCGCCCTAACTGGTCCCGAACCCGGCGACTTGATACTCCAACGCTAGGACTGCGGGCGAGCTGTGGCAGCCCCTCAGTTGGGGGGTTTTTTATAGAATTCTCTCATCTTGGGAAAATGCCGTGCCGCGCCCCGCGGGCTGACATAAGGTTCATCACACACTCAATGAGGAGGATCTTGTGGTCAAAGTTCATTACGGAAACCAGACGTTCGAGCTTCCGGCCGGATATGACGTCGAACGCGAACTACGAAACATTGAACTCGTCCGATCCTCCGGGCGGGCGACCGTCGCTATTCTCCGCTTGCCGCTCGCCTCCGGTGGGGTGCTCGCAATGATCATCAGCGACTACATCCCTGTTGCCTTCGAGATCGATCCGGCCGACCCTGAATAGGGTGACCCCGGGCTACGAATAGTCGGCCGCTCGAGAGAGCAAACGAGAACTGCGCACATTTTTAATGTGTGGCATCTTTTGTGCGGGTCACGCCGACAGGGGAGTGCTCCCAACAGAGCGTTGAGCGATTGAGCGCCGGAGTATTCGTGTGCCCAGCGGGCTGCAGCGCCATAGCCGCTGGCCGAGCTCATCCCAACACGTAGATCGAGACCGCAGGTAAACCGCTGTCGAATCGACACGATATGTCGGGCAAGTAGACAAGTAGAGTCGTGGATCCGGAAGGGTAACCACGCACGCTCCCGACTCACTTTCGCGACAACTCGGATCAGGATACGTCCACGTTTTCTCTACGTCCGCGAAGTGATCCCAGGGCGTAACCATAAACGATGTGGGCGATGAATATGACGAGTGCGCGTGCTCGGCGGTCGCGGTGGGCAGGAGCAATGTCCGTAGTAGCAGGCATCACGACTTCGTAGCCGACCAACCACGCCCCCATCCCGAACAGCAGGCCCGCAGCGACACGGCTGCACGGGCGTCGATCCAACACAGTGAAGGCGCTACCGAGGCTCGCTCCCACCGCGATATGGGCGGCACCACTGAGAAGCGAAAGTTCCGGTTCGCGTCGCTCCGGCATCAGCGACCTCATCGCTTTGTGGGGCGGCACTTCGTCGAGCAGGCCAGCCACTCGTGCACCCCAAAAGACCATTGTCATCGGGATGACGGCTATCGAACCGTCGACCGCTCCCTCGACTGCACGGCTCCACAGCGTCGGGCCCGCCATGTTGATGCGTACACGATCTTTTCGGTCAGCCACCGGAGGGATTTTCGACCGGTGTGCCGTCCGATGATTCCGTTGCGGGAGGGTGACTTTTGTCCTGATCCGGGGAACCGCCCGAGGCGGTATCGGGTGCGTCGGTGCTGGTCTCCCCGTCGCCAGCGCCATTGGGCAGTTGGTCGGGTTCTGGTGCGTCCTCATTCATGAGCTCAAAACTAGGCGCGAGAATCGGGCGACGATAGGGATTGACGACATCCATCGGACCGTTCACACTGACCTGTTCCGCGCGCGCAACGAGCCCGATCGGGTGAATTTTAGACACTCCGCGTCGCCCCTAGCGGATCGGAGGGATCATCGCCGCCGCAGGACGGCCGAAGACCTAGCCTTGCGCTCGGTCGAATAGATGGCTCAAACTGCGCACAGGTGTGCCGGTGGGTTCTGGAGGCTGATATCGAGGACGGAATCCGTGACGGGGTGACTTCGAGCGAGCATGCTGATATCAGGCGCGCCAATACATTTTGACGCAACGATATGGATCATATTTCGAGTTCGTAGGACTCGAAATCGGGAAAGATGTCATCGTCGTGAGACGGTTCGACTCGGGGTGACATTTTCTCGACACGCACCGGAGTGGCCGGCGTCACGAGGACGCGGACCGGCTGTGCTGCGCTGTTGCACAGATTGATGAAAGCGCCGCCAGCGTGCACCGCGTCGACGATGAGTGCTTCAGTGGTCGCGACGTTTGAATCGTCCACCACGTATGCGAACTCGTTTACGTAAACGAGGACAGTCATGGTCCTGCTTTCTGTCGGCCAGCCATTTTGTGATCACTGCTGATCCGCACCGTACGCGCGCTGCCTAAGGTGACGCGGGTTGACGTGGGCGCCATGGAGGCGAACACGCATTTCGCGGACGAAATGTACGGAACCCGCGCCTATGGCTATCTATATGCTCGACGCCATTCCGTGGGTTGTGGCGTCGCTATCGGGATTCGGAGCGACCGGCTGCACGACAGATTCATGAGCTCTACTTGCCTGTTTGCCCTCCTCAACCGCGGCAAGACTGCCGGTCTCGGAGGTGACGATAAGACCTTTGGCGCTGTTGGCCGACTTGGTCAACTGCTCGAGCCAGACCTGGTTGATCTCCGGGACTCTACCGCCCTCGAACTTGAAGGTGACGGGAATGGTGCTGTCGAGCCACACGCTACCCCTACCGGAACCTGCTTGAACCGACTCTTTCCACGACATCAAAAACCCCTCCTCTTTACGGAGCTTGTTGACTATCACGATTTGAAGGTGCGCGAGAACCCTGTCGTCGATATTTATCACGAGTCCGTCGTAAGTCATTCTCCCCAAAACGAGCCCTCCCTAATGTCGTGGTCCAGAAAAGCTCAGGCCCTCTCCGGGACATCGTAACCCCTCGCTGCATAGCCGCAGTACTACCTCAAATGCAGACCTCGTATGCTGCTTTACCGCCATCCCGCACGGGAACAGTCAGCGATGCCCCGCGCCCCTCGGGTTTCTGAGCATCTCCCCGGCAGAAGGCTCCTCCATGGCTGGCCGGAGGTCGTGAATCCCATGCGCTACGAGACGACATTCAAGCGGACGGTATCGACGCAGTTACGAGAATTGACATGCTAGTTTGGCAGTCCCGCTCGATCCAGATACCGCGCGAAGTGGCTTGCTGATGTCACTGTTTCGTCCGAAATCGGAATCGGCCGACCATCCGTTCGTGCGGGGCGCGACCCACTTCGCCCTCTCTTCACCCGCACCACTTTTGGAAAGAAATCTCATGGTCAAGACTCGCCGCGAAGTCAGAAGGACGCTCGCCTATGGAATCGGTCTTGCACTGTTTCTCACCCTCGCCGGTGCCCTATTCCTGCCCGCTCTGGCGCTAGCGGCACTCGGATTCCTTGGTGTCGTTGTCACCGCAGCGGTGATTATGGCGCGGGGAACGTCAAGATGGGCGTACGTCGGGGTTGCGGCAGTTTCTGGCGTTCTGTGGATCGCGGCGATCATTACCTACTGGACGCTTTGGGCCACAGCATTCAACTTCGCGGACGACAACAAGACTGTCCCGACCGCGATTCAACCTGGGTTGAAAGCCGCATTTATCACCGGAGCAGCAGCATTCTTGGCGCTGGTCGGCACCGCCATCGTCATTCAGCATCGCTCAGGAAAGCTGCCGAAGGATCAGGTCATACCATCAGCGTGACCAAAGACGACCATTCGTCGGGGCGTCGATCAAATCTCAGTGCCGCAGAGCCGTCTGACACGGCGAGCTATTCACCAGTAGAGACGTCGGCCAGCATGGGGGCGATGAAGAAGTTGTCGCGAAAGAGCCCTGACGGGTCGAAACGCTGCTTGAGTTCGCGAAGTCGTGCCAGGTGGACCGGGGGAAAGGCCCTGTCGAGGGCGTCGGGGCCGGTGTCGGATTCGAAACTGAGGTACATGCCGTCGAAGTGGGGTTGCAGGCGCTCCCACCATTGATCGATGCCGGAGTTCGGTGATCCGAAGGTGACGAGGGAGAAGTTCGCGTCTCGCCAGCCGTAAGCGGTGGCGTCGGCCGGGACGTCTGCGACGGCGCCCCCAACGGATCTAATGGTGAAGAAGTGAGAAGCTCCCGACTGCAGGAGTGCGCCGAGCTGTGAGGAAAGGTTGGCATCGAGGTGCCGAGTGAATGCGGAGTGCGAGTGCGGCTCACCCCGCCCTTGCTGGATTGAGCCTTCTTCGAAAAACGCACCGATGACATCCAGATAGCTGACAAGGGCGACCGATTGATTTGAGATTTGATCCAATTGTAGGAATGGTTGCAGTCGCTCGATCACGACGTCTGGTTGATTCGAGTCGACGACGATGGTCGCCATCGCGAACGCGGGTTGGCCCAGCATGCTGCCGCCGAGGAGGACGGTCGCGCTGACCGAGCGATCGGACGCCTCGACGGCTGTGCCCCATCGTTCGATGAATGTGGCGAGGTTCGAGGTGGCGAAGGTCAGTTGGGCGAACCCAACCTGGCCGACGGGCTCCGCCTCAAACTCGAACGACACCGCCACGCCGAAGTTGGCCCCAGCCCCGCGCATGGCCCAGAACAGATCAGGGTTCTCGTCTGCGCTGGCGTGCACGAGGTTGCCGTCGGCGGTGACGACATCCACGGATCGTAGATGATCGATCGTCAGGCCATGCTGGCGTGCGAACCACCCGATTCCCCCGGCGGTGGCCAGCCCGCCGACGCCGACGCCGCCATAGTCACCACTGCTGATCGCTAACCCGAGGGGGGTGAGGACTCGGGCAACGTCGATCCAGCGCGCACCAGGACCGATGCTGACGCGACGACCGCTGAGCGGCGTCACATGATTGATGCTGCTCACGTCGATGACCAACCCGCCCCGGTTCAGCGATCTGCCCGACAGCCCGTGACCGGCGCTAAAGATCCCGAGCGGTACGCCACGGTGGCTGTCGGCGAAGCGGACCGCATCCTGGGTCTCCTCCGGCGTCTGCGGTCGCAGAACGAGCCCAGGAGCTCCGGATCGCAGGTAGCTGGCCGTATAGCGCGGATAGCCGCGATCTCCTGGTTCGAGCGCCCGACTGGCAAGTGACGCGGGTACCCCGTCATACTCGATGCCGGGCATCCACTGGCTCATGGCTTTGTCTCCCTGGCTGAGGCGGCGTTCGGGGGACCGGCGATCGAACGAGCCTCGGTGACTCGTTGTCGAACCTCCGAGGCCACTCGCTCTGCGAAGTGACGGATCAGGTTCGAGTCGTCGGCGCCAAGGAGGATGAACACACTCACGCCGTCGCTGAGCGCGAGTCGCACGAGATCGGCCGCAGTCTCGTTCGGTGTGACATTGAGCAAACGCGTAATCTGCGCGGGTTGTCGACCCGCCGCGATTGCAGCCTCGTCGATGATGCTGTTGCCTCGGGCGTAGTCGCCGGGCTGAAGTGCCGGAAGCCCTGGTAGCCACCCGTCTGCTTTGCGGCCGATCAGTCGCTGCATGCGCGGCTTGTAGGCGCCCAGCCACAGCGGAATCTCGTGGGCGGGCTGGGGGCCGCGTTGCGCACCGCTGACAGCATAGAACTTTCCCGCAGTGCTCAGAGGTGAACGGTTCGCGCTGTCCCACAGGCCACGGATGATGTCGAGGGCCTCTTCCAGTGCGGTGATCCCGTCACCGACAGAGAGCTTGCGGCCACCCATCGACTCGACGGCGTCCCAGAAGTAACCCGCCCCGAGACCCAATGCGACCCGGCCTTCGCTGAGCAGGTCGAGGCTAGCCGCTGCACGGGCCAGCACGGGAGGTGGACGTAGCGCCACATTCAGGACATTCCCCGAGAGATGCACACGGCTGGTCTGCGCCGCCACCCAGGCCATGAGTGTCCATGTGTCATAGAAGGAGGCCTGGTACGGATGATCCTGGAACGTAACCAGATCCAGGCCAGCATCCTCACTTACTTTCGCAAGATCAACCGCGCGTTGCGGAGGAGCGATCACGGGAGTGATGAAGGACCCGAAGCGAATCGGGTGACCGTAGTCAGGCATGCATCCAGCCTGTCTCATCGCTCGCGTCGCTCCAAAGTCATGGTAACTCAGTTACGGTTAGTAAGTGACTACGACCGAATTGAGCGAATGGAACCGGATCGATGACGAGGAGTGCCGCCAGGCGGCGCATGTCCTTGAGGTTGTCGGCCGACGTTGGTCGAGCGGCATATTGCTCGCCATCGCGCGCGGAGCAGAACGGTTCAGCGACATCACCAGATCCGTCCGCGATCTGTCCGCCAGGATGCTCGCCGTGCGCCTTCGCGAACTCGAGCAGACCGGCCTCGTCGAGCGCGCCATCATCCCCACTATGCCGGTGAGTGTCCGCTACCACCTCACCGATCAGGGGCGTGACCTGCTCGCCTCCCTGCAACCGATCGCCGGCTACGCACACCGTTGGGAAACAGGACAACCGAAAGTCCGTTGATCACTGGTTGGCGCTAACTCTTGAAATCCATGGGTCTGCAGGGCTCTGCTGCCCGGCGAGGCAACACGGTCTGGCTTAGGCTAGGCTAACCTAACTGGCACTCGCGGTTGGCGTAAAAATGAGGCTTACACATGAATCCGTTTGATATCGCAGTTCTCGGTGCGATCGCTGGGCTTACGATCTTCCTCGGCATGCCGATCGGACGGTTGCGCTCGCCGTCGCCCACCCTCCGGGCAGTTCTCAACGCTGTGACAATCGGAATTCTGGTTTTCCTGCTGTGGGATGTACTTGCGCATGCCCACGAGCCCGTCAGTGCAGCCCTCGCGGACGCGGCCATCCATAAGACGGGCTCATTTGCGCCGTTCTTCGGGCTGTCGGCAGTGATGTTTTCAATGTTCGCGATCGGTTTGGTCGGTCTTGCGTTCTACGACGTACGTGTCGCCAAGCGAGCAGCTGTCCGGGCGGACCTGCCCAGTGAGCACCATGACGGCATCCTGCGGTTGAGCGAGCATTCGAGCCGCCTCGCATTCATGATCGCCGTTGGCATCGGGCTGCACAATTTCTCCGAAGGCCTCGCGATCGGTCAGTCCGCTGCAGCGGGCCAGATCAGCTTGGCGCTGGTGCTGGTCATCGGATTCGGCCTTCACAACGCAACCGAGGGGTTCGGAATCACCGCTCCGCTGGCCGGCGACGCTAGACGCCCGTCCTGGGGCCACCTCGCACTGCTTGGCCTGATCGGGGGAGGCCCGACGGTCGTTGGCACTCTGCTCGGGCAGGTTGTCGTCAATGACGTGGTATCGGTAGCTTTCCTCGCCTTGGCTGCCGGGTCCATCGTGTACGTCATCATCCAACTCATCGGTGTCGCCATCAAGCAACGTCACGGCTACGCACTCTACATCGGCGTCACCATTGGCGTCATCGCGGGCTTTGTCACCGACTTCATTGTCACAGCCGGAGGCGCCTAACTGGCACCGAGCCAGTGAAAGCCGGAGATCCGCCCGGACAAACTCCTAACCACTTCGAAACCGGCAGACGCCAACTCCGGCCGGTGCCGACGGCTGATCTGATTCGGGATCACATCGGAGGCGACCTGTTCACGCGGGGCGGTTCCGGTCTTGTGGGGTTTTCACGTGCGCGGCCGTTCGGCTCCGTGGAACGGCGCGGGTACTCGCGGGTCAACTCCACAGGCGCCCGGCTTGCAGACATCGCGCTCGTCTCATTGAGATCGGCCGTTTAGGGTCGTCACGATCGCGACCGCATCGGCCCAGTACCTCGCGTAGTAGTTGGGGTCCGCGTTGACCTGCACATCGTGCCGGCCTCGGTGGGGGCAAGGGTCTTCCACGAGGGGATGGCAACCACAGCGGTGAAGAAGTTGTACGCGGCGCTCTACGGGGTGATCCGGTCGGTGAGCGTACCCCATGCCCCGTTGGCACGATGCTGAAAAAGACCAGGGTTGTCGGCACCGACCGCCAGATTCACCAGGCCGGATTCGCGCATCGCGTTCATGACGCCAATCGCCTGCGTGTGCTGCCCGATGCCGAGCGAGCGGGCAGCATTGATGACGCGGTCTTGACAGTAGCCGGCGATCGGCCCGGCGGGGACGGAAATGGCGCCGACCTTCTCCGCCGAGACCGTGGGGCATGTCCACGCGGTCGACGCGGGCCCCGCGGGCGAGGCCAGGGGGAGACATGGGAGGTGAGTCGTTGCGCCGCGAACAAAGTGCCGACAACCACTACCGCGCCGAAGGGAAATAGCATCAGAACGCGAAGCATTGGGCCCTCTCTTTCGGGACATGTTCCCCGACAAGGCCGGGTAAACATGGCGAAGGTTGCTGTTGTCGGGTGCGCTCGCCCACACGACGACATAGGAACACCTCGCGCATCCGAGTGGATGCGCGAGGTGTTCCGTGCGGCGAGACTTATTTCTCGCTGCTGCCGCCGTTGTGGTTGACGTCAACACCCGGCGCATCAGCGTGGCCGCCGGGGCCGTCTGACTCTCCAGTGCCTTCGGTGCCAGACTTTTCGGCGCCGGCCTTCTCGATGGCGGATTCAGATTCGGTGCTGCTGCCGGTCTCGGGTGCCCCAGCTGTGGTCGACCCGGGGCTCGACACCGCTGCGCTCGTGGACGTCGAGGGGGTTGGTGGCGTCGACGGCGTGCTCGCCATCGCGGCGCTTGCACCGACCGAGCCCAGGCCTAGTCCGGCGAGCACCACGAGGGTGATGGTGGTCTTCTTCTTCATGGTGAGTTTCTCCTTCGTCGTGGTCCAGTTGGACAGTGAGAAACATGTCACCCGCGGATAAGACAGAGATAAGGCCCGCTGGGGGTTCACCCAGCGCACAGCGATGCCTGTGACTCTTAATGCAGTCTTACTTTGTCGAGCAGCCGATGCTGGTCTCGTTTCCCCATTACCGCCACCGAGTCGACGGAGGACCTTACTGTGCGGGTGTTAGTTGTTGAGGACGACGCTGCGTTGGCCTCGGCGCTCTCCAACGGTTTGGGGGGCGAGGGCTTCGCAGTTGAAGTCGCCACGGACGGCGTCGAGGGCTTGTGGATGGCCACCGAAAACTCGTTCGACGTGATCGTGCTCGACATTATGCTTCCCCAGATCTCGGGATACCGGGTGTGCGAACAGCTCCGACGGGCCGGATCGACGGTGCCCATCCTGATGCTGACGGCGAAAGATGGGGAACACGATGAAGCGGATGCCCTGGATCTCGGAGCAGACGACTACCTCTCGAAACCGTTTTCGTTCATTGTGCTTCTCGCTCGCATCCGAGCGTTGCTGCGGAGGGCTCCGGCCGACCGCGCACCGGTCCTGGTGGACGGCGATCTCTCGCTCGATCCAGCGACTCGTCAATGCAAGCGCGGTGACGTGGAGATCGTCCTCACGGCGCGAGAGTTCTCGCTCCTGGAATACCTGATGCGATCCCGCGGAACAGTGGTGACTCGGGCGATGATCGCGCAGCACGTGTGGGACGCCGAACTCGACGTCGATTCGAATGTCGTGGAGGTGTACGTGGGCTATCTGCGGCGCAAGATTGACCGCGCCTTCGGGCGGGACGACATTGAAACGGTGCGGGGTGTTGGTTACCGGCTCATCGGCGGAGTCCCTGTTGCTCCCCAGGGCAGCGCCTCGTGAAAGCCATCCCGCGGCCCACGAGGCAGCGCTGGGGTATTCGCGCTCGTGTCACCATTGCTGCCGGCTCCGTGTTGGCGGTCGTTCTCTCCGTCGGGGCGTTCGCACTGGTAGCCCTGGTTCATCACTCGTTGGTTGCAAATCTCGATTCCGCGGCGTCGACCCGTGCGCGAGATCTGTCGTCGTTGGTGTCCAGTCGTTCGATACCGACAACACTGCCCACTCAGACTGATGACAGCGGGCTGATCCAGGTCGTCGATGCCTCGAACTCGGTTGTGTCAGCGTCGGCGAACGTGATGGGCGAGGCTCCCGTACTAGAAATGCACCCACAGCCGACACGTGACGTGTTTCTCAGCATCACTAGCCTTCCGGTCGGTAATCAGTCTGAGCCTTATCGCATCGCGGTGCATCCCGTGGCGGCGTCAAACGGACCGCTGTGGATTTACGTCGCCACCTCACTTTCCCAGGTAAACGCTGCCACGAATGATCTCGCGTGGTCGTTAGCGATAGCGCTGCCGGTGCTGCTCGGCTTTCTCGCATTGACGATCTCTCTCTCGGTGGGCCGATCGCTTCGCCCGATCGAGAGCATTCGCGTGCAGGCGTTGGCCATGGGTGTCGACCTCCATCAGCGAGTTCCTGTCCCACGATCTCGCGACGAGGTGTCGCGGCTCGCGGTTACGGTCAACCAGATGCTCGACCGACTCGAGCATGCTGCTCAGAAACAGAAGCAGTTCGTCGGTGATGCATCACACGAACTGCGCAGTCCTCTCGCCTCGCTACGTGCCGAAGTTGAAGTGGAACTCGCTCAGAGCGACCATGCTGGTGTGTTGAGCACGCTCGAGCGAGTGCAGTTGCAGGCCGTTCGCATGACCGATCTCATCGAGGACCTCCTTTTTCTGGCGCGCTTGCACGAGGGTCACTCCCGTCAATCGTTCGAGTCAGTCGACCTGGATGAAGTCGTGATCGACGAGCTCCGCAGGCTCAAGGCGTTGAACAAAGTGGAAGTGAGCATTGGTCAACTCGACGCCGTGAGAACGTTGGGATCGCCGCGCGACCTCGCTCGATTGGTGAGGAACATCGGCGACAATGCCCTTCGGCATGCCGCCACCGAGGTTGAGATTGAATTGGCGGATCACGGTGACAGCGCGACGATCACCATTGCCAACGACGGCCCGCCGATACCCCCCGAGGATCGTCAACGCATTTTCGATCGATTTACCCGGCTGGATGGTGCCCGGTCTCGGCGGATCGGCGGCGGCGTAAGCGGCCTCGGGTTGGCAATCGCCCAAGAGATTGCGACCGCGCACGGAGGCCACATCTCGGTGTTGACGCGACAAAACGAGACAGCGGGCGTGACATTTGTCGTTACCCTCCCCATCACTCAGGACGACCGCATTCATCCCTGACGGCACCTCAGCGATTTCCTGGCCGGTTGCTGGACAATTCTGACAACTTGCCGGGTTGCTCCTCCTTCTCATCTTGGTCTCACATTGGATCTCATAACGTCGAAGTCATGACGAAGCAGGCCATCCACATCGACTCCCTCTCGGTGTCCTACGGATCACGACATGCGCTGGAGGATCTCACGCTCACCATCGCTCAGGGCGAGGTGTTCGGGCTTCTCGGGCACAACGGTGCAGGGAAGACGACCACGGTGAACATCCTCACCACGCTCTTGCCGCCGACCTCCGGAACGGCGCTAGTCAACGGTTTTGACGTGGTTTCAGAAGCTCACGATGTTCGTCGGTCGATCGGCTATTTGCCCGAGAATGTGCAGTTCTACGACCACCTGACGGTGCGTGAAAACCTTCGATTCTTCGGGCAGCTGTCGGGCATGAGGAGACCGGATGCCCGCATCACCGAGGTGCTCAAGTTTCTTGATTTTGAGGGGATGGAGAGCCGCCGAATCGGCGGATTCAGCAAGGGCATGCGACAGCGGATCGGTATTGCGCAAGCAATCCTGCACTCGCCAGCGGTGCTCTTCCTGGACGAGCCCACATCGGGTCTGGATCCGGAGGGCGTCCGCGGCCTACGGGACACGATCTCTCGCCTCAACAGTGAGTTCGGCATGACAATCTTCATGAACACTCACCTGCTCTCCGAGGTGACCAAGACTTGCACGAGCATCGGAATCCTCCGGAACGGTCGCCTCGTGCACGGGGACTCGATGTCGAGAACTCTTGACACCTTCCCCGGCCAAGATTCGCTCGAGGCGCTGTACTTCGAACTCGAGTCGAAGCCCATCCGATGAATGGCTTCGTCCCATCGTTGCGTCATGAACTCCTCTGCACGGCCCGTGCCCGAGTGCCGCAGCTCTTGCTCATCATTTTTGTCGGCATGGTGGCCGTGTCGAGTTTCATCGGGTGGTCAGCCCGCAGCACGGTGACCGCGGTGTACAACCAAATCACCGCGGCCGGGCTCACGACCGCGCCCAATCCATTCGAGGGCACCTCACCGCTGTACTACTCGCACAATGCGATCATCTACGTGGTGTTGATCGGCGCCCTGATGGCGATTGTGCTCGGCGTTCAAGCGACCATTCGCGATCGAAAGGCGGCGACGTTCGCGCTGATCGTGAGTCGTCCGGTGGGGACGGTCGGGCGCCTTCTCGGTCAACTCGCCGCACTCAGCATCGTTATCGCGGCCGTGATCGGAATCAGCACCGTAATCAGCTGGGCGAGTATCGGTGCCGTCACCGGGGGCATTCTGGGCGTGGACCCGAGCTTGCGACTCCTGGCGTTTGCGGCACTCTCCTGGATGCTTCTCACGGCGTTCGCGGTGCTCGGCATGATCACGGGTGCGTACAGCAAGCGGGAGACGACGGGGCTGCTCGCGCCCTTCGTGGCGTGGAGCATCATCGCCTTCGTGCTCCCGCAGCTTGGAACGGCTGCACGACCGGTCGCGCTTCTGAACCCGGTCCCGTCCATCCCGCCTCCGAGCGGTGGGATTTTCGACGCGGTCAATGTCATCACCGGCCCGCTGGCTGTCACCGAACAGTTCAAGCGCGCGGCATCCATCGTGCTGCAAGACAGCACCGTGACGGGCAGCCCGACAGGGGCGGTCGTCGTGTTGGTCACCTTCCTCGTTGCGATGACAGTTCTCGTCGCGCTCACCCCTCGGCGCAGGCTGAGGAGGGGTCTCAATGAGTAACTCGCTCACCGTCGCGGCGAAGGAGATCGTCGACCTTCGGCGAGATCGCTTGCTGGTCATCCTGGTCGGGTTCCTCAGCGTGGCCGTCGTCATCTCCGTGGTGATCGGAGCTGCCGACTACAAAATCAAACTGGATCCCTACAACCTCTACGTCCGGCAACTGGCGAACAGCGGCAGCTCGGTGGTTGCAGCGGCCCCGCAGCTTTTTCCGCTGCAGCTTCTTCGTGGCGGCATGGAATACATCGAGATTCTGGGGGCGCTGTTCGCCGTCGTCATCGGCTACGGCACGATCGCGAAAGAAAAGTACCGCGGCACCCTCGAGCTCATGCTGACTCGGCCCCTCGGCCGGTTTTCATTGGTCGGCGGCAAGCTTCTCGGGCTGGCCGCGGTGTGGTTCGTGGTCGTTGCGTTTCTGGCCATCGTCTCGACTGGTGCCATCGCCACGGTGGGCGGTGCCGCCCTCACGAGCCACGATGTGGTCCGCATCCTGATCGCGTCCTCCGCAGCGTGGGTTTACCTCATGTTCTGGAGCGCGCTCTCGATCGCGGTGACGGCAGTGTCGCGGCAACTCAGCACCGGCCTGATCGTCGGGCTCGTGATCTGGCTCGTCGTGGTGCTGATTATGCCCCAAATCGGGGACACGATGGACCCCGACAACCAGGTTCCCGGAGGTCTCTTCGCCTCGCTGCAGATCAAGAAGGCGGACGAGCTGACGGTGATGGCGAACTTCGCCAGTTTCGACTCGATACGCAACGGCATCGAGGTCTCATCGATCGAGAAACACTTCGAGCGGTTGACGTTCGGCTTCCTCGGGATCAAAGAGCAGTACAACCAACAGCCGCTCGCCTACATCTGGGGGGACATGTTCCCCTACGCCATCACCCTCGTGGCCGCTACCACCGCGTCCGCGGTACTCGCCATGCTCGCCACCACCCGGCGAACTCTGCAAAGGAAGTAATCATGAAGTGGAAAATCATCATCCCCGTGGCGGTCATCGCCGTCGCTGCGATCGTCGGCATCAGCATTGCGGCGCAGGGAACAGCCTCTCACTCGCCAACCGCGAGTGCAGCTGCCCCCGGACCTGCTGGGGGCACCTCAACGGTTTTGCCGGTGACAGCCAATCCCATCGCGAACTCGAGCACAGTGCCCGGCCTGTCGATCGCCAACGCGCTTGCCGAGAACAATGTCGATCCGGCAACCAAGCAGCCGACGCCCGATCGACTGCAGTTCACCCTCCAGAACTCATCCTCGAAGCCTCTGAGCGGGTTCGAGGTTTTCTACACCATGACCGACGCAAAGTCGAAGCAGGCCGAGTCGTACTATTTGCCGCTCACTGGGCTGACGGTCGCTGCTGGCGCCGCCGCGACTGTCTACTTCGACAACCAGACCGGCGCCAACCACTATCCCGAGAACACGTTCAGTCTGTATCGCAGCTCAAAAAACCAGGTTGATTTCTCAATCGAAGTCAGCGCTCAGGGTGTTGCGGTCGCTAAGGGCACAGCTGTCAAGGGCGCGGGCACTGGAGAGGTGGTCGGTGGATAGGCCCGAGTGCGGCGGGGTGTGCACGGCGGCTCACTGCGGAGTTGACTTGCCGTGTAGTACCGTCGAGAGCCCGCTTGGTCTCACCGGCATCCTCATGGAACGACATCGAAGATGAAACTGCTCGTCGTCGAAGACGACACCCGCATTGCCGACATTATTCGGCGGGCATTGACCGAGTCCGGATATGCGGTCGATGTGGCCGTCACCGTACAGTCGGCTATCCAGGCGATCGAGATAGAAAGCTACGACCTGGTTGTCCTCGACATCATGCTGCCGGGCTCGAGCCGTGGCGGGATAGATGTCTGTCAGAGTCTTCGGAAGCTGAATCCCCACACCCCGGTGTTGATGCTCACTGCTCTGGACGCTCTCCACTCGAAAGTCGATGCGCTGGATGCTGGGGCGGATGACTATCTCGTCAAACCTTTCCATCTCGCCGAGTTAATGGCTCGGGTACGCGCACTGCTGCGCCGCTCGCCCCGGGCTCATTTGCCGACACTTTCCGCGCACGGCGTCACCCTTGACCCGGCGACACGAACCGCTCATCGCGCGGGACGTGACATTCCGCTCACGGCCAAGGAGTACGCAGTTCTCGAGTACCTGATGCGCAACACGGACACGGTCATCAGCTCCAGCGAGTTGATCGACCACGCTTGGGACAGTAACTACGACGGGATGAGCAACGTCGTGCAGACCTACATCCGGTATCTCCGAAAGAAACTGAACCTTCCCGGCGAAGTCGACATCATCGAGACCCGACGAGGTGCTGGCTACCTCATTTCCCGCACCGGCGCTGCGGGTGATGCATGACTTTCGTCTCCGCTCTTCGTCGCCTTACCGTCGTGTACACGGCGATCCAACTCGTCATTTTCGGGATCGTGGCGATGGGGGTCTACCTCTTCGTCACCACCACCTTCGACCTCGACGCAGCCAGCCAAGACGGGGCGGGCGCGGTGGGCGCCACCGAGCTCGGCTTCCTGCATCTGCGCATCGCCCTGATTGCCGGATTTTCGATCCTCTGCGTCGTCGTTCCTTTCACCAGCTACTGGATGGCCCGGGTCGCTCTTGCACCGCTTCGGCAGAACTACGAACGGCAGCAGCGGTTCGTGGATGATGCGTCGCACGAGTTGAGAAGCCCGTTGAGCGTCATCCGAGGCGAACTGGAACTAGCGCTGTCTCGACGACGGACGGAGAAGGAGTACCGGTCCGCGATTGGCAAATCATTGGATTCCACGCAAGAGCTGGTCCAACTCACTGAAGACCTCCTCCTGCTCGCTCAAGACTCAAGCGAGGGCGTTGACCCGCGTTTGAGTCCCGTTTCTGGGGACGAGATTGTGCGCGAGGCCACGAAAGCGTTGAGCGATGGCGCCATCGGGCGAATGACGATCCGGTCAGACGCGCCAGGGGTCGTCCAGGGTATCCCGTCTCTTCTTGCTCGCGCGCTTACCAATCTGCTCGACAACGCCCTGAAGTTCACGCCGCCCGACGGGTCAATAGTGCTCACCGCAACGAGCGACTTAGAGAATGTGATGTTCTCGGTTGCTGACACGGGAACCGGTATGACGCCGGAGGAGCTGACGCATGCGTTTGACCGCTTCTGGCGCGGGCCAGCCGCGCGCGGCACTGCGGGGCATGGCCTCGGACTCGCGCTCGTCGAGCGGATCGCCATAGCGCATCGCGGCCGGGTCAGTATCGTGTCAACGCCGGGATCCGGATCGACGGTCACGGTAAGCCTCCCGCTCGCATAGTCGATCATTGCCCGGGTGATGAGCTGCGGAAGCGTCCGCAGAGGCAGTTCCGTCGGTGCCCGTGCCGGCGCGCAGCACTTTCCTGACATCAGTGCTATTCACCGTCTCGTAACCTGCCTGTCCCGCATCACTCCGCCACTTGTGGGGCGCAGTAGTGAGGCCACACTGAAAATCATGGTGAACGTAGCAGACCGGGTCTCGTGGATGATCTCGCAGGTACGCACCCGCGGCGAAATCGAGGAACGGCGAACGACGGATTTTCAGTTTGACGGGCAGACGTTCACCGCCTCGGAGAATGAGCCGGCGTTCATCGTGAAATCCGAGAAGTCGGGCAAGCGGGCGGGTTAGCAGCAGTGGCACGCGAATGTCCGTGCCACTCGCTAACGTGAGGCAACACCCCAGGAGAGTAGCCACATGTTCCTGCTTGACGCGACCACTGTCGTGTACTCGGCGAGCGACCTGACCGCCGCGGCCACCTGCGAGTGGGCGACCATGCACAGGCTCGACGCGATTCTCGGCCGGGTGCCGAAAGTCGTGGTCGTCGAAGATGAGATGCTGAAGCGCACGTCCACCCTCGGGGATGCCCATGAGCGCCGGGTGCTCGAAGACCTGCGGCGTGAATACCAGGTCGTCGAGATCGAACGGCCCGCACGGTCGAAGGATGTCGCCCAGGCGGCAGCGCTCACCGAAGCCGCGTTCGCAAGAGGTGCAGAGGTCATCTTCCAGGCTGCATTCTTCGACGGACGTTTTCTCGGATACGCCGACTTCATCATCCGCTCGGCCGATGACAGCTACGAGGTCTACGACACCAAACTCGCCCGCCACGCGAAGATCACCGCGCTGCTACAACTCGCCGCGTACAGCGACCAGCTGCAGCGCATCGGCGTGCAGACGGGAGAGCAGGTACACCTCTGGCTCGGCGACATGCAGGTGAGTACGCATCGGCTGCGCGACATCCTGCCGGTCTATCGGCGGCGTCGCGCCCGCCTCGAACGCATCATCGATGAGCGGGTCGAGGATGCCCTGCCTACCGTCTGGGGCGACCCGCGCTATGAAGTCTGCGGACGTTGCGACTCCTGCACAGCGGAGATCAAGTCCCACCGGGATGTACTTCTGGTAGCCGGACTCCGTCTCACCCAGCGTGAACGCCTGCGCGCGGGTGGCATCGAGACCATCGAGCAACTCGCCACAGCGCAGCAGGTGCCGGGGCTGTCGAGCTCCACCTTCGCATCGTTGCGCGACCAGGCCGCGCTGCAGCTGCAGTCGCGCACGCCCGAAGATCCGCTGCCGTGGAAAATCGTCGACCGGGCGGTGCTCGCGGCTCTGCCGGTACCAGACACTGGTGACATTTTCTTCGACTTCGAGGGGGATCCGCTGCACCAGGAGGGCAACACCTGGGGGCTCGACTACCTGTTCGGGCTGGTCGAAGCGGATGAGACCTTCGTGCCGTTCTGGGCGCACGACCTGGCCGAAGAGAAGAAAGCCCTCGTCGACTTTCTCGACTATGTCTCGCAGCGGCGGGCGCGGCATCCCAGCCTCCACATCTATCACTACGCCTCCTACGAACGCACCCACCTGCTCACCCTTGCCGCGCGGCACGGTGTCGGCGAAGAGCGGGTCGCCGACCTGCTGCGCGAGGGGGTGCTGGTCGACCTGTATCCGATCGTGCGGCGCGGGCTGCTGATCGGCAGTCACAGCTATTCGCTCAAGAAACTCGAGCCTCTCTATATGGGCGACGATGAGCGCGAGGGTGTGGCGAACGCGGCCGACTCGATCACCGAGTACGTGCGATCGCGCGAGCTGCTGGAAGCCCGAGAGGTGGATGCGGCCCAGCAGGTGCTCGACGACATCGCCCGCTACAACGCCTACGACTGCGTGTCGACGCTGCGGCTGCGCGACTGGCTGCTCTCTCATACTGTCGCCCCGCTCGCGTCGGCTGCCGACCTCTTTGTGCCGTATGAGCAGCCGGATCCCGACCCCCTCTACGGCCAGCTCATGCAGCTGATAGAGGGGACGGATGCGCACGATCGCACCCTCGAGCAGCGCGGAATCGCCCTCGCCGCCGCAGCCCTCGATTATCATCGGCGCGAGAACAACAGCTTCTGGTGGGATCACTTCGCCCGCCTGCGCGACCCCATCGACGAGTGGGAGAACACCCGCGACGTGTTCAGAATCGACGCGGTGGAGGTTGTGCGGGATTGGTCGGTTGCGGGCCGCGACAAAGCGGAGTCGCGCGACATCCTGGTCACGGGAACCCCTGCACCAGGCAGCGGATTCAAGACCGGTCGAGACGGCGGATACCTCGTGTACGAGCACTACTGCCCGGGCAACGTCGTGCTCGAGCCGGGCGCTCGGTATGCGCACAGCAAGTCTGCGATCCTCGAAGCGGACGAGGTGTCGCTGCTCATCCGAGAAAAGGTCGCAGTGGGCGGCGAGACCCCGACCGAGGTGCCAATGGCGCTGGCACCCAGTTCGCCGCCGGACTCCGCGTCGCTGGTGAGCGCCATCCACGACTGGGCGCAGGGGGTCTACGACGCGTGGCCTTCGCCTTATGAGAATGCCGCGATGGACGTGTTGCGGCGGGTGCCGCCGCGCGGGGTTCTGGCTTCCGGTTCATCGACCGGCGCCATCCTCTCGTCGCTGCTCTCCCTCGATCAGTCCTACGTTGCGGTGCAAGGCCCGCCGGGCACGGGCAAGACCCACGTCGGCTCGCATGTGATCGCCGCGCTCGTTGCCGACCACGGCTGGAAGATAGGCGTCGTCGCACAATCCCACGCGGTGATCGAGCACATGCTCGACGGCATCGTGAAGGCCGGGCTCGACCCCGCGCTCGTCGGCAAAAAACCCCATGAATCCGGTACGTCGACGTGGACCCGGCTTACTGCTGGCTCCCAGAACGCCTTCGTCGCGCAGCCGGGATTCGTGCTGGGGGGCACGGCCTGGACATTCAGCAACGCCACCCGCATTCCGCGCGGCACGCTCGACCTGCTCGTCGTCGACGAGGCCGGGCAGTACTCGCTCGCGAACACGATCGCCGCATCCGTCGCCGCAAAGCGGGTGTTGCTGCTGGGTGACCCGCAGCAGTTGCCGCAGGTGACGAAGGGCACGCATCCGGAGCCGGTGGATGCCTCGGCTCTCGGCTGGCTCACCGACGGGCACGATGTGCTGCCGCCCGAGTTCGGGTACTTTCTCGACACCAGCTGGCGCATGCATCCGGCCGTCTGCGCGCCGGTATCGCGGCTGTCGTATGAGGGCAAGCTCCACTCCCACGCGTCTGATCGCTCTTTAGAGGGGGTTGAGCCTCGGCTCCGGGCGGTGCCCATCGCGCACACCGGCAACGCAACATCCTCGCCTGAAGAAGCGGATGCCGTAGTCGGCCTCATCACCGACCTGCTCGGCACCCCGTGGAGTTCTGGCGGCGCGACGTCACCGCTCGCCCAGAGCGACATCATCGTGGTGGCGCCATACAACGCGCAGGTCGAGCTGGTGCGTGCGCGTCTGGCTTTCTCCGGATTCGAGGATATCCCGGTCGGCACCGTAGACAAGTTCCAGGGTCGTGAGGCTGCCGTGTCGATCGTGACGCTGGCGGCGTCATCCGCCACCGATGTTCCCCGTGGGCTCGAGTTTCTGCTGCTCGCCAACCGGCTCAACGTCGCGATCTCGCGGGCGCAGTGGGTCTCGTACCTGGTCTACTCGCCGACGCTGACCGAGGCGCTGCCGACCAGCGTCTCCGCGCTGGCGCAGCTGAGCGCGTTCATCGAGCTGGTGGAGGGGTAGGCTGCCGCCTCGGGATGGGTGCAGGGCCCGTGGCCGCTCACCGAGAAGGCGGTTCGTCGAGTACGCGGTGAAGTCGGGGTGCAGTGAGCTGCGAGCCTCAAGGGTAGGCAACTAAAATCTGCTCGACACCGAGGGAGGAAACGCGATGACATTCAAGCTGTTTCGCTATCGCAGACCATCGATGAGCACAGTGCTCGGACTCACCGCTGCTCGCCGCCGAGTTCGACGCTCCCTCGGTATCTCGCAGGTCGAAGCGTGGACGCGTCCCAGCAGAGTGAAGCAGCGGCTTCGCTACAAGCTGGGGCTGTATTCGCCCGCCGCCCGGCTGATTCGGCAGACCGCGAAGGGCAACGTGCGCACGCCATTCGGGCTGTGAACGTCGTGCAGGCGGCGCGCTACCCTCGACCATGACCACAACCCGCCGCCGCGCCGTCGGCTATTCGCTTCTCGCCGCCGGCATCCTCGCACTCATCGGCATAATGGTCGCCCTCATCCTGCCGGGCACCCCGTTCACCTGGGCGTTCGAGCTTTCCGCCCTCGCGCTTGCCGTCGGATTCGCGGCGATCGGCCTCGCCGAAGATGGGGCGCTCAGGCTCGCGTTCGCTGCCGCTGCGGTGGGCTGGACCCTCATCGCGGTCACGAGCGTCATCTCAGGAAACCCCGGCATTCCCGGCCTCGTTGGCGAGGCGATCGCGCTGATCGGGGGAGTGGGTGGCGCAGTGCTGGCGTACCGCCGCCGCCTGTTCGGTGGCACCGCCGACCTGCTGTTCCTCGTCGCGATGTGCGTCACCGGTCTCTATTTGCTGGTGCAGATCATCGGCACAGTGCCAGCTCTCGTGCAGATCATTGTCGCCATAATCTGGACTCTGGATCTGGTCACCGCGGCCACCTTTGTTCTGCGGAAACCTTGACCGAATCACCCCACACCCTCAGCAACGTCGATGCCAGCCTGTGAAAATACGTGCTCTCTAGTGGCACGATTAGAGCATGACCTACGTCGCCGCTGACACCCGTTACGACTCCATGCCCTACCGCCGCACCGGCAAGTCCGGGCTGCAGCTTCCTGCCGTCTCAGTGGGACTCTGGCAGAATTTCGGCGACAATGTACCGTTCGATCGGCAGTCCGCCATCCTGAAGCGCGCCTTCGACCTAGGGGTCACCCACTTCGACCTCGCGAACAATTACGGGCCGACAGCCGGTGCCGCCGAAAAGAATTTCGGGCGCCACCTCGAGCGTGATTTCGCGCCATACCGGCACGAGCTGATCATCTCGACGAAGGCAGGTTACGACATGTGGCCTGGCCCATACGGAATCTTCGGATCGCGTAAATACCTGCTCGCTTCGCTCGACCAGTCGCTCGGCCGCATGGGCCTCGACTACGTCGACATCTTCTACTCCCACCGAGCCGACCCCGACACACCTCTCGAAGAAACGATGGGCGCGCTGCACACCGCAGTCACCTCGGGGCGGGCGCTGTATGCGGGAATCTCGTCGTACTCGCCGGAGCGCACGATTCGCGCCGCCCAGATTCTCGCCGATCTCGGCACCCCACTGCTCATCCACCAGCCCTCGTACTCGATGTTCAACCGCTGGGTCGAGTCGGGCCTGCTCGACACCCTCGATTCGCTCGGGGTCGGTTGCATCGCCTTCTCGCCACTTGCGCAGGGGCTGTTGACCGACAGGTACCTGAACGGCATTCCGGCGGATGCCCGCGCAGCGCGCGAAGGCTCTATGTCGCAGACGATGGTGAATGATGTGACGCTCGGGGGCATCCGCGGTCTCACCGACATCGCCGAATCGCGCGGCCAGACACTCGCGCAGCTCGCCATCTCGTGGACACTGCGCACCCCGTCGGTCACCTCCGCCCTCGTCGGTGCCTCGTCGGTGCAGCAGTTGGAGGCGAATTTGGCTTCGCTCAATTCGTTGAACTTCACGCCGGCCGAATTGGCTGCGATCGACGAGTACGCGATCGACCAGGACGGCATCAACCTGTGGGCGGCATCCAGCGCGGTCGGCTGAGTCGCGTTCATCTCCCGTTCATAGCCTGTTCGTTGGCGCAGCCAAGCGTCGCGGCCGAGATTCAAGGCATGGATGAAGCAGACCTCTGTGACGGTTCGCACATCGCCTTCGTCGCTCGAGTCGCTGACTTGGATATCGTCGGCGTCGCGTGGCTTGCGCTGGTTCCGCGACCTCCTCGCCCTAGCTCGAACGCCCGCTTTTCGGCGGATATCCAAAGTGTCTTCCTACTGCCGGAGCACCGCGAAAAGGGCATCGGTTCGAAATTGGCTCGGGCTGCGACCGACCACGCTTTTGTCAATGGCGCGAGCCGAGTCACGGTTCACTCCGGACGCGAGGCGATCCCGGTCCACGAGAGGCTCGGGTTTGTGTCGTCCCGCCAACTCCTGCAGAGCCCAGCTGAATGACTATGTCTCGCGTCAGAATGTTTGGCAGGGGTAGTGAGTCGTTGAGGCGGCGCTCCTGGTGGGAGGTCTGAAGGTTATGAGTCGTTCTCCGACGATCCCCACGGAGAGGAAGATCCGCATCGAGTGTATGGAAGGTAGATCGGGTGCGCCACCGATTCGCACCCAATGCGAACGTGCCAGAGATTGAGGAGGAGACCCGTTATCCCTTTTCCCACTATTCGGTCCGCTCCGGGTGAGTTGTGATCGGGACTATCTTGGTTCGATGGGGACCTCAGACATTTCAATCGACCCGGTCGACGAGGCGAATCCGGCCTGGGTTGACCTCGCTCCCGACTACGAGCGGGCCAGGAGCCGTGAGGATTCGCTGGATCGCTTGGCCGAGTGGCCGGCGCAACGGCTACTCTTGGGCGACGTCGCTGGGATGTCGTTCCTCGACCTCGGCTGCGGCAACGGGAACAAGCTCGTTGAGCTTGCAGTCGAAGGCGCGGCCCCATCAGTGGGGATCGACATCAGCAACGATTTTCTTCCGGCACCCGCCGGGCTCGAGTTCATCCGGGGTGACCTGTCAGAAGTCGGAGCCATTCGCGAGCTCGAGGGCCGCAAGTTCGATCGCATCATGTTCCTGCAGTCGTTCGGCTATGCCGCCGATCCGGTCAAAACCCTCTGCGACGCCAGCGCGTTGCTGGCGGATGACGGGTTCATTCTGCTCACTCGGACGCATCCGATCCGGTACGCGGTCGAGCGTACTGAGCAGAACAGCACGTCGCTGGGGGAGGAGTATTTCACGTCTGAGGACTACTCGTACCGCAGCGGTTGGAACGACAAGATCACCCTCACCAAGCGGCCCTTCACGATCGCGAACCTACTCAACTCGTTCAGCGATGCCGGCCTGTGGATCGAGCACACGGTCGAGCCGCAGCTGTCTGAGGAGGCGCGTGGCCGCTTTCCCCACAAGCAGGAGTGGATGAACAAGTACCTCGGCATACTGATCTTCAAGCTGCGACCGCATCGCGACCGCTGACGTCGGTCACAGCTCGGTCAATAGCGCCCGGAGTCGCGCGCGAAGCTCTCGATCGGCGCCGATCGCGTTGAAGGCGGCCTCCGGGTCGGAGGCCACATCGCTGACGATCGGCGCCGTCTCTGCGATCCACATCTCGACCTCGGGTGGGGTCCAAGCGGCCTGGCGGTCGACGGTGGGCGCGTGGGTCGCAACCCCAGCCATCGCTCGCACCGACTCCGCGTAGTCCGCGGCGACGTCGTCCGGCGCGACCCCTGCGTTGCTGAGCAGGAGCGTGCTGATCATGCCGGTGCGGTCCCGGCCGGCGCTGCAGTGAAAGAGAACACCGGCAGGGGATGAGGCGATCGCGCGAAGCGATCCGAGCACGAGGTCCGGAAGGATTCGCCAGTTGTGGCGCCAATATTCGGGGGAGTCGAGGATCGGGAAGCACACCTCGCGGAACTCGGGGTCGTCCTGATCCTCGGTCGGTGCGTTCGTCACAAGAACCCCGGCAAGCGACGACGGTTCCACGATGGGATCCCCGTCACGGGGACCGGTTTCGTACGCGCAACGGAGGTCGACCACCGCCGAGAGGCCCCATGCGCGTGCAGCGGACCACCCGGCGTCGGTCAGCATTTCGCGCCGCGGCCCACGCGCTACGCGACCGAACAAGGTCTCGCCGGTGTCCGAGAGCGAGGTCGGCAGCCCGCCGAGGTCACGAGCGTTCCGGTATCCGTCCCAC
>JAYTRC010000011.1:0-42867 GCA_043746355.1 Lacisediminihabitans sp. | reverse complement strand
AGCTCGCCCTGCACAGTGCGCAGTTTGGGCTGCGCCTTCCAGCCGCTGAAGGCGGTGCCGTCGTACGCGATGTCGAGGCGCAGTCGGGTGTACACCGGCCAAGTCTACGAGGGGCTTTGACTCCCGGGCCACGTCAGAGCAAGCTGGACACTCTGCCCATGACTGTGACATCCCCTCCTCCTGTTCGCCACATCGCGGGCCTCGACGGCCTGCGTGCCATCGCTGTGGGCGCGGTCATCCTCTATCACCTCACTCCCGGCGCACTGCCGGGCGGCTACATCGGCGTCGACATCTTCTTCGTCATCAGCGGGTTTCTGATCACCGGACTGCTCATCGGTCAACGCGAGGAGTCCGGGCGCATCAGGCTCGGCACATTCTGGAAGCGCCGAGCCCGCCGACTGCTGCCTGCACTGGCTCTGCTGGTTCTCGTCTGCGGCAGTGCTGCGCTCCTCGTGGGCGGCGACGTGCTCGTTCATCTCGGTCGGCAGATTCTTGGCGCCGCGACCTTCAGCAGCAACTGGGTCGCCATCGGGTCGGGTCAGAGTTACTTCGATTCGACGGTGCCCGACCTGTTCCGAAACCTCTGGTCGCTCGCCGTCGAGGAGCAGTTCTACCTGGCCTGGCCGCTCGTGGTGCTTGCGATTGCGCTCATACCGTCGAGGCGGGTGCGGATGCTCGCAGTCGCGGTTATCGCCACCGGCTCTGCCGTCGCTATGGCGCTGCTGTCCCTCTCGGGCGGCGACGCGACGCGGGTCTATTACGGCACAGACACTCACAGTTTCGGGCTCGCGATCGGGGCGGTGCTCGCCCTCGGCGCCTTTCCTCGGCTCCATCGGCTTTTCGCCATCGTCGGCGCTCTGGCTGTCGCCGCACTCGTCGTTGCGGCATTCCTTCTGCCAGCCGACTCGCCGGCCACCTACCGCGGAGGCCTCGTCGCCGTTGCGTTATTGACGGCCATCACCATCGCCGGGGCAACCGTAGAAGGGTCGTGGCTCGGCCGAGTTCTGGATGCCCGACCCCTGCGCTGGGTTGGCCGCAGGTCGTACGGCCTGTATCTCTGGCACTGGCCGGTGTTCGTACTCGTCATCGCTGCAACACCAGGGTTGGATCACACCGGCACAGGCGGGTGGGAACTCGGCGGCATCGCCCTCGTGACCACGGTGGTCGCCGCCGAGGTTTCATACCGATTCGTTGAGCGGCCGGTTCGTCGCGACGGATTCCGGCTGACTGCACGCCGATGGTTCGGCGGATGGCGATCCGGCGGAAAGCGATTCATCGCGTCGACGACGACCGCCGTGCTTCTCGTCGCTGCGGCGACTGCGACGACGACTGCCGTTCTTCATGATCCTGGCGAGGGCACCGCCCAGGCTGTGATCGAAAAAGGAGCGCGGGCGATCGCGCCAACCGCCAGCCCTTCACCCTCCCCCAGTGCGCCCCCTGCGCTGCCGGGCGGTGACCAGATCGATGCCATCGGTGACTCGGTGATGCTCGCGTCCGCGCCGGAGTTGCAAACTGCATTCCCCGGAATCTCGATCGACGCCGTCGTCTCGCGGCAGGCATCCGCCGCTCCAGCACTTGTGCAGGCCATGGTCGACGCCGGCACACTCAGGCCCACCCTGCTCATCGGGCTCGGCACAAACGGGCCGATCGACCCCGTCATCCTTGACCGGTTACATTCCCTCGTCGGACCCCGCCACCAGATCGTCGTTGTCAACGTGCAGGCTCCCCGTGGCTGGGTAGACGGCGTCAATTCAGAACTCACCCACTTCGCACAGGAGTACCGAAACGTTGAGCTCGCGAACTGGAAGGATGCCATCTCGGGCCAGCTGGCCCTGCTGGCACACGACCAGATCCATCCGGGAGCCCGCGGCGGCCTCATCTACGTGCAGGCCGTCACGGAGGCCCTTCAGCGACTCGCCGAGCTGCCGCCCCAGCTCGGCCCGAACGACTACGGGCTGGCGCCGGTGCCACTGTGAACCCAGCGCTGATTTCACTCTGAGGGGCGCTAGGCAGGCTTGCCTAGCGGGAGGATGATCGGGGCATGGAGATCTCGCCAGCCAACCCCGTGGAACCGATGCTCGCGAAGGCTGTGCCGACCATTCCTGCCACCGACGGACTGAGCTATGAGCCGAAATGGGACGGGTTTCGCGTGATCGACGGCGAGATAGTCGTGCGGGCTGGCACCTCCGGAGCAGAGCATCTGGACTGGGAGTCACTGTCGCAGCGCATCCATCCGGCTGAAAGTCGCATCGCGAAACTGTCGGTTGAGACACCAGCAGCGTTCGTCGCGTTCGACCTTCTTGCCCTCGGCGGCGATTCCCTGCTCGCTGCGCCCTTGAGCTCCAGGCGCACGGCACCCGAGCGGCTGTTCTCCCAGATGCGAGAGCCACTCCACCTCACGCGCAGCACGAAAGATGTCGCGATCGCGAATCGCTGTCTGGTCGACTTCGAAGGAGCTGGACTCGACGGAGTTGTCACGAAACCCCTCGATTCCGCGTACGCGCCAGGCAAGCGGGTGATGTTCAAGACCAAGCACACGAGAACTGCGGATGTCGTGCTCGTGGGCTATCGCGTACACAAGAGCGGCAACGGCGTGGGTTCGTTGCTGGTCGGCCTCTACGGCGCCGACGGCGAGTTGCACAACGTGGGTGGCGCCTCAGCGTTCACCGACAAGCGCAGACTTGAACTGGTTGACGAGCTCGCGCCGCTGGTCGTGCGCGATGACGGGGGTGACGCGGTAAAAGGAGCGACCGACCGTAGTCGCTTCTCAGCCAACAAAGATGTCTCATTCGTGCGGCTGGAGCCGAGGCGGGTGATCGAGGTGAAATACGACCAAATGGAGGGTGCCCGCTTCAGGCACTCCGCGCAGTTCTTTCGCTGGCGCGATGACCGGGATCCACTCTCCTGCACCTATGACCAGCTCGAAGTTCCTGCAGGCTACGACCTGGCCGCAGTGCTTGACTAGACCTTCTTCGCCCGACTCGGCTGCACGCGAGGCGGCTCCCCCGGCATCTTGGGAAAGTCGGGTGGGAACGGCAGCTCGCCGAGCCCGTTCTCGAGGTCTCGCTCCCACCAGCTGAACAGGGTGTCGATCGTGCCCGGGTTCGCTCCGAAGTCTGCCCACGGGTCGCCGATCGCTGCGAGCCGCTCGGGCATGGTGAGGATGGTCAACGTCATCGGGTCGGTTTTCTCGAGCTCGTTCCAGCTGATCGGGGCCGAGACCGGAGCGTGGGCCAGCGCGCGCGCGCTGTACGCACCGGCCATGGTGCGGTCGCGGTTCGCCTGGTTGAAGTCGATGAAGATGCGGGTGCCGCGCTCCTCTTTCCACCACGCGGTGGTGACCGTGTCAGGCATCCTTCGCTCCAACTCGCGGGCGGCGGCGATGACCGCGTGCCGCACGTCGAGAAACTCGCGGGTCGGCTCGATCGGGGCAAAAACATGCAGCCCACGATTTCCGGAAGTCTTGATGAAGGCGTCGAGACCGGCCTCTGCGAGCACTTTTCGCAGCTCGATCGCCGCGGGGATCGCGTCATCGAAATCGGTGCCAGGTTGCGGGTCGAGGTCAATCCGAAGTTGGTCTGGGTTATCTGAGTTTTCGGCCCGTGACGGCCAGGGGTGAAACACCACGGTGTTCATCTGCACAGCCCAGACCGCAGCGGCCGGTTCGTCGATGACGAGTTGCGGATGACTGCGAGCACTCGGATACACGACCGTCACCGCCCGCACGAACTCGGGTGCGCCCTTCGGCGGATTCTTCGAGAAAAACTGTTCGCCGTCGATCCCGTCGGGAAAGCGCTGCAGCGAGACCGGGCGATCCCCGTTCGCCGAGACGAACGCATCACCGACAGCCACGATGTAGTTTGCCAGGTCGAGTTTGGTGATGCCAGGCTCTGGCCAGAGCACCCTCGACGGGCTCGAAATGCGCATCTCGCGCGTGCCATGCGGGCCGGGCACCTGAATCGTCGTCGCTTCGCTCGCCATGACCGCCACCGTACTCGCCACACTCATTGAGTCGGTAGTAGTTGCGACCTGGAGGCAGCGAAACGAGCAACAACTACCAACCCAACGAATTCGAGCACGCTTACGTTAACCAGGAATGGCCCCGCTCGATGAGCGGGGCCATTCGTGGTGAGAGTTACTTGGCTTCGTCGGCCGGCTTCTCTTCTGCTGCGACCTCTGCAGTCTCGGCGTCGATAGCCTCCGACTGCGGGGTGGTCTCCTCTGGAGCGCTCTCGTCACCGATTGCGTCGGCCTGGGCCTCGAGCTCTGCCTCCGGAGTTGGTGCGACCTCGGTCGCCGGCTCTTCGACAGCGACGTCAGCGGGAGTGGTGTCTTCCGCCTCAGCAGCATCCTCAACCGGAGCTGCGGGCTTCTCAGCCTTCGTGCTCTTCTTGGCGCTCGGCTTGGCGTTCACCGGCTCGAGAACGAGCTCGATCTGCACCATCGACGCGTTGTCGCCTTTGCGGAAGCCCAGCTTCGTGATGCGGGTGTATCCACCCTCACGAAACTCGACCAGCGGCGCGATCTCGGTGAACAGCTCGTGGATGACGCTCTTGTCGCCGATGATCGCGAGAGCACGACGACGGTTGTGCAGGTCGCCCTTCTTCGCGAACGTGATAAGTCGCTCAGCGACCGGGCGAAGGCGCTTGGCCTTCGTCTCGGTCGTCTTGATGCTCTTATGCGTGAAAAGGGCAGCCGCGAGATTCGCAAGCATGAGGCGCTCGTGCGCCGGTCCGCCGCCGAGGCGCGGTCCCTTTGTTGGTGTTGGCATTGTCTAGTTCTCCAGTATCGAAACGTGTAGCCGCAGGGGACTAGACGTTGGTCTCGTCGTCGTCGTAGCCGCTGTAGAAGTGCGCGCCGTCGAATCCGGGAACCGAATCCTTGAGCGACAGGCCCATCTCGACGAGCTTGTCCTTAACCTCATCGACCGACTTCTGGCCGAAGTTGCGGATGTTCATGAGTTGGGTCTCAGACAGGGCGACCAGCTCGCTCACCGTGTTGATTCCCTCGCGCTTGAGGCAGTTGTAGCTGCGCACAGACAGGTCGAGGTCTTCGATCGGCATGCTGAGTTCGCTCGAGAGAACGGCGTCGACAGGAGCCGGGCCGATCTCGATGCCCTCAGCGGCAGAATTGAGTTCGCGAGCGAGTCCGAAGAGCTCGGTGAGCGTGCGGCCCGCCGAAGCGATCGCGTCACGCGGGGTGATCGCGTTCTTGGTCTCGACATCCACGACCAGGCGGTCGAAGTCGGTACGCTCACCGGCGCGAGTTGCCTCGACACGGTAGGTGACCTTGAGCACCGGCGAGTAGATCGAATCGACCGGAATCTGGCCGGCTTCGCTGAACTCGCTGCGGTTCTGGGTGGCCGAGACGTAGCCGCGGCCACGCTCGATGGTGAGTTCGAGTTCGAACTTCGCCTTGTCGTTGAGCGTCGCGATGACGAGCTCGGGGTTGTGGATCTCGACACCGGCAGGAGCGGAGATGTCAGCAGCCGTGACCTCGCCTGCACCCTGCTTGCGCAGGTAGGCGGTGATCGGCTCGTCGTGCTCGCTCGAAACCACGAGACCCTTGATGTTCAGGATCATCTCGGTGACGTCTTCCTTCACGCCGGCGACGGTGCTGAACTCGTGCAGCACGCCGTCGATGCGGATGCTGGTGACAGCAGCCCCCGGAATGGAAGAGAGCAGGGTACGACGGAGGGAGTTTCCTAGGGTGTAACCGAAACCGGGTTCGAGCGGCTCGATGATGAACCGCGAACGGAACTCGGAGATGTTCTCTTCGGTCAGAGTGGGACGCTGTGCAATGAGCACTGTTGTTTCCTTTCGGCGAAGTGTCCGCTATTTGACACTTGTGCGTGCGACCGGTGGCGGGCCGGTCGTTATTGAGTTGTGTTCTGGTGAAACTTGAGGGGCGGAGCGGATCGAGCCTGTCGAGATCACACGTCGGTCACGACCTCAGTGAGATTTCGACGAGCTCAATCCGCCAAAAAGCTAAACCCGGCGACGCTTCGGCGGGCGGCAACCGTTGTGCGCCTGCGGGGTGACATCGTTGATCGAGCCGACCTCGAGGCCAGCAGCCTGGAGGGAACGGATCGCGGTCTCGCGGCCTGAGCCTGGTCCCTTGACGAAGACGTCGACCTTCTTGAGGCCGTGCTCCTGCGCCTGGCGGGCGGCTGACTCAGCCGAGAGCTGTGCGGCGAACGGGGTCGACTTGCGCGAACCCTTGAAGCCGACGGTCCCAGACGAAGCCCAGCTGACGACGGCGCCGGTCGGGTCTGTGATGGTCACGATCGTGTTGTTGAACGTCGACTTGATGTGGGCCTGGCCCACAGCGATGTTCTTCTTTTCCTTCTTGCGCGGCTTGCGTACGGCCGATTTCGGTGCTGCCAATGTCTTCTCCTAAAACCTGTGGGTGTGAAGGCCGCGCTTAGCGGGCCTTCTTCTTTCCTGCGACGGTGCGCTTCGGGCCCTTGCGGGTGCGAGCGTTGGTTTTCGTGCGCTGTCCGTGCACAGGAAGCCCCTTGCGGTGACGGATGCCCTGGTAGCTGCCGATCTCGACCTTGCGGCGGATGTCGGCTGCAACCTCGCGACGAAGGTCACCCTCCACCTTGAAGTTTCCTTCGACGTAGTCGCGAAGCGCGATGAGCTGCTCATCGGTCAGATCTTTGACGCGGATCTCGCCGCTGATCTGGGTGTCGGCGAGGGTCTTGAGCGCCCTCGTGCGGCCAACGCCGTAAATATAGGTCAATGCGACCTCGACGCGCTTATCGCGCGGGATGTCGACTCCTGCTAGACGAGCCATGATGGCTTCTCCTGTGTTGTGTGTGGAGGTATTGGACAGATCCGGTGCCAGGGCCTCCACCCTGGGTGTCTTCCACCGCGCTTAGATACACGCCGCGGATTGTTGGATCTGCTCTGTTACCGCGGATCGAGCTCGTCGAACTCTCACCGCGGGATGTGCTTAGCCCTGGCGCTGCTTGTGCCTGGGGTTCGACTTGCAAATCACCATGACGTTTCCGTGACGACGGATGACGCGGCAGTGCTCGCAGATCGGCTTGACGCTGGGGTTTACCTTCATGAGTTTCTCTTTTCGCTGTCTTCGTACCGTGTGTCTTGGCTCGCATTCGCGAGCGGCCAACACAGGCCGTTACTTTCCAGCTGCTCGTTATTTGTAGCGATAGACGATGCGGCCGCGAGTCAGGTCGTAAGGACTCAGCTCTACGATCACGCGGTCCTCAGGGAGGATGCGGATGTAGTGCTGGCGCATCTTGCCCGAGATGTGGGCAAGAACGCGGTGGCCGTTCGTCAACTCAACGCGAAACATCGCGTTGGGAAGAGCTTCGACTACTGCGCCTTCGATCTCGATGACACCGTCTTTTTTGGCCATTGCCTCTTCGTCGCTAAAATATTGATTGCTGGTCGTGCGGTTGGATTGTGGTGCCGGTCGACTGTGCTTGGACAGCACGGCAGGCATGCCAAAACAGGCCGCAGACACCAAAGATCAATCCTAGGTGACTAAGCGCTCTTTAGCCAACTTCAGGTCTATGATTCGCGACGCCCGTGGCAAACGGGGTCGACGAGGCAATCGGCACCGGCACGACCCCGAGCGGCGAGAGGCCCGCGGCTCCGCCATCTTCGGCCGTCAGCACCCAGATTCCACCCTCGTGCACCGCAACGGAATGCTCCCAATGCGCTGCGGCTGAGCCGTCGACGGTTGCCACAGTCCAGTCATCCGGGCGCGTGAGGGTGTCGATCCCCCCGAGCGTGACCATCGGCTCGATAGCGACGACGAGCCCCGGTCGCACCTGCGGGCCGCGATCACGCACGTGGTAGTTGAAGACCGGCGGTTCCTCGTGCATCGAGCGGCCGATGCCGTGCCCCACATAATCCTCGAGGATGCCGTAAGTCCCGTGCGCATCGAGGTACTCCTCGATGGCTGCACCGACCTGGTTGAGATGGGTTGCCGTGGCCAGCGCTGCTATTCCGTGCCACAGCGATTGCTCGGTGTCATCCGCGAGCCGCTGCCGCTCTGAGACAAGAGCCGGGCGAGTTGGATCGGGCACGACGAAGCTGAACGCAGCATCACCGTTCCAGCCGCCGAGTTCTGCGCCGCTGTCGATTGACACGATGTCGCCGGCCTCGATCACCCGTCCGCCGGGGATGCCGTGCACCACCTCGTCGTTCACCGAGGTGCAGATGGTGTGGCGGTACCCGGGCTCTTTCATGAAGTTGGGCACGGCGCCAGCCGCACGGATCGCCTCCTCCGCCAATGCGTCAAGCTCGAGGGTGGTAACGCCGGGGCGAATAGCAGCCTTCACCGCAGCGAGCGACGCTGCCGTCACAAGACCGGGCGCCACCATCGCGGCGAGTTCAGCCGGCGACTTGTAGATGCGCTTCTTCGACGCCACTAAGCCGCTACCACTAGGCCGCTGGTTCGATGTCGCGCGCCGAGAGCGCAGCCGCAATTCGCGAACTCACGTCATCGATCTCGCCGAGGCCGTCAACCTCGATGAGCAGGCCCTTTTCGCGGTAGACGGGGATGAGCGGAGTCGTCTCGCGAGCAAAGACATCCTGCCGATGCCGGATGGCGTCTTCTGTGTCATCTGCCCTGCCCTGCTCGATTGCGCGTTTACGCAGCCGCGCGACCACCTCTTCCTTGTCGGCGTTCAACAGGATCACTGCGTCGAGCGATTGCCCTTTCGACGCGAGCAGGGAGTCGAGGTACGCGATTTGTTCACGCGTGCGCGGGTAGCCGTCCAACAGAAACCCGTCGAGGGCGTCTGGCTCGAGCAGCCGACTCGTCACAAGTTCGTTGGTCAGCGAGTCGGGAACGTAGTCCCCGGCGTCCACGATCGCCTTGACCTGCACGCCAAGCGGAGTCTGGTCTTTGATGTTCTGGCGAAAGATGTCACCTGTCGCGATCGCCGGGATCGAATACCTCTCGGCAAGCCGTGCAGACTGCGTTCCCTTACCAGCGCCGGGAGGTCCGACGATAAGAAGCCTGGTCAACGGAGGAGGCCCTCGTAATGACGTTGCTGCAGCTGGGAGTCGATCTGCTTGACGGTCTCAAGGCCGACGCCGACGATGATCAGGATGCTCGCCCCGCCGAACGGGAAGTTCTGGTTTGCACCGAACAGGCCGAGAGCGATCAGCGGGATGAGCGCGATGACGCCGAGGTACAGCGACCCGGGCAGTGTCACCCTGGTGAGCACATAGTCCAGGTATTCGGCAGTCGGTCGACCGGCACGAATCCCCGGAATGAATCCGCCGTACTTCTTCATATTATCTGCGACCTCTTCGGGGTTGAAGGTGATCGCGACGTAGAAGTAGGTGAACCCGACAATCAGTAAGAAGTACAGCAGCATGTACAGAGGGTTGTCGCCGGTGCGCAGGTTGTCGGTGATCCAGGTCACCCAGGGCGCAGCCGCCTTACCGGCAGCTGGCTGGTTGAACTGCGCGATGAGCGCCGGCAGGTAGAGCAGCGACGAGGCGAAGATGACGGGCACGACGCCAGCCATGTTGACCTTGATCGGAATGTAGGTGTTGTTGCCACCGTAGGTGCGTCTGCCGACCATCCGCTTGGCATATTGCACGGGTATTCGTCTCTGCGATTGCTCGACGAAGACCACGAGCCCCATGATCACGATTCCCATCAGGATCACTCCGATGAAGATCTCGAAGCCCTTCGCCTGCTTGATCGCCCAGAGGGAGCCGGGGAAGCGAGCAGCGATCGAGGTGAAGATGAGGATCGACATGCCGTTGCCGATGCCGCGCTCAGTGATGAGCTCGCCCATCCACATGATGAGGCCGGTTCCGGCAGTCATCGTGATGACCATGAGCAGAATTGCGTACCAGGCCGAGTTCGTGATGAGCGCTGAGCACTCGGGCGTGCCGGTCGACGACGGGAACAGAGCACCCGAGCGAGCAACGGTGATCAGCGTCGTTGACTGCAGGATGCCGAGCCCGATGGTGAGGTAACGGGTGTACTGGGTCAGGCGAGCCTGGCCGGACTGGCCCTCTTTGTAGAGGGTGTCAAAGTGCGGGATGACCACACGAAGAAGCTGCACGATGATCGACGCCGTGATGTACGGCATGATTCCGAGCGCGAAGATCGAGAGCTGCAGCAGCGCACCACCGCTGAAGAGGTTCACGAGCTCGTACAGCCCGGTTGTGTTGGAGTTGGCCGAGAGGCAGGTCTGCACGTTAGCGAAGTTTACGAACGGCGCCGGGATAAATGACCCGAGCCTGAAGATCGCGATCAGCGCGAGCGTGAACAGGATCTTCTTACGCAGATCGGGGGTGCGGAAGATCCGCCCTACGGCTCTGAACACGAGGCCTCCTGGCTCAACACTGCTAAAAAAGAGCAGGTGGCCCGCGCACTAGGCGGGGCCACCTTCGACGAATGAACGTCAGTTCTTGATGGAGCCGCCCGCTGCGACGATCTTCTGCTCTGCTGAGCCGGAGACCTTGTCAACTGCAACAGTCAGCTTAACCGCAATGTCGCCTGCCCCGAGAACCTTGACCTTCTCGTTTTTGCGCACTGCACCCTTGGCGACGAGGTCACTCACGGTGACGTCTCCGCCCTTGGGGTAGAGCTCAGCGAGCTTCTCGAGGTTGACCACCTGGTATTCGACGCGGAACGGGTTCTTGAACCCGCGCAGCTTCGGGGTGCGCATGATGCTGTTCAGGTTGCCACCCTCGAGACCGAGGCGCACCTGGTAGCGCGCCTTGGTTCCCTTGGTGCCACGCCCTGCCGTCTTACCCTTGGATCCCTCACCACGGCCCACACGAGTGCGGTCCTTTTTGGCGCCGGGAGCGGGACGGAGGTGATGCATCTTGAGCACCTGCGGGCGAGCGACGACGTCTGCCTTGGGGGCAGCCTTCGACTTTGCCGCTGGTGCCTTGGCTGCCGGAGCCTTGGTTGCTGCAGCGATCGTCGCCGGAGCTTTCTCAGAAGCAGGAGCCTTCTCGGCGGCGGGAGCCTTCGGTGCGGCAGCTTTGGCAGGAGCCTTCGCAGCAGCCTTCGCAGCTGCGGCCTTGGGGGCAGCAGCCTTGGCGGCGGGAGCCTTTGCTGCCGGCGCCTTCTTCTCTACTGGCTTGTCTTCAGCCATTAGTCAATCTCCTCGACCTTGACCAGGTGAGCGACGGTACGAACGTAGCCGCGGTTCTGCGAGTTGTCCTCGCGAACCACGACGTCGCCGATGCGGTGAAGCCCGAGGCTCCGCAGCGTGTCGCGCTGGTTCTGCTTTTCACTGATTTTGGACTTGATCTGGGTAACTTTCAGGCGAGCGGCCATCAGACACCTGCCTTTGCTTCAGCCTGGGCACGGAGAAGGCGCGGAGGCGCAACCTCTTCGAGCGTCAAACCACGGCGTGCTGCAACGGCACTGGGCTCTTCGAGTTGCTTGAGAGCAGCAACGGTTGCATGCACGATGTTGATCGTGTTCGACGAGCCAAGCGACTTGCTCAGGACGTCGTGGATGCCCGCGCACTCCAGTACTGCACGCACGGGGCCGCCGGCGATAACGCCGGTACCGCCCGAAGCGGGGCGCAGGAGAACAACGCCAGCGGCTGCCTCACCCTGCACAGGGTGCGGGATGGTGCTGCCGACGCGAGGAACGCGGAAGAAGTTCTTCTTCGCCTCTTCGACTCCCTTGGAGATGGCGGTAGGAACCTCGCGGGCCTTGCCGTAGCCGACGCCGACCAGTCCGTTGCCGTCTCCGACGACGACGAGTGCGGTGAAGCTGAAGCGACGACCACCCTTGACGACCTTGGAAACACGGTTGATCGTGACAACGCGCTCGAGAAACTGGCTCTTCTCAGAGTCGCGACTTCCGCGCTGCTGGTTCGGGTTGCGCTCGCGACCGCCGCGGCGAGCCTCACGGGGCTCGTTCGCTGCTGCGTCGGTTGCTGCTGCAGTCTCGACGACCTCTGTGGTCGCCTCTGCTTCTGGGGCCGCTGCTCCGGTGGGTGCAGTTGCTTCTGGGCTGGTGTTCGTAACGTCACTCACAGGTCGAGTCCGCCCTCTCGTGCTCCATCGGCGATGGCTGCGACGCGTCCTGCGTACTTGCTGCCACCACGGTCGAATACAACGGCGTCGACGCCCGCCTTCTTGGCACGCTCGGCAACGAGTTCGCCGACCTTGTGTGCCTTGGCCGTCTTGTCACCATCGAAGGTGCGCATGTCGGCCTCGAGGGTCGAAGCCGAAGCGAGGGTGAAACCCTTGCTGTCGTCGACGACCTGGACGAATACGTGGCGTGCCGAACGCGTGACGACGAGACGCGGACGCGCCTCGGTGCCGACGACCTTCTTGCGAAGTCGTGCGTGGCGACGGCTCTTGGCCGCCGACTTGCTCTTGCCTCTAATTCCGAGAGCCATGATTATTTACCACTCTTTCCGGCCTTGCGGCGGACTACCTCGCCCGCGTAGCGAACGCCCTTGCCCTTATAGGGCTCCGGCTTGCGCAGCTTGCGAATGTTTGCGGCGACCTCGCCGACGGCCTGCTTGTCGATGCCGTGCACCGTCAGCTTGTTGTTGCCCTCGACGGCGAAGGAGATTCCCTCCGGTGGATCGACTGTGATGGAGTGCGAGTAGCCGAGGGCGAACTCGAGTGAGCTGCCCTTCGCCTGCACGCGGTAACCGGTACCGACGATCTCGAGCCCCTTGGAATATCCCGTCGTCACACCGATTATCTGGTTGGCGATGAGCGTGCGGGTCAGGCCGTGCAGCGAACGCGATTCGCGCTCGTCGTCTGGTCGGGTGACCAGCAGCTGGCCGTCCTCGAGCTTGACCTGGATCGGGCTGGCAACGGTGAGTGCGAGCTCACCCTTCGGGCCCTTAACGGTGATGGCCGAGCCATCCACCTTGACGTCGACGCCTGTTGGGACCTCGATCGGCATTCTTCCGATACGTGACATGGGTGGTTACCACACGTAGGCGAGGACTTCCCCACCCACGCCCTTCTTCGAAGCCTGGCGGTCCGTGAGGAGGCCGGACGATGTCGAGAGGATGGCGACGCCGAGTCCACCGAGAACGCGAGGGATCTCAGTCGACTTCGCGTAGACGCGAAGGCCGGGCTTCGACACGCGCTTGATGCCCGCAATGGAGCGCTCGCGGTTCGGGCCGTACTTCAGGTCGATGGTCAGCGTCTTGCCGACGCGTGCATCCTCGATCTTCCAGCTGCCGATGTAGCCCTCAGATTTGAGAATCTCGGCGATGTGGGACTTGAGCTTGCTGCTCGGCATTGACACGGTTTCGTGGTACGCCGAGTTCGCATTGCGCAGTCTGGTGAGCAGGTCTGCTACCGGATCTGTCATTGTCATGATGGTGGTGCCTTCCTCACCCGGTTTCGACATCCTGTACAAGAATGCCGACCTGTGTGATCGGTGGTGCGTGGGGTGAAGCTGCGGGTTAGGCCGGGGTGTTCTCTGCGTTGCGGAACGGGAAGCCGAGCGCCTTGAGCAGCGCGCGACCCTCGTCGTCGTTCTTGGCGGTGGTTACGACAGTGATGTCGAAGCCACGAACACGGTCGATCCGGTCCTGGTCGATCTCGTGGAACATCGACTGCTCCGTGAGGCCGAACGTGTAGTTGCCGTTGCCGTCGAACTGCTTGTCTGACAGGCCACGGAAGTCACGGATTCGGGGAAGCGCGAGCGACAGCAGCCGGTCGAGGAATTCCCAGGCACGGTCACCGCGAAGGGTGACGTGGGCGCCGATCGGCTGGCCCTCACGCAGTTTGAACTGCGCGATCGACTTGCGAGCCGCAGTGACCTGCGGCTTCTGGCCGGTGATCGCGGTGAGGTCCTTCACGGCCCCATCGATGATCTTGCCGTCGCGGGCTGCCTCGCCGACACCCGTGTTGACGACGATCTTCACCAGTGCGGGAACCTGGTGCACGTTGGTGAAACCGAAGTCCTTGGTGAGCTGGGCAGATATCTCGTTCTTGTACTTCTGCTTGAGACGCGGCTGCTGCTTCTTAACAGTGCCAGTGACAGCCGGCGCGGCAGTTGTGGTGTCAGTCATTGGTTACTCTGCGTCCTCTTTGGCGTCGACAGTCTCTGCCTTCGCCTTGGTGGTTGATGCCTTCGCCTTGGTCGGCTTGGCTGCGCGACGTGACGGCTTGAAGAAGCGCACGCGGCTGGTCTTGCCCTGCTTGTCGGTCTCGACGCGGAAGCCCACGCGAGCCGGCTGCTTGGTGGCTGGGTCGACCAGTTGCACGTTGGAGACGTGGATCGGGGCCTCACGGGTCTCGATACCACCGGTCTTGGTGCCACGGTCGGTCTGACCGACACGCACGTGCTTCGTGATGAAGTTCACGCCCTGCACGACAACGCGATTGCGGTCAACGAGAACCTCGATCACTTCGCCCTGCTTGCCGCGGTCTCCGCCACGAGCCTGTGACGGCCCGCTGATGACCTGAACCAGGTCACCCTTTTTGATGTTCGCCATGACTAAATGACCTCCGGTGCCAGCGAGATGATCTTCATGAACTTCTTGTCGCGAAGCTCGCGACCGACCGGCCCGAAGATGCGAGTGCCACGAGGGTCGCCGTCAGCCTTGAGGATGACAGCGGCGTTCTCGTCGAACTTGATGTAGGAGCCGTCGACACGACGGGTCTCTTTCTTGGTGCGAACGATGACAGCCTTGACGACGTCACCCTTCTTGACGTTTCCGCCCGGGATCGCGTCTTTGACGGTCGCGACGATGACATCGCCTAGGCCGGCGTAACGGCGGCCTGAACCGCCGAGCACGCGAATCGTGAGCAGCTCTTTTGCGCCGGTGTTGTCTGCAACCTTGACGCGTGATTCCTGCTGGAGCATTTACTTGGCCTTTTCGAGGATCTCGACCAGGCGCCAGCGCTTGGTGGCGCTCAGCGGGCGGGTCTCGTTGATGAGAACGAGGTCACCGACGCCGGCGGAGTTCGCCTCGTCGTGGACCTTGACCTTGGAGGTGCGACGGATGACCTTGCCGTAGAGCGGGTGCTTGACGCGATCCTCGACCTCTACGGTGATGGTCTTCTCCATCTTGTTGCTCAGCACGTAGCCACGACGCGTCTTGCGGTAGCCACGGTCTTCGCTCGTGTGGGAGTAGGTAGCCGGTGCTGCGGTTGCCGTCTCGGTGGCAGCAGCCTTCTCAGTGCCGGCAGCCTTCTCAGTGCCGGCAGTTTGTGCCTCAGCCATGATCAGGCCTCCTTTGTGGTGTCAGTAGCAGCTGTCTCGGTGGCTGCATCAGCAACCGGGGTTTCGCCTGTAGTGGACGCAGCCTTTGTTGTGGTCTTCTTGGCAGCCTTCACTGTCTCAACCGGTGCCGGTGTGGCACGGATGCCCAGCTCGCGCTCACGGATGACCGTGTAGATGCGAGCGATGTCGCGCTTAACAGCGCGCAGGCGTCCGTGGCTCTCCAGCTGGCCGGTAGCCGACTGGAAGCGCAGGTTGAACAGCTCTTCTTTAGCCTTCTTGAGTTCGTCGACGAGTCGCTCGTCTTCGTAAGTGTCGAGCTCGACAGGTGCGAGCTCCTTGGAACCGATCGCCATTATGCGTCGCCCTCCTCGCGCTTGATGATGCGTGCCTTGAGCGGCAGTTTGTGGATGGCGCGAGTGAGCGCCTCGCGAGCGACAACGTCACTGACGCCGGCGAGCTCGAAGAGCACGCGACCCGGCTTGACGTTGGCGATCCACCACTCTGGTGAACCCTTACCGGAACCCATGCGGGTTTCAGCTGGCTTCTTGGTGAGCGGGCGGTCGGGGTAGATGTTGATCCACACCTTTCCACCACGCTTGATGTGACGGGTCATCGCGATACGAGCTGCCTCGATCTGGCGGTTGGTCACATAGGCGGGAGTGATGGCCTGGATGCCGTACTCGCCGAACGATACCGTCGTGCCACCGGTCGCCTGGCCGCTACGGCCGGGGTGGTGCTGCTTACGGTGCTTGACCCTGCGGGGAATCAACATGTTTAGGCCTCTGCTCCTACTGCTGCCGGGGCAGCTTCTGCACGGGGAGCCGCAGCGGTGGCCGGTGCGCCACGGCGCGGGCGGTCTCCGCCATCACGGCGGTCGTCGCGGCGCTCCGGGCGCGTTGACTTCTGGCTGGCCTGCTCGCGAGCGAGCTCCTTGTTGGTGATGTCGCCCTTGTAGATCCAGACCTTCACGCCGATGCGGCCGAAAGTGGTCTTGGCCTCGTAGAACCCGTAGTCGATGTTCGCGCGCAGGGTGTGCAGCGGAACGCGACCCTCGCGGTAGAACTCCGAGCGGCTCATCTCGGCGCCACCGAGGCGGCCCGAGACCTGGATGCGAACACCCTTGACGCTCGCAGTGCGCTGGGCGCCCTGCAGGCCCTTGCGCATCGCACGACGGAAGGCGACACGAGCGCTGAGCTGCTCTGCTATTCCCTGTGCGACGAGCTGTGCCTCGGCCTCTGGGTTCTTCACCTCGAGGATGTTCAGCTGGATCTGCTTGCCCGAGAGCTTCTCGAGGTCGGTGCGAATACGCTCCGCCTCTGCTCCACGACGGCCGATGACGATTCCGGGGCGGGCCGTGTGGATGTCCACGCGAACACGGTCACGGGTGCGCTCGATCTCGATGCGTGCCACTCCGGCACGGTCGAGGCTCGTCTTCAGCAGGTTGCGGATCTTGATGTCTTCAGCGACATAGTCGCTGTAGCGCTGGCCTACCTTGGTGCTGTCCGAGAACCAGCGCGACACGTGGTCGGTGGTGATTCCGAGACGGAAACCGTAAGGATTTACCTTCTGTCCCATTACTTCTTCCCTGCCTTCGTCGTGCGGGTCGAGCTTGTCGAGGCCTCACCGACGATCTCGTCTGGCGTTGCCAGGACGATCGTGATGTGGCTCGTGCGCTTCAGGATCTGGAATGCGCGACCCTGTGCCCGCGGCTGGAAACGCTTGAGCGTTGCACCCTCGTCTACATAGGCCGAGGAGACGAACAGGTCTTGCTCGTCCAGGTAGCTGTTGCTTGCGTCTGCCTTGACCTTCGCGTTGGCGATGGCCGACTCGACGAGCTTGTAGACCGGCGTCGACGCACCCTGCGGTGCGAACTTCAGGATGGCCAAAGCCTCCTGGGCCTGCTTGCCGCGAATCATGTTGACGACGCGACGAGCCTTCGTGGGGGTCACGCGGATGTGGCGCACTCGCGCCATCGACTCCACCATGTTCTTGTCCTCCTCCGTCGCCGCGTTAGCGACGACGACCCTTCTTGTCGTCCTTCTCGTGTCCACGGAAGGTGCGGGTGGGAGCAAACTCACCGAGTTTGTGCCCAACCATCGTCTCGGTGATGAACACCGGGATGTGCTTGCGACCGTCGTGCACCGCGATGGTGTGTCCCAGAAACGACGGGATGATCATCGAGCGGCGCGACCAGGTCTTGATAACGCTCTTGCTGTTGGCTTCATTCGCCTTCGACACCTTGCGGAACAGGTGGTCGTCGACGAAGGGCCCCTTTTTGAGACTGCGTGGCATCTTCTCTTACCCCTACTTACGCTTCTTGCCGGCGTTGCGGCGGCGAACGATGAGCTGGTCGCTCTCTTTGTTGATGTGGCGGGTGCGGCCCTCTTTCTGGCCCCACGGGCTGACCGGGTGGCGTCCACCCGAGGTCTTGCCCTCTCCACCACCGTGTGGGTGGTCGACCGGGTTCATGGCGACACCACGGACTGTCGGGCGCACGCCTTTCCAGCGCATGCGACCGGCCTTGCCCCAGTTGATGTTCGACTGCTCGGCGTTGCCGACCTCTCCGATCGTTGCGCGGCAGCGGGCATCCACGTTCCGGATTTCACCGGACGGAAGACGAAGCTGCGCGTACGGGCCATCCTTCGCGACGAGTCGAACCGAAGCACCGGCTGAACGAGCCATCTTGGCTCCCCCGCCCGGCTTGAGCTCGATCGCGTGAATAACGGTACCGACCGGGATGTTGCGGAGCGGCAGGTTGTTACCCGGCTTGATGTCCGCGCCGGCGCCCGACTCGATGATGTCGCCCTGGTTGAGCTTGTTCGGGGCGATGATGTATCGCTTCGAACCATCGACGAAGTGCAGCAACGCGATGCGCGCCGTGCGGTTCGGGTCGTACTCGATCTCGGCAACACGGGCGTTGATGCCGTCTTTGTCGTTGCGCTTGAAGTCGATCACGCGGTACTGGCGCTTGTGGCCACCACCGATGTGACGGGTTGTGATGCGACCTGCGTTGTTGCGTCCACCGGTTTTCGGCAGCGGGCGAAGCAGGGACTTCTCCGGGGTCGAGCGCGTGATCTCGGCGAAGTCTGCAACCGATGAACCGCGACGACCTGGAGTCGTGGGCTTGTATTTACGAATAGCCATGTGTCTCTCCTCGTTCCTTAACCGACAGCGGTGAAGATGTCGATGGAACCGGACTTGAGGGTGACGATCGCGCGCTTGGTGTCTTTGCGGTGTCCGACACCGAACTTCGTGCGCTGCGTCTTTCCCTTTTTGTTGAGGGTATTGATCGAGGCGACCTCGACGCTGAAGATCTTTTCGATCGCCAGCTTGATCTCGGTCTTGTTCGAACGCGGGTCGACCAGGAAGGTGTATTTGCCCTGATCAATCAGGCTGTAGCTCTTCTCGGAGACAACCGGCGACAGGATGATGTCGCGCGGGTCTTTGTTGGTGGCGGTCATGCTGACATCTTCTCTGCCTTAGTTGCGGCCTTGCGCTCGGGGCTGACGCGCTTCTTGCTCTCAGGAGCAGAGGTGCCGGCAGTCACGACCTTGGGCTGATCTTTCGGTCCGTCAACGAATGCGTCGAATGCACCCTTGGTGAAGACGATGTCGTCGCTGACGAGAACGTCGTACGCGTTGAGCTGGTCCCAGGCGAGCACGTGCACCGACTTGATGTTGCGAACGCTCTTCTGGCTCAGCACATCGTCACGCTCGAGCACGATGAGAACGTGCCTGCTGCTGGCGATGCTCTCGAGCAGGGCGACGATCGTCTTGGTCGATGGCACGTCTCCGACGGAGAGCGAGTCAATGACGTGGATGCGGTCGCCACGAGCGCGGTCAGAAAGTGCTCCGCGCAGTGCTGCCGCGATCATCTTCTTGGGGGTGCGCTGCGAGTAGTCGCGCGGGTGTGGTCCGTGGACGATGCCACCGCCGGTCATCTGGGGAGCACGGATCGAGCCCTGGCGAGCGCGACCGGTTCCCTTCTGCTTGAACGGCTTGCGACCTGCTCCTGAAACCTCACCGCGACGCAGCGTGTTGTGCGTGCCCTGGCGAGCCGCTGCGCGCTGCGCGACGACGACCTGGTGGATGAGCGGAACGTTGGTCTGCACATCGAAAGTCTCGGCGGGCAGCTCGACGGTTCCGACCGTCTTGCCCTTCGAGTCGATGACGTTGAGAGTTGAGTCGGCCATAGTGACTAGACCCCCTTCACTGCGTTGCGGACGAAGACGATGCGACCACGTGCGCCGGGAACTGCGCCCTTGACGAGAATGATGTTCTTCTCGAGATCGACCGAGTGGACGGTGAGGTTCATCGCGGTGACGCGGTCGCCACCCATCCGGCCCGCCATGCGCATGCCCTTGAAGACACGGCTTGGAGTGGAAGAAGCACCGATCGAGCCGGGCTTGCGGTGGTTGCGGTGTGAACCGTGGCTGGAGGAGACACCCTTGAAGTTGTGGCGCTTCATAACTCCGGCGAAGCCCTTGCCCTTGCTGGTGCCGACGACATCCACTTTCTGGCCTGCCTCGAAGATGTCGACCGCAATCTCTTGGCCGAGGGTGTACTCGGCTGCGTCGCTGGTGCGAACCTCGGTGAGGTGGCGGCGAGGCGTGACGCCCGCCTTCTCGAAGTGGCCGGCGCTCGGCTTGTTGACCTTGCGCGGGTCGATCGCACCGAAGGCGATCTGCACGGCGCTGTAGCCGTCGACCTCTGGGGTGCGCAGCTGGGTCACGACGTTGGGCGTGATCTCGACGACGGTCACGGGGATGAGCCGGTTGTTGGCGTCCCAGACCTGGGTCATGCCGAGCTTCTTGCCCAGCAGACCCTGTGATGTCTTGGTGTTTGTCATGGTTTCGTCCTACAGCTTGATCTCGATGTTGACATCGGCGGGCAGGTCGAGACGCATGAGCGAGTCGACGGCCTTCGGTGTCGGGTCGATGATGTCGATCAGGCGCTTGTGGGTGCGCTTCTCGAAGTGCTCGCGGCTGTCCTTGTACTTGTGCGGTGAACGGATCACAACGATCACGTTCTTCTCGGTGGGCAGCGGCACTGGGCCGACAACGGTAGCGCCCGCACGGGTCACTGTGTCGACGATCTTGCGCGCCGAGCTGTCGATGACCTCGTGGTCATACGACTTAAGTCGAATGCGGATCTTCTGTCCCGCCATGTGTGACTCATTTCTCTCTTAGAGCATCGTGGCCCCGCTCGCGCGTGGCTATTGGATGCCTGGTTCGTTCAGCTGGTTAGCTGCTCACCACTGTTTTTGTGTCAATGTTTACCGCTGTTTGACCGACCCCCGCGCTCGGGCGTGTCGGTCATGCTGAAGGCATGAATCAACAGGCACAGGCTTGGGATTCGATTAAGTCTGTTCTGCTACCCGCGGCCTATCTCGCTCGGTTCGATCCGTAGACCAAACTCCGAGATATGCACTGCACTGGCAGTGAACCCAGCACGAAGGCCGGATTTCTTGAACTAGACGAGTCTGCCATACGTTTCGCCGTGCTGCAACCCGGGCGTGTCGCCTTACGGCGTGTCGTTTTAAGGTTCGTTGGGGGCATGTAGGCGCCGGTGGGCTGTGACCAGAGTCACCATTCCTCCGGTGAAGATGAGGGCTGCAGCCACCAGGCCGGCCGGCCCGCTCACGTGAGCGACGAAGAAGGCCCCGATGGCCGCGCCGATTCCCATGCAGAGGATTGCCGCGAGCCGCGGAAACCAGTTCTTGCCGGAGCCGCCCGCGAGTCGGCTGTCTCGAGCCAGATTGGCGAGGGTGTTCGTGACGACGATGGTCGTGACATCCGAGTTCCCCACCGGTTTAACCGCCGAGACCTGCGCACCCATAACGACGGCGAGCAGCGCGGTCACCGTGAGGAGCGCCGGGAAGGCGAGGGTGTGAACGATGAGCCAGTACACGGCAAGCAGGATCATGAGCACTGCTCCGCCGATCAGGATGCCGCGGCTGCTGGCAGGCAGCCCCTTCTGCGCATTCCGGCCGACGACCCGGCCGCCCACGATCGAGCCGAGGGCGAACCCGAGGAGCGCTATCACGTTGTTGAGGAGCGGCGCTGTGCCGGCCCTGACGAGGCCGAACCCGATGAAGAGCACGTTGCCGGTCATGTTGCCGGTGAAGACCTTGTCGAGTGCGAGGTAGCTCACCGCGTCGATGCACCCGGTGGAGGCCGTGAGGATGAGGAGCCCCGCGATGAACTGGTGGTCAACGGGAAGGAGGGGTCGGCACGCCATGCCCCCAACGCTAGTGCCCGCCGCTCGCGGAATGGCCGGGGTGTCGCCGAGCACCTCCGCCGCATCTCCCATGGCCTGGGCTATGGCCTTCGTCCTGGCGGTCCACGGGCCCGATTGTGCCACCCCGTACCGATTGTTCTAGCTCGCGCGCTACCAATCGGTACGTAATGCCACAATCACTAACGAGCTCGCACTGGCAGCCCGTGAAACTTCAGCCGCTGTGCGAGTGCGCGCGGGTCAATCGCCACTTTCCACGGCCACCTGACTACCCCGAGGCGAAGCGCCCGCAGGCGATCCTCCCGATATTTCTCGTCGAGAACAACCCGCTCGACGGAACGGCCGTCCCGAAATGTGGGGTCCAGGTACTTTTTCTCGCCATCGGCCTCCCCGACTAGCCGATAGTCCCGCCAGGTGAAGTCAGTCTGAGCGATGAACCCAGCTTTATCGAAATGCTGAACCTGGAGCTCTGGCGCCGGGCATCCGATCAGCCTCATAGTGACCCGGCTGACCGATTCGAGAGGGGAACCTGACGCGTCGACGGCAAAGTCAATGACATCCTTCGATCGTGCGTAACCGGTGAACGGCAGCCGGCGCTCCCAGGCGGAAACCAGCGAGGAAGTCGTGGTCAGGCCTGGGGTCTGATGGTATGGATCGACATGCAGAGCGGAATCGGCAAGCACTACCGCCCGGAGCGTGGTCGAAGCTGCTGCAATGTCGATGACGGTTCGCGCAACGGTGGTGACCAGCATCCCGTCTACCTCCTCGACGTCCTCGTCGTGCAGCGTCAGCGAGTGCCGCACAACCCTGCCGTAGCTTCGCGCACCGAGACCGGGTGATTGAGTGATGTGCACGACATCCGGCCACTCCCCCACAATGTGCAGCCCGTGGACAGCTGCTGCCGACCAGTGGGAAAGCACGGGGCGACTGGCACGGGTTTCGTAAATAGCACGGATGAGCAGAAGATAGCGCGCTAGAAAACTTGCTGATTGCCAGGCAACAGCGTCGAAGTACACGCCCCGATGGACCCGGACTTCGGCTCCTCGGGCAACAGCCCGAGCGTGATCTTGCCGGGTATTCTCCGGGCTGTTGAGATCGCGGGCGTATATGTGGCGTGGGTCCATGCCTCCAGCGTCGACGATCGGATGGCAGAATCCGCGATCCAATGCCGTTCTGTGCACAGCCCACCGCCTCGAGGGCGAAGGAAGGGATAGAGGCCAGCCGCGAATGATGCGTGTCGTACCGATTGGTCGAGTCCGCGCACGATCAATCGGTACGGAATGGCACAATCACGCGGCGGGAGCGTTAACGACGAACGGCCGCACCCTGAGGGGCGCGGCCGTTCGAGTGGTACGAATTACTTGAGGATCTTCACGACCGTGCCTGCACCAACGGTGCGGCCACCCTCGCGGATAGCGAAGCGGAGGCCCTCCTCCATGGCGATGGGCTGAATCAGCGAAACAGTCATCTCCGTGGTGTCGCCCGGCATGACCATCTCGGTGCCCTCTGGCAACGCGATGACGCCGGTGACGTCGGTGGTACGGAAGTAGAACTGCGGGCGGTAGTTCGCGTAGAACGGGTTGTGACGGCCACCCTCATCCTTGGACAGGATGTAGGCGTTCGCCTCGAACTCGGTGTGCGGGGTAACCGAACCGGGCTTGACGACGACCTGGCCGCGCTCGACATCTTCGCGCTTCGTGCCACGAAGAAGCAGTCCGACGTTCTCGCCTGCGCGAGCGTCTTCCAGCGTCTTGCGGAACATCTCGATCGCGGTGACTGTGGTCTTCGACGACTTCTCCTTGATTCCGACGATCTCGACCTCGTCGTTCGGGTGGAGAATTCCACGCTCGACACGACCGGTGATGACAGTGCCACGACCGGTGATCGTGAAGACGTCCTCGACGGGCATGAGGAACGGCTTCTCGGTCTCGCGGACGGGCTCAGGAACGAACTCGTCGACCTTGTCCATGAGGTCGGCAACGGTCGCCGCCCACTTCTCGTCACCCTCGAGGGCCTTGAGCGCGGAGACGCGCACGATGGGTGCGTTGTCGCCGTCGAACTCCTGGCTGGAGAGCAGTTCACGAACCTCGAGCTCAACGAGCTCAAGGATCTCTTCGTCGTCGACCATGTCAGTCTTGTTCAACGCAACGACGATGTACGGCACGCCGACCTGGCGAGCGAGCAGAACGTGCTCACGCGTCTGGGGCATCGGGCCGTCAGTGGCTGCGACGACCAGGATCGCGCCGTCCATCTGTGCAGCACCGGTGATCATGTTCTTGATGTAGTCGGCGTGGCCGGGGGCGTCTACGTGTGCGTAGTGGCGCTTCTCGGTCTGGTACTCGACGTGCGAGATGTTGATCGTGATACCACGCTGCTTCTCCTCGGGGGAGTTGTCGATCTGGTCGAACGCGTATGAAGCGTTCAGCGTGGGGTATTTGTCGTGCAGCACCTTCGTGATCGCTGCCGTCAACGTGGTCTTACCGTGGTCGACGTGACCGATGGTACCGACGTTGACGTGTGGCTTAGTCCGCTCGAACTTTGCCTTCGCCAATGGGTCCTCCTAGGACTTAGTTGTTTGCCGGCCGAAGTATTTCGACTGGTTTATCTTACGGTGAACGGAAAGCGAGAGTTACTCGCCCTTGTTCTTCTGGACAATCTCATCGGCGACCGCACGCGGCACCTCTGAGTAGCTGTCGAAGCTCATCGAGTACACAGCGCGGCCTGAGGTTTTCGACCTCAGGTCACCGACGTAGCCGAACATCTCAGACAGCGGGACCTTGGCAGTGACGACCTTGACGCCGGTGGCGTCTTCCATCGACTGGATCTGGCCACGGCGGGAGTTGAGGTCACCGATGACGTCGCCCATGTATTCCTCGGGCGTACGAACCTCGACGGCCATCAGCGGCTCGAGCAGCACAGGATCAGCCTTGCGAGCCGCTTCCTTGAATGCCATCGAACCGGCGATCTTGAACGCCATTTCTGACGAGTCGACGTCATGGGAAGCACCATCAAGAAGAAGGGCCCGAACGCCGACCATCGGGTAGCCGGCGAGAACGCCGACCTGGAGTGCGTCCTGGATGCCGTGGTCGACAGACGGGATGTACTCACGCGGGATGCGCCCACCGGTGACCTTGTTGACGAACTCGTATGTCTTGTCAGCGGTCACCTCCATCGGCTCGAGCGAGATCTGGATCTTTGCGAACTGACCCGATCCACCCGTCTGCTTCTTGTGGGTGAAGTCGTGCTTCTCGACGACCCGACGAATCGTCTCGCGATAGGCGACCTGTGGCTTGCCGACGTTGGCTTCGACGCCGAATTCGCGCTTCATCCTGTCAACAAGGATGTCGAGATGGAGCTCGCCCATTCCCTTGATGACGGTCTGCCCTGTGTCGATGTTCTGCTCGGTACGGAATGTCGGGTCTTCTTCAGCGAGTTTCTGGATCGCGAGACCCAGTTTCTCCTGGTCGGCCTTCGTCTTCGGCTCGATTGCGACCTCGATCACGGGCGCAGGGAACGTCATCGACTCGAGAACAACCTGGTTGTTCGGGTCGGTGAGGGTGTCACCCGTCGTCGTGTCTTTGAGGCCGATGACCGCGTAGATGTGACCGGCGGTGACGGAGTCGACCGGGTTCTCCTTATTTGCGTGCATCTGGAAGATCTTGCCGATGCGCTCTTTCTTGCCCTTGGTCGCGTTGACGAGCTGGGCTCCCGAGTCTGCGTGACCGGAGTACACGCGGATGTAGGTGAGACGCCCGAAGAACGGGTGAACGGCCACCTTGAAGGCGAGAGCAGCGAACGGCTCGGTCGAATCCGGGTGACGCAGGATGATCTTCTCTTCATCTCGCGGGTCGCGGGCTTCGATGGCCGGCACGTCGAGCGGGGTCGGGAGGTAGTCGACAACAGCATCGAGCATGGGCTGCACGCCGCGGTTCTTGAACGCGGAGCCGCACAGAACCGGGTAGATCTGGCTCGAGATGGTGAGCTTGCGAATCGCAGCCTTGATCTCGGCGACCGAGAAGTCGGTGTCGCCCTCCATGAAACGCTCAAGGAGTGCGTCGTCTGCCTCGGCGACGACCTCGAGCAGCGCAGCGCGGTACTCGTTGGCCTTGTCGATGAGGTCGGCAGGAATGGGCTCGATGTCGTATTTGGCGCCGAGCTCGACGTCACCCTTCGAGTCACCACGCCAGGTCAGCGCGCGCATCTCGACCAGGTCAACGACACCCTCGAAGGAGTTCTCGAAGCCAATGGGCAGCTGGATGACCAGCGGCTTGGCACCGAGCCTCTTGATAATGGTCTCGACGGTGTAGTAGAAGTCGGCACCGAGCTTGTCCATCTTGTTGACGAAACAGATGCGCGGAACGTCGTACTTGTCGGCCTGGCGCCAGACGGTCTCGGACTGGGGCTCGACACCCTCCTTGCCGTCGAAGACAGCAACCGCACCGTCGAGTACGCGGAGCGAACGCTCCACCTCCACCGTGAAGTCGACGTGGCCGGGTGTGTCGATGATGTTGATCTGGTGCTTGTTCCAGAAACACGTGGTCGCAGCAGATGTGATCGTGATGCCGCGTTCCTGCTCCTGCGCCATCCAGTCCATGGTGGCGGCCCCGTCGTGCACCTCACCGATCTTGTGGGTGATGCCCGTGTAATAAAGGATGCGCTCGGTGGTCGTTGTCTTGCCAGCATCGATGTGAGCCATGATGCCGATATTGCGGACCTTGTTCAGGTCGGTGAGCACGTCTTGTGCCACGGAGTTCCTCCGAAAGAAGTTGAAAGAGTGAACGTCGAGTGAGCCCGTCGAAGTTTCGACGGGCTCACCCAGCGAAAGCGATTACCAGCGGTAGTGCGCGAATGCCTTGTTGGCGTCAGCCATCTTGTGAGTGTCTTCACGACGCTTCACTGCGGCACCGAGACCGTTGCTCGCGTCGAGAATCTCGTTGGTGAGACGCTCGGTCATGGTCTTCTCGCGACGGCCCTTTGCGTAGGTCGTGAGCCAGCGCAGCGCGAGCGTGTTTGCGCGGTGCGGCTTGACCTCGACGGGAACCTGGTAGGTCGAGCCACCAACCCGACGGCTCTTGACCTCGATGGTCGGGCGCACGTTGTCGAGCGCCTTCTTGAGGGTGACGACTGCGTCGTTGCCGCTCTTCGAGGTGACACCGGTGAGGGCGTCGTAGACGATCTTCTCGGCGAGGCCCTTTTTGCCATCAAGAAGAATCTTGTTGACGAGCTGGCTGACGATCGGTGCGCCGTAGACGGGGTCTGCGACAACGGGGCGCTTGGGTGCTGGTCCTTTACGTGGCATTACTTCTTGTCCATCTTCGCTCCGTAGCGGCTGCGAGCCTGCTTACGATTTTTGACTGCCTGGGTGTCGAGCGCGCCGCGCACGATCTTGTAGCGCACGCCGGGGAGGTCTTTCACTCGTCCGCCGCGCACGAGCACCATCGAGTGCTCCTGGAGGTTGTGGCCCTCGCCGGGAATGTAGGCGGTGACCTCGGTTCCGTTGGAGAGCTTGACGCGAGCGACCTTGCGAAGCGCCGAGTTTGGCTTCTTCGGGGTGGTCGTGTAGACGCGGGTGCACACACCGCGCTGTTGTGGGTTGCCTTTGAGGGCGGGCGCCTTGGTCTTGACGACCTTGGGGCTACGGCCCTTGCGGACCAGCTGCTGAATGGTGGGCACTACATACTCCTTGTATTTACTGCACGGTGACAGTTGGTTCTGTGTTTGCATCACACGCGAAACCCATGATGGATGACTGAGTGATATGCCGTGGGGGCTGAATGCACCTCTGCAATAAGCGGAGTGAACTTTCAAACCCAGCGTCGTCGTATGGATGCTGCCGCTGCCGTCTCACGCATGCGAGAGGCATGCGACAGAGCGCACACCCGCCCTATGTTACGCGGGGTGACGGGCGCGGTCAAATGATCGCCACCGATTACGGCGTCGGCGCAGCGCTGCCCCGGACCAGCGGTACGAGAAGCACGAGAAGGCCCCCGATGATGGCGGCGGCAGGCACGTATGGTGACGTTGCCCGCGCGGCGAAAAACAGCAGCCCGACGACGAGGTCCACTCGATCGAATGCGACGACGAGCGCTGCAATCAGCGGGGGGCCGAGATACACGGCCGCTGCCGTGACTATCGGCACGAGCCATCCACGTTGATTGCGTAATTGCACCATGCACCCCGCGAAGACGAGCACCGTCGAGGCCGCAGCAATCACCGGACCGACGAGTGGACCCACGCGCTCATTAATGACGTCGGTGTTGGTAATCAGGCTGATGAAGCCCCAGATGAAGATGAGAAGCGCGAGGTAGAGCACGGTCGCGAGCACCGCGATAAGCACGGCCTGCTGCAGGCCGGGCCGACGCGGACGATCAGACGGATGCTGCGGTTGCGCGGTCGTACTCTGCACGCTTTTCAGCGAGGTCGTTCTCATAGGCTGTGCGCGCCTCGGCATTGCGAACCTTTAGGCGGCGCCCGCGTGCGCTGATTGCGAACCCCATCCAGAGCGCAACCTCGCGAGCGACAAGAGCAGCTGCGACCACCAGCGGGTTGGCGAGCGCCACGGCGAGCATCTGGCCGGCCTCGCTCGGGGTGTGGGAGATGACGCCGTTGATCAGGAGCAGCGTTCCGACCGTGCCGAAGTAGACGAACAGCGCAACGAAGATGCTGCCGAAGACGTGGGCCCACCAGTTCGCGCGGTTCACGATGAGCACGAGGAGCACAAACCCGACCAGGAAGAACAGCACGGGCACGTAGAACTCTGGAACCCCGATGAAGGTGAACTGGATGGCTCCGGCGGTGGTCGCTGCACCGATGATCGCCACGACGATCGCGAACAGCGCAGCGAAGATGACGGTGGACAGAACGGCGATCAGAACACCGATTCCCCGGTTGCTCTTTTTGCGGGGCGGTGTTGGTGCCTGCACGTAGACCGTCTGCTGCGCAGGCGCTGCCTCTGCGGCCGGTTCGGCCACGGGCTCGAGCACCTCGGTGTTGTCGATTGCCGCAGTTTCGGCGGGCACTTCGACGACTTCCGGTGTAGCTACAGCTTCGGTCGGCTCGACGAGTTCCGGCGCTTCAGCACTGGATGGCTCAGCCGGGGTGGTCGGTGTTGTGTCGCTCACGGTGGCGCTCCTTCGAGGCCGCTGTGGCCATCCGAACAGGTCATGGTCACTCTAGCAACGCCGTCAGGCGCAGCAACAGGCCATGACCTGCTCGGTAAAGGGGACTACGGTTTTGCCGTGCCGCTCGGTGTTGGTGTGACGGTCGGCTTCGGCGTTCCTGTTGGATGAGCCGACACCGAGGGCGACGGGGTGGGTGTCGCCGACGGTGTCGGGGTCTTTGTGGGGGTTGGGGCTACTGCTGTAGAAAGTGGCGGCAGTGTGAATATCGACCCGTTGATAGTGAGCGTGAAGACATTGGTCGCGGGATCCTGGACGATCTCGGTGTCGGTCACCTTGAACAGCCGGGAATCTATCTGCAGAGTTCCACCAAAAGCCATCGTCTGGGCGTAGGTGCCGCTCACGACAACCTTGACCGGTACGGTCACCAGCCGAGCCGTTGGGCCGGAAGCGAGCGGCGCTGCAGTAGCACCAGCAGCTCCGGGGGCCCCGGACGCGCTCGGCAATGGAGACGGTGCCGGAGTCGCGGCAGGTGTCGATGTAGTCGCTGCGCTCACTGACGCCGCCGAGGCAGCCGGGTCGATGTACGCCAGCGCGCTTGCGACCGTGAGGCTGACAAGGTGCGAACCAGTACTTTCCGTCAGGGTGTCGATGTGCGCCAAGAATTGCGGCACATCCGCTGACGACGGAACTGAACCGCTGAGGCCGTCAAGCTCGGCCTGCAGGGCGGACAGATTCGCGAATTGCTTTTTCATCGTCGTCAGTCGCGCTTCGCTTGAGTCATTAGCAGTCGACATCGCAAGCTGCTGGGTCTTCGCGGCTGCTGTCTGGTCGAGAACCGGGGAGATTCCGAGAACCCACCCCAACAGCGCAACGACGACAATTCCGCCGACTATACCAACGTTGATCAATCTGTTGCGATCCATGGCTACTTCGCCACCTTCCCGAATCGTGAGACAACCGCTTCTTTGCCGAGCTGCAGTGTCACTGTTCCGTCGTAGAGCCCGTTGCTCTGGTTGAAGGTCACAACGCTCGGAGTCGCACTGACGACGCCCTTTACTGATGGCAACTGCGCAAGCCAGGCCTGCACGGAATTCTGCGGCCCTTCACCAGTGACGGTGATGGTAGCGATGTGGTCAACGGCAAGGGGGTCGACGACTGCCCCGACCGTGCTGCTCACGACAGGGGCGGCAAGCGCACCGTTGAACGAGACGATTGTCGTGCCTGCTGTGAGTTTGGCCTGCACTGTCGCGAGGAAGGGTGTCCAGAGAACTTCACCGCTTGTGACCAAGGGCTGGATTGCCTTGATGGTGTCGACCTGGCTTTGCACTGACGCGACGGCGCCGTACTTTGCGATCTGCGTCGCAATTTGCGCGGCTCGCGTCTGCTCAGCAGTCTGAGCGTTGTTCGCAGAAAGGAGGCCCACCGAAACGAACGAAACCCCCGCGGCAACCAGCACCAGAACCCCCCCGAGTCCGAAGAGCAGTGTTCGGCGGAACGAGCGTTGCTTTCGCTGTTCGTCGATCTCACCTGGAAGGAGGTGGACCTGCGGATTTCCCCCAAATACGAGCACGTCATTCGACACTCGACCAAACGTGATTGCGCTCATGCTGCTGCCCCTAACGCGAGACCGATCGCTACTGCGAATGAAGAGCCCCCGCCGTTTGCGAAGGCGCCCTGGTTGGCGCGGCTCGCCACCGTCACCGACTGGAGGGGATCACCTACTACCACCGGAATTCGCGTGTACTCAGCGAGGGCCGTGCTGAATCCGGGAAGGAGTGCGCCCCCGCCTGTGAGAACTATTTGGCCGATGGTGGGGGCGTTGTCACCTCCGGCAAAGTAAGTCAATGTCGTGCGAAGGCTCGTGATGAGCTCACTGGTTAGTTCGAGCATCGCTGTTGCGACGTTGCGTTCCTCCGGCCGCTGCGACGCAGTCGAAAGCCCAATTGCACGCTTCATCATCTCGGCCTGTTCCTGCGTCACGCTGAGCCTTCGGGCGAGAGAGGCTGTGAGGTCATCACCGCCTGACGGGATGATACGAACGAATTGTGGAACTCCGTCGGTCGAAACCACGACCGTCGTTGTATTCGCCCCCACGTCGATTATCGCTGTGGTGCCTGCAGATTTCTTGCCGTGCAGGAGAATCCGACTGAGAGCAAACGGTACGAGATCAACTTCTATCGGGTTGAGCCCTGCCTTCTGCACCGCCGACACATTACCCAGCACAGCCGCTCGCAGGGCGGCGACGAGCAGTCCGTGCACCACGGGGCCGCTGTCGCTGACTCCCTCGCTGATCGGATAGAAGTCGAGCACCGCATCGTCGGTGGGGAATGGGATCATCTCCTGCACCTGGAAAGGCAGCGACTCCCTGATGAGCTTGAGAGACATCTTGGGAACAGTCAGGTTTCGAGCAAAGACCCTCGAGTTTCCGATTCCCAGCACGACATCCTTGCCCTTAAAGCCGCCAAGGCTCCATAACTGCTTGAGCGCAGTCGACACGGTGCTCTGTTCAATCACCTCTCCGCGACTCACCGCGCCTACTGGCAGACCAACACTGTGCTGCCTCAGCACGACGGGCTTGCCTTTTGTTCCACTGCCAAGCTCGACGGCGCGCAAACCGTTTGCGCTCACATCGACTCCGACCACTGTCTTAGCCATTTGTTCCCCCCAGTTTTTACGTTTGTCAGACGGCCGCGAGGCCGAAAATTGATAGGTAGCCGCTAAAAATCGCCGCACCAGCTCCGATCCCAAGCCAGGCGCCCGCGAGCATCCACGGCCCGAATGGAACTCCGGATTTGCGTGTGGCGCGCTTCGCGACAATGAGGCCAATCGCATAAACGCCCCCAAGCACGAAAGCGGCGAGCGCTCCGACCGCGAGAGGACCCCACCCAGCCCAGCCCAGGTAAATCCCTATGACGCCCGCCAGCTTTACATCGCCCAGCCCCATGCCGCCGGGGCGCGCAAACGCCATGATCAGGTACGCAAGAGCTAGTGCCGCCATCGCGATTGCTGCGCGGATCAGTCCTGAATAGTCGCCGCCGAGAACGCTCGCCCCGCTGAAAAGACAAAGAGCTACCAGGTAAGACGGGAGCACGATGGCATTCGGGAGCCTTCGGACGTCGAGATCTATGAGGGCAAGTGCAACGCTGATCGCGGCCAGATATAGATAAGCGACCAGCACAACTGATGCTGCGGCGATACTCGGCACCGTGGCCGATTCCAAAATGGGTCGCCCAAAAAGCATCGTAACGATCGCAAAGATCAACCCTGTTCCCAGCTCCACGAGCGGGTATCGCGCAGATATCCGGGAGCCGCAATCGCGGCACTTGCCCCTCAGTACTATCCACGAAAGCACGGGGACGTTGTCATAAGCCTTTATCTCGTGCCCGCAGTCGGTGCAGGCACTCGGCGGCCTGACTATGGACCTCCCGAGCGGAACCCGATAGACGACGACGTTGAGGAACGAGCCAATCAGCAGCCCGAAGACTCCTACCGTGGCGACGAGGGCAATCATCCGATCTCCTTATAGCCGCCGACGGTTGAATCAGAGGTTGCAGATGGCGCGTTCCATTTCTGCGCGTCAGAGCCGTTGCATCCAGCGACATCGATCTCCGAGTATGCGCCATTGAATAGCTGCGCCGGGTCTGTTTGCAGGCAACGGCCGTAGTAGTCGGTGATCCAATAGCTGTTCGCGTACACGCCGGTGTTATAGATACGAGTCCACTTTTGAGCGTTTGATCCGTTGCATGCAACGAAGGTGGGGAAGTATGGCGCAGAACCGGTCGTAGGAGTTTGCAAACAATATTGGGGCAGGTTCACATTGGACGTATTGACGTAAATCGGCCCGACGATCGAAGTCGCGAGGGATGGATTCGCTGGTGGCCCGTAGCTGGCCGGCTCGGTGTAATACCAGTGGTGGTTCCACTGAAGATAAGCACCGGTACCCGTCGGGTCCTGTTTGCACGGGTAGGAAATCATGAAAGAGGAACCGATTTGCTCATTGGTAACGTCAGCGCAGCGGCCGAATTCCTTGTAATTGACCAGCTGGTGGGTGTTGTAGCCGGCGGCTCCCGCACCAACAGCGGAGTCCGGAGTAAAGCTGCCGTTGCAGCCATTCGACACGAGCAGCGGCTTGCCAACGAGATTGGTGCCCGCGGAGTATCCGGTCGCCAGGCAGTAGTTGCTCGGCCCGGTGGAGATGGCCTGATTCTGTCCTTGCCATGAATAACTTCCGGTCCAGCTCCACAGCTGGTTCCAGCGAGTGGGGTCGGTGACGCCGAGACAGGGCTGGAGAAGGCTGTTCTGGGTTCCACCGTTTGCAGTTGCGGGGCCGGTTATGCAGATACCTGCAGCGCCGCCCGTCGTACTGCTTGCGAGCTTGATTTTGTAGTCAGTGTCGTAGATCCACAACTGCAAAGCGTCATTCGCCGTTACACACTGCGCCGCTGCGACAAAGGTCGGAGTAAAGCCGGTAGTCGGAGCTTGCAGGCAGTACTGACGGTTAGCGTCCCATATGCGACCACCGGACACATTCACATTTGAGACCTTGAACTTATAGATGGCAGAGATAGAGCGATTGCCGAGTGATGCCGTCGGCACCCCGAGTGCCGTGGACCCTAAACCCGCCCCAGTAACGACGGCGTATTTCGGTGCGGAAGCAAGTCCGCCGGTCGGACTGCAGGAGATTAGGTAAGACGGGCTGGTTGTGCCGGCCAGCCATGCAGCCGACTGACCCGTGGGGTCAGCCGAATAGTAAGAAATAGAGACCTGATAGGTGAGACCGTCTGCCTGACCGTCTGCGTTCGTCTGGGAAACAGAGCAGGGAAGTGAACCCGGATTGCCGTAGACCTTGCCTGCATAGTCGGGAGCCGCAGCTGCCGTGCGAAGGATTGCGAGCGTAGCCTGCACCCCAGCCTGAGCCGCATAGATCGTACTGGTGCGTTTCTGGGCTAGTGCGGTCGGCGCCATTTGGGCCAGAACCGTGCTGACCAAAACGATAGAGAGCCCTGCAACGATTACCATGAAAAGAATGGCGCTGAGAAGGGCGACCCCTTCGTCTTCTCGACCGCGTGTGAACCTGTCAATCGCTCGATCGCACAATCGCCTCGCTAACGTTCCTGTCATGGTCTGGCTCCTGAACCCAGGTCGGAAAGACATACCGGGGTGTCGCTCGTGTTCGCGGTGTTGGCCGAGGCGTTGCTCGGCGACTGGATCGAACTGTTACGAGCCACGAAAGTAGTCGAGATCGCCGCACCGGCAATTGGGCTGTTGCCCCCGTCGATGGTCAGCACCAGTTGCTGCATCTGTGAACCAGCATTGGTCGCCGCTATGAGTCGAAACGGGTAGAAGGCACCCCCGTCGTCGACGATGTTTGACACGCCAGTTATCCAGGGAGTCGCCGTAGCTCCAGCGACGTCGGGCCAGGTGCGCGATTGGATCACCTGAGTGGTGGGCACGAAGCGGTATTGGGTGCAGATCGTCACGCCGGTGGACGAACTGGAAGCCGGAGTTCTGAACTCGACGTAACTAGCTCCTGTGCCTGACTTTCCTGGATAGTTGATCGAATCGGCGTATCTGATCTGCCTGTCCATTCCCTGGAACACTGAAAGTGCGCCGGTTGCTGTGTTAGCGATTACTGAGGCTCGGGTCGATGCGCGAGTGACACCCACAATTGAGGTCACCAGAATAGTGAGGAACACGCCGAAGATTACGACCGCGACCATCAACTCGACGAGCGAGAAACCGTCGTCCGCGACCCCCGCCACCCCGCCGTTTGTAGACTCACCCATGAGAAATCCATTCGAGGTCAGGGTGGTAGTCGAATAAAGTCGTCGTCACATAAGAACAGCTACCCGCTGTCGCGCATCGCAGTCCGGATGTCCATTGAACGATCACGATCACGCGCAAGACGGGCGCGAAATTTGCTGGCGTGGTGGCTGGTGCCGCAGCATAACCTGCGAGTTTCACGCAGTCCCACCCTGTTGTCAGGAGAGCCGCTGCAGCAGCGGTCGTTGGCTCGTAGCACAGCCCGATTAGAGTCTGCGTCGTGAAATTGGTGCCGCCCTGCGTGATTGGGAGGGCGTTGTTAATCGGAATTGTCTGTGGCGGCGTTACGACGGGAGACTTGTCCCAGGTCGGATAGGTTTTAGCCACCGCGGTAAAGGATGAATTCCCGCTGAAGGCCGCTTGAGAATCAGTCTGACTGCGCCCCGTCAGGAGGTCGCTTACTCCTGACGACCCGTTGATCGCGGCGGAATGGGCGTTGATCCCCTCCATGACCCCACTCGCGATCGTGACGGCAACCTGGCGGTTTTCTTGGAAGGTGGCGGTATTGAGGCCGTTGATCGTGAGGGCACCCGCAGAGATGGCGACGACCGCGACAACCGCGACAGCGACCATTACCTCAACGAGGGTCATGCCCTCATCGCCGTGTTGCTTCGACCCGAGTCGAGCGACAATTCTGTTCACCAGTCCACCTCCCCCCGAGCGCTGGTCCTGCGCCTACTGCTTGTTAACCGCGACTAGACCGCGCGGGACGACGTAGTCGAGTCGTCCCGCGCAGTCACGTCAGATCGTTACGCTGGGCCCGTTATTGTGCCATTTGTTAGCGTGAACGTATGGTTCGCTCCGCTGTTGCTGTTCGAGCCCGTCATCGTGTAACTGGTCGCAGTGACGGTACCGAGGGCGTAGCTGTCACCTGTGTTGAGCGTTGGCGTGAACCCGTTTGTGGTGAGATCACCAAGTGTCATGCCGCTATATGAACCGTTGTGCGACGTCGCGAAAGACGCGGCGGCGATTGCTGCGCTGGACAGATCGGACTTGACCGACGCGTCCCACGCTGCAACGCGCTGGTTGAGGAACGCCGGGATGGCGATGGCGGCCAGGATGCCGATGATGATGATGACAACCATGAGCTCGATAAGGGTGAAGCCCTTGTCGCTCTCACCGTCCTGCAGCGCGGCACGACGGCTCCCCAGCGCATTGTTGATCGTTTTGATCATTGTGAATTTTCCTGTCTTGTTGATTGTGTTGGACAGGGCCCCCAAAAGTTTGACCCCCTGCGGCAAGCTTGGCTCTCGGAGCGAACCCTGAGAATCCCGTAAACGGGGGGTTTTGCGGCACGAAACACCCCCAGAAGTAGTGACAACGAAATCAGGATGCGGTGAGTGTCGAGCTAATCGTGCCGTTAGTTACCGTCCAGCAGTGATTGCCGCCCGCTGCCACGGCGGAGGCGTTTCTCCCCTTGATGACGTATCCGTTTGCCGTCGCCGTGATGGTGAAGGCATTGGCGTACGCGCCCTTAAATCCATACGTAACGAGCGGGCCGGCAGTCGTCACGCCCGAGGCTGAGACCGTATAAGTCGCCGTCGAGGCAAGGCCGGTGTAGGCACCATCGTTCGCCGTCGCATAGGACTCGGCTGCTACAACCGCCTGACCCAGGTCGGCCTTTACCGATGCGTCCCAGGCTGCGACGCGCTGGTTGAGGAACGCAGGGATGGCTATGGCGGCCAGGATCCCGATGATGATGATGACCACCATCAGCTCGATGAGAGTGAATCCTTCGTCCAGATCATCTCTCCGGGAAGCGCGCCGCGTTCTGCTCATCGCTTCGTATCTTCGGTAGTTCATATATTTCTCCTGTCGGTGAATACAGAGAGGTCCCCCAAAAAACAAGCTCCGGAACCAGGAGCTCTGAAAAGAAACCCTGTAGCAATCCCGCCAACAGGGGGCATTTCAGTGAAGATACAAAGGTCCGAACACTTTCGGCCGCGCGTGTAGCACCGATTGTGCTGACGGTTACAAGCGGGCCCGCGGTTAGTGAATGTGGCTGTACAAATCGAAGATCGGCAGGTATAGAGCGACGATCATCCCGCCGACGAGAACACCGATAACAGCGATCATCAGCGGCTCTATGAGGGCAGTCAGCTGGTCGGTCATGGCCTCAACCTCCTGGTCGTAGAAGTCGCTCACCTTGTGCAGCATGACTTCCAGGGCGCCCGCATCCTCGCCGACTGCGATCATCTGGGTGACCATTGGCGGGAATACGGCCTCCTCAGCCAAAGGCGCAGCGATTGTCTTACCCGCCCTGACAGACTCTGCGACCTTCGCCAGAGCCTGCTCAAGCACGTAATTGCCCGACGTTGCGCCAACGATCTGCAGGGACCTCAGGATGGGAACGCCAGCGCCCATCATTGTGGCGAGGTTTCGGGTCAGGCGTGCCACCGCGACTTTGTTCATCAGGCCGCCGAAGACTGGAATTTTCAACTTAAGCGGGTCTACGACTTTTCGCACGCTGTCGAGATTCTTACTTCGTCGCCACCAGATGTTAAAAGCGATAATTCCGACAATCACCAGTGGCCCGAACCACACCATGTTGTGCGATAACACGACCAGCACTTCTGTCGGTAACGGAAGCTGTGCGTTCAACTGCTTGAACATGTTGTCGAACACCGGCACGATGAAGATGAGCATCGCTGCCACGGCGATCATGGCGATGATGAGCACGATGACGGGGTAGGTGAGCGCCGACTTGATCTTGCCGCTGAGCTTGACCTCGGCCTCGTAGTTCTCGGCGATTGAGAGCAGGGAACTTTCGAGGAATCCACCAGTCTCTCCCGCGCGGATGAGGTTGAGCATAAGTGGTGGAAATTCGTCAGGGTGCTCGCTCATCGCCCCAGAAAGCGAAAGCCCTTTTTCGACATCGACCCGCACATCCTCAAAGACCTTGGCGAGCGCTTTATTCTCCGTCTGGCCGGCGATGATCGTGAGCGTTCGGATAAGAGACAGTCCTGAGGAGATCATCGTCGACATCTGGCGGGTGACGATTGCGATGTCCTTGGTTTTGACGCGTTTCTTGAAGATGCCGAAATTGATGTCGCGGTTCATGCCGGTGGCGGTGTATTCGTCGATGGCGATCGGGGCGACGCCCATAGTTCGAAGCCGCGACACTGCTGCCGACTCGGTCGGGGCATCCAGGCGCCCCTTGACCATCTTCCCGGTGGTGTCGCGCCCGCGGTACGCGTAGGTCAGCGTTGCAGCCATCAGGCGACCGCCCCGTCACCGTAGTCGATAGCGAATTTGGTACCGCCCAGCAATGGGTCCGCGCGATGGATCAAACTCTCGAGGCCCTCCGAGTCGTGTGCCTTCTCGCGCGCCGCCTGGTGGGTGATCTGGCCAGAGTTGACCAGGTCGGCGAGGTGCTGGTCCATCGTGTGCATCCCCAGGTCACGACCGGCCTGCATGGCGGAAGGGATCTGGTAAGTCTTGCCCTCGCGAATGAGGTTCGCGACAGCGGGTGTTGTAACCAGCACCTCGGTGACGACCGCGCGGCCCTTACCCTCAGAGCGCTTGACGAGCGTCTGGCAGACGACACCCTGCAGGGTCGCCGCGAGCTGGGCCCGCACCTGGCCCTGCTGGTGTGGCGGGAACACGTCGATGACACGGTCAATGGTCTGCGGCGCGTCCTGGGTATGCAAGGTCGCGAACACAAGGTGACCGGTCTCGGCGGCAGTCAGTGCCACAGAGATCGTCTCGAGGTCTCGAAGCTCACCGATGAGGATGACATCCGGGTCCTGGCGCAAAACGTGCTTGAGGGCGGCCGCGAAGCTGTGGGTGTCTGCCCCGACCTCGCGCTGGTTGATGAGCGACTTCTGGTTGTTATGCAGAAACTCGATCGGGTCTTCCACAGTCACGATGTGGTCTGCGCGGGTGCGGTTGACGAGGTCGACCAGTGCGGCCAGTGTGGTCGACTTACCCGATCCGGTCGGTCCGGTAACAAGCACCAGTCCGCGGGCAAGTGTCGCGAAGCGAGCAATCGAGTCGGGCAGGCCCAGCTCGTCGAGCTTCTTGATACCGGTCGGGATGAGCCGGAAGGCCGCACCCACGTTGCCACGCTGCTGGTAAACATTCACGCGGTAGCGGGCGTTGGCCGAGATCGTGTATGCGAGGTCGAGCTCGAGTTCTTTGTCGAAGGTCTCCAGCTGGAGTGGGTTCAGGATGCTCGTGATCGCAGCCCGCACTTTCTGGCTGCTCCACGTCTCAGAGCCTTCGATTGGTCGAAGCCCACCGTCGATTCGGATCATGGGATTGGAGTTGCTCGACACGTGAAGGTCTGAGGCTCCGAGTAGCACTACCTCCTGCAGCGCTTTCAACAGGTCGGGGTCGGCCTTGGCGCGAGCGACCTTTGCCGCCTCATCGTCGTAGGACGGGTCGAACCACTCGACCTCTTCCTCTTTCGGCTTTCGATCAGCACGGGTGGCCGGCGCTGCAGACACGGCGAGGGCGACAGGTGCTGTCGAGGGTGCAGGTGAGACCGACTGGGCTGGCGCTGTCGGCTGGAAAGTAGGTTCTGGCGTGTAGGTCGGAGTCACCGAGAACGCTGGCTCGGGCGCATACGCCGGAGTCGACGGCGCGGTGTGTGAGCCGCCCTGGGTGGGCATGGGTGAGGCTGATCCCAAATCGAAAACGGCCTTCGGCGGGGCGGATGTCGGCGCCCCGTAGGCAACGGGCGGCGGAAAGCTCGCCGGCGGCGCGATCTGAACGGACGGCTGCGGCGAGGAGAACTGCTGGGTGAAGCTGCCAGCCGGCGGGGGCGGGAAGCCCATCGCCGGGCCGGCCGGCCCCGGCGCACTACCGCCGCCGGGGGCAGCGAAGCCCACGGTCGACGGCGCAAATGAACCCGGTTCCGGATATTCGGCTGGCTCGGGCTCGAGCAGCGGCGCAGCGCTAAAACTCGGTGGCGGGTATGACCCCGGCGGCGGGAACGCCGAAGCGTCTGGCCCGGTGACCGGAATCTCGTAGACAGGCTTGCTCATGCTTTTCCCCTAATTTTCTGCAGAACTGGCGGCCCCCCGGCCGCACTGTGGTCAGGCGACGACTCTAAGAATTTCCTCGATGGAGATGAGACCCATTTGGGCCTTGACCCAGCCGTCCTGGCGCAGTGTTGTCATGCCCTGCGAGATGGCCATTCGACTGATCTCGGCGCTGGAAGATCGCGCAACCGCAAGTCGCTCGATTTCTTCAGTCACAGTCATAACCTCGTGGATAGCGATCCGGCCGCGGTAGCCCGTGTTCGAGCACGTGGTGCATCCGACAGGACGGTAAAGCGCGGGCACCCGCATGCTGAGGTCATAGCCGACCTGAATATTCACCAGGTCCTGGGGATCCGGTTGGTACTCGGCCCGGCACCGCTCGCACAGTCGTCGCGCGAGTCGCTGGGCGACCACGGAGTCGAGCGCTGACCCGACCAGGAACGGCTCGATCTCCATCTCGGTCAGTCGCGTGATCGCGCTCGGGGCGTCATTGGTGTGAAGAGTCGAGAGCACGAGGTGCCCGGTAAGAGATGCTTCGATGGCGATCTGCGCCGTCTCGTGGTCGCGGATCTCACCGAGGAGCACGACATCGGGGTCTGAGCGAAGGATCGACCGCAGTGCGCTGGCGAAGGTGAGGCCCGCCTTAGGATTCACCTGCACCTGGTTGATTCCGGCCATGCGGTACTCGACCGGGTCTTCGACAGTGATGACGTTTATCTCCGGCCGCGCAACGGCGTTGAGAGTCGTGTAAAGAGTGGTCGACTTTCCCGATCCGGTTGGCCCTGTCACCAGGATCATGCCGTACGGCTTCGAGTACGACCGCTTGAAGGCCTCAGCGTTGCGCTCGAGGAGGTGAAGCTGGTCCATCCCGAGCGTGGTGTTCTGGTTATCGAGGATTCGCATGACGACTTTTTCGCCATACACGGTCGGCAGCGTTGCAACTCGTAGGTCGATCTGACGCCCACCGTGCACAACCGACATGCGGCCATCCTGGGGGCGTCGACGCTCTGCGATGTCGATGTCGCTCATGATCTTGAGGCGAGAAGTGACGCCATTCTGGATGTTCTTGGGGGCGCGCTGCATCTCGTGCAGCACGCCATCGACGCGGTAGCGAACAAGTACGTCGTGCTCTGCCGGCTCGATGTGGATGTCGGACGCGCGGTCTTGGATAGCCTGGCTGATGAGCAGGTTGACGAAGCGCACAATCGGCGCATCGTCTTCGATAGCCTCCCCGACCGGAACTACTTCCTTAGGTCGGTTCTCCTCTTCCATCGCGGTGGTGAGCTCGTCGAGCTCGCCATCCGCGCGGAGAAGCCGGTTGAGGGCGGCCTTGAGGTCGCTGCGCTCAGCAACTACGGCATCCACCCGCATGCGGGTAGAAGCGCGAACATCATCGAGGGCGAAGACGTCGCCCGGATTTGCCATGGCGATGATGAGTCGGTCGCCCTGGACGGCGATCGGAAGAAGGTCGTGGCGACGGCAGAGAGCAGCCGGCACGAGGGATACCGCGGTGCGATCGATCGGGAAGTCGACGAGCTCGACGAACTGGAGGCCAGCCTGGGCTGCACGCGCCGAGGCGACCTGCGCCTCGGTGATTATGCCCTGGTCAATCAGGTTGATGATCTTGAGTTCGTCGTCGGCGGTGTCGCCACTGATCAGATCGAGGCTCTCAATTGGCATGAGGCCGCGGATGATCAGGATTTCCGCCAGCGATGACATGATCTCGCTCCCTTTGCTTCCCGGGTAATCCGGGAATGCAGGAGCCTACGGTCCCCCCCGGATTACTAACGCTAACTCGGCGTGTCCTGGCGAAACAGTCCCGCGTTAGGGGGTAGCGAACGTCAAACGGCCCCCTGCCGAAGCAGAGGGCCGCTCGAAACGAGCTGACTACCGGTTAGTTGTACGTACCGGGGGTGTAGTCGTCCGACGAGAAACTGTCGAAGTCGACGAAGCTCAGGTCGGATTCACTGAATACCGAGTCATCCGTGAAGATGCGGTTCGGGTAGCGCTCAGCCTTGGCTTCCTCGGTCGCCTCGACGGCGACGTTGCGGTATCTCGGAAGACCCGTACCGGCCGGGATGAGCTTTCCGATGATGACGTTCTCTTTCAGGCCCATCAGCGGGTCGGACTTGCCCTCCATGGCGGCCTGCGTGAGAACACGCGTGGTCTCCTGGAAGGATGCTGCCGACAGCCACGACTCGGTCGCGAGAGATGCCTTGGTGATACCCATGACCTCCTGGCGAGCGGATGCGGTCTTCTTGCCCTCGGTGAGCGCGGAGCGGTTGAGCTCGTTGTACTTCAGGCGATCGACGAGCTCACCCGGCAGCAGGCCGGTGTCACCGTGGTCGACGACAGTCACCTTACGGAGCATCTGGCGAACGATGACCTCGATGTGCTTGTCGTGGATCGGCACACCCTGCGAGCGGTAGACACCCTGCACGCCGTCGACGAGGTGCTGCTGCACCGCGCGCACTCCGCGGACTCGAAGAACTTCCTTCGGGTCGATAGCGCCGACGTGCAGCTGCTGGCCGAGAACGACCTGCTGGCCGTCTTCGACGAGAAGCGTCGCGCGCTTGAGCACCGGGTATGCGATCGGCTCGTCACCGTTATCAGGGGTGAGGATGAGCTTGCGGCTGCGATCCGTGTCTTCGATGGTGATCTTTCCTGCGGCCTCGGCGATCGGGGAAGCACCCTTGGGGGTGCGAGCCTCGAACAGCTCGGTGACGCGGGGAAGACCCTGGGTGATGTCATCAGCGGATGCGACGCCACCGGTGTGGAAGGTACGCATCGTGAGCTGGGTGCCGGGCTCGCCGATCGACTGGGCCGCGATGATGCCGACGGCCTCTCCGATGTCGACGAGCTTGCCGGTTGCGAGCGAGCGACCGTAGCAGACCGCACACACACCGACGGCCGACTCACAGGTGAGCACCGAACGGACCTTCGCGTGGGTGATGCCGTTGTCGATCAGCAGCTGGATCAGAACGTCTCCGACGTCGTCACCGGCCTTCGCCACAACCTTGCCCTTGGCGTCGACCGCGTCCTCTGCGAGGCTGCGAGCGTAGAGCGAGTTCTCGACGTTGGAGTCGCGAACCAGCACGCCATCGGCACCAACGGATGCGACCGCGAGGTCGAGTCCCTTGGTGGTGCCACAGTCGTCCTCACGGATGATGACATCCTGCGAGACGTCGACGAGTCGACGCGTGAGGTAACCCGAGTCTGCCGTGCGGAGCGCGGTGTCAGCGAGCCCCTTACGGGCACCGTGGGTTGCGATGAAGTACTCGGCAACCGAGAGGCCTTCGCGGTAGCTCGAGATGATCGGGCGAGGGATGATCTCACCCTTCGGGTTCGACACGAGTCCACGCATACCGGCGATCTGGCGGACCTGCATCCAGTTACCGCGGGCACCGGAGGTGACCATGCGGTTGATGTTGTTGTCCTCAGGCATGTTGTCTTCCATCGCCTTGGCGACTTCAGCCGTTGCCTTGTTCCAGATCTCGATGAGCTCCTGGCGACGCTCTGCGTCGGTCG
>JAYTRC010000010.1:0-17023 GCA_043746355.1 Lacisediminihabitans sp. | reverse complement strand
GAACGGTTAGACGCTGTAGTACAGCTCGTACTCGAAGGGAGTCGGGCGCTGCGCTGCTGGAATAATCTCGCGGTCACGCTTGTACGAGATCCAGGTCTCGATCAGGTCGGGAGTGAAGACGTTCCCTGCGGTCAGGAAGTCATGGTCTGCCTCGAGCGCCTTGAGCGCCTCCTCGAGCGATGCCGGCACCTGTGGGATGCTCTTGGCCTCCTCGGGCGGCAGCTCGTATAGGTCTTTGTCGACGGGCTCGTGCGGCTCGATACGGTTCTTGATCCCATCAAGGCCAGCCATCATCTGCGCGGCGAAGGCGAGGTACGGGTTGCCCGATGCATCCGGCGCACGGAACTCAATGCGCTTCGCCTTCGGGTTCGTTCCGGTGATCGGGATGCGGATCGACGCTGAGCGATTACCGGCCGAGTACACGAGGTTGACCGGTGCCTCGAAGCCCGGGATGAGCCTGCGGTACGAGTTGAGCGTCGGGTTCGTGAATGCGAGCACAGCGGGAGCGTGCTTGAGCAGGCCGCCGATGTACCAGCGCGCGAGGTCGCTGAGTCCGCCATAGCCGGATTCGTCGTAGAACAGTGGCTTGCCATCAGCCCAGAGCGACTGATGGGTGTGCATACCCGATCCGTTGTCCCCGAAGAGCGGCTTCGGCATGAACGTGACCGTCTTGCCCCACTCGAGGGCCGTGTTCTTGATGATGTACTTGAACTTCAGCAGGTCGTCTGCAGCGTGCACCATGGTGTCGAAACGGTAGTTGATCTCTGCCTGGCCGCCGGTGCCCACTTCGTGGTGAGCACGCTCAAGGATGAGGCCTGCATCGATGAGGTTGAGGCTCATCGCGTCGCGGAGGTCCGCCTGCTTGTCGACTGGGCTGACTGGGAAATATCCGCCCTTGTACGGGGTCTTATTGGCCATGTTGCCGCCCTCCTCGACGCGCCCGGTGTTCCAGGCGCCTTCCTCGGAGTCGACGGCCCAGAAACTGCCCTGCTGCTTCACTTCGTATCGAACATCGTCAAAGATGTAGAACTCGGCCTCGGGGGCGAAGAACGCTGTGTCGGCGATGCCGGTTGACGCGAGGTACTTCTCGGCCTTCTTGGCAACCTGGCGCGGGTCGCGAGCGTAGATCTCGCCGTTGCGCGGGTTGTAGATGTCGAAGATCATGATGAGCGTCTTCTCGATGCGGAACGGGTCGACATAGGCGGTGCTCACATCAGGGATGAGCTGCATATCTGACTCGTGGATGGAAGCGAATCCGCGGATCGACGACCCGTCGAACAGCTGACCCACAGAGAAGAACTCCTCATCGACCGTCGACGCGGGGATGTTGAAATGCTGCTGTACGCCGGGGAGGTCGGTGAAGCGGATATCAAGGAACTTGACGTCCTCATCCTTGATGAACTTCAGGACCTCTGAAGAATCCTTGAACATGTGGGGCACTCCAATGAGGTTGGTACGGAAAAAGACCGAGGAGACGGCCGATCAAACGCTAAGCCGACAGGGTTTCGCGGCAGTGTCGCTATTGTTTCACGCAGGTTACGTCCGGAGGAAACCCCTAGGATTTAGGGCATGACGGATGCGCGGGACTGGCCAGGCGGTCGCCTCGGCCTCCCGGATTCCGGGCCGCGCTCCATCGCCCGCCTCGGACGCAGGATCGGTGCCATCGCCATCGATTGGGCCCTGGCCGTGCTGATCTCGCTGGCGTTCTTTCACTACGACAGCTGGGCGACCCTCACTATCTTCGCAGTCGAACAGATTCTGTTCACGGCGCTCGTGAGCGGCAGCATCGGCCACCTCATCCTGGGCATGCGGGTTGTGCCGCTGAGGAGCGGCTGGGTCGGAGTCTGGCGACCCGCGGTTCGCACAGTTCTGCTCTGCATCGTTATTCCCGCCGTCATCTGGGACAAAGACCAGCGGGGGCTCCACGACAGGGTTGCAGGCACGGTACTCGTCCGCAAATGAGCGGGCCGAGCTCGAACGCGGGTCGGACTCGTCGAGACCTCACCCGCTAAAAGCTTGTGCTAACGCGGGCGCGAAGCCCGGGCGCGCATCGGGTCTACGCCTTTGGGGATCGGCAGAGTGTTTTTGCCGAGCGACGAGAGGCGATTGCTGACCGCGTAGATCTCTGACTTGGTCAGGGAGCGCTTGAACCTGGCCATCTTGCTCGCCAGTTTGTGCAGTGGGATGGCGTCTGGGTCTGGTCCGACCGAGAGGAAATGCACCGCGACATTGGGGAGGATGCGCGTGACGCGCCTGCGCTCTTCGTCGAGCATCTTCTGGGTACGGCTGCGCGGCCCTTCGCCGATCAGCACGACTCCACCATTGCCGACGGCGCGATACACCGCGTCCTGCGTTTTCGGGCTGACCGCGACGGGCATCTCACTCGCCGTCCAGCCACGGCGAAGCGAACTCTTGAGCACAGCGCCGACAGCCCCTGGCTGGCCCTCGATCTGGCTGTACGCGGCCTTCTCGGCACGTCGGCCGAGCACGATGAGAAAGAGCAGAACACCACCGAGTACGCCCGCGACGACCCAGAGAATGAAGCCGAAAAGGTTGCCCTGAGCGAAGATGAATCCCACGATAACGCCGACCAGGATCGGTGCGACAAAGGCCAGAATCATCCACCAGATTGCTGTCGAGTCATAGCGCCGGGTCATGTTGAAGACCTGGACCATCTGCTTCAGTCGGCCGGGCTCTTTTGCCGGTTTTGCTGGTGTCGTCTGGGTGCGTGCCATCTCTCTAGGATACGGCCTGGGCAAACCCCAGCGAAGCATCGGTGAGGTGACGAAGCTGCTCCGGCACTTCTCGGCCCTTGCTCTGCATCGATTGGGCCCACAGCCGGCCGGCACGGTACGAAGAACGTACGAGCGGTCCGGCGAGCACACCGAGAAATCCGATCTCCTCGGCCTCTTCCTTGATCTCGACGAATTCCTCTGGGCGCACCCAGCGAGCAACGGGAAGGTGGCGGGCAGTCGGGCGCAGGTACTGCGTGACGGTGATGATGTCGGTGCCCGCGTCATGGAGGTCCTGCAGTGCCTGGCTGATCTCAGCGCGCTCTTCGCCCATTCCGAGAATCAGGTTGGATTTCGTGATGAGCCCGGCGTTACGACCTTGCGTGAGAACGTCTAGTGACCTCTCGTAGCGAAATGCCGGCCGGATTCGCTTGAAGATTCGCGGCACGGTCTCGACGTTGTGAGCGAACACTTCGGGCCGCGACGAGAAGACCTCGCCGAGCAGGTCTGGATTTCCCGAAAAGTCGGTCGCGAGAATCTCGACACCGGTGCCCGGTGATTGCGAATGAATCTGGCGAACGGTCTCGGCGTGAAGCCACGCGCCCTCGTCAGGAAGGTCGTCTCGTGCTACGCCGGTCACCGTCGCATAGCGCAGGTTCATGGCCACGACGGATTCGGCGACCCGCCGCGGTTCGTCAGTGTCATAGTCGGCCGGCTTGCCGGTGTCGATCTGGCAGAAATCGCAGCGCCGAGTGCACTGGGATCCACCGATCAGGAAGGTAGCTTCACGGTCTTCCCAGCACTCGAAGATGTTGGGACAGGCAGCCTCCTGGCAGACCGTGTGCAGATTCTCACCTTTGACCAATTGCTGCAACTGCAGGTATTCCGGGCCCATTTTCGCGCGGGTCTTGATCCACTCCGGTTTACGTTCGATGGGCGTTTCGGCGTTGCGTACTTCGAGCCGCAGCATCTTCCTGCCGTCGGGTGCAGCGCTCATGCCGTTGCTCCGAGCGCGGTTGCTCCGAGCACACTGGCGAAGTGTTTCTGAACGAGAGGCACCACGTCTGTCGGCGTGACCGTGCGCCCGAGCTCGCGAGAGATGGATGTCACGCCGGCATCCGGGATCCCGCACGCAACGATTGCATCGTATGCCTCGAATGAATTACTGCAATTCAGAGCGAAGCCGTGCATCGTCACACCGGACGCCACACGGATTCCGATGGCTGCGATCTTCTCCGCCGGGATATCGTCGTGCGTGATCCATACACCGGAGCGTCCTGGGACTCGTTCGGATTCGACGCCGAGTTCGGCGAGAACGTCGATCATCATGCCCTCCAGCCTGCGGACGTAACCGACGACGTCGATGGGCTCTCCGAGGTGCAGGATCGGATAGCCGACGAGCTGACCCGGGCCGTGCCAAGTGATCTTGCCGCCACGGTCGACGTCGATGACGGGCGTTCCGTCTGTCGGACGTTCCGAATCCTCCGTGCGTTTACCCGCGGTAAAAACCGACGGGTGCTCGAGAAGGATGACGGTGTCAGGGGATGAGCCCTCGACGACGGCACGATGGGTTGCGCGTTGCAGCTCTAAGGCTGTCAGGTACGGCACGGAGTTGGCGCTTAGCCCCGCGACGACATAGTCGACCACAGCAATACTGTATCCCGGTTCCTCTCCTCCCCAGCGCCGACCGGGCCGACTGTTACCCCGGGACTCGATGACGTCAGCTTGCTCGACTGGAGTCGGCGAGAGGCTTCCGTAGTGGAGAACGTCGGAGGGTATCGGCTCGTACGAAAACTCGGCGAGGGGAACAGAGCCGAAGTGTGGCTCGGGCACGCGGGTGCAGGCGACACCTCTGACGGCGGCGTGATGGCCGTGAAACTGTTTCGGTCATCGGTGGAGGCGCGATCGATCGACGTCGAGATCGAGGCCCTGGCACGGGCGTCCTCCCCTCACCTTGTCGAACTGAAAGACATCGCGACGGCTAACGACGGCAGGGCATGTCTCATCCTCGGGCGCCTTCCCGGGGGCAGCCTCGCGCACCTCTTCGCCGGGCGTGAACGCTTCTCGGCGGGGGAGTTGGTAACCGCGCTCGCCCCGATTGTCGGTGCCCTCTCCGAGCTGCACCGGGTTGGTGTCTCCCACGGTGGCATCGCCGCGTCCGCCGTACTCTTCGATGCGCGTCGGGCGCCCGTACTCGGCTGTTTCGGAAGCGCGCGGCTGATTGGTGAGTTTCCGCTCGCGGAGTCGGGATCGAGCCTTAACACTGCCCAACAGGCAGCGGATTCGCGAATTCAGGATGATCTGGCCGCCTGTGACGCGCTGGTCAGATCTTTCGCGGCGCGAGTGGACGATCCCACCGCCTGCGCGACTCTCATCGAGTGGCTGCATTCGGCTCCGGCCGGCGACAAACATCTCTCACAGCTTGCCGACAGGCTGTACGGCGTCGCCGAGGCAGTGCCCGTCAGGTCGGCGGATCCGTCGAGGGTGCCGGTGAGCCTCGTGGGGAGAACGCTGGCGGCAGCGCCCGACCACCACTTCGCGGTTTCCGATCGGGCCGAAACTCAGCCGCAGAACGTCCATTATTCGTCGATTGCGGCATGGATCGAGCACAATCCGGTCGGGATCCTCGCCGACCGGGCGAAGGCTGCTGTGCGAGTGGTGCGACGGCCGGTCTGGATCGCTGCAGCTCTCGGTGCCGCCGCCCTCGTCGTCGCCGTCGCAGTGGTTCCGTCGGTCGGTCGCGCACGTCCATCGGAGGGGGTGTCCTCGCAACCAGCACTGCAGAACCCAATTCGTTCTGCCGCTCCACAGAGAACAGAAGCCGCCATCAGCGCTGCGGGGACTGATGACCCACTTGCTGCGGCCGGTGAGCTCGTTGCCGCCAGAGCGCGGTGCATCGTCGAGAGGTCGGTGGGGTGCCTCGATACCGTCGAACAGGCTGGTTCAGCCGCACTCGAATCCGACAGGTATTTCCTTCGCCAGCTTCAGGCCGGAAGCACCATCACAGATCGAAAGCTCGATGCGTCGACTGTCGCTCTTGTGCAGAGGCTGGGCGATTCGGCAATCGTCGGGCTGGGAGCTCAGATTGTTCCAGGTATCTATCCAGCTTCAGTGCTCATCGTGAAGATCGACGGCCGATGGAAGATCAGAGATCTCACCATCGGCGCGACGCCTTAAGTCGTTCGAGGTAGCGAGCCCCAGGATCGATCAGATTCCGAGATTTCCTGCGAAGTCGCCACCCTCGAGGCGGCTCTTCACCGCAACGAGGAACCGCGCTGCATCCGCACCGTCCACGATCCGATGATCGTAAGACAGCGCAAGGTAGACCGTCGAACGGATGGCAATCGCGTCGAGACCGTGATCAGAAACAACAACGGGCTTCTTTGAGACAATGCCTGTGCCGAGGATCGCAGACTGCGGGAGGAAGACGATCGGGGTGTCGAACAGCGCGCCGCGCGAGCCGGTGTTGGTGAGGGTGAACGTTCCCCCAGCGAGCTCGTCGGGCTTCAGTTTGTTGTCGCGGGTGCGTGCGGCGAGATCGGCGATCTGCGCTGCGAGTCCGGCGAGGTCGAGCGAGCCCGCGTCCCTGATAACCGGCGTCAGAAGGCCACGCTCTGTGTCTACCGCTATCGACATGTTCTCTTGCGGCGGGTAGACGATCGTGTCGCCGTCGATAGTCGCATTGACGATCGGGTATGCCTTGAGTGCTTCTGCCGCCGCGAGGGCGAAAAACGGCAGGAACGACAACTTCTGTCCTGTTTTGGCAAGGAAGTCGGCCTTCACCGATTCACGGAAGTTCGCGACGAGCGTGACGTCGACCTCGACCACAGAGGTCAGCTGCGCTGAGGTCTGCATAGAAATGACCGCACGCTCTGCGATCACCTTGCGGAGCCTGGACATCGGCACGCTCGTTCCCCGCAGCGGGGAAATGGCGACAGCTGGCGGAGTGGTCGCTGTCAGAGCCTCGGCGGTGGGCGCGGCAGCCGGAGCAGCAGCAAGGATGTCTTCCTTGCGAATACGGCCACCGACACCTGATCCGGAAACGGTTGTCAGGTCGATGCCCTTCTCATGTGCGAGCTTGCGCACGAGAGGTGTGACGTAGCCGGCGTTCGACTCCGACGCGGCCTGCGCGGGTTCGGCCGGAGCGGCGGCTGCAGGCGCAGGTGCAGCCGGTGCTTCCGCTAACGGAGCGGGCACCTCCGCGACCGGGACCTCTGCGACCGGGGCAGGCACTGCAGCTGGCGCGGGGGCAGAGACCGGAGCGGGCGGAGCGATGAACGCGGGAGCGGCCGGTACCTCAGCTGCCGGCGCGGGCGCTGCTGTTGACGCGGTTGCCGCCTGGGGAGCTGGCCACTCGGCGACCGGGGGGGCCGCGACGGGCTCGGGCGTAGCAGGCTCGGCGAGAGCTTCAGAGACCGGAACTTCGGGCGCGGGCACCACTGCTTCTGGTGCGTCGGACGCCTCAGCGGCGGGCTCTTCTGCCGCAGGTGCTTGAGCTGCTTCGCCTCCGCCGGATCCATCACCGATCGTGACGAGCGGGGTTCCGACCTCGACTGTTTCGTCCTCCGCAACCAGGATGGCTTCGATCACGCCAGCGATAGGCGAGGGGATCTCTGTGTCGACTTTGTCCGTCGAGACTTCGAGCAGCGGCTCGTCGACCTCCACCCGATCGCCGACGTTCTTCAACCAGCGGGTAACCGTGCCCTCTGTGACACTCTCTCCGAGTGCCGGGAGGTTGACGGATTCGCTCATCAGTAGTGCTCCTTATGCGGGTGTTATTGAGTTTAAGTTTAGTGACTGAATCGGTTACATCACGTGAAGCGGCTTGCCCGCGAGGTAAAGGAACGCCTCGCCGAGTGCTTCGTCCTGTGTGGGGTGCGCGTGGATGAACGGCGCGATGTCTTCCGGGTATGCCTCCCAGTTCACAACGAGCTGCGCTTCGCCGATGAGTTCACCGACACGTGCGCCGATCATGTGCATGCCGACAACGGGGCCATCGTTGACCCTCACCACCTTGACGGAACCTGAAGTTCCGATGATGTGGCTTTTACCGTTGCCGGCGAGGTTGTAGTCGTAGCTCGTGATCTTGTCTGCGCCGTACTGTTCGACGGCCTTCGCCTCTGAGAGGCCTACCGAGGCTACCTCGGGGTCCGAGTATGTGACCTTCGGAATGTGCGTGTCGGGAACAACGATCGGGTTCAGCCCGGCGATCTCTTCGGCCACGAAGATTCCCTGTTGGAAACCCCGGTGCGCAAGCTGCAGCCCTGGCACGATGTCACCGACAGCGAACACGCCGGGAACATTCGTGGCGAGGCGCTCATCGGTGAGTACGAACCCGCGGTCCATGGCGACGCCGACCTCTTCGTAGCCGAGGTTCGCCGTCGATGGTCCTCGTCCGACGGCGACGAGCAGAAGTTCAGCCTCGAAAGTCTGTCCGTCTTCGAGCGTGACGACGACGCCCTCGTCGTTCTGGGTGACCGACTGGAAGCGCACACCGAGGCTGAAGTTGATTCCGCGCTTGCGGAACGCACGCTCGAACTGCTTGCTGATCGACTCGTCCTCATTGGGTACCAGGTGGGGGAGTGCCTCGATGATCTGCACCTCCGAGCCCCAGGACTTCCACACACTCGAGAACTCGACGCCGATGACGCCGCCACCGAGCACCGCCACTTTCTTGGGCACGAAGTCGAGTTCGAGCGCCTGTTCTGACGTGATAACCCTGCCGCCGATCTCGAGCCCGGGCAGTGAGCGTGAGTACGATCCGGTAGCGAGGATGACGTTCTTGCCGATCAGTGTCTGATCGCCGACCTGCACAGTGTTGGCTGAGGCGAGACGCCCTTCACCTTCGACAACGGTGATTCCACGAGCTTTGATGAGCCCCTGCAGTCCTTTGTACTTGCTCGCGACGATGCCCTCGCGGTAGGCAGAGACGGCAGCGATGTCGACGCCGCCGAAACTGGCGTTGATGCCGTATTTCGCAGACTCCCGGGTGACGTCCGCAACTTCAGCGGAATGAAGGAGTGCCTTGGTCGGGATGCAGCCGACATGGAGGCAGGTACCGCCGAGTTTATTTTTCTCGACGAGGGCCACGGAGAAGCCCAATTCACTCGCACGCAGCGCTGCGGCATAGCCGCCGCTGCCTGCTCCGAGGATCACGATGTCAAAATTCTGCTCGGACAAGCCAGCGGCTCCCTCAGGTAAAGGATGTGGCCCGAAGTTTTCGCGCCCTTAAAACCTTACTACCAGCGTGAAATGTCCTCGGTCAAAGTAAGCAGTGCGCGAACAGTCACACCGGTCGGGCCCTTGGCTGTATAGCCGAAAGGAGCGCTCACGTTCTGAGCGGGGCCCGCGATGTCGATATGGGCCCAAGGGATGCTGCCGCTCTCGTCCTCTTTTTGGCCAACGAACTGCTGCAGGAACACCCCGGCGAGCAGCATTCCCCCCGCTGTGTTGCCGGTCTTCGCGTTCGCCAGGTCGGCGACATCGGAGTTGATCATCGCCCTGAATTCCCCGGGCAATGGCATCGGCCACAGCGTCTCGCCCGAACGAACCCCGGCATCGATGACGCTGGCGACGAGCTTCTCGTCTCCCATGACAGCCGAGTATCGATCACCGAGAGCGACCCGCTGGGCTCCGGTGAGGGTAGCGACGTCGACTATTGCGTCTGGGAATTCCTCGCTCGCCGCGACAATCCCGTCGGCGAGAACCAGCCGACCTTCGGCATCCGTGTTAAGTACCTCGACAGTTGTGCCGCCGCGCATGCGAAGCACATCATTCGGACGGATTGCGGAACCTGAGGGCATGTTCTCCGCGATACACAACCAAGCTGTTAGCCGAACGGGGAGGGCCAGGCTGGCAGCGGCAAGCAGAACCGCCATCACGGTCGCAGCCCCCGTCATGTCGTCCTTCATCCCGACCATCGACACCGGTGATTTGAGCGAGAGACCGCCGGAGTCGAAGGTGATTCCCTTGCCAACCAGCGCAAGGTGCCTGCTGGCGCCTTCTGGTGAATATCGCAGTACTACCAGGCGGGGGCCCCTCGTTGAGCCCTGGCCGACGCCGATTATGCCGCCGAAACCTCCCGCCGCGAGCTCGGATTCGGCGAGAATTTCGATGTCGACAGGGAGCCCCTCCGCTAGTTCGACAACGGCCTCGACGAACGTTTCGGGGTAAAGGTGGGAAGGCGGCATGTTCACCAGGTCGCGAACGCTGTTCATCGCGGTCGCCACCGCGACAGCTCGATCGACGAGTGCAGGAGAGTCGTGCGACGAAACCACGGTGATCGCCGTCGCGGGCAGTTTCGTCGCTTCGAGCGATGTCTGTCGAAAGCTGGTGAAGGCATACGCGCCGATTGCGGCGCCTTCGAGAATGGCAAGCGTTTCGGCCTCAGACGCCGCGGGCAACGCAAGCGCAATGCTCTCGTTTCCGACCAGCTGCCTGGTGGCTGTGCCCGCCGCGTAGCGAAGCGATTCCGCCGTGAGGTCCCCGCCGCCGAGCCCGACCAGTGCGATGCTTCCCGAAGCTCCGGTCGACGCGATTCGTCGCACGCTGTCTCGGGCGCCGGTGACACCGATCAGGGGGAGGGACTCGCGGATGGCATCGAACTGCTCACCGTCTGCGCGAAGCAGTGGCCCTTCATCCGTCGACGAAACTCCGAGCACGAGTATGTCGACGGCGAGAGTGCTGGCAGATTCTGTGCTGATTTTCAGCGCGGGGACGGTCATCTCGCCATGCTATCCGGGCTGTTCGCTGTGGGCACCACGGCGAGACTCGGTTCCCGACCTTGTGGCGACGGCGCGCGATTAGAGTGAAAACATGCGCGACCCTGATGGCCTCTACGAGCTGAATCCTGACATTGTCGTGCCCGAAGGGCTGCCGCTCATCGCCGGTCTCACGGGCTTTGCCGATGCAGGTTCGGGTGTGAGTCAGTTGAGCGAATATCTCACAGACTCTGTCGACAATCGCGTGATCGCCACCTTCGACGCTGATGAACTCTTCGACTATCGCGCCCGGCGCCCCATCATCCAGTTCGATCAGGATCACATCAGCGACTATCGTCCGGCGCGCCTCGCGCTCTATCTCGGATCAGACGAGATCGGGCAGCAATTTCTGTTCCTCACCGGGTTCGAGCCTGACTTCCAGTGGGAGCGTTTCTCGTCCGCGGTGCTGCGGTTGGTCGACCGCTACAAGGTGAAGAGCACCACCTGGATGCATGCCATCCCCATGCCGGTTCCCCACACCCGCCCGATCGGCGTGACAGTCAGCGGCAACCGGGTCGAACTCATCGACTCGATGTCGATCTGGAAGCCCAACACGCAGGCTCCAGCGACAGCCCTCCACCTCATCGAGTACCGGCTCCAGGAGCTGTCGCATCCAATTACCGGGTTCGTTCTGCTCATTCCGCATTACCTCGCCGACACCGAATACCCCACCGCCGCTGTTACGGCACTTGAGAGCATTAGTGCTGCGACGGGACTCATCTTCCCTGCAGACCACCTGCGCGAGGAAGCTCGGGAATTCGTCGCCAAGATCGACAGCCAGCTGGAGAGCAACCAGGAGCTTGCGCGGTTGGTGTCTAATCTCGAAGAGCGTCACGATGCGTACACTCAGGGCAACCCGCTGCGGTCCCCCCTCACCGACGAGGATGGCGAACTTCCCTCGGCCGACGAAATCGCCGCAGAGCTCGAAAACTTTCTCGCGATTCGCCGTGACGGCGAAGACGGCAGGCAGGGGTTCGGCCTCTAATCAGGGTGTCTCTCGACAGCTAAAGTTGGCAGAGTGAACTCTCGGCGCGCCTGGTTTGTTTGGGGCGTCGCCGTTTTCGCCTATATGGTCGGTGTGCTTCAGCGCACCAGCTTGGGAGTGGCGGGCGTCGCTGCCACCCATCGGTTCGACATCTCGGCGTCGGTGCTGTCCACGCTCGCGGTCGTGCAGCTCGTCGTGTATGCGGCACTTCAAATCCCAGTCGGTGTGCTGCTCGACCGCTTCGGGCCAAAACGACTTATTGCCACAGGCGCAGCCTGCATGTTCGTTGGCCAGCTGCTCCTTGCGTTCGCGCCCTCGATCTGGGTCGCGGTAGTCGGGCGGATCCTGGTGGGTGCCGGGGATGCCATGACCTTCATCTCTGTCGTGAGACTTCTGTCCACCTGGTTTCGTGGGCGCATCCTGCCGGTGCTTTCGCAGTGGACGGGCAACGTCGGTCAGCTGGGCCAGGTGCTGTCGGCCATTCCGCTATCGCTAGCGCTGCATTCGCTGGGATGGACGCCGCCTTCCTCGGCGCGGCTGGCCTGTCTGGTATCGCCTTGGTCGTGGTGATCCTGTTCGTTGCCGATAGGAACGCGGAGGCCGAGCATCCCCAGCAGGTGCCCGACGCACTCAAGCGACTTCGTGATGCGCTTTCACGGCCCGGAACACAACTCGGGTTCTGGTCGCACTTCAGCACCCAGTCATCCGGCACCGTCTTCAGTCTGCTCTGGGGTTTTCCTCTCCTCACCGCTGGGCTCGGGTATACGCCGGCCGAAGCCTCCGGGCTGTTAACGCTCATAGTCGCGACCGGCTTCGTTGCTGGGCCCATTCTGGGAATTCTCACCGCGCGTTTTCCCCTGCGGCGGTCGAACCTGGTGCTCGGGATCATCGCGCTGCTCGGAGTGGTCTGGACTGCTGTGATCGCCTGGCCCGGATCTCCGCCACCATGGCTTGTAGTCGTGCTGGTCGTCACCCTCGGCATTGGCGGGCCCGGTTCTCTGATCGGCTTCGATTTCGCCCGCAGTTTCAACCCGCTGCGAAACCTGGGCTCTGCAAACGGAGTGGTCAATGTTGGCGGATTCCTGGCGAGCTTTGTGATGATGTATGTGATCGGAGTGGTGCTCGACCTGCTCAACCACCTCAGAGTCGCCGGAGGAGCACCGAGCGACCTGTTCGCCTGGAACTCGTTCAGGATCGCCCTCTGCGTTCAGTACGTGGTCGTCGGCATCGGTGTCGTTTTTCTCTTGCGCGCTCGGCGTCGCACTCGCCGGCGCCTGCATGAGGATGAGGGAATACAGGTGGCTCCGCTCTGGGTTGTCCTCGTGCGGTCTCGGCGCAAACGAGGCGCATAGCGACAAGTGGGCACCCTGGCAAGGGCCAGCGCCAATCCGTGCAATAATTGACTCAAGACCCTTTCATGCCCATTGGGATGACAAAGTACCTTCGCTGTGCTTGTTACCCGGACTTGACATGGGTCTTAGTTGTGCCCAAAAGGCAAGCAATACCTATCGAAAGGTGTCCTCATGGCTGCCCGATCCAAAGCCACGGCTCTCGCTGAGCCACTCGAAACCGATGCACTCGACAGTGCGACCGAGGTCAGTGTCGACCCCGCAGAGAAGAAGCCGGCTCGAAAGACCACTGCTGCGAAGGCGCCGGCTGCCAAGAGCGCCGCAGCAGGCAGCGCCACCGCGGGCAAGGCGCCGGTCAAGCGCGGCGCCAAGGCTGCACCCGCAGACCAGGAAGACGGAGAAGACGTCGAGCCCGACGAGGGCGACGACGACGCGGCCGTCGACGTTGTCGTCGTGGTCGAAGAATCCAAAGACGAAGTGTCTGACGAGTCGACCGACGACAAAGAAGACAAAGACGACGACAAGGAAGAAGAGAACCTCCCGGCAGGTGCCCTCGTTCTTTCTCTCGTCGACGACGAAGACGAAGTTCCGGTCTACTCGTCGGCGATCACGGGAGCAACGGCAGACCCGGTCAAGGACTACCTGAAGCAAATCGGTAAAGTCGCGCTGCTCAACGCGGCCGAAGAGGTCGAGCTTGCTATGCGAATCGAAGCTGGGCTGTTTGCCGAAGACAAACTCTCGGTGATGAGCCCGGCTGAGTTGAAGTCCGGTCTGGGCCGCGAATTGTCGTGGGTTGCCAAGGACGGACAGCGAGCGAAGAGCCATCTGCTCGGCGCGAACCTGCGCCTCGTCGTCTCGCTCGCAAAGCGTTACACGGGCCGTGGAATGCAGTTTCTCGATCTCATCCAGGAGGGCAACCTCGGCCTGATTCGTGCCGTCGAGAAATTCGACTACACGAAGGGCTTCAAGTTCTCTACCTACGCAACGTGGTGGATTCGCCAGGCGATCACTCGCGCGATGGCCGACCAGGCACGCACCATCCGCATCCCGGTGCACATGGTCGAAGTCATCAACAAGCTCGCTCGGGTGCAGCGGCAGATGCTGCAGGACCTCGGTCGTGAACCGACACCGGAAGAACTCAGTCGCGAACTCGACATGACGCCGGAGAAAGTCATCGAGGTGCAGAAGTACGGGCGCGAGCCGATCTCACTGCACACGCCACTCGGTGAAGATGGCGACAGCGAATTCGGTGACCTCATCGAAGACACTGAGGCGGTGGTTCCTGCCGATGCTGTCGGTTTCACCATGCTGCAGAAGCAGCTGGAGTCGCTGCTCGATTCGCTCTCGGAGCGCGAAGCCGGCGTGATACGGATGCGCTTTGGGCTCGGTGACGGTATGCCGAAGACCCTCGACCAGATCGGTGACACCTTCGGTGTAACGCGCGAGCGTATTCGTCAGATCGAGTCGAAGACGATGGCGAAGCTTCGTCACCCGTCACGGTCGCAGTCACTGCGCGACTACCTCGAGTAGAAAGATGGCCAAGGCCTGGGGTTTGAAGTATCTCGTGCCCGTTGTCGCCGGAAAAGCAGTGCGGGCGGTCGCCAGGCTTCGCGGCGGAGGCTCTGCTTTTCCCGGCTACGTCACGACGAAGCTGGCTCCGAATTTTCTTCGGGATGCGACGAGCCAGTTTCGCTACGGAATCGTCTACGTGCTCGGAAGCAATGGAAAGTCGACGACGACCCACATGCTCACCGAGGTACTTCGTGGCCACGGGCTCACGGTTTTCACGAATCCATCAGGTGCGAACCTGCCCCAGGGGATTGCGTCATCGATCCTTGCCGAATCGAGCGTTCTCGGCAGGCTCACGGCTGATATCGGCGTGCTCGAAGTCGATGAGGCCTTCGCGCTCGAGTTCGCGGCGGTCGTGCCGCCGTCGACGGTTCTAGTGCTGAACACCCAGGTCGACCAGCTCTACCGTTTTTACGAGACAGAGCGAGTTGCCGACATGATGCTCGACACCGCCGAGCGGGCGAGCCTGCACATCGTCACGAACCGCGAAGATCCGTACCTGTCGAAAATCGCTCGGCGTTATGCGGCCGGAGATGCGACAACAGGACCGGACATCACGTATTTCGGAGCATCCAAAGCTCTCATCGAGTCGTCGCCGCATGGGTTGTTCAATGCGACGGACTATCGGGATGCCCACCTGGAACCCGAGCCGCACGTTGCGCTGGCTGAACTCGTCTCGACAGATCGTGCTGGCGCCTCCATCGATGTCGCCGGGCACGTCGTGGAGGTGACACTGCCCGCCAAAGGACTCCACTACGGAATCGACGCTGCAGCGGCACTGGCGACGGCCGCCGTTATTCTCGGCGGCGACTTCCGCGCAGAATCCGCTGTCTCGGCATTCGCATCGATGAAGCCTGCCTATGGTCGCGGTGAGCTCCTCGAATTCGGTGACGAACAGGTCGAGTTCGTGATGTTCAAGAACGCCGCGAGCCTGCAACTCAACCTGGATGCACTGCCCGAGCCGCCGGAACAGGTGTTGCTTGCGATCGATGAGGGCACACCAGACATCTCCTGGATCTACGACATCGACTTCAGCTCGCTCGACCACGTCGATGTGGTCACCGGCGCCAAGGCGTGGCAGATCGCTCTCAGACTCGAACACGAAGGTATTCACATCGGAACGGTCGAACCCGATCTCAAAAAGGCGATCGATATCATGAAGGCGCTCACGAAGCCGGCTAACTGTGTGAAGACCTGGATCGTCAACTACGAGATCATGATGCTCGCCCGTAAACAGATCGGCTTTCTCGAATTGGAAAACCAGCGATGAGCGCTGTGACCATCGTGCAGCTCTATCCCGATGAGCTGGGGGTCGCCGGCGATCGTGGCAACGTAATGGCGGTGCGCGAACGCCTCGCTCGATCTGGAATCGCTGTCACCGTCGTAGAGCACAGGGTGGGCAACGCCCTGCCAGCGTCCGCCGATCTCATCATCGTCGGCAACGGCCCGGTGTCGGCGATGCGTAATGTGCACGATGACCTGCACGCCATTGCGGCTCCTCTTCGCGAACTGGTCGAATCCGGCATTCCGATCTTCGCGTACGGCTCAGGAGCAGAGCTCCTCGGCGGTGCAATTACCCTGCGCGACGGCTCGACCATCGAGGGGCTAGGCATTCTGCCGTTCAGTGCGGAACGAACGGACGAGCGCACGGTCGGCTACGTGTTAACGGAGACCCGATTCGGTAGCATCGTCGGATTCGAAGACAATGCGTCGACCTGGCACCTCGATCGCTCTGCGACGGCGTTCGGTGCTCTCATCGAGGGTGGCGGCAACAGCGAGGGCAATGCGGAGGGCGTCATCCTGGGTGCCATGATCGGAACCCAAGTCGGTGGCCCGGTGCTGCCACTCAACCCATTGCTGACTGATGCCCTGATCGGATTCATGGCGCAGCGATCCGGCTTCGAGTACACGGCCGCTCCTGCAGACGCAGACCTCGACCGATATGCCGAGCGCGCGCGAGAAGTGATCACAGCCCACGCGAAGCACGTGTTCTCGAGAATCTGAACCGTGCTCGGCGAAGCACGGATAGCCCTGCGCGCGATTGCTGCCAACGCAGCGATTCTGGTCGCGCGCGATGAGGCGTGCATCGCCGACGTTTCGTTCGACGGCTTCGGGCACGGTGCGGAGGTGTCAGCCCGAGCTGCGATAGCGGGAGGAGTGACCCGCTTGGTGGTCGGTTCGGGGGCCGAAGCAGCGGCGCTCGCGTCTGTCGGGCTGACGGCAACGGTGAGCCAGGATCACCGCGGGGCGAATAACCTCTATGGGCTCGGCCCCGATCGGGATTACGAGCCGGCCATGAGTGTCTCAGCACCGGTGCTCGGAACGAAGCGCGTCGAGCCCGGCGACGGAGTGTCGTACGGCTACACGTTTCGTGCGACCGCACGCTCGACCCTCGCGCTGGTGGGCATTGGATATGCAGACGGGCTCGACCGCGCAGCGAGTAATGTCGGCACGCTTCTGCTTGGCGGTGTCTCGCGCCGAATAGTCGGCAGGGTGGCGATGAACGTGCTCATGGTGGATCTCGGCGATTCCAGTGTCGAGCCCGGTGAACACGCCATCGTATTCGATGTCCGCCGACGTCCTTCGGATTGGGCAATGTCGATCGGCCGCCAGCCGGCAGAGGTAGCG
>JAYTRC010000009.1:0-5051 GCA_043746355.1 Lacisediminihabitans sp. | reverse complement strand
GTGCGGGAGAAGGGACTTGAACCCTCACGCCTTGCGGCACAGGAACCTAAATCCTGCGTGTATACCAATTTCACCACTCCCGCGAGTGCGGCTCAATTGTATGCGGCCACCCCGTGGGCCTAGAGCCTGTTCGCTTCAGCTTGTCTAGAGCCTGTCCACTTCAGCTGAGTGTCTCGGCACCAGCACTGTCGCGACGGCAGGGAACGCGGCTACTGCGACGAATGCGAGCGGGTATCCCACCAGCCCGATCAGCGCTCCGACCAGGGGGCCGACCGCTGATGCCGCCACGAACTGGCCGGTGTTCTGGATTCCGAGCGCCCGGCCAGCCCACGCCGGGCCCGACATCTCGGCGACGGAGGTGAACGCGAGCCCGTTGTCTGCGACGGTGACCGTCATTGCAATGAGCAGCACGATCGCCCCGGCCTGCCATTGCAGCGCGGCTGTTGCTCCGAGCACGAGCATTACGACGACCGCAGAAAGCGCCACCCAGCGAAGGGGGCGTACGCGGCTACCGACCCGGTCGCTCAGCACGCCGACGCCGACCCGGCCGATGGCTCCGACAAACTGGGCGCATCCGATCAGCACACCGGCCGCCAGGGTCGACCAGTGCAGCTGGGTGACGAGCCAGACCAGCCCGAAGATCGAGAGGGTGAACTGGGGCACGGCGAGCAGGAGTGAGAGCGTGTGGATGCGCCACAGGAAACCGCTCGCCAGGTAGGGATTCGCGGCCTGTGCAACCTCCGCGCGAGGCGTTCGCGGGGGGTTCATCATCAGCACGGCGGTGAGCACCGCGAGCAGGGCAGTCGCGACGATCGGGAGCACAAAGGCCTTCCCGATTCCCGCCGAACTCGCTATGGCCGGCACGGTAAGCGCCGCGACGGTCACGCCGAGCGGCTGGCACATCTGGCGGATGCCCATAGCGAGTCCGCGACGATCCTTCGCGAACCAGCCAACGACCACCTTGCCACTCGCTGAATTGGTGCTCGCGGATGCTGCGCCCCCGAGCAGCAAGAACACCCCGAGCTGCACATAACCGGGGGAGAGCAGCGCGCCGACCCCGGCCAGGGCGGTGAGCACAAGGCCGCCGGCGATCACCCATTTCTCGCCGACTCGATCAACGAGGGCACCCCAGAGCACGAGGGTCAGCACCATGCCCATGGTCGGTGCCGCGGCCAGAAGCCCGGCCTGAGCGAGCGACAGGCCACGTTCGGTGTGGAGCAGCGGCACGAGGAAGGCTGGCGTGGATACAAATACAGTTCCCGCAGTCTGCGCGAGCACGCCGAGTATCAGTGCGGTCCACGCCCGGCGCGCGCGCACGGCCGGCGGCATGGTCTCAAACGTCGTCATGGGTTCTCCTGCTACGCTATTGGTATACCAAAACGGTATACCAAAATGAGGATGACGGATGACTGCGCCACAGACAGCAGAGGTCGCTCCCCAGACAGCTCAGATCTATGCACGACTGCGTGCCGCGATCCTGTCGCTTGAGCTTGCGCCCGGAGAGCGACTCACCGAGCGTGGTCTCGAGACGGCCTTTGCGGCATCCAGGACGCCGGTGCGAGCTGCGCTACTTCGGCTCGACGCCGAAGGGCTCGTGCAGCGAGGTGAACGCGGGTTCGCCGTCGCCCCCATCAACACCGCTGAGATAGGCCAGCTGGCCGAGCTGCGCGAAGCGGTCGAGGTCGCAGCCGTGCGGCTCGCCGCCGAGCGCGCGACCGATGATGACATCGCAGCATTGGCCGACCTGCTCGACGCCGACCGGGGAAGCGCAGAGTTTGTGCCGGCCGGTGACGCGTTCCATGAGCAGCTCGCACGTCTGTCGGGCAATCCGCTGCTTGCCGATACTGTGCGCGGAGCCATGACCAGACTCGCGCGCACGCGCTGGCTGGAGGGACGAACGGTGAAGTCCCGCGATGCTGCCTGGAGCGAGCACCGCGCGATCATCGACGCGCTCCAGGCGCGGGATGCCGACTCTGCGGCGCTCCTGGTTGCCGCCCATATCCGGGGCACCAACACCCGACTGCTCGGTTTTCTCGGCGAAGAACACGACAGGTTCCGCGCTCGCGGTCTCACTATTGGCATCCCCGAAACGTAGCGACAGCGTCACCAGCCGTTCATCGAGTGGCCAGTCGAGCGCCCGGAGCGCTGCCTAGCTTCGGTGCATGAGAGTTGTCGCCGTCATCCCCGCCAGAGGCGGATCAAAGGGTGTCCCTGGCAAGAATCTGCGCACAGTCGGCGGGGTTCCGCTGGTATCGCGAGCTGTCGCATCAGCGCGTGCCAGCTCCACAATCGACGCGGTCATCGTGAGCACAGACAATGGGTCGATAACGGCTGTCGCTCGTTCGGCAGGCGCTGAGGTCATCCAGCGTCCGGCAGAGCTGGCGACCGACGAGGCCAGCTCTGAAGCAGCCCTCCTGCACGCCATCGGCACACTGGACGCGTTGCCCGACGTGCTGGTCTTCCTGCAGGCCACGTCGCCCTTCATCGATGTTGCCGCGCTCGACGCAGCGATCGTGCGAGTGCGCGATGGCGAAGACGACGTCGTCTTCTCTGCTGTCGAGACCTACGAATTTCTCTGGACGGCATCCGGCCATGGCATCAATCACGATGTGGCGACGCGGCCGCGACGCCAGGATCGCGAACCGCACTACCGCGAGACCGGTGCCTTCTATGTGATGGATGTCGCCGGCTTCCTGACAGCGCGGCACCGCTTCTTCGGTCGGGTCGGCATCGCCGTCGTCGACGACCGAACAGCCATTGAGATCGACACGTTTGCCGAACTCGAACTCGCAAGGATCATCGAAGAGAAACGGGAGTCATCTTGCCTGTATCCATCGGCAGCAACCAGGTAGGCGAGGCGCTTCCCGTCTATGTCATCGGGGAGATCGGGCTCAACCACAACGGCGACACTGCCCTCGCCATGCAGCTCATCGACGTTGCGGCGGACGCCGGCGCCCAGGCCGTCAAGTTTCAGAAGCGCACGCCGGCGATCTCGACACCCGAGCACATGAAGAACACCCCGCGAGACACTCCGTGGGGCACCATGACCTACCTCGACTACCGCTACCGCGTCGAGTTCAGCCGCGAGCAGTACATCGAGATTGGCGACTACGCCACGGTGCGCGGGCTCGACTGGTTCGCCTCTCCATGGGACGAGCCGTCTGTCTACTTCCTCGAGGAGTTGAATGTGGTCGCCCACAAGGTCGCATCGGCATCGGTCACGGACCTCGGGATGCTGCGCGCGCTCGCCGCGACGGGCAAGCCGATCATCCTCTCGACCGGAATGTCCACCCTGGAGCAGATCGACCGGGCCGTCGCGGTTTTCGATCCGGCTAACCTGGTGATCCTGCACGCGACATCCACCTATCCGCTGCCCGCTGACGAGGCGAACATTCGGATGATCCCGTCACTGAGGGCGCGCTACCCCGACATTCCAATCGGATACTCGGGCCACGAGCGCGGCCTGCAGATCTCGGTCGCAGCCGTCGCGCTCGGCGCAACCGTCGTCGAGCGCCACATCACCCTCGACCGCACCATGTGGGGATCTGACCACGCTGCCTCGCTCGAACCGCAGGGTTTCACGCAGCTGGTGCGCGACATCCGGGTCATCGGCGAAGCGCTCGGCGACGGCGTCAAGCGTGTCTACCCGGGCGAGCTCGCTCCGCTGGCGAAACTGCGTCGCATCGACGCGTGAGCGTGTTGATTCGTCAGGCGGCGAGCAGTACCGCCTGGCGGATCGACAGTTCGACCACCTCGTGCGCGCTCTCGTGCTCTGCAAGCCGCTCGCTCACCTCATGCAGCACTGAATCGAGCGGCACATCTAGGGCGCGGCTCAGGGTCGCCAGAATTTCAGAGGAGGCCTCTTTGCGCCCGCGCTCGATCTCGGAGAGGTAGGGCAGCGACACCGCAGACGCGTGTGCCAGGTCGCGCAGGGTCTTGCCCTGCTCGAGCCGAAGTCGCCTGAGGGTCGAACCGATCGCATCGCGCAGCAGCATGGTGTCAGCGTACGACCGGGAGGCACCGTGGCCCAGAGGTTGAACAGCCTGTCTGCTGTGGGCGCAATCTTGCCGCCCGCCCGTGCCTGTGGATAGACCTGACCCGCCACCAACGACTTCGGCAACACTGTGCCCATGTCCCAGGCGGTCACCATCATCACCGAGCAGGTGCGCGAGCGCGTGCGGCGTGAAGGGATCGATCTCGCTACTGACCGGGCGCTCGCCGACCGGTATGCGCGCGAAGAGGTGCAGCGTTACAGTGAGCGGGCTCTCGGCGGTTCAGTTCCGATGCTCACAGATGAGCTGCAGGCGGCCCGTGAGATTGTCGCGACGATCACCGGATTCGGCGCGCTTCAGCCCTTCTTCGATGACCCGGAGATCGAGGAGATCTGGATCAATGGTCCCGAGATCGTGTTCGTCGCGCGCAACGGGGTGGCTGAGCTCACCCCGGTGAAACTGACCGCGACGCAGGTGCGCGACCTGGTCGAGCGAATGCTTCAGGCATCCGGCCGCCGGGTGGACCTGAGTTCACCCTTTGTCGACGCGTCGCTTCCGGATGGGTCGCGATTGCACGTTGTCATTCCTGATGTGACTCGCCAGCACTGGGCTGTCAATGTGCGCAAGTTCGCTCGGCGCATCCGCGATCTCCAAAGGCTTGTCGCTCTCGGGTCGCTCACCCAGCAGTCTGCGGAATTCTTGCGGATGTGCGTGCTCGCGGGGCAGAACATCCTCGTCTCGGGTGCGACCCAGAGTGGAAAGACGACGATGCTCAACGCACTGCTCTCGAGCGCCCGGCCAACTGAACGCATCGTCACCGTTGAAGAGACCTTCGAGCTCGATCTCTCAGCGCGAGACACCGTCGCGCTTCAGTGCAGGCAGCCGAGTCTTGAGGGCACGGGAGAGATCACATTGCGCCGACTCATCAAGGAGGCGCTCAGGATGCGCCCCGACCGGCTCGTGGGTCTGCCCAGACTTTGGTTGACACTGGGGGTGGGTGGTTTTCTAGGCCGCGTGTGCGGCTGAGTAGATTGTCTCAAACTCGACCGGGGTGAGCTT
>JAYTRC010000008.1:0-2846 GCA_043746355.1 Lacisediminihabitans sp. | reverse complement strand
GAACAGGCGAAGCGGCGCTGGCGCCGGGGATCGAAGCTGGCACAGCCAAGTGATCGAGCCAGACCGTGTACTCCGCGATTTGCTTCTCCTGCTCTGAGGCCGTCCAGTCGAGCTGGCCAGCCAGGATCTCGGCCGCACGAGCCACGCCCAGGAGCCCATGATCGGATTCGAAGGCAAGCAGGATGCGGCGGGCAAAGACGTCCGTCACGGTTCTGGCGGCTTCGTAGTCGATGGCAAACAGCAGCTCGGCCGCGATCGCGGGTGACGACGGGTCGAATCGCTCGCCAAGCGCCGGGTCCTTCTGCACGAGGGCGACAACCTGCTCTGCACGAGTTCCGTACATGTCGATGAGGCGCACGGCGGTATCACTATCCACTACGTCGGTGGAGAGGAACTGTGCGCGAAACGAGGCGAAATCATCGGTGGTGGCGCCCGGAAACATCAAACTACGCGTCGGTGACGCTGACTTCGGCCGCCCGAGCTCGCGAAGGGCAATGTTGACGGCATCTTCGGCGAGCTGCCGGTAGGTGGTCAACTTTCCGCTGATGATGGAGAAGAGCTTGGCTTTGTTTTCTTTTTTGTGGTCGAAGATGATGTGCGAGCGGGGTATCTTCCACTCCGGTATGCCCGGCGCGTAGGGCAATGGGCGAACACCGCTGTAGGTGAAGAGAACGCTGTCGCGGGTGAGTCCAGCGTTTGGCATGAGCGCGTTCGCCTCGGTCAACAGGTAGTCGACTTCGCTGACGGTGGCGCGTGCCGAGTCTGGCTCTGCGTTGAAGAGTGTGTCGGTGCAGCCGATGAGAAAACGCCCCATCCACGGGATGACCAGCACGAGGCGCTGATCAGACTGCGATTCGTAGTACACGACATCGGTCGGAGCGCCCGGGAACGGGTCGACCACGATGTGGGTACCCTTCGAGCCGCCGATGTGGCGCTTGGCAGCAGCGGGCGCGAGGCTGGCATCGCTTGGGTTGCCAAGCAGCCAGTCCACCCACGGGCCAGCCGCATTCATCACGACACGCCCCTGCAGCGTGCCGGCCTCACCGGTGATGAGGTCGGTGTAGCGAACACCGGTTGCCTGCCCATTCTCGATTACAAGCTCGGTCACCTCCGAGTGCGTGAGGATGAGCGCACCGTCGGACCGCGCGCCAACAGCAAGCTCAACGCACAACCGTTCTGCGTACTCGACCTGACCGTCGGTGAACAACGCCGAACCTCCGAGGCCCTTCTTCTCCATCCCCGAAAAACGTGCGGTGACGTCGGCCGTGGAAAGAATCTTGTGGCTGGGTGACTTTTTGTCGAAGGAGAGCACGTCATACGCGATCATGCCTATGCGGATCAGCCAGGACGGGCGCTTGTTTCGCTTGTAGAACGGCATGAGCAGTGACACTGGCTTGACCAGGTGCGGTGCAAGCCGAAACAGCCGCTCACGCTCGCGAAGTGACTCGCGAACGAGAGCGACCTCACCGTGTTCGAGATACCGCAGCCCACCGTGGATAAGCCGCCCGGACCATGCAGAAACGCCGCTGCAGAAGTCATCTTTTTCCACGAGCGCTACCGACAATCCGCGGGCAGCAGCATCGCGAGCGATGCCGAGACCGTTGATTCCGGCACCGACCACGATGAGGTCGAAGATCCCGGCAGTTGTCGAAGTTCGATGAGGAAGCTCTGTCACCATGATGTTGCGCACAATCTTTCGAGGGTGAAATTCGAGGATGAATGGAAAAGTTGCGGTCAGTCGGTTTCGATGACGGCAACGAGGGTGCGAACCTCCACCGTCTCGCCGACCTGCACCAGAATTTCGGTGAGGGTTCCGGTCGCGGGCGACTCAAGGATGTCCTCCACTTTTTCGGACTCAACCTCCGCCAGCGGCTCGTCTTCAGTGACGCGGTCGCCAACCGACTTCAGCCATTCGACGATTGCCCCTTCGCTCATACCCATGCCCCATTGAGGGAGCAAAACTTCGATGCGTGCCACGGTGATCTCCTTGTTGTGTTTCGTTTCGACTAGTTGTGAAGTGCCGCGAGGAGCGTTTGCTCGCTTGCTGGCGCTAATCCTGCAACCCGGCGGATCGCTGCGGCAATGGTGAAGCGCGTCGGGTACATATGCTTTTCGAGCGACGGGCTAAACGGAATCTGCATATCGGGGGCCGTGACCCGCACGATCGGTGCCCGCAGCGAGTCGAACGCTTCTTCGACGACGTACGCGCTGATCTCGGCGGCAGCACCACAGGTGCGGTGAGCCGGTTCGGCCACAACGAGACGGCCGGTTTTGACCACGGACCGCACGATCGCGTCACGATCGAGCGGCACGAGCGTTCTGGGGTCGATGACCTCTACCGAGACGCCCTCGAGGGCGAGGTCCTCCGCGGCGAGCAGCGCTTCAGGCACTGAGCCGGAGATGGCGACAACGGTCACGTCGGTGCCCGGGCGGGCGATTCGGGCAACGCCGAGGGGAACCCAGAACTCGTTCTCGTCGACCTCCTCTTTCGTGCCCCAGAGGATGCAGGCTTCGAAGATGAGCACCGGGTCATCGGAGTCGACTGCCGATCGCAGCAGTCCCTTGGCGTCAGTGGGGTTCGAAGGCGCGACAATCTTGAGCCCTGGCACGTTCATGAACATCGGGTACGGGCGGTCGGAGTGGTGAGCTCCGGTGTTGAGTCCGTAAAACATCGCCGAACGGAAGACGACGGGCATCGACGCTTGGCCTCCGAACATGTAGCGGTTCTTCGCGACCTGGTTGATGAACTGGTCCATCGCCATGTAGAGGAAGCTGGAGTAGGAGAGGTCGACGATCGGGCGAAGGCCCGTCATCGCGGCTCCGGCGGCAGCGCCGACCATCGCCTC
>JAYTRC010000007.1:0-4693 GCA_043746355.1 Lacisediminihabitans sp. | reverse complement strand
CTGGATGCCGGCACGCATCGCCATCGCATCGCTGACGGTGCTCGCGCCGCTGGCCCCCCGGGAAGTACTTGGCAACGCGGCCAATCTCCACTCGGTCTTCCTGTGGGCGTTGTTCTGGATCGCCCTCTCGCGCCCCCGCACCCGCGCGAGTGTCGTCGGGCTGTCGATTGTGGCGCTTCTGGGTGCCCTCACCGAGGTGCAGGCGCTGTTCCTGCTGCCGCTGCTGCTCTTCCGCTGGCGGGATCGGCGCCGCTGGCTCGTCCGTGGAATGCTGCTGCTCGGCACCGTGACGCAACTCATCATCACTCTGCTCTTCCCCCGGGCACCCTCCCCCCACAGCCCGAACACCCCGCTGTCGATTGCCTACGCATACCTGATCAACGCGGTCATGCCGTTGGGTGTCCGGCAGTCGGCGATCGGGCCGGTTCTCGAGGCGGTAGGGCCTATGGTTGGTCTTCTGCTGCTGATTCCGCTCGGCCTGGCGGCGTACGTGGTGATTCGCCGCGGGACGGCGACCGAGCGGTTCATCGTCATCGCCCTGGTGGTCGGGTCAGTCGCGCTCTTGTGCGCATCACTCATCGCCAACCCGAATACCTTTTACGACTACGCCGAGATGACCCCTCGGCAGCTCGCCGGCGTGTGGCTGACGCGCTACGGAGTCGTTCCGTCCAGCATGTTGGCGGCGATTCTCCCGATAGGGCTCGGGGTTGCGCTGCGCACCAGGCGAGCCGATCGAGCGCGCGTCGACGCCCGCTCGATCGTGCTCGCGGTGCTCAGCTGTTTGCTCCTCGTCTCCGTCGTGGTGCAATTCGTCCCCGACGGCACCCGGCGCTCGGGTGGCCCGGCGTGGCAGCCGCAGATCGCCGCGGCCGTGAAGAACTGCGAGAGCATGCCTCCGGGCTCTCGGGTGACTTTTCGAGAAACGATCGATTGGAGTGTCGCGGTGCCGTGCTCCTTGCTGCCCTCGCGCCCAACCCCACTTCACTAAACTTCGGACGCTTTCGTTACGGACGAAATCGATCGAAAAGTATTCAGTCGCTCTCAGCCAAGTCGGGTGGACACTACAACCCCGGCCCGCAGGGTCCGATGTACCGGGCACTTGTCAGCGATGGCCAGAAGCGCCGCTCTCTGTTCAGCGTCGATCTCGCCCTCGAGAATGATAGTTCGCTCGATGTGCTCGAGGTGCGAGGTGGTCTCGTCGCAGGTCTGGCAGTCGTTTGAGTGGGTTCGTGCGTGCGAGAGCTCCACGGTGACAGAGTCGAGTGGCCACTTCTTCCGGGTCGCGTACATGCGAATCGTCATCGAGGTGCATGCGCCTAACCCCGCCAGGAGATACTCGTAAGGGTTCGGACCTGTGTCGGAGCCGATCGGGATCGGTTCGTCGGCGATGAACTGGTGACGGCCCGTGGTGATCCTCTGTGCAAAGCCATCCGCGACCACTTCCGCCACACGCACGATGCCCGCCGGAAGCAGTGCCCCGGTGCGCTCCGAGCTTGCGGGTGGAAGCTCGAGCGCGTATCTGCTCGCCCACTGCCCGATAATCCCTGCGACATAAGTGGCATCGCCTTTGTCGCTGAGGAGGTGGTTGGCGCCGTCGATGGCGACGAAGGACTTGGGATGCCGCGCGGCCTCGAAGATGATGCGCGCGTTGTCGACCGCCACCGTGTCGTCGACCGGTGAGTGGATCACCAGAAGCGCCGCACCGAGGTTCGCGATCCGCTCTTTCTGCGGCTGCATCTCGAGATCACGGAGGAACTGCAACTGGATTCGGAACGGCCGACCTCCCAGATCCAGCTCGGCAACCCCGTCGCGCTCAATGGCGCTGAGGTCGTCGCCGAGCAGGTGCACCACGTGATTCGGGTCCGCGGGGGCACCGATCGTGACCACCGCTACGGTCTCGGGAATCTGGCAGGCCGCAGCCAGCACAGCCGCCCCACCAAGCGAGTGACCGATCAGAATGCTCGGGGCCTGGAACTCCGCCCGCAAGAAGTCGGCCGCGTGAATCAGGTCGCCGATGTTGGAGCTGAAGTTTGAATTGCTGAAGTCGCCGCCGGACTGCCCCAAGCCGGTGAAGTCGAACCGCAGTACTGCGATGCCGGAGCTGGTCAAAGCCCGCGCGATCCGGCTGGCGGCAACAGCGTCTTTGCTGCAGGTAAAACAGTGCGCGAAAAGGGCATAGGCGCGCGGAACGCCGACAGGCAACTCCAGCCGGGCCGCCAGAAGGTCGCCTTGGGAGCCGGCGAACGCCACTCGCTCAGTCGTTGCGGATGCCATCAGCGCCCCTCACCGGTATTCGGGATTGAAGCCAAAACGCTCACCCGAGTCCCACTCGCGGCGGAGGTTCCCGTAACCGGGGATGCCACCGGCGTTCTTCAGCATCCGGGCCATATGCATCAGGTTCCAGGTCATGAACGTCGTGTTGCGGTTCGTAAAGTCGTTCTGCGGGCCACCCGATCCCTCATCGAGGTAGCTGGGGCCGGGGCCCACCTCACCGATCCAGCCCGCGTCGGCCGCTGGGGGGATCGTGTAGCCGATGTGCTGCAAGCTGTAGAGGGTCGACATCGCGGCATGCTTCACGCCGTCCTCGTTGCCCGTGATCAAGGCGCCAGCCGTCTTCCCGTAGAAGACGTACTGCCCCTTCTCGTTGAACAATCCGCTCATCGCGTACAGCCGTTCGATGAGTTGACGGGTGACCGAGGCATTGTCGCCCAACCACAGTGGGCCACCGACGACGAGGATGTCAGCCGCCTCGACCAAGGGCCACACCGCATCTGGCCATCCGTCGGAAGCCCAACCGTGCTCGCGCATGTCGGGGTAGACCCCGGTGGCGACGTCCATGTCAATCAGGCGAATGGATTCAACCGCCACACCCTGCGAGCGCATCAACTCGATGCTTCGATCCATCAACCCTTGCGTGTGACTGCGCTCCGGACTGCGCTTGAGAGTGCAGTTGATGAACGCCGCCGTGAGATCACCGAAATCGAAGTCGTTATTATCCATTTTCAGCCGCTTTCATGGGGAAGAAGTGCGTTACTGGGCGAGCGAGCATGACCCCGTCGATGACGATATCGACCTTCTCGTTGTAGAAGGCGACGAGGCCCGTGATGGGCAGCAGCTGTCCTGTGGGGAAGGCATACGACCACGCCAGGTCCTTGTGCACGTCTGGCCCGAGCTGCACAGACCAATAGCCGCCAGTGGTCCCCTTGTACGGACACTCCGACACGGTGTCGCTTGGCACCAGATAGTCGAAGTTCACCTCGGTGCGGTTGAGGTAATACCGGGTCGGCAGACCCGTCTCGAACACCATCACCGGCGACGATGTCTCCGCCAACACGACACCGTCGAGCTCGACTCGAACCGTGCGAGTCGAGCGGATCGCATCGACACGCGTGTACGGGTTCCGCGGATGCACGAATATCTGCTCGTCCTCCTCGAACCAGGCGTCCAACGCGGTCCACTCGAACCGAACCATGCCCGCCAAACCATCTCTGGAGTCATCGGTGTACATCTTCGCGGCTTTCGGCACCTCGCGATCACCGACCTTGAATCCGTATCGCATGTACGTTCCCAGCAGCTGATTCTTCTCGTACATCTCATCCACCAACAGGTCATCGTTCACGTCATCGACGGGGATGTAGTACTGCGGGTAGTTCGCCGACTCCCAGACGTACACGGCCTGCGTGGTGTCGAACATCAGTTGGCCGGCGAAGTACCCCCTGACGCGCCGAGGAGCCGGCTGGATGAGGTACTTCTCAGCGATCATTGCTGGGTAGTCCATGGCTGTGTGACCCGTCTCTGGTGGAAGGCCAAGGCAGTGACGAAGCGGACAATACCGCGTCCGGGTGAACACCGCGTCAACGGCGCACGGCGCGACGCGCCCCGGCACCGAACCACTACCGATCCGGCAAGCAACCGTCGCCTCACGGCCGATTCCCGTTCACCCTCGACGTCTAGCGTCAAGAAATGGACAGGTGCTCGATCTGCGGTTCCGTCATGGTGTATCGCTTCAACATCAACTGGGCTCGAAGCCGCTACGGGGCCGAGTACGCCTGGATTTGCGTTGCAGATGCTTCGCACCTGGTGGAAGACATCGGCGACCAGAGAGCAACCGGGTAAGAGCGCCGCCGACACCTCGGTGTAACCGCAACGGGACGTTCTGCCCTGGCCGCTGCGCCACCTCGGGACGAAGTATTACCCTGTGGACTATTCTCGTGGCTCCCCCGGCGTGCCCAGCGCTGAGCGGGACGATCTCGCATCCGTGTTGGGTGAACTTCACCAGCTGCGCGACAGCCTTCTCGACGCTGAACTGCGCGAAACCGTCTCGATCGACGCCGTCGAACCGCGACATCGGGCCAGTGCCATCAACCTTGTCCACTACGTCGAGTTGAGAGCGCATGACATCAGGGCCCTGCAGGTGCGCCTGAGTCAGCACGGCCTGTCCTCCCTGGGGAGAACCGAATCGCAGGTGCTTGCCGGCATCGATGCCGTGATCCACGCGATGGAATGCCTGATGGGTGACAGAGACGTGCCGCTTCCGCGCACCCCGTCCACCCCCACCAACGCGGGGCTGTTGTCCCAGAACGCGCTCAGCCTGCTCGGCCCCCGACACACAGACCGGCCGACCCGGATCATGGTGACCTTGCCATCCGAGGCCGCCTCTGACCCCGCGATGGTGCGAACGATGCTCTCCAGC
>JAYTRC010000006.1:0-50643 GCA_043746355.1 Lacisediminihabitans sp. | reverse complement strand
CGCACATTTCCACACGCACCGCCTTTCACCCGATGGACTGGAAATGCACATCGCCGTCGACTACCTCCCCGCCTATGGCATGACGTCTCTGCTATCGGGCGCACTCCGCCGCGGGAAAGCGCGAGTGGTGAACGTGGCTTCTGACACCATCCGCGACACCCGCCCGGTAAAGCTCCTAGGTCGTCCCCGCCCTGCGACCATCGACCCCAGCGACCTCGACGACCTCACCCGCCTGAACAAGACTGAAACTTTCGTCCCCTTCGAAGCCTACGCACGGGCGAAGCTACTGACCGTCATCGCCAGCTACGACCAGGCAAAGACGCTCGGTATCGACGGTGTGACCGTGAATGCAGTCCACCCCGGCATCGTCGCAACCGGCATCATCAACGACTTGATTCCCCCGATCCTGCGCCCGATCGGTCCTCTGATCCGCCGTCCCATGCTGACTCCTGAACGCGGCGCAGCGGCAGCACTGCGCCTCGCCACCGACGAGTCGCTTATCGGCATAACCGGAAGATACTTCCTGCGCGACATTGACGTGCCCACCCCAGCTATCTCCTACGATGTCGCAGTCCAGAAGCGATTGCGCGATGGCAGCAACCGGTTTCTCGCCAGCACTCACTGATTCGCCTAAGGGTTTGTGACACGCTGCTTCGGTGAGCGCGTGGGTATTGCGCGAGGTCGGAAAGGACCCCAAGATCGGCGTCGACACTGGCACCATGTCGGGTGCAGACGTCGTTGCGTTGATCGTTTGCGATGCCCGGGGGCGAGAGGCCCCCATCGACTTACTTGCTCTCGATCCGGCCAGTTGGCGCTGCATCGGCGGCAAGCGCCGCCTGTGCCTGTGGCCAGGCCGTGGGGCTTAAGCCGAGGGCGGACTGCAGGTAGGCGGTTGTTGTGCGTTGCACCATGGGACACGTCGAGTGCTTGACAAGTAGCACCCGACACCGGCGAGCGAAATGAGTGTTGAGCCCGGGCCATGCCCACTCGACGACGTGGACCTTCGCGCACAGGCACCGCAGGTCTTGATCCTCGACTTGCCCGACGAGGAAGCAACGCGACTCACCTTGACCACCTGGAAAGTCACCCGCCGTTCGTTCGCGGTCTTCCACGGGTGAAATGACCTCGTTGAAAGCGCTGTCTGCCTCGATGAAGGCGTGCTCGAGTAACCCACGGTGGGCGGCCTCATAGAAATGATGCGCCGGTCTTTTGCCGAACCTCCCCTACGGTTACGCCCGGTGCCAGCTCGCGCAGCACGAGGCCGGCATCAGTAATATCGAACACCGCGAGGTCGGTGATGATCTCGTCGACGCACCGGCGGCCGGTGAGGGGCAGGGTGCACTCCTCGACGATCTTGGGGCTTCCGTCCTTTGTGACGTGGTCGGTGATCACGACCACGTACGGAGCGCCGGCGACAAGGTCCATTGCGCCGCCCATGCCCTTAACCATGGCGCCGGGAACCATCCAGTTTGCAAGGTCGCCACGCGCCGAGACCTGAAGCGCCCCGAGAACGGCGGCGTTGATGTGGCCGCCGCGGATCATCCCGAACGACTCCGCAGAGTCGAAGAAGCTCGCTCCCGGGTTCGCCGTGACGGTCTGCTTGCCCGCGTTAATGAGGTCAGCGTCCTCCTCTCCCTCGAACGGAAACGGGCCAATACCAAGCAAGCCGTTCTCGCTCTGCAGCGTCACCCTCATTCCATCGGGGATGTGATTCGCCACAAGCGTCGGTATGCCGATGCCGAGATTCACGTAGTCGCCATCCTTGAAGCTCTTAGCGGCGATCGCCGCCATTTCGTCCCTGGTCCAGGCCATGGTCACTGCTCTCCTGGCGCCGCGCGCGGACGAGTGGTCCGATGTTCGATGTTCTTCGCGCGCGTAGTCGTCACGAGCCGTTGCACGAAGACGCCGGGTGTCACGACGTGGTCGGGGTCGAGGTACGAGCCCTCAAGGAGTTCTTCCACCTCCGCGATCGTCACCTTTCCCGCGGTAGCGACGAGCGGGTTGAAGTTGCGCGCGGTGTGCCGATAGACGAGATTGCCCTCCAGGTCGCCGCGGTAGGCGTGCACGAGGGCAACGTCGGCGACAATGCCGCGCTCGAGCAGGTGCACCTCGCCGTCGAAGACCATGGTCGGCTTACCCTCCGCGACTGGGGTGCCGACGCCCGCCTTCGTATAGAACCCGGGGATACCCGCACCCCCGGCTCGCAGACGCTCCGCCAGCGTGCCCTGTGGGGCGAACTCTACGTCGAGGGTTCCCGCCAGGTAGGCCGCTGCGAAGCGCTTGTTCTCCCCCACATACGATGAAATTACCCGGCGCACCTGCCCGTTCTCGAGTAGGACCCCGAGTCCCTTGTCATCGACGCCCATGTTGTTTGAGATGACGATCAGGTCCTTGGCACCGCTATCACGCACTGCGTCGATGAGGTCTGCGGGTATGCCGCTGAGGCCGAAGCCCCCCACCGCGAGGGTCATCCCGTCGGCAAGTATGCCATCGACGGCCTCCCGCGCGCTGGACCAAAGTTTTGACTTTGACGACCCCTGATCACAAAGTCTCAATCGCCTGGCCAATCCGCTTCGCAGAAACCCGAGGGAGGGAAGCCTCCTGAAAGCAGTCTCGCCCGAAATCGAGACGTACGTTGAGCGAAGTCCGGGTGGCTGGTCCAGCCGCGATTCGAATGCAGCGTGTGAAGGCGGTGAAAGCGCCCATAGAGAGAGCAACCACTGAGGTGTTGTCCTTCGTCATTTGTCAGCTTCCCATCGTCGTTGATCGATCCGGTCTATGACTGCGGTCGCAATGTAGACAGTTTTAGTCTATCTGTCTACATTCTTTAATGAGGCGGAAGGTATGATCGAACGAAATGGACCTGCGCCTGCTCCGCTATTTCATCGCCGTTGCCGAACAGCGCCACGTCGGTCGCGCAGCGGTTCGGCTGCGGATGACTCAGCCTCCGTTGAGCCGGGCAATCAAGCAGCTCGAAACCGACCTCGGCACGATATTGCTTGAACGTACTACGAACGGGGTCACCCTGACACCGGCCGGCGAGGCGCTGTACGCGGAGGCCCGCGTGCTGCTCGATCGAGCCGACCAGGTCCGTGCACGCGTCTCCGCAGCAGCGGGAGCAGCAACGATCACCATCGGGACGCTCGCCGATACGGCTGGCGAAGCCGGTGCGCGGCTGACGGCCACGTTCCGGAGTCGACATCCCGGGGTGGATGTGCGGATTAGGGAGGCCGATCTGGCCGAACCCACGACGGGGCTCCGTGCCGGCCTCGTCGATGTCGCACTCACCCGTGCGCCGTTCAACCAGAGAGGCATCACCATGAAGGTGCTGCGCGTCGACCCGGTGGGGGTGGTGCTACGTGCTGACGACGCCCTCGCGGATCGCGATGTCCTGAGCCTATCCGACCTCGTCGACCGTCGATGGTTCCAATTCCCCGACGGGACTGACCCGCTGTGGTCGGCGTACTGGAACGGCAACGCCGCGATCGGCACCCGCCGTGACGGACCTGTCGTGCGAACAGTCAACGAGTGTATGCAGGCGGTGCTGTGGAACGGGACGATCGGCCTGACCCCCCTGGTGCATACGCTGCCCGAGGGGCTCACGACGGTGCCGCTCTCCGACATGCCTGCGAATAGTACTGTTATCGCCTGGAACACGGGGACGGTGAACCCTTTGATTCGATCGATAGTGCAGATTGCCAAGGGAATCTACCGCTAGGCCATACCCACACGGTATTGCCGACCCTCAATCGGTGTTGGATCATCACGGCGAGTTGCGCTGAAGTCGAGGGGACGTTCTCCGAAGGAGTACCAATGGCCGATTCCCAAAGTCCAGAGCTGGCCGGCAGCTACGCACCACCTGTCGTGAAAGGCGATCCGGTCGAAGTCTCGGCAGGCGTTTATGTGATTTCCGACAATCGCGTTCCACTCGTCCCCAACGTAGGGATCGTCGTTGGCCAACGAGCAGCGCTCGTTATCGACACCGGTGTGGGGCTCCGCAACGGCGCGTACGTGCTCAAGCGCGCGCAAGAGCTCACGGGCACCCTCCCCATCTACCTCGCCGTCACGCAGCTGGACCCAGGGCACGGGTTTGGAGCGCAGGCCTTCGTCGATACGGCGACTATCGTCTACAGCGGATCACAGCGCCGAAGGCTCCGCGTGAACGCACCTGCCTACGCAGACACATTCCTCCGGTTCGGCCCCGAGGTTGCTACACAATTCGAAGGACTGAAACTGGTGGAATCGGATCTCACCTACAGCGGGCACCTCGAGATAGATCTCGGCGGAACGGTCGCGATGCTTCACGACTGGGGAGTCGCACACACCGCCGACGACCAGACAGTACTCATCGATGACCGCGTACTGTTCGGCGGCGACTTGTTCCAGACACGAATGTTCCCGATCCTCCCATTTGTCCCGCCGTTCGACACCCACTTCGACGGCGACAACTGGATCAGCGCGCTCGACCACCTGATTGCCCTCAATGTGCCGGTCGTCGTGCCTGGCCACGGGGAGGTGACCGACACCGCACAGATCCGCGAAGTGCGCGACAACCTGATCTACGTCAGGGACGAGTCACGGCGCCTGCACGCCGATGGACTGTCGATAGACGAGGCTGCCGCCCGCATCGAGGCGTACTCGATTGCGCGCTGGCCGACTTGGGAAACGCCCCGGTGGACGAAGGCGACTGTGCTGGCCTTCACCACCGGAGCGTAGCGATCAGGCGACTCTCTCGGCGATGAAGCAGGCGACGCCCGTGGCTATCCAGTTGCGGCCCGCCCAATCGGGGTGGCGACCAATGAGTACGGCGCTCACCTCATCGACGATCTTGTCCTCGGGCTGTCCCTCATTGACCCTGCGCCAAGTCTCGTCACGCAGCTCGCGGATGTAGTCGCGGACCTGGCCAAGCAGCCCCGGTCCGCTGATGTCGCCGTGCCCGGGAATCACGACGCGGGGAGCGGATGCCACGAGCCCCTCCATCACCTCGAGCCAAAGCACGCCCGATACGTCCACATCGTGCGGGGGAAACCATGGGAAAATCGCGAACTGGCCCGCCTCCACCAGGTCGCCAGTGAACATGACACCGTCAACGACGATGACCTGGTCGCCCTTGCTGTGACCGCGGCCAGTTGGTCGCAGCTGGACGGTTCGACTGCCAAGGTCAAGCTCGTAAGAGTCCTCGTCATAGACGACATCTGGGGCCACCACAACGACGCCCTCGAGTTGCTTGGCGATTACCGCGCCGAGGCCCCGGAACATCTCCAGGTAGCCTGCGCCCTTATGAGAGAGGTCGTCGGCCTGAGCGCGGTTGGCGATATAGGTGGCCTTGCCCGCGAAGACCTGGGCGCCGAAAGCATGCTCGGGGTGGAAGTGCGTGGTGGTCAGGTAAAGGCGTCGGCCGGCTGCGACCTCGATTGCGTAGTCAAGTACGCGTTGCGCATTCTCCGGCCCCATACCGGTGTCCACAACGAGGACGGCGTCGGTGCCCGTGATGATTCCGATGTTGGGCACGAGGTCCACGTTGCGGTTGGGGATCACGAAGAGCCCTGGGGCTACTTCTTGGATGTCGGTGATTTCGACGATGGGGTCGGGCGGGGTGTAGTCGGGCATGATGGCTCCTTTGGCTGCCGTTGAACGGGTACTCGTCAAGTCGACAGCCCAGCACTGCCGGCGGTCCAACACCGCTTTCGGAATCCCGATACCCGGAGGGTATGGCTAGCCAAACATCCCGTCCCACACCCCCTCCAGAACCGGGCGCGGCAGTTTCTCATAGCGAGCCCCCACTCGCGCACGAGCGACCTCGGCCGCATTCCGGAGCTCTCCGAGGTCGACGCCCACCATGGCTCCGTCGCGCTTGACGATGTCCCCTCCCACGATCACGGTTTCGACTTCCGCGGGCGAGGTATAGAAGAGGAGGGATGCCACCGGGTCGCCACCGCCCGTGAGCGGGTCCGGTCGCACCACGACCACGTCCCCGCGCTTGCCGATAGTGAGGCTGCCGACCTCTGAGCCGAGGCCCAGGGATTCCGCGGCCGTGCGGGTCGCGAGTTCCATTGCCGCCCGCGCCCGCCACCCGATCGTTGTCGGGAGGTGTCCGCTCTCCAGAGCCGCCGACATCCGCTCAACCTGCAGCAATAGGCGCGCCTGTTGCAGGATGTCCGCGCGCGCGTAGCTCGACAGGTCGGTGCCGAGGCTTGCTGCCCCCCCGCGCTCGAGGTATCGACGGGCGACCAGCGGACCGGTTCCCATGCCGCACTCGATGTCGGGTGTTGTGCAGATGCCAACGCCCGCGCGCGCGAGTGCGTCGAGATCCTCGTCGCTGAGGTGGTTGCAGTGGGTGAGCGAGGTGCGCTCCGGCCAATTGCCGGCTGCGGCGAGCTCTCGCGAAACGGGCTCCGGAGTACCACCATCCCAATGGCTGGTCAGCAGGAACGGGTCAAGTGACCGCATCCGCTCCAGCAGGGGCCTGATGACGTCGAGCGGCAAGTATGCGGCCGACTCCGGAAGCGCGATGCCGAGCCGCAGGCGTTGGGCGGGATCGGAGAAGTACTCGTCGCGGATCCGGCCGACGTTTTCGTCGTGCCAGTCATCCGGGAACCGGGTGATCAGGTCGCGCACCTCTGAAGTGCCAATTACCGGGTTGGCGACGAAGTCAGGCACGTTCTGCATCGCATAGCAGAACACCCCTCCCACCCTGCTGTCGAGGAGTCCCTTCACGAGCGCGTCTGACATCTGAGGGGACGATTGCAAATGGCTGTGGTCGATCACCGTGGTGATACCGGCCGAGAGCGACTCCAAACCACCGAGATAATTGCTCAAGTACGCGGCGTCCGGATCAAAGCATCCGCAATACATTGAGCGGGCCTCCACCATGTAGTCGGGGAGGGTCCAGTCCACGGCGGCCCCACGCAGCAGCGTCTGCCATAGGTGACGGTGACCATCGACGAGCCCGGGCAGCACAATCGCTCCCGCCGCGTCGATGACCTCCGCCCCGTCAGCGTTGAGCCTCTCGCCCACCCCCGCGATTCGACCGTCGACGATGAGGACGTCACCGACCGGCAGGTCTCCGGTTCGCTCGTCCATGCTCAGCACATGGCCGCCCTTGACGATCAGGCGGGTGATCATCTGTCAGCCCCCGACCGCACGCGTCACGTTCTTGTTATAAGAGAGACGGTTGTGCGGATCCCAGGTGCGCTTGAGCTCGACGATGCGCTGCCACTTCGCCTCGGAGCCGTAAGCGCCACGCAGCCACTCCGGGCCACGGTCCGCGGTCAGGTTCGTGTAGGCATTGGACGCGAGATACGGTGTGAAGAGAGAGATCGTCTCGTCCACCCACGGCGCGTACTCGGCATCATCCGCACCACTGTCCCATTCGGACGCAACCTCGAAGAGCCACTCGGCACCACTACGAGAGAATGCCGCGGAATCCTCGTCCTTGTCGAACAGCGCACCGCCAAGCACCGGAAAAGTGATCAAGCAACTCGGCAGTGGCGACTTCGGCCGCGGCGATCCGGCGATAGCCGCGACGGCGAGACGTGCGATTTCCGCGTTGAGTCCGACGAGGTAGCCACCGACCATGTACTGGCGGCGCCCGGGGGGCTCGAAGGCGTCGACGATGGAATTGGCCTCGAGCCAAGTCGACGGTGCCACCATGTCCGCGAGCGGCTCCGCGAGCTCGAATACGCCCGCTATCGCATCGGCGTAGCTCTCCACTGAGCCGGTATAGACGACGAGCGCGACCAGGATCGGGGTACCCACGATGAAATCGGGCAGTCCCGGCAGGGGCGGCGCGAGCAGCACGAGAAAGTTGCACGACAGCGCGCGCGGTGCCTTCGCCATGACCGCATCAATCCCGTCGAAGATCTTCGATGCGTCATCCGCCGAGAAGATCACGAGACCGCTCGTCACCTGCGGACCGACCTTCCGGCCCTGGTAGGTCAGGGATGTCGCGATACCGAGGTTGTGACCGGCACCCTTCATGCCCCAAAAAAGTTCCGGGTTGTTGTCATCGGATGCCGTGAGCACCTCCCCGTCCGCAGTCACGAGCTCGATCGACAACAGGTTGTCCACCGTTGCCCCGAAACGGCGGACGTTATGCCCGATTCCCCCGCCGAGAGTGAGAGCGGCCGCACCGGTGTCGGAGACCACTCCCGCCGGTACGACGAGTCCATACTCCTGGGTGGCAGCATCCATCGCTCCGAGCTTGACACCGGATTGGATCGTGACCCGGTCTGTTGCCGGGTCGATCGAAATCGCCTGGAGTTTCGAGTTGTCGATGACCAGGGCGCCCCCTGGCATGGCGTTGCCATCGATGCCGTGACCACCGCCCCGTACCGCGATGGGGATGTTTTGCGCCGCCGCGTACTTGACCGCGGTTACAACATCGTCGGTATCCAATGGCTGCACAATCAGCGCAGGCAGCTCGGTGTCGCGCCGCATATTCCAAATCTGACGCACGTCGCCGTAGCCGTCATCCCCCGGGCGGAAAGTCGGACCCTTGAACGACGCGGGGAAGTCGACGAACGCGTAGGTGAGGTTTGTGATCATGTGGTCTCCTATGACCTGTAGTGAAATCGGTAGTGGGATCAGGTGTCGAGAAGTTCGGGCGTGAAGATCTCGTCGACAGTCAGTCGCCGCTTGGAGAGACCCTGTTCGTAGGTGTAGCGCAGGAAGGTGTCGATGTTCTTTCGGTTGGCCTCTATGCCATAGGGCCACCAGTCATCGCCGAGTAGCGCGTGGTTGCGCTCGTAGAGGTGGTCGAACCACGGCGAAGTGACGTCGATGTGGTGATCCATAAGTCCGTGCTCAAGCCGAGCCATCTCGACATCGCGTGACGTGCAGAACGCGTCGAATATGCGGCGGGCAAGCCCGGGGTTCCCGGCGATGAGGTCACGGCGTACGACGACCGTGTGCATGATCGGGTAGAGGCCGGTGCGGGTGAAGTACTCGCGCTCGAGTTCCTCGGCGTTAGGAAACAGCCGCGCCACGTTCGGCGAACCGTTCGTGTAAGCCCGCGGGACCAGGGCGGAGATGAGAGCGTCGATCTCGCCTGCCTCGAGCATCGGGCCCAGGCCCTTGCCGTCAGGAGCCAGGGTCACATCGACGTTCTCGGGATGGATGAACGGGATGAAGTCGAACGGCTTCATCGGCCAGTCGACGCCGCCGATCACCCACTTGGAGTCCTCCGGCTTGACGCCGTAGTCGTCGGAGAGGATGCCCTTCGGCCAGATCCCCGCGTCGTGACCATATGTCGCGAACTCGCCGATTGTCTTTCCGACCAGGTCATGGGGAGTCTTGATGCCGCTGTTGGTGTTGACATAGATCGCGGTATGCCGGAACCGGCGGTTCGGGAACACCGGGATCGCGATGAACGGCGACTCGCCCTCGAGCTCGAGGGTGCGTAGGTAGAAGGTCAGGCCGAGCTCGGAGACATCGTACTTATGGTTGCGCACCATGTTCTCGAAGATGTCGGAGACGATTCGACCGCTCTCGTAGGTGGCGTCGACGCCCTCGATGGCGACGCTGCCATCGAATAGTGAGCGGGCGTGGTCGTAGTGCCAGAGGCCTACGTTCAGCTCGAGATTGCTCATGAGGTGATTCCTTTCATTGGGGTAGTTGGTAATGCACGTGGGCAGCTCTTCACCGGCGGATCCCGGCGACGAGCCGGTCCCAGTTGCCGGAGGCTATTCCCTCCCTCTCCGCCGGGGTGAGGTCTGCCTCTTCAAGGAAGCGGCGAGCGCCCTCGTGGGACGCGGGCTCGAACGGGTAATCGGTGGAGAACAGAATGCGATCTGTGCCGACTATCTCCTTCGACCATCCCAGATACCTCTGGCTGAGCATCCCGCTCGGAGTCACGTACACGTTTGTCCGCAGGTACTCGGATAGTGGGCGGGGCAGATCGGCGAAGCGGGAGAGGAGGTCGATCCGCTCTAGGTAGAACATCACGACCTCGCCCCAGTGCCCCACGATCACCTGGAGTTGGGGGAAGCGGTCGAACACGCCGCTGAGGATAAGGCGGAGCAGTTGTACACCGGCGTCGTAGTGCCAGCCGATGCGGTGGGTCGCGAACGCCGCGTTCACCGGAGCCGCGAATCCGCTGTAGTACGCCTCGCGCACGCTCGGCAGTGGGGACTGTGGGTGCAGGTAGATCGGCGCCCTCAGTGCCTCCGCTGCCTCGAAGATCGGCAGGAAGTCGGTGTGGTCGATCGAGCGTTCCCTGGTGCGTCCGAACACCATCGCGCCGTTGAGGCCGAGTTGAGTCACCGCCCGCTCGAGCTCGCGGGCAGCGTTTGCCGGAGAAGGCGTGGCGAGCGTCGCGAAGCCCTGAAGACGCTCAGGATTTTGCCGGACCGCCTCGGCGATGGTGTCATTCGTCGATGACTGCAGGCGCACAGCATCCGCGGTCTCTAGGTTCTGGACACCGGGGGTACTGAGCGAGAGCACTTGCACGTCCACGCCCGTCTCCGCCATGGAAGCGAAACGCTCGGCACCGTACTCCGCGAGGCGGCGCCCACTGTCGCCGCCTGAAGACGGCACTAAGGCGAGGTCCTGCCATTCCGGGTCGAGCGCCTGCCAAGCCGCGAGAACCTCCGGCGTGACGAGGTGCTCCTCAAGGCCGATGAGCCTCATCGCTCGAGGTGTTCGAAGTTGATGGGACCCCAGCTGTTTATCGACGCGAGATCCGCCTCCCAGGTCTTGGGGCGTTGGGGGTACTCGGTGTGCCAGGGACGGGGCTCGAAGTAGCCGAGGTCCTCGCTTGCCATCGTGTCGAGCTGGGTGAAAAGCTCAATGTTGTTGCCGTCGGGGTCGCGGTGGTAGGTGAAAATGTTGTGTCCGGGGCCGTGCCGACCCGGTCCCCATTCGAGCCGGACATCTCTGGACCCCATATGATCGAGCAGGAGTTGCAGATGGGTGAGGTCCCGTGTCTCCCACGCGACGTGGTGCATGCCGCTGTACTTCGTCGACTGCATAAAATTGGCTGCGTGGTGGTCGGCGTTGCAGCGCATGAACACGAAGAAATCGGCGATGGTGTCTGACCATTTGAAGCCGAGGAGGTCCTGGTAGAAAGACTGCATCGGCGGCAGGTCGGGGGTGAATGCCGCGACATGGCCCAGCTTGGTGGGCGTGAGGGCGTCAAACTCGGTGACGCCGCTGCCCGACTGCGCATCGTAAAGGTGGATCGGAGTGCCGGTCATCGGCTCTTCGATCACCAGGACGTCAGGTGTCGCTGGCCCGATATCGCTGCGGCGCTCGACCGCGTAGCCCTGTCCGCGCAGTCCCTTCTCGGCGCTGTCCAGGTCGCCGGTCACCTGAAAACCGACGAAGCTCCTCGCCTTCTTCTCGGGTGCCTTCTCGATCACCATGCAGTGGTGATCGTGGGATGTAGTCAGGAAGGCGCGACTGCTGTCACCGTCGACGAGCGCGAAGTCCAGCGTCTTCGTGTAGTGGTCAACCATTCGGTCGACGTCCTGAGTCTCGAAGCCCACATATCCGACCTTGGCGACCGATACGGGAGTCTGCGGCTGCTGGTTGGTCATCGCTGGCCTTCTTCTTTCTGTGCGTCGTTGCGCGAAAGCTAATTTTCGCTGGATAAGTGTCTGCCCCTCTCCCAAACTGTAGACAGAAGTTGGCTATCTGTCTACACTCGATGATGGATCGGTCATCCGGTCGCGCGACCAGTCGCGACGAGCAGTCAATGGAGAGTGCAGTGCCAGTTCAACTTCCCGCCAGCATGCGGGCTGTCGTTATCCGCCAGTTCGGCGCGCCCGACGTCATGCGACTGGAGAACGCTCCTACCCCCCAAGCGAAAGCGGGCGAAGTCGTCGTGCGCGTGGGCGCAGTCGAGGTCTCGCGCACGCGAGATGCGGGCACGCGCAGCGGAAAGCATCCTTTGTCGCGCGAAGTTACTCTCCCCCACGTGCTCGGCGGAGACTTCGCCGGAGTGGTGGTGGCAGTCGGCGATGGGGTCGACCCGTCCCTTTCGGGTACGCGGGTGGGGGTGATGAATCACCACGTGTGCGGTCACTGCGCCGCCTGCCTCTCGGGCAACGACAATGAATGCGCCGAACTCGAAATGGTGGGAATCCACCGCTGGGGCTCCTACGCCGAGTACACATCGGTGCACGACGACCAACTGCACGTCTTACCCGCCGGCCTCGACCTCGCGGAGGCCGCGGCCCTCGCCGCGACCGGTCCCGTGGGGCTAACTCAGTTGCGCACGGCGGTAGCGGGGCCGGACTCGGTGATACTGGTGACCGGGATGACCGGTGCCCTCGCTACCGTTGTCGCGGCTCTCGGCACCGCCCTCGGCGCGACGATCATCGGCCTCAGCCGTCGGCCCTCCAGCGCTTCGCACTCCACGCTGGTGCTTGACTCCGCGTCTCCCGACCTCGCAGGCGCAATCCTGAAGGCGACGGATGGCAGGAAGCCCACTGCGGTCATCGACAACGTCTGCGCGCCCGACGTCTTCGAGGCCTACTTCCCCACCCTTGCAAATGGGGCGCGGATAGTCGTCTCGGGCGCGATCGGCACCCCGGAGATGCCAGTGCTGCCGGTGCCCGCCCGCTCGCTCTACACCCGTAGCCTCGCCCTCGTGGGAGTGCGTAGCCACACCGTGCCCATCACCGCGGAGTTCTGGCAGATGGTGCACAACGGTTTCCGGCTGCCGGAGGGGCTCGTACACGAGTTCCCACTGGAGGCGGTGCCGGCTACCCACCAGGCCATCCTTGACGGTACGGCGATCGGCCATACGATCCTGCGGGTGTCGCGCGAGATCTAGCGGGTCAGGATGTGGGCTCGGAGGGGCTGAGGCGCATGGCCTCGGCCGTCACGCGCGCCCTCGGGGGAGCAGCGGTCTCGGCATAGACGATGTCGAGCGCACGATGGAGATGGTGGATCAGCTCCGCGCTGCAGGTCTCTGCGTCACCGGCGAGCGCTGCGTTCGCTATCGCCCGGTGTTCTCCCTGAGAGATCTTCAGTCGCTTGGTCGACTCGCTCGCAGGATCCTCGTAGTCATGGTGGAGATAGATAAGGCGGTAACGCTCGGTGTTGTCCCAGAGGTCCTCAAGGAGCCGAGCGATGCGGGGTCCGCCTCCTGCGGTCAATCCGAGGTGAAACGCCCGGTGCTCGGCACGAAACCTGTCGATGTCGAGGTCGTCGATCGCGGCATCCATCGCGTCGACGTGGCCGATGAGGGCGGCGTTAAAAACCGGAGTCGCCTCGGCGAGGGTTGCCGCGATCGCGACGGGTTCAAGGGCGATCCGGATGGCATAGATCTGATCGAAATCATCGAGGTTGAGCTCGGACACCCGCATTCGCCGGTTGAAGTCCCCGACGACGAGGTTCTCCGCGACGAGTCGCCGAAGGGCCTCGCGCAACGGAGTTCGGCTGATGTTGAACCGCGTGGCTAACTGCACCTGCGACAGGACCGCACCGGGCACGAGTGCACCAGAGAGGATGTCGGCGCGCACTGCCCGATATGCAAACTCCACGCTGTCCTCGAGACGATCGGCCTCGGCTGCCTCTGACGTCAGTCGCGTCGTCGTCATGCTCGCAGAAGCTGTTTGATCGTGCCCACGCCCTCGATAGTAGTCGTCAGCCGCTGTCCGTCCTTCAGGAACACCGGCGGTTTCCTCCCAATACCGACGCCTGAAGGGGTGCCGGTGAAGATGAGGTCTCCAGGACGCAGCTCCACGACCATGGACAGGCGGGAGATCAGCACAGGCACAGAGAAGATGAGGTCCCGGGTGTTTCCGTCCTGCAGCACCCGGTACTCGCCCTCCGCCCGGTCGGCCACATAGCAGAGCACACCGAGAGCATCCGGATCGTGCTGCTCGCGGATCTCGTCGATGCTCACGACCGCGGGTCCCGTTGGGGCATACCCCTCGAAGGACTTACCCAACGCGAACTGCGCGGACGGCGCACCCCAACTCTGCACAGTGCGATCGGACAGGTCCTGGCCGACGGTGAGGCCGGCGACCGCGGACCAGCCGCCGGATACAGGGATGTCACGGCCGCCCGTCCCGATGACCACGACGAGTTCCGCCTCCCAATCGACTCTGTCGCCGGTCAGCCTGACAGTCGCCTGCGGTCCGGTGAGGCTTGAGGGGAATTTGGTGAAGACCAGTGGATTCTCGGGCAGCACCATATGCGCCTCCGTCGCATGGTCGGCGTAATTCAATCCGATGGCGAAGACCTGCGAGGGAGTCGGCGATGGGGCACCCAGGTCGGCCTCGTCGTAGGCCACCGAGCCTGCGTGGGCATCGACATCCACGGAACTCCCCCAGGCCGAGAATTCCGTCCACTGCGCCCAGACGGATCCAGGCTCAGGGCCGAACTTCCCGCCGCTCGCGGTGGCGATGTCGAGAGCTTTGACCGGGCCGAGCAAGACTGCCCGGTTGGAGAGATTCGCGACCTGCAAGATGGTGCTCCAATTTTTCAAAGGTGGATTGGGGAGAGCTGAGGGGCTGAGCCGCTACCACATCTCGGGAAGGAAGACCTCTGGCTTGATTGTCGGCTCGTATTCGGCGTTGCGGCAGCGTTCGTGGATCTCCTGGAAGGTGAGGCCCGCGTTCCGCGCCTCGACGAGCTTGTCGGGGTCGAAGTAGACGCCGATCGGGTTGCTGCCGAACTCCTCGGATGCCCACATCCACTCTCGGCCATTGGCCCAGTCTCCGAAAGCATCCACCTGGATTTCCACACCGTTGCCTTCGGGGTCGAGGTAGTACATCGACACGGTCATCCCGTGGTCAAGGTTTAGGAACGGGACTACGCCCTCAGCCTTGAGGCGCAGGTAGTTGTCGAGCCACTGGTCGAAGCTCGCGTATTCGAATGCGGTGTGGTGCAGGCCCGCGGTGTGCCCCTTGTCCACTGGCGCCTTGAGGCCGGGCAGGGCGAGCAGTGCTATGCGGTGGTTCGCCTCATCGTTGGTGAGCCAAGCCGCGTGCTCCGAGTAGAAGACGGGCTCGAGGCCAGCGACCTTCTCGTAAAAGGCGACCATCTCATCCAGCTTGATCGTCGCGAACGTCGTGTGGTGGAACTTGGGGCGGATGAGCGGGCGAGGACGGCGGCCACTGGGCATGTTGTCTCCTTCGTTGGAGGGTCTGTCGAGTCCGCAATACGCGGTCGAATAAACTGTAGACAGATTTCTCCAGTCTGTCTACACTCGAAAGGGCAGACCGGAAGACACAAAGGAGTGTGACGTCAAAGATGGCCACAGAATCGACCGCGCAGGGCGTACTCGACGCAGCAAAGGGCAGTCATGACCTGGTCGCGGCACACGGCGACCAAAACGACAGGGAGGGCCGGATCGCCGAGCCCGTGATCGACAGGCTGCACTCGATCGGGGCGTTCGGCGTATTCGTGCCCCGCGCACTAGGCGGGTCCGAGATGTCGCCCAGGCAGGCTATGGATCTGTTCGGCACACTCGCTTACGCCGATGGCGCAACCGGCTGGGTAACCTTCGCCGTGGGTTTCGGCACGGGACTGCCGGGTGCTTTCTTTGACCGCGACACCGCCGAGGAACTCTTCGCTACGCCTCGCCTCGGCGTCGCCGGCCAGGGCACACGGCCAGGCAAGGCGGTGCCCTCCAAAGGCGGACACCTTCTCAGCGGGGCCTGGAGCTTCGCCTCGGGCATCAAGCACTCGACTCACCTACTCACGACGGCGCAGGACACCGAGAGCGGCGAGGTCCGCGCGTTCATCCTCCCTGTCGACAAGGTCACCTTCGATGACAACTGGGACGTCATGGGCCTTCGCGGCACCGGCAGCATCGACTACACACTGGATCAGGTGTTCGTCCCCAGCAACTACAGCTTTCCGGTTGCGAGCAAGACGCCGATCACCGGCGGTGACCTCTATCGCATCGGTATCGGAAACTTCGCGACAATCAATCACGGAGGGTGGGCTCTCGGCGTCGGGCGCCGGCTTCTCGATGAACTTGCCGCCAACGTACGAGCCAAGGCCAACCAGGCCGGCGCGCTTGCGGCCAGCGATGCTTTCACCGAAGACTACGCGAATGCCGAAGTGAAACTCCGTGCGGCGAAGTCATTCCTGTACGAGTCCTGGGCGGAGGGCGAGGCCGTCCTCGCGGCCGGCGATCCGCTCACTCTCCGCCTCGAGACTCTGACGCGTGCTGCCCTCAACAACGCAACCTGGCGTGTCCAGGAGATTGCCTCGTTCGTCTACGCCTCGAGCGGCACAACGGCCCTTCGGCGGGGCACTATCCAGCGGTTCTTCCGCGATGCGCATGGCGGCACCCAGCACATCTCCTCCTCCCGGCTCATCATGCAGTCCGCAGGGCAGGAGCTGGCCGGCCTGGCCGAGGGCAAGCGCTGGGTACACCACGCGCTGAAGTGAGTCACCTAACTAATAAGAGGAGCACCATGTCTGGATTCCCCGGCGCGCACGCAGGGCGCGTCGCCATTGTCACAGGCGCCGCTGCCGGCCTTGGTCGTGCTTATGCCGAGCGCCTCGCCAGAGACGGCGCGCAGGTCATCGTCGCGGACGTCGGCGACGGTTCAGCGACCGTTGAGGCGATCACGGCCCTGGGAGGCCTCGCTGTCGCGGCTCCCGGCGACGTCACATCCCGCGAATCGATGGCCGCCCTGCGCGATTTCACTCATAAGGAGTTCGGCCGCTGCGACATCCTCGTCAACAACGCCGGCGTGCATCCCCACGTCGCCTGGGACGAGCTGGACTTCGACGAGTGGCGGCGCGTCATGACGATCAACCTCGACAGCATGTTCATCGCTTGCAAAACGTTCGCGCCGGACATGCAGAAGAAGGGCTTCGGCCGCATCATCAATATCTCCTCGACGACAGTCGACCTTGTGCAGCCAGGCTTCGTTCACTACATCGCGAGCAAGGCCGGTGTCATCGGCTTCACCCGGGCCCTCGCCACGGAACTCGGCGACTCCGGCGTGACAGTCAATGCCGTGCTGCCCGGTCTTACGAAGACCGCGTCCATCGCCGCGCAGTGGGAGGGCACCCCCGTGCTGGATATCGTCGCCTCCCAGCAGGCGATAAAGAGGATCGCGGTTCCCTCCGACATCGAAGGGACCATCTCGTTTCTCGCCAGCGAGGATGCCGCCTGGATCACCGGGCAATCGATCGTCGTGGATGGCGGTCAAGTTCGGCACTGAGAAAGGTCGGTAGAGGTCGTACTGATGGCGGCGCCGAGCCCTCCCATTTGGTCAGCTCGCCTTACGGTCCATCCGCAGGAATCTCCTGATGGCACTCGTGTGGCTGCTGGTGCGGCCTTGGAATTTTGCAAGGCCTACGGCTATCAGCAGGGCCAGCCCGTTAAAGAGGTCGGGTATCCAGATTGGGGCGCCCGCTAACTGCAATCCCAGCACGCCGGTCGCGAGCACGTAGACAGCGACGACCGTTCCCCACACGTTGAAGCGGCCGCCCTTGAACTGGGTCGAGCCGAGGAATGCGGCGGAGAAGGCGGGAAGGAGATATGACGGCCCGAGGGTCGGATCTCCCGTGCCGAGCCGGGAGCTGATCATCACGCCACCGAGCGAGGAAACCGCGCCGCAAACCACAAGCGCACCCACAACCACCGCTGACACGTTGATGCCCGCGAGCCGCGCCGCGTCGATGTTGCCGCCGGTGGCGTAGACCCGTCGCCCGAGTGGCGTCTTCTCGAGCAAATACCAGACGAGGAGCGCCACGGCGAGCATGACGAAAACCGGCAGCGTTATCCCGCCGATCTTGGTGAGACCGATTGTCACTAGCGACTGTGGCAGGCCCAGGATCTGCTGGCTGTTCGAGACCCAAGCAATGAGAGCGAGCAAAATCGAGCTCATCCCGAGAGTCGCGATGAACGAATCGATCCTCGCCCGCACGACGAGGAGTCCATTCACAAGCCCGACGATGGCACCTGCGCCCACAGCGAGGATGAGCGCGGGCACCTCAGGCACTCCGACGCGCACCAGCAGCCAAGCAAGAGTTATCGAACCGAACCCCACCTCAGCGCCGATCGCTAGATCGAAGGCGCCTGCCGACAGGGCGACGACGAGACCAATTGCGACTACAGCAGTAACTGCCTGGCTGTCGAGCAGTGCCGACCAAGTCTGAGGACGCAAGAATGTCGTGGGAACCCAGAGGGAGAACACGATGAACAGCAGGATGAACACGTAAATCGCGCTGATGTTCTTGAACGAGAGCGCCCTCGCGATACTGCGGCGCGCGGTATTCCTGTGGGTGTCCGTGGTGTCGGATTCGGTCATTGCGGTATTCCTTGTCTTTGTTGCTGGCGTGTGAGTCGTCAAGAGTGGGACCGCCCGAGGGACGCGCTGACAAGCTTCGCCTCGTCGAGATCGGGACGGGTAGCCTCCGCGACGATCACGCCATCGCGCAGCACGATTACTCGGTCGCAGGTCTGAGCGAGCTCGCGAGTATCCGAGGAGCAGATGAGGATGCCGGCGCCGTTCTCGGCAGCCTCGGCGATCAGGCGGAAGATCACGGCCTTCGCGCCGACGTCGACCCCCTGAGTGGGCTCGTCGAGCAGCAGTATCACGGGATCGTTGCGCAGCCACTTGGCGAGGACAACCTTCTGCTGGTTGCCGCCGCTGAACTGGCCGAAGCGGTCCTCAGGATTTTCCGGTCGCAAGCCCACTCGCCGGGCCCAGGTGCGGGCTTCACGATCCTCGGCTCGACGGTCGAGCCAGCCCATCGCGCGAGTGAGGGGGCGCAGCCGGGGAAGGGTGAGGTTCTCCCTCGCCGACATGGACACGACTGCGCCGTGGCGCAGGCGATCGCCGGGCACGAGCGCCATACCGGCGCGGATCGAGCTTCGCGGGTCGGAGTGGGCGACGCGCCGGCCGCTCACCTCGATGTAAGTGCTTGATGCGCGAGTTGAACCGAAGACCAGGTCCGCGAGTTCGTCTCTTCCCGAGCCGACTGCGCCCGAGACGCCAAGGATCTCGCCCACACCCACATGAAAATCTAGATTGTGAACGACACGGCCATTGAGCCCGCGAACCGTGAGGGCGTGGGTGACTGACGGCGGAGTTGCACGTTCGGTCGTGATGTCCACCATCGCGCCGGCGATCATTCGAACCAGCGAATCATGATCGAGTTCGGCGCGGAGCACGTCGGCGACGACTGCACCGTCGCGGAGCACGACAACCCGATCGACGAGATCCATCACTTCGTCGAGCCGATGAGAGATGAACACCACTCCGGCCCCACGCGCAGCCACCCGGCGCACCGCATCGAACAGAAGGTTCACCTCGTCGCCGTGGAGCGGCGCCGTGGGCTCATCCAGCACGAGCACGTTTGCGCCGTGCTTCCAGCCGGACAGGGCCCGCGCGATCGCCACGATGGTGCGCTCCGCCGCCGAGAGCTCGGATACGGGAACATCCACATCGAATGTGCCGCCGAACTCCGCGATTAGTTTGCGCGCCTCACGACGTTCCGCACGGACCGCTGCCGGCCGCAGCCCCCGGGCACCGAGCGGCCGAGTCAGGTCGAAGTTTTCGACAGTCGTCAGCGACCCGATCAACCCGAGGTCCTGGTGGATGAAGTGGACTTCCGACTTGCCGATCTCTCCCTCGTTCAGCTCGACCCGGGATCCGCGGTCGGGCTCGTAGAGTCCAGCGAGAACCTTGACGAGCGTAGATTTTCCTGAGCCGTTCTGACCCAGCAGCCCCACGATCTCGCCGGCTCGCACCGACATCGATACATCATCCAGCGCCCTCAGGCCCGGAAATGTCATCGATAGGTTGGATACGGTCAACAGTGGCGATTCCATCGGAAACCCCTTCGGTCCGCGCTAGTTCCTGCTAACCCTTGACGCCCCAGATCGCCGCGTACCGCTGTGCGAAATCGGGGTATCCGGTCCAGCCATGCGATGGGTCGAAGTTGATGTCTTGTTGCCGCAAAAACTGTTCGACCGGAATGCCCGCCAGCTGGTTGCCCGTGAGTTTTTGTTTGTCGATCAAACGTGCCGCCTGGTCGAGCAGGCCCCACGCGAACACTGGGGTGTCTAGCGCGAGGCCGACGACCTGGTCGCCGCTTTTAATGGATTGCAACTCTCCCGGCCCTGGGGCCATGCCGACAATCTTGAGATGGATGCTGGCAGCGGAGAGCGCAGCCGACAGCCCGGTGGAGACTTCGTTGTTCGGGAAAACGCCCACGGTCGACTCCGGGTGCGACTGCAGGTCGCGCACTATCGTGCTCGGTGCGGTGTTGCCAACGGTCGCGAGCGGGACGTCGACGGTGCGCACTGTGCAACGAGGACAGACCTTCGCAAGCTCGGTCTTAATGACGTCCGCGGTCGCTGAAGTGAATTGCAACTCGGGGACCGTATATACGACCACTTGCGAGCCGGTGCTCAACTCCGCCGTGATGTAGTCGGCGACGAGTGACCCGGAAAGGTTGGAGTATGGCTCGGCGGCTTGGGGGCCCTGAATTCCGTACTCCGAGGTTCCGGTCACGCCGGCCGTGACGACGGGGATACCCGCGGACTTCAGTTCGGCGAACTGGTTCTTCCAAAGCTTGAAGTCGATGCCCGCATCAATTACCGCGCTCGGCTTCGAGGCCACGATTGCATCGAATGCAGTATTTATTGTGTCCGCCGCGTGACCGGCGTCGTACTGTGTGACGGAAACGCCCATAACTTGGGCAGCCCCCTTTAGCAGGTCATAGAGCACCGCGGAGAAGGGGGTGCCTTGGCCGACGAAAGCGATCCTCGCGCCGGTCGGCAGAGAGGCGAGGGGCTTCAGGTCGGGGAACGCGGACGGCTGGCCCACGAACGGAGCGATGGCCTTCGCCGCAGCGGCTTTCCCGGCGGCGATGGCGGCGGGGTCCGCAGTCGGACCTGTGGCGCCAGGGCCGCTTGAGCAACCTGCGAGCAGAACGGCGACCGCAAGCGAAGCGGTGGCGACGAACCCCATCTTGGTGTGTCGGATCATTTTTTTCCTCATATCGTCGTTGATTGAGCAAGTACTCAGCCGAGAGGGCTCCCAGCCGTGTTGTTCTGCTGTGGTCGCCTAGGCGACTAGCCAGTCTGCTATCGCTCCTTCCGCTTGTTCCCTGGACGGGATGACATCGGTGCTCACCCAGTGGATGTAGCCGTCGGGGCGCACGAGCAGTGCGCGTACGCCTGCAAACTCGGAAGGTGCGCCGCTGATCGGGCCGGACGCAACCGAGACGGCATCGGACGCCAGATCGACAAATATGCCGTCGCCGGTGAGGTCGATTAGCGCGAACCGGCCCTTCGCTAGCAGGTCGGCGATCCTGATCAGCCCGTCGCGAGTTTGCACTGTCGCCTCGGGTGCCGGGCGACCGACAAGGGTGTGGTCCCCTCGTGCTCCCGGGTAGGCCTCGGTCAGGCCGTTGAGCTGGAGGCCGATCGCCCGGTTCACCTCGGCGAGCGGAAGGATGTCGCGGCTGAACATTCGCTTGAACGAAATCCCCTCCTTTGAGAAGTCGAACTGCACTGCGCACTGCGCCCGCACGCTCTCGAGCAAGGCCTCGGTCACGGGCATCCGCTCGGCCTGGTAGCTGTCGAGAATCGCTTCGTCCGCGTGGCCATTCACCACGAGGGCGAGCTTCCAGCCCAGATTGAAGGCGTCCTGAATGCAGAAGTTCATGCCCACGCCGGAGGCCGGGTAATGGATGCGCGCGCTTTCACCCACGAGAAATACCCGTTCGGAGCGCACCGTGTCGGCGAGGCGCATCGCGTCGGTGAATCGGGATGCCCAGACCAGCTCGTCGAACTCGATCTCGATCCCGAAGATGTCGTGCAGGCACTGCTTGACCTCGGCCGCGGTGACCGGCTCCGACTTGTCTGCATATCGACGCTCGGCGTGTACGAAGTTGAACCGGGTGATCTCGCCGTTCTCGCCGAACGGGAACGATGCCGCCCAGCCGTGCTCGTTGTCGACCATCGCCCGCCCGGCCGGCCAGTGCATGTTGACCGGGACGTCCGCGATGATGCCGCTGAACGTGCCGTCGTGGCCCGGGAACGGGATGCCTGCGAGCTTGCGCACAGCGCTTCGACCGCCGTCCGCGCCCACGATGTAGCCGCAGGTGAAGCTCTCACGCGTTCCGTCCGGCAGCTCGGCTTCGATGGTGGCGCCGTGGCCATCTTGTTGGAGTGCGACAACCGTGCGGCCTCGCGCTATCCGCACTCCGAGTTCCTCCGCCCACGCCAGGAGCAGTTCCTCAGTGACGTTCTGCGGGAGGATTAGCCGGTAGCCGAACGCCGACCGGACGTTCGACCAGTGTATGGGCTGCATCCCGGCCCAGATGTGGAACGGGATGAGCGGGTTGTCCCTGATGTCGCGAGCTCTCGCGATGAATTTCTGGGCAAGGCCGCGGTAGTCCAGAAGCTCGAGCACGCGCGGGAGCACGGTGCCCGCGCGGGACTGCACTCCCTCTTCGCGGCGCTCGAGCACGAGCACGTCGCAGCCCGCGAGGGCGAGTTCCGCCGCGACCGTTAGCCCGGAGGGTCCAGCTCCGACGACAATGACCTGCGCTTCCATCATTTGCTCTCTCCTGCGCGCGGGTTCTCGACCACGCTCTCCACGAACCGGGCGATCTTACTGAGGTAAAAGGGAGCACCGAAGGAAGGATCCTCGTGATTCGCATCTGGGAGCAGCTCGACGTTGCAGTGCACACCGAGCTGCTCGGCTCGAGCTGCGAAGGCGAGCGCGTGGTCGTGGTGCACGAGGGCGTCCGCGCGGCCGTGCATCAAGAGAAGAGGCGGCGCCGTGGGCGACAGGTGGGCGACGGGGCTCAGCTGCAAGAGGATCTCGTCGGTCAGCTCAGACTCCTTAACGCCGGCGAGCGCGGCGAGGCGTGCGCCCACCGTCTCGAAGCCGGCTGGGAGGACATTCGCCAGGATCTCCTCTGGGATGGGATGCCCTGAGGTGGGCCGGATGTCGTCAGCGGCCGACGACAGGTCGTATCGGCCGAAGAGGCCGACGAACCCAGCGAATCGATAATGCGAGGTCAGCGCCGTGAGCGCGCCCAGATGCGCCCCCGCGGATGCACCCATGAGCACGATCTGGGATGCGTCGCTCACGACCCGGGCGTCGACGAGCCACTCGACAGCCGTTTCGACGTCTACGCGCTGCGCCGGGAACGGCGCCTCGGTCACCAGCCGGTAGTCAATGGAGACGACGGTCACGCCAGCAGCGGCCAAGCCATCAAGGCGTTCCGGGTGGTCTGCGCGCTTGCCGACCACCCATGCGCCGCCATGCAAATACACGACAACCGGGGCGATCGGTGCCGCTGCTCGACGCAGGTCGAGGCGCAGCGACTCATCGCCGTAGCGCGCAAACTCGGCAGTCTCCACGTCAGATCCTCGAGTGGTCACCGAGCACGTGCCACGTCCGGTTGTGGTACACCAGCGCCGCCTTGGTCGCCTGAGCGGGGTCGCCTTGGTCGGGCGAGAGCGCATCAAGGGCCTCGACGGCGATCACTGTGGAACCGCCGGCGCTCATGCGATTGACGATCTTGCCGCGAATCCACGCGTGAGCTGCCGGGAAGTAGGGCTCGCCCGTGACCATGCGCGTCCAGATCGATGTATCGGCGAATCGGTCGATTCCACTCGTCGCGCACAGCTTTGCGATGTCGATTTGGTCTGCACCTAGTAGGTGCACGACGACCGTGTCTGCGGCGAGGATCGTAGGGGTGCTGGATGAGAGCTCGGACACGGAGAACACGAGCAAGGGTGGTGCGACACTCACCGAGATCACCGACGTCGCTGTCATCCCGACCGGGCCCTCGCCCGCGTCGGCTGTGACCACCGCGACTCCGCCTGGGTGATTTCGAAAGGCCGACTTGAATTCCTCGGGTGTGACTGTTGCGACGGGTTCCTCGAAGGCTGCAGACAGCGGGATGGACTCAAGGCGCCGACGCTCGGGGATGTGCGTTGCGGACACTAGTTGCGCCTCGGTGAGCAGTTCAGCATTATCGATCCTTCGTTGGAGTCATGGTCTGTGCTAGCGATTCTCAAACTGTAGACAGAATTATATGATCTGTCTACATATTTATCAGCGTGATCGAGCTCACGACCCATTACTGTGGACAGACTTTACAAACCTGTCTACAGTTACGCTGATGCGGCGAATTCAGGAGATCGGGGCTACTCCCCACCCGGATCCTCCACAGGATGGAGTCGGACGTGCGCACGAAATGACGGAGGTCAAATCAGCGCTTTCCTGCTGCGAGGCGATATTGGGTACCGGCGCTATGCGCCTTGCACTAGCCGATCGTGCGCGAGATCAGAGTTCTCCGATTGCGTGCCCGAGCTGGAGGTACATCCGACTAACCACTTCGTGGTCCACACCATATTTGACCCATTGGCCACGGCGGGCTTCGCTCATGGGCGGATCAGTGGTGAGCAGTCCAGCTTGGACCATCGGCTTCAAGGATGCGGCGATCGTGGGAACCGGAATCTGGAGCGCGGAAGCGATCTCCGCTCGGGTGGCCGGGCCGTGCTCGCGCAGGTATCCGATGATGCCGGCGCGGACGAGGTTACCTAGGGCTTTGATGGGGTCCTCCAGCCACTCGCTCCATCCCCCTGGTGTTGGTGTCACGCGTCTAGGCATGTCACCCATTCTCGCGCGAAGTGCGTCGCGAGTCGTGAAATCCAAAGTGGATGTATTGACTATTCTCTTTGCCGAGTGTATGTCTTTAACATCCACTTATGCAAGCGCTGTGCTCATGGTAGAGGCGGAGCCGTAGGTCGTTAGGAGGGATGATGAAGGTGAGACGCTCTCGCAGTTTGAGGCTGATCTTGTGTGCGCTGATCGCTGCCGTCGTGTTGGTTGTGATCGTGATTGCACTTCTTGCACGGCCATTTGGTAGTGGTGATGACCACAGGCCGACCGCCAGGCCGTCAGTTCCCTCTGTGACCTCCCCGACCCCGTCAAGCGCCCGCGGCGCGGTGGTTGATCCTCGCGTGGCACAACGAGGGTGGGTTCCGGAGCCAATCACGCGCGATCAGGATACTTACGCGCGTGCTGCGCTCGAGGCCGCAGGCTCCTTCGACACGCGCAAGGCCGCGCGCGCGGAATGGCTGACTTGGCTGGACACCTGGTTCACACCCAGCCCGCTGTACACCAACCGGCAGGACGCGCTCGACCAGATGGCGGGGTACCAGGCGGAACTCGATGAGTCGGTTGTGCTGCCTCAGCAGATGTGGGACAGCCTGGCCAGCGAAGGCGGCCGCGTCACCGCGCAGATCAAGGGCGACATCGCCTACCTTGACCTGCCCGAGACCTCCGCGCAGCACATGTGGACGGCGAGCGCGGACATGGTGATGCACTACACGCGTACCGCGGATGGCCAGGAAGTCAGTTACGACGAGACCGTCCGCGCCAGCGTGCAGGTCGTCTGCGGCGGCAAGTCTGTACCGACTGCTAACTCGGCCCAGCGGGCCGGCGACTGCAAGGTCGTCCGCTACTTCGACTCGGCGGTCGGCTGACAATGGCGGCACCCGCACTCCTCCTCGTTGCAGCGCGGTCGAAGACTGTCCGCCGGACTGTCCTCGCGATAGTCACGCTCATCGTCGTGCTCGTCCTCGCCGTTCTTTCGCCGCTACTCGCAGTGCCGTCGATCCTGGGCGGAGCCAGCGCCGCCGGCGCCGTCAGCGGGGTGCCGACTGTCGTAGGTGAGTGGGGATACCCGCTCGCCGGGGACTACACCAAAAGCGGCGGATTCGGACCCAGGAATGTCGCGGGCTGCGCGCTGTGCAGCAAGTTCCATGAGGGCTACGACATGTACCAGGGTTGCGGAGCGACCATCTATTCGGCCGGTCCAGGGACTGTGATCCGCGCCAGTGCGTGGGGCAGCTTCGGCAACGCGGTGGAGATCGACCATGGCGGCGGAATCGTCACGATATACGGCCACATGATGTGGGGTTCCCTCATGGTGTCGCCGGGCAAGACAGTGACCGCCGGGACCCCACTGGGTTTGGAAGGCGCCACAGGTGTGGCCACCGGATGCCACCTCCACTTCCAGGTCAACGTCAACGACGCCCCAGTGGACCCGGCCTCGTTCATGGCCGCTCTCGGCCTCCCTCTGAAATAGTCGCTCGAATCTGACAGGAGACAACATGATTAGCAGACCGATTCCCACCGTCGATGTCCCACCGATCCACCCTGACTTTTCCGCCCCGTTCTTCAAGGGGATCCAAGTCGTAGCCTCGTATCTGCTCGGCGCGGCGCTGATCGCGGTGTTCATCATGCTCGTGCTCGCGATCGCCGCCCTGGCTTTCCGCGGCCTCGCCCCCGAGCGGGCGCGTACATGGGCGGGCGAAAACATCGCGTGGATCTTCCTCGCCGCAGCGCTCCTCGGCGGCGCCAGCGGTCTCTTCCAGTGGTTCGTCAACTTCAACTTCGGCTTCTAGCTCGATGATCCGACTGCCTCTGCTCATCGCCGTCGCGGCCGCGATCGCGTTCGCCGCTGTCCTTGGTGGCGCTCAGACGGCAGTGGCCGCTGACCTGCCGGTGGCAGTTAGGACTGGCCAGGCGAACCCGACTGCGGTGAGGGCAGCGCTGGCCAGTGATGACGGGCCCGTCACCGGCATGTCATGGTCGGCCCCGGCGTTCCCGGTCGACTGCTTCAACGCAAGCGGACAAATCAGCTGCACGCCACAGAATCCCGCGGACGTGCAAGCGCAAGAGTGCTTTATCGGCGTCCCATTCCACGGCACCACGGCGATGGTGTGCACGACTTTCGCAGGCCACGAGGATGCGCTACGCGCTACCGGGGGTCGGGCGGCAACCGTGTCCTACGGGTGCAGCATCGGCGACCTGGTCTGCACCACCTTCGAGAACTTCGGCCGTGGCATGGCGCTCGGAGCGACCGCGGCCGGGTACGCCATGGCCAGCAGCATCTCCTTCAACACCAACTCAACCCTGTGGTCCGCCGCCGTCGGAGAGTGGTCATTCTGGCAGTGGGCGGTCCTCGCGGTCCTGTTCGGGGCAATGGTGTGGTCCATCGCCGCGGCGGTCGTGTCCCGTGACAGGGAGCAGCTCGTCTCGGCCCTGGTGCGCTCCTTCATCGCCGTACCCGCGGTGCCCCTCACCTTGTGGACCATCGGGCACCTGGTGAACGCACTGGACGGGATGACCTGGTACATCCTCAACCTCAACGGCCCCGGGTCCCTCTTCATCACCCTGCAGAAAGTCATGTGGGCCGGCGGGCAGGCAAACTACTTCTTCGCCTTCCTGATCGACGGACTCTTGCTGCTGGGGATGCTGCTGCTCGTGCTCGTGTTCATGTTCCGCAACCTCTCCCTCGCGGTGTTGATCGCCGTCGGCCCGGTCGCGTGGATGCTGTTCCCGGTCCGCTCCATCGGCCCGCAGTGGGTGATCCGGTACGTCTCCGCAGTGGTGGCGCTGCTGCTGACCGGGCCGTTGACGATCGGGTTCCTGGCGCTGATCGTCGACGGGCTGGCCGGGGTGAAAACGATCTGGGACCCGCGATCCTGGCCGCTGCTGCTTGGGTTGGTGATGGTCGCCTTCGCCCCGTTCGCCGTGTTCGGGCTGTTCAGCTTCATCGGCGGTGCCGCGGTGGACGCGGTCGGGTCCCGCATCGGCGGTGGCGCCGCCCGCGGCGCACAGACCGCCGCCCGGGGCCTTTCCCGAATCCCCTCCCGCATCGGCAGTACCCCCGCCGGACGGGCATCCGGAGGCAGTACCCCGTCTGGCGGCGGGCAAACCGCCCCGCCGCCGAGCCGAGTCAGTGCCGCACCGGCCTCCCGACCGGCACCCGCAACATCCAGCCCGGCTCCCGCGCCGACCGCATCGGCCGGCGCTGCTTCTGCACCGTCCACTTCCCGGAGGTCCTGATGAGCTCAACCGCGCAAACCCCAACCGATCCGGCACGCCCGGTCCGGTTACCGCACCGCTCCCGGCAAGGGATCGTGCTGGGACTGGACGGCTGGCAACTGACCTTCTTGGTTGCTGCCGCGGTCGCCCTACTGATCGGGGTGAATCGGTTTGGCCCGCCGGGGCTGCTGTATGCGATCCCAATCTACGTCCCGCTAGGGGTGACGGCGCTGGTCACCGTCCACGGTCTGTCGGCGCCGCGGATGCTCGGTCTGTGGCTGTCCAAGCAGGTCCGTCACGCGAGCGGGGCGACCACGCACCGGTTCCGTCCCGAGCAGACCCGACTGGAAGGCACCCTGAACCTGCCGGGCACTCGCGCGTCGGTGCAACTGTGGGATGTGGACGGGATGGCATCCGCGTACCACCCGGGCGAGAGGACCGTGTCGATCACCGCCGAACTGGAGGTGCAGGGCTTCCTGATGAAGGACGCCCCCGAACGGCTCGACCTCGCCCAGCAATGGTCCCCCGTGCTGGCCTCCCTGACCCAACGTCCCGGCATCAAACGGGTCACCCTGCAAGAACGCACCACCCGCACCACCATCCGGCCCGCCCGGGACCACTACGAACGCGCGTCCCGGAAACGCCTGGTCGACCCGGTCGGGGCCGCCGCGCTCAACTACCGGGACGTGCTGGACGGATCAGAACGGTTCGCCGTCGGCCACCGCAACTACCTCACCCTCACGCTGGACCTCGTCGCGCTCGGCGCACAGCTAAAGGCCCTCGGCGGCGGCAAGGATGCGATCCAAGCCCTGTCCGCGGTGGAAGCCGGCAACCTCGGCGAAGCGCTCCGTGCGGCAAAGATCACGGTGCGGTCCTGGTTGGGTCCGCGGGAGGTGGCGGAGCTGGCGCGGACGGCGTTCGACCCGGAGTCGATCCCGGTGCTGCGCAACCGCACCGGCGAGCACGCCGGGGTGGATCCGGTGGCGATCGGGCCGATGTTCCTGGAGGAACCCCGTGGTCGCAACAGCATTGTCTTCACCGACTCCGCCGTGCACACCACCATGTGGATCCACGAATGGCCCCGCTCGGACGCCCCGGTCGGGTTCCTCGCCCCGCTCGTGTTCGCCCGCCACCCCGTCACCAACGAAGCAGTCACCCACATCCTGGCGCTGGTGGCGGCGCCGATCCCGGTGGGGAAAGCGCTGAAAAACATCCGCGAGGAGAAGAAGGTGTGGCGCGGCAACGAACGCCTCCGCGCCAAGCGGGGTACGCACGGGTCGATCGTGGACGAGTCGGACTGGCTTGCGCTGGAGCAGCGGGAGCAGGAGTTGGTCGCAGGTCACGGCGAGTTCTCCTACGGCGCCTACCTCACTGTCTCCGCTGACACCGAGCAGCAGCTCGAGCAGGCCATCGCCGGAGCCCGCAACGCCCTGTCGGTGGTGGGGATGGAAGCGCAGATCCTGTACTGCCAACAGGCCGAAGCGTTACTGGTGAACGCGTTGCCGCTGGGTTTGGGGATGAAGTGATGGCCCGCCGTGTCGTCCAGTTCACCCCTCCCGCCGAGACCCGCGTCGAACGCCGGCAGCGGCGCGCGGCGATCGTCCGGCTGGAAGACGCGGCCCGGCCGCTGCGGACCTCCCGGCGGGAACGCGGACTGCCCGAAGCCGCAGTGCCAGGACCATTCGGACCGGGGCTGCTCGAGGGCGGGTACTGGAATCTCGCCCGCCTGGAGGTGCCGCCGCACCGTGCCACCAGCCAGCACCTGGCCGGGATTTACCCGTTCGTCGCCGACACCGGCCTCGGACAAGCCGGCCCGGCGGTCGGGGTTGATTTGAACGCCGACGCACTTTGGCACTTTTCCCCTTGGGACGCCTACGCCGACACCGGCGAGCGTGGCGCGTTCTCCACCAACGTTCTCGTCCTCGGCGCGTACCGATCCGGGAAGTCCGCCGTGATCAAGACCCTCGCGGTGCGCTCGATAGCGTTCGGCCACCAGGCGGTCGTCCCGTCAGATTCGAAGGGTGAATGGGTGGTGGTGGCGGAGGCGGTCGGTGGGACGGTGATCCGCCTCGGCGGCGGCGGGCAGGCGCGACTGAACCCGCTGGACCGTGGACCGCGGCGCACCGGAAGCACCGACGAGCAGGACGAGCAGCTGGTGCGGCAACGCCGAGCTGCGACGTTGATCTCGTTGGTGCAGATGACACTCGACTCCGGCCGGCTCACCGCCGCCGAGCACGCCTGCATCCACCTGGCCCTGGAACGCTCCGTCGCTGCCACCAACGGGCAGCCCACCCTGCGACGGGTGCACGCGGAACTGGAGGCGATCGCCACCGGGACCGCGAAGGCTGACCCGGATTTGAAGGCGGCGGTGTCGGGGCCGCGGTTTGCGTTGCGCCGTTTCGTTGACGGGGACCTATCCGGCCTGTTCGAGGACGAATCCACCGTCTCCTTCGACGAGGACGCCCCCATGGTCGTGGTCGACACCTCGGAATTGTTCGCCCGCGGGGACCTCGTCGCACAACTGACCCAGGTGTGCACCACCGCGTGGGTGCAGGCCGTGATCTCCGACCGGGACGCCCGCCGCACCCGGTACGTGATCCGCGAAGAAGGCTGGCGGGACATGTCGTCCTTCGCAGCGTTGCAGATGTACCAACAGTGGCTAAAACTGTCCCGGCATTACGGGATAAGCAACATCGTCATTCTGCACAAGATGGGCGACCTGGACGCGGTCGGCGACGCCGGCTCACAAGAACGCAGCCTCGCCTACTCCGTGGTCGGCGACATCGAGAACAAGTTCATCTTCCGCACTAACACCCAGGGCGCCGGCGACCTCCGCACCCGCCTGGACCTCCCCGCCGTGCATGTGGACATGGCACGGCAACTACGGCAGGGACAGTTCATTGGCTACGTCGGCCAGTTCGCCTACCTCGTGGACGCGTTCGCCACCTCCACACCGTGGGAGTACGACCTGTTCCAAACCGACGACGCGGTCCTGGGCGAGAAGGCAGACGCCGAACGGATCACCCTCAGCGTCGACGACACCGACCTCGACACCGTGTGGAACACCCCCACCACGGACAGCGACGACATCGCACGAGCCCGGGCGGCCGGGCACGAACAGGAGGCGCAATGAGCAGCAAGGACACCCCACGGGCGTTCGCCGAGATCATCGGGTCGAGCGCCACCTACCGGGGACCAGGCGCGGACACCCCCGACGACCTGATCATCGCCCCGGGCGAAGACCCGCGCGCCTTCGTGCTGCGCCGCACCGTGTGGGAAGCACGCCGGCTCCGGCAGAACATAGAGCTGACCACCGCAGGGGATCACGGCGAACACCGCATCCTCGTCTCCCCCGACGGCACCATCACACCCGGCAGCACGAGCGAGGACATCGACGCATTCCTCGACCGCACCCTCGATCACAGCGAACACAACGACGAGCTGTCGACCCTCCGTGCGGTCCGGCGGATTGCGGGCCGTGATGACGACGAACAGCCGCCCACCCCGGCGCCCGAGACAGTGGCCGGAGGGCGGGCCTCGTTCATCAGCACCGAACCGGCCCTGGCGCGGACCGGGGCGTTCGGTGTGCTGGCGCGGCTAGGGATCCCGGTGCGACCCTCCCGAGCGCAGGCGCAATTCCAGGACAACATCCGCATCACGTCCCGGCATTGGGGCGGCTACCGGGTGATCGCCGTGGTGAACGGGAAGGGCGGGGTGGGCAAGACGATGACCTCCGCGATGCTCGCGGCCGTGTTCGCCCGCAACGGCGGCGGCGGGGTGCTTGCCTGGGACAACAACGACACCCGAGGCACCCTCGGCTGGCGGACCGAATCAAACCACCACGACGCCACTGTGCAGGACGCCCTCGGTGCCGCCGCCCGGCTGCTGGAGCTCGGGGCCGGAGCTGGAGACATCGCCTGGTATGTGCACCACCAAACCCAGGACCGCTACGACGTGCTGCGTTCCAACCCTCAACTGCTGGCTGCCAGCCAACGGATCGGCGCGGCCGAGTTCGATCAGCTGCTGCAGGTCGCCGCCCGCTACTACCGGTTGGTGATCTTCGACTCCGGCAACGACGAGTCCGCCTCCCGGTGGCTGCGGATGGTCGACTCCGCCCACCAGCTGGTCGTACCGACCCTGGCCGCCCCGGAATCGGCGGAATCCGCCGCCCTCTTGCTGGAGGCCCTGATCGACCGGGACGAGCATTCGGCGCGCCTCGCCCAGGACGCGGTCGTCGTGATCACCCAGGCGGAACGCAGCTCCAGCGTCGAGTCGGCGCGAATCGCCGATGCGTTCGCCCCTCTGGTGCGGGCCGTGCAGGTGATCCCGTTCGACCCCTCGATGAAGAGCGGCCCGTTGCGGTTCGACTCACTGCGCCCCGCTACCCGGCGGGCATGGGTCGCCGCCGGCGCCGCGATCGCAACCGGGCTCCAATAAGAAGGGAGCGGGCAGCATGGTGCGGGACGAGTTCTGGCCGAAGGCCCTTGCCGTGCTGGTCGCGGGACTGGTGATGCTGAACCTGTTGTTCGCGTTCCTGGCCGAAGCGATCACCACTGCCGCGTGCGGGACCCGGCCGACCGCGACTGGACCGCTGTCCGGAACCTGGCTCGCCCTATCCGGCGACCCCACCACCTACACGCCGATCACCGGATGCGTGCTGCCGGTGCTGCCGATCCGCCTCGCCGACGCCGCGACCCTCCTCGTCCTGGTCGGGCTCGGCGTCTGGGCGGGGGTGGCATGGGCGCGCTATCAGCAGTCTGATAAGAAGTTCGTCATCGACCTGCGCCGCCGACCCGGGTTCGCGACTGCGGCGGAGATCCGACGTCACCTCTCCGCGGCTGCGGTCCTGCGTCGAGGGCCAGTTTTACGGCCAGGTGCCCAAAAGTTGACGGCTTCCGACGTGGGCTGGCGAGTCGGGCGATCCCACGGCACCGACGTGTACGTATCTATCGAGGACTCCGTGGCCCTTGAGGGACCGCCCCGTTCCGGCAAGGGGTATCGGATTCTGATCTCAGCAATCCTCGACTGGGCTGGACCGTTGGTCTCCACGTCGACCACGAACGACAATCTGACCGCCACCCTCCGGATGCGCCAACGACGCGGCGAGGTGTTCGTGTTCGATCCGCAGAACCTGTCGGGCATCAAGGACACGATCTCCATCGACCCGATCGCAGGCTGCGAGGACCCCCTCGTCGCCGTCCAACGTGGTGCCGCGATCGTCACCGGCACGGCGCTCGGTGGGTCCGCCACGAATCAGGAGTGGGCAGCAGCCGCAGCCACCGTCTTATCGCGGCTGTTGCATGCGGCAGCGGTCGGCGGTCGTGACGTGGTCGACCTGCACGAGTGGGGATCCACACCCGCCTTAGCTCGCACCGCCGTCGAGATCCTCCGCTCCGATGGAGCCCCCGGATGGGGCGACGGCCTTGAGGCCATCCTCACTGGCGACGACAAACTGAGATCCTCTACCTGGTTCGGCGTTCAAGGCGCCGTCGCCCCCTTGGCGATCCCCCAGATCCGAGACGCACTGCGACCAACCGGTGGACACCGGTTTGAGCCGGAACCATTCCTCAGCGGACACAACACCCTCTACCTTCTAGGGTCCGGCTCCGGAGCTGGGGCCATGGGAGGGTTCCTGTCCGCCGTGCTCGACGACGTCGTTGAGGTCGCCCGACGGAAAGCGCTCGCCTCCCCCGGCGCCCGGCTCGGGGAACCGCTCGGGCTCGTGCTGGATGAGATCGCGAACCTATTCCGCTGGGCCGCCCTCCCACGGGTCATGGCGGACGGTGGGGGACGCGGAATCTGCACCTTCGTCGTCCTGCAAGCCCTCTCGCAGGCCGAGACCGCATGGTCACGAGCCGAAGCCGACACCATCTGGGGTGCCGCCACCGCCAAGATCCTGCTCGGCGGAGCCGCCGGAGTCTCCCACCTGCGCGACATCGAAACCCTCCTGGGGTACCGGGAACGACGCCGCACTCAACGTTCCTGGAGCACCGACCGCGCCGGGCTGCACACCTCGGAGCACCACGAGCGCCTCCCGCTGATGAGCGCCGACGAAATCCGTCGGATGCCCCAGGATGTCGGTCTTCTGGCCTACCGGAACCGCCGAGGGGTACTGCTGGACCTCACCGCATGGGATCAGCGCAAGGACGCCCGCGCCATCCAGGCGGCCAAGAGCGACACCGAAACCGAGCAGCAGATCGTCTTCGCCGAACAACGTCAACCCGCGACGGTGGACCCTATCAAGGACGAGTCGTGAGCAACGCGCGGAAATCCGCGGTCGGGAACCTTTACCGCAGCGGCTACCTAAGATCGGTCCCCTGGTTTCGACGCCGCGATCAGTGGTTCACCGAGCAGGAGGCCCGAACCTACGAGTTGCGCTGCGTCGTCTGCGGGCGCGCGGCCACACGCCGCCAGCTCGAGCTGCACCACCTCGACTACACCCGAGTCACCCTGGTCGGCGCTCGATGGATCTGCGGAGAGATCCACGAAGACCTCTGTGCAATGCATCCCGCCTGCCACGGCCTGGTGCACCGGGTACTCGACAGCGACCCGGTACTCCGTGGCCATCGCACCCGGCCGGTGGCCACCGTGCACGCGATCCGGATCGCCCGCACCCGCATTCCCGCCGCCGAACAGTCGCGAACGTGAAGGGCGAATACGACGACGAGGAGGACTGGATTCCGGTCGAGGACCTCATCGCCAGCCTCGACCTCGACCCAGCCGACCCCCTCACCCGGACCGGATCCGACCCATCCCCCGGAACCCGCGCCATCCGCTGGCGAGACCTGCCACCCGAGCTCGCACCGATCGAATGGCAGACCCTGCGCGAGTGGGTCGAATGGGTCACCACCCGCTTCGAGGTACCGGTCACCCTTATCCCGAACTGCTGGTGGAAGCATCCCGCGCTGGTCGAAGAACTCTCCGCCCTTCACGTCGCCTGGCGCACCGCCTACGACAAACAAGACACCGGGCTCGGGCCGGTCATGTGGCTCGAACGGTGGCACGCGGCCAAGCCCCGGCTCCGCGAGGCATACCCGGGGTCCTGCAGCAGCGGCCACAAGGACACAAAGAAACGTTCCTGGGACAAGGAAACCGACCAGGGCGAATGGGAAGCCTGGGCGAAAAACGCCCACGGCGAGTAATCAACAACAAGAAAGGACAAGAGCATGCCAACACGAATCCCGGTAACCATCGAGGGGAACCTCACCGCAGATCCGGAGCACGACACGAGCGAGAAGGGTGTGGAGTACGCCCGGTTCTCCGTCGCGGTCAACGACCGCCGACTCAACGAGGACACCAACAAGTGGGAGGACGCCGGCACCGTCTTCCATCGCGTGGTCGTCTTCAACGACCAAGCCCGCCACGTCGTCGACAGCGTCCGCAAAGGCGACTCAGTCCTCGTGGCAGGCGACCTGCGATTCGGCAGCTACACCGACAAGGACGACAACGTCCGCGAGAGCCGCGACATCGTGGCCGACACGGTCGCCGCGTCCCTGCGGTTCGCAACGGTCAACATCGAGCACGCCCCAAAAGCTAGCGGCCCCAACGCGTACGCGGAGGGGCCAACAGCCACGCCGGCAGCAACCGGCGCAGGGATCGCACGCTAACCACCACACAGCAGAGAGCGGGCAGGAGTCACCGTACTCCGGCCCGCTCTTTGCGATTCCGCCGAGCCGATCGCGGCTACGAGCGCGGCGGTATCTGTCAGAAGTGGCTCTTTACCGTAAGAGCGGCCGATGATCAGCTGCATGCGCGTAGCGGCATCGCGCAATCTCGGAATGCTCGGGTGTGTCACCCATCCGGCATCCCGCGCGACCGGGTGAGCTTCTGCTTCGGGCGCGCCCATCGCCGACTCATGCGGGTCCAATCGTTCCGAGCGCTTCTCATCTGCCCCTCGGCAACCTCGATGCCGGAGCGCTGCAGCAGGCGAAGCCCTCGGATCGATAGCCCATCCGGAGGCCATTGCAGGGCTCTGGGTTCGCCGATCTGCGCTGCAAGAGGGATTCCGGTCGCCAAGCGGATCCCGTCGCCGATCGAGTGCAGGTTTGTCCAGTAGCTCGCCGCCACCTCGGTCCAGCCCCAGAGGGCGCTCACGGTGACGTCGGATTCAGCATCTCGGTAGAAATTCAGCCTGCCGCCGAAGTCGCTTGGGGCGCGATGGTCGAGCTGGTTCCGGAACTCTCTCAGCGCCCTTTTCGTGCTGGACATTCGCTCGAGGGCGGCGCGGTTCTCGTCAAACTCCGGGTCGTCACGACCGTTGACGTTCGAGAGGTGCTCGATGATCATTTGCGAGAGCTCATCCATGCGGTTCCACGAGACGTAACCCCCTTTCATCCCAGCGGCGCGACGTTTGTCCCGGTTGTGCTCGCCGGTGAAGCGGTCCAGGTCGTTGCGGTCTTTGCCGTGCAGCACCTTCATGCCTTCCTCGTAGAGCCACTCGAGGATCCGACGGGATTCGTCCTCCGCGCTTGAACTCTCATAGAGGAAGTCGCCAAGCATGGCGGCCAGCTGGCGGTTGCCGAGGCCGATTCGGGGGATACCGTAGCGAGTGCTTCTCCTCCAGCGTGCGTACTGGCTGTAGATGTCCATCCCGTCTCCCTTTCCCACGGAACTTCGCGCGCTCGCGCTAAAGGTCCTCGTGCCGACTCCGTGGATTTGCTTACCTCAACGAGGGCGGGGTTTCGGGATCTTCGTCGTTCGCGATTTCCTCGATCCAGTCGGTCGCCTCGTCTGAGATGAAAAACCCCGTCGGGCCGGTTTGCCCAACCCACCAGGCGTCCGAGGTGATTGACCCGCCGGCCCATGTGACGTCGGCAACGATCTCCGCGGGCAATGCGTCGCCGTTGTTCTGGATCAGCCACTCCCGCGTTGAAGGCTTCACCTTCGGCCACCACTGTTCAATGCTCATGCACCAAAGTCTGCCGGTGCTGGCGCCGGCGGGGGAAGACTAGATGTCAAGACCTGCGGTGGGATCGTCGACTGATGATGGGACTGGACGCTCCCGTCCAAGGCTGGAGTTAGCGGAGTCACGCGCGGCGCCGTGGAGGCTTCGTCCGGGAGTCAGGGCCGTGATCCGCTCTTGGTGTTCCTCCATCAGAACAGCTGCGTCACGCCGCGCGTCGTCAACCTGTGTCTTGACGGTCGCGCGCTCGTCCGCGAGCAGCAACTGCACCCTCACTGTGTCCGCATCGGTTGTCCTTCCGTGTCCGGCAGCCTCGACGCGGGCGATCTCCACGTCGATCTCGCGCAGTCTCGCCCGTGCTGCGTGTTCCGCTGCCCGAGCCGTTTCGAGACCGTCGCGCATGGTGCGTGCGGCACGGCCAAGCTCACCGAGCGCGCCTCGGCGGGCGTCGTCCAAAGTGATCTCGATGCGCCCACGCATCATGGTGTCGGCGAGCTGCTCGATGGCTCGCTTGGTCCCGCGGGCGATCGTGATGGCGGTGTTACGGTCGCGGCCGCGGGTCATGCCGACGTAGAGGCCGGCCGCGTCGACGCCAGGTCCGACGTAGGAGTGGTGGACGGTCTCCCCTTGGATGCCGTGGACGGTGGAGGCGTACGCGAGGTGGATGTGTTCGGCGGCGTAGTCATGGTCGACCGTGCGGATATCCCCGGAGTCGGTGACTGACGTCAGGCGGATGCCACCGTCGGTGATTCGGGTGAGGGTCCAGATGGCGCGGTTGTCGACGCCGAGGTAGGTGTCGTTTCGTCGGGTCTGGACGATGTCGCCGACAAGGAGCCGTTGTCCGTCCTGGCCGAGGGCGATCCGCTCGATTGCAAGTGCACCCATCTCGAAACGTTCCTGTTGGATGCGATCGTTGACCTGCTGGGCCTCGGCGTTAGTTGCGGTCACTAGGGCGACCCGCTCCCCGCAGGCAGCGTGCATCAGCCACGCGGCGACCATGCGCTCGCGCGCGTCATGTTCGGTTGCCACGGTCTCAAGATGTCCGGCTGTGGCTAGCTCGCGCGCGACCGCGACGGCATCCGCATGATCGGCCGGCTCGCGCAAGCGCAAGGTGAGCGCGCCATAGGCGGGGTCGCGGAATCGGTGCAGTGCAGTGAGGTCGACGGTTGATCCGGAGCGGCGGTGCATGGTGGCCATCGCGCCAGAGTGCCCGACCGGCAGGGCTTGGAGGTGATCACCGATCATTACGATCCCGGCCCCGGTGTCGGTAGCCAGCTGGGCAAGGATGTTCGCGGCGTGCAAGTCAACCATGCCCGCCTCGTCGACAACAATCCGATCCCCCGACCCCAGGGGGAAGCGCCGCGGTCCCCGGTAGACGGCTCCGGAGGTGAGGTCGGCGTCGCCTAGTCGCACCCGGGTCCAGACGACGCGCCCGGCAGCGTCCTCGTGGAACCGGTAGCCGTGGTCGATGAGCAGCGCGTGGAGACTGGACGCGACGGCGCCAATCTCTCGGCCGGCGACCGTAGCGGCCTTCCGGGTGGGCGCGACCACGACCATGCGCCGGCCTTGGGTTTGGAGGAGCGCGCGCGCGACGAGCAGCAGCGTGGTCTTACCTGTTCCGGCAGGGCCGGTGACGGTCACCAGCCTGTTCGTCCCGGCGATGGCTGCGGCGGCCTGAACTTGCCCAGCGTCGAGTTTCGTGTCGCCATTCAATACCTCCCCTGCCGTGCGGGTGATCGCCTCGATGGAGACATCCTGGCCTGCCGTGTTCAGCTGGTCGAAGCGTGCGGCGAGGTCGAGCTTGGCTTGCGCGGTCGGCAGGGACATGAGGCGCTTCACGTGTACAGGGACGTCGCTCTCGCCTTCGAGGAAGTCAACCGTGTGGCCTTGCAGCGCGCGAGCGGTGAGGTCCTCGATCACTTCCTGGAGCGTCGCACGATCGGTGACGATCCCCGACGCGGCGAGCGCCCGAGTGACGCCCGCGCGTACGTCGTAGAGGCTGAATCTTCCCCCGCTGCCAGCGGATCTCCGGTCGGCGTCGGCTATCGCGATTGCGGTCAGGAGGTCCCGGTCGAGGTCCGCAAGGCGGCGGGATCTGACGATGGCAGGGTTCCGGTGGTCGGTTGCGGATTTGTCGAGGGCGGTGATCTCGTCCCGGACTAGGGTCTCCCACCGGGCCTCGTCTACATCTTTCGGCTTGTCGGGTCGTCCTTGCGCCCACGCCCATCGGTCGATCCACGCCAGGGTTGCGTGGTCGGGTTGCTGACCTGGATGGGTCTGCTTCCAGCGGGCGAGACGCAGGGCACGGTTCGCCTCGATCTGGTTGGACCGCCGCGAGAGGGGCCGCACGAGATGGGCCAGTTCGGTGACCTCCCCATCGGCATCGAGAGTGTAGCCATGCTGGGCCAGAGCTACTACCCACGCGGGATCGGTGCGGGAGGCGAGGTCGCCTTCGGCGTTCACAAGGGTGTGCAGCTTCATCGCGACCCGCGAGTCCACGTTCGACCACTTGCCATCCGCGCCGAGCACCTTGACACTCAGCCACAGGTGCCGGTGGATGTGGGGGTCGAGCGCACGCGACCGCTCGTGCCGCAACTCCACCACTTCGAGGCGAGCGATGGCCTCCCGTATGAGTCCGCCGGCCCCACGACGAGCGTTGAGTTCGTCCTGCCACAGCTTGAGGGTGCGATCTCGGATGCGGTCCTGCAGTGCGTCGAGCTCTCCGCGTAGTTTGGGTGTGAGCAACACTGCGAGGCTGAAGGACTTGGGCATGTTCATGGTCCCGTCCAGCAGCAAGTCCGCATCTGGGCTGGTCAGATCTCGGCCTCGACGCTCCCCTGTCAGAGGGTCACTGCCGTCCACCCACCGAGCCAGAGCAGCGGCCGCTAATGCGTCTTCTTCGACGCCCTGGGTGGTCACCGTGAACCGCGACACGATTCCAGCATCACCGGTTCCGTAGCTGACCGCTCGCATCACCGCGTCGGCGTTGTGAGTGCGGGTCGCGTCGCAGCCACCGTCGAATGCGTAGGAAACCGCCTGACCCACGCCCTCGGATGCGTTGCCTCGCTTCCACCGCTCCAACCCGCCGCGCATACAAACAACGCTAGGTGCGAATGCGCCCATCACACCCGAGTGCCTGCGTGCATCTGCTCAACTCTGTTACTCCATCTGGCGGCATTGGGAGAACGGTATCCTTGTCGGATGTCGCAGGACGTCCGGGTCGCATGGGTCACTTATACCCAAGACGCTCGCGTCTGGCGCCGGAAGCTGGATCCCTGGCCCGATCATCACCCAAACGGGATGCTGGTTGAGATGCCCGGGTTTTCGGGTGACCTGCGCAACCCCGACGACTGGCAGAAGGTCAATGCGATCCTCGCCTCGCGGGGAGTTCATTACGATTTGGCTGCTTGGGGGGACGAAGCCGGAGGCTGGGTAGTCCCAATCCTTCGACACCGTTAGGGGCCACATGCGATCACGCGCTGACTTGAAGGACCCGAGACTGGAATGACTTCCTTTTCAGGCTCCGACGACGCGCTGCGTCGCGAGCTCTCCACGGACGAGAAAGCCCTCCTCATGACCATCTGGGAGAGCGCATTCAGCGAGCGCTACGTATCTGAGAGCGAGCTCGGCGGCTGGCAAACATGGGACTACGTGTCGAGAATTGCCCGAGCAAACCAGCCCGCTATGAACAACCCAGACGAGATCCTGGCGCAGCTTCCGATGGTCGCCGTGCCCAATACCAGCGGTCGTGGGTATGGGTGGGTGTGGCTCTCCGAGGGCACGGACAGTCGGCCAGCCGCGAGGATTGTCGGCTTGTCGATAGCAGGCTTGACGCGACTGGCCGAGAGCCAGCCAGAAATCGAGGAGTACGCCAACCAGCTGGTCTGGCTGGTAAATGCGATTGCTCGAGCCGACGCCGCGTTGACTCCGCTGAGGAATCAGGTCGCTGAGAAGACCGAGCCGCTGCGCAGCTTCGTTGGCATCGTGGACTGGCTCGAGAGCGGGACCCGCTCGTCCCGTTACCGGGTCTACATTCCCGGTGAAGCTGTGGGCCAGATTTTGCAGCGCGAGTACGCCCCGCTCTCTGTAATACCTAACGGCGTCGAGCATGACGTGTCCCTCGGCCGAGCGGATCTGGGCTCATACGAGACAATCATCAGCGCGACCGACTACCTGGACTACGTCGCCGCGGAGGCACAGCTAGACGCAGTGGCGCGAGAATGGACGCCCTCACCTCTGACGCTAGTTCAAACCATCGATTACCTCGCCTACGTGCTGCGTGCGCACCACGCTTGGCCGGCCGAGTGCCGCTTCGTCGACGCTCCCGACCTGAATTCGGCCACCCAGCTCGGCATGGATGTCGTGTCCAAAGAGCAGTTCGAGAGCGCGACAAACTCGCTCTGGAACATCATCGGCCACCTTGATGTTCCACCCGTGCCCGCAGCAGACCTCAAGAAGAACGAGCCCCAACCAGGGTCGATCGGTCGACTCGGGCGGTGGCTGACTCGGAACTTGGACGGCCCCTCTGCTGAACCCGCCCTTCGAGCACTTAACACCATTCGCGATGTCGGAACGCTCAGGACCGGATTTGCCCACAGCAGCGAGAGCACCCAAGCGAAGGCAGCACGGGCACAGCAGAATCTGGGGCTTCCGGCGTTCATCATCGATTGGCCAGGTGCGTGGCTTGCGATACGCGCCCGAACGGCGAAAGCCTTCGACGAGGTGCGGCTCGCCGTGCAGCAGGAGTCCCATGACCTAGACGATCAGGTCACGCTATAACACCAGAAGGCTTCATTCCTTGACGTTCCATGCCGTTGACATGATTGGCCACACCACGTCCGGATCGACTCCGGCATCCTTCAGCAATTCCACCGTGAGGGTTGCGATAAGCAAACACACCATGTGATGCAGGTCGAGGTCAGCATGCTGCAGCGGCGGCTCGCCTCGACCTAGCCGATTCTCGGGTTCCTCGGGAGCATATGCAACGGCCAAATGGGCAGTCGCGTGCGTGTACTGTGTCTCCTCCCGCCAGGCGGAATACAAGCCCAAGGTGATTGGGGCTGCTTTCGCGGCATCGGTCACCGCCTTGACCTGCTGACGTAATTTCTTGTCGTCGATAACGTCAGCGACGACTTTCTCCATCTCGCTCAAGTCGATGTCGTGCTCGTAACCCATCTCTTTCAGCGTGTCGTAGAACCCGGTGGTTAGCCGCTTCTCGTTCGCGATAACGGTGTCCAACGCGGGGGCCCGCTTTCCGCTGTCGAGACTGCGCAGCCAGAGCAAACGGAACGCGATCTCGGAGAACGCCCGCCGATTGGGTGCCGCTGCATGTGCAAGCCCGTCGGACGTGAGTCTCGCGATTGCGCGGGATTGGTCGTACGCGGATCGCATCCAGCCGACGATGAATTGGCTGTCGCGCGCGAGCGGGACGTCGGCCAGTTCGAGTGCCAGCATCCGCTCCGCTGTTGTGATGATTCGGCCGGCGTGCTCTTCCACGGACGAATCCTTCGCGCCGCCTCTTGTCGCCTTGGCCTGCCATCCACTCACGGCGTCCACGGTGGTGGCGCGGAGAGGCAGGATCGCCGCCACCCCAGACCGCGGCGGCCCACTATGGCATATCGGCCAATAGGCTTGCTATACGAAAACTTCTCCCTTTTCGGAGACCCGTTGGCGGAGGACTCGGTGTGGATTACAGGAAAAGTCGATTTACCACGTGAGGTGATCGATGCGCACCGCGAAGGTCGGCTCGTCTTGTTCGTCGGTGCCGGGGCATCGTTTGACCACCCGTCGAACTTGCAAACATTCGATGACCTTGCATCTAGTGTCGCGAAACGGTTCGGCGCCAGCGATGAAATCCTGACTCGCTTTCGTAGCCGGCCAGATGGCTTATTAGGTTATCTCGCGACACGAGACCCTCAGCCGGGGCACTGGCCGGTGCACGAGCTCGTCAAGGAGATACTCGCGGATCCCGCATCGAAGCCAAACGCGAACCATGAGGCGATCATGCGGATCGCTGCTGCGTCACCTGTGATGCGGATCGTCACGACCAACTTCGATGACCATCTTGCTTCTCATGCCGCCATCGCTCATATCCCGATTCCGAACGTGTATGTCGGCCCGGCGCTTCCTCTCGGGCGGAACTTCAGTGGCCTAGTGCACCTGCACGGCTCGGTCTTGCGGCCAGCGTCGGAGTTTGTGTTGACGGATGCAGACTTCGGTGCCGCCTATTTGACCGAGTCGTGGGCGGCACGATTTCTGTACCCGATGTTCTCGAACTTCGTGGTGCTCTTTGTCGGTTACAGCATGCAGGACATCGTGATGAGCTACTTGGCGCGTGGCTTACCCGAATCGCAAAGCCGATATGCCCTGACACCCGACCCTGACGGGTCCGATTGGCGATCGCTCAACATCAAGCCGATTGGCTACCTCCCCCTCTGGCTCAAGTCACACTGGCTTGACCGAGGCACTCACCGCGTGGGCCGACCTTGCCGAGATGGGAGCCCTCGCCCACCGGTCGCGCGTGCGCGACATCGTCAGCGCACCGCCAACGGCCGATCGCACCGAGCTGGACTACCTTGAGGACACCATTGCGAAGGGCTACGGGGCCCGCGCTTTCCAAGAATTCGCGACGCACTCCGAATGGCTGGGGTGGGTGGTTGGGTCGAGCGTCTTTGAGCTGAACCTGACAACTGCCGCGTCAACGGAAGCGTCCGCCATACTTTCACGTTGGTTTGCCGAAAGAATCACCGAGTCCGACGAGAACACCACCGTTGCACTGGAAATCCTGCGCACGACGCGCACGCTCTCCCAGCAGCTTTGGGTGGATGTTGCTCTTTGCGTGTCGCGCCTAAGCGAGAGCGCGCCCGCACGCTTTGAGACTTGGGTGAGCGTTCTCCTCAGCTATCCAGTCGACAAGTTCGCCGTCCACGACTACCTGTCGATCCTGCTCGCGTCCTGCAAAATGCCCGCTCATACCAACGCTGCGCTCGCTCTCTGGAGCGCCGCGCTAACACCGAAAATCGAGCTCAGAACCCCAATCTTCGGATTCGCGCCGGATGACGAAGAGCCGGCACCCAGTCGGCCGAACGCTGAAATCGTCTGGTCGATCGACCAATACTGGGCGGACGAGACCTGGGGGTCAAAGCTCCACCCCAGCCTGCCCGCCCACGCCCAGCAACTACTCACTATTACCGAGGACAAATTCCGCGCCGCCTATCAACTCCTCCGCGGCTACAACGGCGGCGAACTCCGCTTCGATTCGACCTCCTTCCGCAGATCCGCGATCGAACCTCACGAGCAGGATGCGCACCGAGACATCGAAGACACGATTATCGATGTCCTTCGGGACTGCCTCGACCACTTCGTCCTCAACGCACCGGAACGGGCGGCGGGTCTCATAGATTCCTGGCTCCAAGACTCACTGCTGATCTTCCAACGACTCGGCCTCTACGGAGTTGCTCGCACGAAAGGGACAGCAGATAAGTCGATCGGCCTGCTGCTGGATCGGGAACTCTTGTTCAAACCAGGGCTTCGCTACGAAGTCTTCCAACTGCTTCGCGCTTCAGTGCCCGCGGCAGACCAAAACTCGCGCGACCGACTCCTCGCTGGGATCCGGTCCGCTGAACTCGATCCGAAGCACGGCGACTACACCCGATACAACCTCCTCGTCTGGCTGGCCGAGACCGATCCTGACTGGTCCGGAGCGAGTGACTACCTAGCTTCGGTTCAAGCGGCCAACCCGGATTTCGCCCCCCGTGCAAATCCAGAGCTCGCGAGTTCCATGTCCAGCGGGTTCCGGGAATACACGCCACCACTCACGGACGACGACCTCACCGAGAAGCTCAACGATGACCCGTCCGTCGCCTTGAGCGAGTTGCTGACTTACGAATACGGCGATTCCTGGAGCGACGGACCACGTTGGGAAGACGCGCTAGAGCAACTGGCCCGGACCGTCGCAGTATCGCCTGCGCACGGCTTGACAACCTGGGACGCGATCCAGCAGCTCACGCCCGACCCGCGGAATCTTGAACTCTGCAACGCCGTCGTCCGCGGCTGGTCACGTGATGCGCTCCCCGACGAACTCTGGGGCGACGTCCTGCACCGCGTCGGCTCCTATGAAAAGGTCCAAGAACTTGAGTACTACGTAGCCGAGCTACTTCTCGCCGGCGTCTCCAGTCAGGAACAGGGGATGCCCGACGAGTATCTCGTCACGGCCGTCGAACTCGCCGACCGGCTATGGTCAACGGCAGCAGCCGCTAACGCATCACTAAAGTCTGACGATTGGATGTCCGCAGGGCTCAACAGTTCAGTGAGAGAGCTCACCCAGTTCTTTGTTCGGGTCGTAAGTCGCGTACGCTCCGCTGCCGGGGAGGAATGGACAGGGTTTGACGACAAGACAGCCGACCGCTTCTCCCGCATCCTCGACGACGACCGAGGCGCAATGGGAGGCCCAAGAGCGATACTCGGGTCGGAACTCCGATTCCTCTTCCACGCTGACGAGCAATATTGTGTGGCCAAAATCTTCCCCACCATGTCTGGTGTTCATGGACCGCAACCGGCCCTACAAGTATGGTCCGGCTACCTGTACTCGACCCGCGTCGATCTGAGGATGCTCGAGCTCGGGTTTGCCGACGTGGTTCTAAGCTTTCGATCGCAAGTCGCAGCCGTCTCGAAGGAACTTCGCCGTCAGTACTACTCGCTGACGGGGCTAATCGCCGGAGCTCCCTTTCCTATGCCGACAACTCCGGTCGACTTTGCAAGGCAGTTCCTTGACTCCAGCCATCCTGATCTAGTCGAGGAATACCTGAGTGCCATCGAGTTCCTGCTGGACCGACAGGATTCCGACGAAACGCAACGGACCTGGGATACCTGGCTAGGCGAGTTCATGGGGCAACTCTCCAACGGCTCTCCCGTTGCCGTGACGAAGGAGCAATGGTCCGTTGCCGCGGGCTGGACACCGCATCTGGGCACGCGATTTCCTGAGGCAGTCGCGTTGATCCTGAAACGACCAGCAAGCCTAAACGCCCACGCCCAAGTGCTGCACGACCTCGCCGAGACCGCCCTCCCCGAAACTGACCCCACTGCGTGCCATGACCTCGTGGCACACTTGCTGCTGAACATCGAATCCCCGTTCTGGGGAACGCACTACCTAGGACCCGTCGTCCTTCGTCTCAAGACCAGCCTGGGCAAGGATGGTATCAAAGACATTGTGGAACGGGCGATGGCTGCCGGCATACACGAAGCCGCGACGTGGGCAGAATCATGACGTCTCCGAAGAACCAGGCCCTCCGAACCGGGGAAGAGCTAGAGCTCGCCTTTGCGCTTCGTCCGAATCCCGGGGCATATTCCCTGCTCGTAGGTGCAGGCATATCGCGAAGTTCAGGTGTGCCCTTCGCTTATGGCGAATCTCACCCTTCGGTCAGGGCGGGTTTCGCGGGCGGCGAAGTGTCAACGCTCCGAGCGGCAGTCTCCGTGCTCGACTCCGCCCTCGTCTCATACGCTTAGGGTGCGACTCACTCGATCCTCGATGACGGTCAACTCCACACGATCCCAACTCATCGGTTCTGGATAGATGAAATGGGAAAGCATTCGAAGGCTTGACCCTTCGTCCGTTCGCCTTGGAGGCACTTCTTGGCGGTCGGCGGGGAAGCGCTTAGAACGGCCAGACATTCGGCACGCCCAGATCCTCGGGAACATCCACTGCCGCCGCCCGCGGGTGGGATAGAAGCAATTGCCTCACGGTCCGCACCGCGAGATACGCCTCCGTTATGAACCGGCGCTGCTCGCCCCAGATTGAGGCGTCGTATTCGTTTTCGCGGAGGGTATGAGCGACGTTGGAGCGTGCGCGGCGGACCTCACGAAGGATCTTGGCAGCGCTGGGCACCATCCCCTCAGGGTCGTGCCTCACGGTGCGCTCCATGAACTCGATGAGCATGCTCAACGTGCCGCGTTGGCTTTGATAAGTGTTGCCTTCTCCATCTTGCCGTTCTTCCGTGAGGGCAATTCTTGCCCGTTTGAAAAACTCCTGATCAAGGTTGTCGATCAGCAACTTGTTCAATTGCTCGATGAAGTTGGAGAGCTCGCGCTTGGTCGGGCGAATCAGGTACCCGTAGTCCGTGGGCCTGGTCTCGCCGTCGTAGAGGTTCCGGAACAGGGCCGGGTAGCCGATCGCATCACATATTTCGTTGACGAGCCGCATCTCCACGAGAACCGCGGTGTAGGGGCTGATCCGTTCAGGGAACTCGCCCATGAGGTGCGGCCTCACCCAGTCAGGGTGCAGGACCCAGTCCTGCCGTTCGTGCTCGAACGATTTCCAGTAAGCCTGTTCAACTGGTGTGAGGTCATGCAGATACCGGAGTGGAACGCCAACCACGATTTCATCGTTTTCGACATCTGCGTCGAATCCGATACTGAAGGTGGTCAGGTAGGTGTCGAGCGGCGTTCCTTCGCGTGCACGGATCTCTCCACCGATGTCGAGGGTGTAGTCGTGGCGGGGGTCGTCGCGGTACTTGCCGAGAACATCGGCTCGGAAGAAGATCGACTCGAGTTGGGCATGGCCCAGCGCCAGCGAGGAGGAGTATGGAGCCCCTGGGTAACGGTCTCCGGCAGAGACTCCTGCGAGAGTGTCCCGACTGGGGTAGAGCACGGCGGTGCGTACTCCTCCGCGCTTCTGGACCTCGGCGGCGTTGGCGACCGCGTCCTGGTGTGGAAACCCGATGATGTGCGGGTTGACCATTTCGTGTCCGAAGTTGGCGTAGACCGCTCCCTCGGCGACCAGGTCATTGATGAGGTCATGTGCGTCTACCGGGAAGTCTTTGACTGCATCGATGAGACGAGCGGCATCCACTCCGTTGAAGTCAGGCGAGTCCAGGTATTGCTGGATGATCTGCTCCAGAAGGAGCGCCTTCATGCCGTCGTGCATGGTGACGTCGGACTCCGGGTCGTCACTCTATCTGCCCATCAGTCTTTCTCGATGACCGGGGTCGCCAGCGGAGTGCGATCAGGCTCCATTGCCAGGCCTGCGGTGCTCGGGTGTCCTACAGTCGCTTCTCGGCGAAGGGCAACCAATTGCTCGGTGACAGCTTGACGGATGAACCTAGCCTGTGGAGAGTCGGCGGCAACACTTAGGCGCGACACCACGTCATCGAGTGCACTCACGTGCGCATCGACCAGCAGTTCGGCCACCCCATGGGTGAGATTCTCGGATTCCATTGCGAAGCTGGTGATCTGCTTCAGTTCGCCAAGTAGTTCCATCGTGGACCGTGCCCCCCAGGACGCGGGGTTTCGTCCTTCGTACAGTGCCCTACTGGCCTCGAAAGGCCCATACGTGCCGCCATCTGCATTCGACCGGTCTAGGAGGACAGAGCCGTTCCGGCTGACGATCGTGACGCGATCCGCGGGGGTGGTTGCGTCCAGGGAGTCAATGAGGCGGGCGGTTCCGTCATATCCGCGGTCGTGGGCGGAGAGAGAGGTAAAGCGCGCCGTCGAGGCCATCTTGCGGTTGCGAAGGTACCTGGAGGTGGCCGTGACAACACTGAGGGCACGGGGGGACGCGATTGCGACGATACGAACGTGGAACCCGGCGTCCCGGAATCGTGCGGCCGTGGCGAGCGTCACCTCGGGGTCCCCGAACGTTCCTTCAAGCAGGAGGCTGCGACGTTCATCGAGGGAGTTCTGGGTGGCGGAGCGCACCCAGGGGCGCGTTGCTTCCGCGAGGACCGCGCCTGCTTGTTCGGGGTGGTTGGTGATCAGGTCGCGGTAGTCGGGATGATAGATGCGCAGGTCGTCGCCGCTGACAGCGATCATTCTGTTGTGCTCGACCAGCAGCCGGGCGCTAGCGCGGGACTTGCCCGAACCGGGTTGCCCGCCCAACAGCACCAGGTTGGGCGTCGCCTCGCCGCCAGGAGAATCCGCGAATAGCGTCGGGCTAATCTGGGTCTGGTAGATCTCGTCTATCTGCTCAGGCGTGAGCGCATCGGCAGGCTCAGCTGACACCTGATGCCGCCAGTGCGAGTTCTGCGTCCCGCAGTTGCAGCTGCTTCGCGTATGAGTCAACGGCGGCGCGGTCGTAGCCGTCTATTGAAATGGTTGTGCGGCGAACGTCGAGCAACTCTGTCTGCGCTGACTGGTCGCCGTGGCGGGCTCGCTCGAGTAGGCGCGCTTGAAGACTCCCGGACAGTTCGCGCATCAGGTCGTAGGCGACCACGTCGTTGACGTGCCACATGGACTGCTCCGCGGCCATTCCAGGCTCCTTCCGTCGAGCCGATTCTACTCGGCGGCCCTTTTCCTGTTCTCTGGCGTCGAGCAAGGGCGTGGCCCCGGACCGTGATCCGGGGCCACGCGTTCAGTCACGCGGCGGTGTCGCCATCGTCGTCGCGGGTCGGCACGTGTTCCCGAACGTCCTCCTCGTCAGGCTCGGACGGCTCGTCTGCCTCGTCGGTGCCGACGACGATCTGCTCAACTTCCGACAGGGGGTACCCCCATGCGGCGACCTGGGCGAAATAGCCGCGCGCGGTGCGGGACGGCTGCCGCCACGTGTGCTTGCCGGTGCTGGCCTCGATTGCGCCCAACACGACCGCGAGGGTTACGTGCCCGGCTCGGGCCGGTTGTGACTCGGCGATCGGGTCGATCGGACTCTGGCCCCACTCCGAGTCCTGCGCGTCGAGACCGAGCAGGGTCGCCGCGAGCCGGTTGCCGCTGCTGAGTCCCGAACTGACTGTCGTGCGGTGCGCGGTCAAGGCAGCGGCCACGAAGTAGGCGGCATTCTGGGGAGGGTCTTACGTCCCAGGAGCCCGGTCAGCCACTCGCGGCGGACGACCTCGGCGGAGGCCCACGCCTTGTTGTTGGCAATGAGTTCTTTGCGTTCGGCCTTCTGCTCGTCGGTCATGGGACCACCGCTCGTTCCGGCGGCTTGCTTCTTACTGAACCCGTAGACCTTGAACTCACGCAGGTACACGTCGCTGGTCGCCTCGTCCCATGCGAAACGGACGTGGGCGTACTTCTCGCTGATCCCACCGAGGCTCTCGACGGTGACCGGCTTGCCGTCGCGGGTGAGAAGGTCACCGATGTTGGTGTACTCCTTCTCCCCGTAGTAGGGCGCCCGGTCGAGGATGGTGAACCCCTGCTCACGCAAGATGTCCTGCTCGGTCTCGACCTGCTGGCGGCGGGCACGGTCGTCGCGTTGGCGCTGAACTTCGTGCCGGAACTGCTCCGGTGCGTCCTCCGCATACTGCACGAGCGACTTGACCGCTTGGGGGTCGTGCTCGAATTCGAGGATCGCCGCCGCCTGATCGAGCGTGACCGCGTACTTGGTCGCGATCTTGCCCGCGAACTCGCTCTCCGCGACCGTGATCCCAGCCTCGACGACTGTCTTCTTCACCCCGGTGCGCTTGGCGATCTGCGGGACGGTCAGCCCCTCGAACGCCAACTGCCGGAACACCGCCGCGCGTTCCGGCTCGGTGAGGCTGGCCCGGTGCTCGTTCTCGGCGAACTGCTCCAACAGCCGAGTCACCGTTGAGTCATCCCCCTCCACGATGTAGGCGGGGATCGCCGGCAGGCCGACCTCGCGTGCGGCGAGTACCCGACGTTGTCCGATGCGCAGGGTCACGGTGCCGTCCTCGTTCCTGCGGCAGCCGACCGGGGTGAGGACGCCATACTCGCGGATGGATGCCACGAACGCCGGGTCCAGCTTGACGGTGGTGCGGATGTTGGTTTCGACCTCGATCTGGGCGGGGTCGATGTGCTCGATGGTGCCAAGAATGGCGGTGTCAGTCATTTGTTGATGCTCCTTCTCTCTACTTAGTCGGGTTGCTCCCGGTACATAGATCGATTGAGAGCGGAGCAGGCGTAGTGCCCGGTCGTGGAATACCGGACTGAGCGAAGCGAGGGAGGATATGCCGCGAAAGCCGGACACGGAGCCTGCGCAGCGAACTACGATCGGCGGAC
>JAYTRC010000005.1:0-3212 GCA_043746355.1 Lacisediminihabitans sp. | reverse complement strand
CGGCAATGGACATGACCAGTTCTCTAGGTCCAGATGATCGGTCACGCTGACACCGGCGTCCCGATGCGGCGGAAGTGGTAGTACGCCGCGCAGGCACCTTCACTCGACACCATCGGCGCACCCAACGGTGCTCGGGGAGTGCATTCATTGCCAAACGCACCGCACTGGTTGAGTTTGATGAACCCCTGAAGCACCTCGCCCGAGCGGCACAGCGGCGACTCGACGACATAAATGTCAGTGACATCGAACCGGAGTTCGGCACGGAAATCCGCATATTTGTCCGACAGCCGCCAACCCGACGTCGGGATGACTCCGATACCCCGCCATGCTCGATCGCACGTCGTGAAGACGTCATTGACGACCTGCTGGGCAATGAGGTTCCCTTCGTCCGGAACCGCTCTTTGGTACGCGTTCTCGAGTTCTGCGCGACCTTCCTCGAGTTGCAGCAGTACCCGTCGAATACCTTCTAGTACATCGAGTGGTTCGAACCCCGTGACCACGATCGGCACTTGATACTTCGCGACCAAAGGCCGGTACTGGCCGAGCCCCATCACCGTGCAGACGTGCCCAGCAGCCAGGAATCCCTGCACCCGACGCTTCGGCGAATCGAGGATGGCGGTCATCGCGGGCGGAACCAATACATGGGAAGCGAGCACCGAGAAGTTCCTGACGCCGAGGCGCTGGGCCATTTGCACCGTCATCGCGTTGGCCGGAGCAGTTGTCTCAAACCCGATGCCGAAGAAGACAACCTGCTTGTCAGGGTTCGCCTGTGCGATGCGAACGGCGTCCAGCGGTGAGTAGAGAACGCGAATGTCTCCACCCTGGCTCTTTATCCGGAAGAGATCACTGTGCGAACCAGGGACGCGGATCATGTCGCCGAAGGAGCAGAAGATGACGTCTGGGCGAGCTGCGATGGCCATGGCTCGGTCGATCGTTTCCAGCGGAGTAACACATACCGGACAGCCGGGTCCGTGGATCAACTCGACACCGGCGGGAAGTAACTGGTCAATCCCGTTGCGGATGATCGTGTGCGTTTGACCTCCGCACACCTCCATGATCGCCCACGGCTTCGTGACCGTGCGTGCAATGTCATCGAGAAGTTTTTTCGCGATGTCCGGATCGCCGAACTCGTCGAGGTATTTCATCGTGACGGTGGGGCTTGGTCGGGCACCAGTCCGAACTCCTCAGCAAGAAGACCGACGCTGCGCATCAGTTCAAGGGTCTCCATTGCCGAAGCCTCATCAAGCTGCGTCAGCGCAAACCCAACGTGCACGATGGTGTAATCGCCAACCTGGATGTCAGGAAGGTAGGCGAGACACACGTCTTTGTGCACTCCGCCGAAGTTGACGGCGGCCATGCGAATACCGTCGGCCTCCCAGATCTGCTCGATCTTGCCGGGGACTCCCAGACACATAAGTTGCTCCGTTCGGTCAGGCGGGACGAGCACCGTGGGCGGCCGCGACGGCGATCTGCCCGAGGGCCAGACCTCCGTCGTTGGGTGGTACAACCCGATGCGTTAGGACATGGAACCCAGCGTTTCGCAGTCTGGCAATACAAGCCAGGGTAAGTATCTTGTTCGCGAACACTCCTCCGGTTAGACCAACTGTACGGACTCCGGAAGTCTCTCGAATGCGAACCGCAATTTCCGCTACGGCCGATGCTAACCCCTGGTGAAACAAGTACGCAGCACGGTCGAGCGGATCGCCGGCCCGCACCGCCGCTACTGCCGCCAGTAAGGTCGGTCGGGGGTCGAGCAGTAGCCGGTCGGGTCCGGCAATCACGCCAGGTGACCAATATGCAACTTCGGCCGGGTCGACTTCGGACACGCCTGATGCGAGTGCCTGGAGTTCGATCGCGGCTTGGCCTTCGTACTCCGCGTCGAATCGCACGCCGAGCGTGGCGGACAAAGCGTCAAAGAAGCGCCCCATGCTCGTGGTAGGTGTGCAGCCGGAACCCGTTGTGAGCATCTGACCTACGACTCGACGTTCCGAGTCGTCACAAGCTGCAACGCCGGGAACATCCTCGGTCCAGGGGATGCCAGCAGCGTGGAGGTGGGCAAGTGCCACACGAGCAGGCCGTTTCGTGGCTGCATCACCACCGGGCAATTGAACCGGTGCGAGGCTCGCGACGCGGGCGACCGAGGCGTATCCGCCGAGCAGAAATTCACCGCCCCAGATTGCGCCGTCTGTGCCGTACCCAGTGCCGTCGAACGTGACCCCCAGCACTGGTTCGTCGGCCGGCCAACCGTGTTCGGCAAGCAGCGACGCGAGGTGCGCGTGGTGGTGCTGAACAACGAGATGGGCAACCCCACGCCGAGTAGCTTCTTCGCTGGCCCAACGTCGCGAGAGGTAACCGGGATGGGCGTCGCTGACAATCGCTTCCGGCTCAACTCGCTGCAGTGAAGTCAGGGTGGCAACAGTGCGGGCGAGCACGGCAAGCGTTGTCAGGTTTTCGGTGTCGCCGATGTGCTGACTGAGCCAGGCGCTTTTCCCGAGCGCAACGCCAGCGGTGGTCTTCAATTCGCCGCCGACTGCCACTAAAGGCGGGCTCTCGAATGGCAACCGAAGAGGCAATGGTGCATAGCCGCGGCTGCGTCTGACCGGTTGCACCTCTGCGCCGACTAACTGCACAACGGAGTCGTCGCAAGGCACATGGATCCGTCGGTCATGGTGACAGAAGGCATCGGCAATTTGTCCAAGCCGCTCTTCGGCCTCTTCCGGGTCAACACAAATTGGTTCGTCGGTCAGATTGCCGCTCGTCATGACTAGAAGGCTCGGCGCCCCCGCGTCGAAAAGCAACAGCTGTAGCGGTGCGTACGGCAACATGACCCCAATCGTCACGTTGCCCGGCGCCACACTCCGGGCTAACTCTTGATCCAACGCGGTGCCGATGACGATCGGGGCGGCTCTGCATCGCAGCACCTCGCCCTCCTCGTCGCCGAATTCGACAACTTCTCGGGCGAGGTTCTCGACTCGTGCCATGACCGCGAACGGCTTGTCGCCGCGGCCCTTGCGTTGGCGCAGGAGAGCGACGGCGGTGGCATCCTGGGCGTCACACGCGAGGTGATATCCGCCAACACCTTTGATAGCCACAATCTCGCCCTGGCGCAGCGCTTGTACGGTGCTCGAAAGCGCTTCAGCGCCGACAGCCAAGTACTGTCCTCGCTTGAAGGTGAGCGTCGGCCCGCATTTGGGGCAGGCCATCGGTTGCGC
>JAYTRC010000004.1:0-7386 GCA_043746355.1 Lacisediminihabitans sp. | reverse complement strand
CCGCCGGGATCTGGCACAACTGGCTCATCGGAGAACCCACCAAACGATCCCTCATCGCCTACGACCACTGAAACCCAAACGGACTCACTCATCTAGACGGCGTAGCCGCGCTCCAGCGCAGACCAAGGAGTTCGACCTCAGTCGCATGAGCGAAACCGTCGCCTCGGGGCGCGCGAGCATGGGCAGCAACGGCATCGTGCTCAAGAACGACGGGATCGTTCGCCGCGGATACGTAGGCTCTCTACTCCAACGAGTCCACCGGCGAGACGAACACACTCACCCTCGGCCGGGCGTTGAAGCGCAAAGCTTCTCTCGTCCGAGCAGCCGTCAGGGCCGCGTCACGCTGCGGTGCGCGCAATAGCCCGCGGGAGCCGATAAAGTCTCATCCGTCCCGTTCATTTATTGAAGGAATGCCGTGTCACCCACCGCCCTCAGTTCGCAACGCAATGGGGTGACGCCGTTTCGGGAACTGGCCTCGATCGCTCGCTACGGCGCCCAGGTCAGTCGACAAGCCCTGCCGGTTTTCATCATGATTTTTCTCGCAGCTTGGGCCTACTACTACCAATCGTTCAGCCATCACCTGACCGAAGACGACCTACGTCTCTGGCGACAGGTGCGTTCGTCGTCGTTCCTGGGAATTACCTTCGGCCAAGCAGAGTCGAAATTCCGGCCGGTGTCCAACGCATTGCTCTACATCCTCGTTAAGACCTTCAACACCAACTACGTCGCATATTGCACCTTCAATGTCGCGCTGCTTGCGATCATGGCCTTCCTCGTCTGGTACTTGGTGCGAAAGATCAGCGGCTCAGCAGTGTTGGGCCTCGCGGCCGCCGTCGTCGCCATCTTCGCCCGGTTCGCGTGGTATGACGTCAGCCAGATCTACGGGACGATGGAAGCCCAGCTGTTGATCCTGTTGCTCATGATGTGCATCTTCGTCGAACGGGTGTTCCGGTTTTGGCGACCGTTCGACATGATCATGGCGACCATTTTCGCTGGGCTCGGTATGTTCGCCCACGAACGACTTATCGTCTTGTCCTTGGTAATCGCCTGGATCGGTCTCATAGGGCACTGGCCTCGAATCCGAATGAAACTCATCCTTATTTTTATCGCTCTCGTTCCGGCGATTTTAAATGTAGGCATCAAAGATCTGATCGGTGTCAACTTCCTCACGGGCACCGGAGGAACTACGGTGTCGCCGAGCGCGTACTCGCTCTCACATTTCGCGGGAAACATCGTCTTGAACTCGGTCGGAGTCCCATGGGGGCCGCTCTATCTCTCGGCGACCGACTTCGCCGTCATGACTCCAGCGATGAAGTGTATCTCGGTGGGTGTCGCGGCGTCGGTCGTGCTCCTCGGGTGCCTCTGGATCGGCTCCATCCTGGGGAAGCGTCGGGGAAGAAGTCACACTCGGCTGCAACTCACTCGAATGTCTACCTGGGTCGTGGCGTACGTCCTATTGGTCTTGTCATCGTCGATCACCATCCGAGTCGAGATGCGGTGGGTCTTCGCGCCGTTTCTCATCCTCGTCATCGCGATCGCACAGGCGATCTCTGACATCGAAGTCATGGCGACGTCGGCGCGAAGGATTTCGCAGGTGCTCGTGGGTGTGTTTCTGGCCGGCTCCCTCGTCATCAACGTCGTCGCGTACCAATCACTGACGAACTCGTTCTTCCAGGACTGGATTCAGAAGGCAGACGCACGGTACGACCTGACGTACGGAGCGCACGGCGAAGCTCTTCTAGTCGACACTATGTATTTCGTCGGCGGAGACACGACGTTCGATTGGAACGCTTTTTTGAAGCCGTACTGGCCGTCGGACAACAGCGTGACTTATCGTTACGTGGCGAGGTTGAGTGATATTCCCACCACCGCGTTGACCAGTCCGTTGACTCTGATCTTTGTCTACCAGCCGTCGATCGACCGATACGTCGAAATCCCCGCGCGGGACGCTCTCGGCCAGTGACACTCACGCCCATCCGATGAGAGCCGATCCTGCCCACTCCGATCAGGCGCCCGTCGAAGGAGTCTTTGGCATCGAACTCTCGATTCTGCGACGAACACGTGGGGGGACGCTCGCGATAAGTGCGTCCTTTGCTTCGAGCAACGACTCCTGCTGTGCGACGCGGCGCTGGAGAAGACTATTCTGCACGTCAAGGTCAGCCTTTTCAGTCGCCAGCCGACTGAGTCGATCTTCGGACACCTCCCTTAGACGCTCGAGTTCTGCGCTGACGCGCTGGAACTCCGGGACGATCGCCTCCTCAACGCGACTCAGCTCGTCGCGCAAGGAGGTGTTCTCATTTCGCAACTCATCGTTGGCGAGGAGAAGCAGGTCGGCACGTTGCGAAATTGCGTCCGGAGGAGATAGCTCGTCGTGGTCAGGTCGCGTCCACGGAAGTACCTTTCCGCGCTGCTCAGCAATGCCGACGTACTGGTAAACATGAGCCTCGGTGTGGTCGAGCAGTCGGTAAAAGTCGGGGGCAGGTTTCAGTCCGATTCGGTGAAGGCGTTCAGTCACCCAGCGCTCGGGCTGATGGGCGATGACCGGCCTTTCGCTCACGATTTGGAATCCCGCGGACGCGAGCATGTCGTGGATTTCAACACGGTCGTAAAAATGCAAGTGCGTACGATCAAGCAAACCGAGATCGGTGTATGGAAAAGCTCCCTCTAGCAGGTCCAGCCGCACCGACAGATACCCCATATGTGGGATCGAATAGACCAAAATTCCTTTCTCACGCAAAACGCCGTCGATCTCGACCAACACCGAGCGGGGATCCACAAGATGTTCGAGCACATCGGCGACCAGGACGACATCGAATGTCCCGAGCCGAGTCAATGCCCCGGGAACCGTGACGTCGACCACATGTGCTTCGGAGAGCTTTTCAGCCGCGAGCGCAACATCTTTCGCGTTGATATCTATGCCGATGACCGTGCACCCTTTACGGTCCTGCAGAGCTGCCCCGAAATTTCCGCTCGAGCAACCAATGTCCAGCACGCGAGTTCCCTCGGGAATCAAGTGAATGAGATGACTCCAGCTGTTATGGGCTTCCGGCGAGTAAAGATTGCCAGAGTAGGGAGAGGGTAACTCTTCGCCGGGAATCTCGTTCATCGTTCCCGCACAGATGCAATGGCGATCGAGAGCAACTCACGAATCCGAGGAGCGCCGAATTTCTCGTCGACGTGACGGGCTCCGGCGGTAGAAAGCGCTTCCCATAGTTCGGGGTATCGATAGAGCGAAATGACGGCAGCGGCAAAAGCCTCGGGGTCGTCGGCGACCAGTGCATTCACTCCGGGATCCACGCCCATCCCCTCTGCAGCGAGGGTGGTCAGCACCACGGGCACACCATGCGCCCAGGCTTCGCCAACTTTTCCTTTGACTCCGGCTCCATATCGAAGTGGCGCTATCGCCACCAACGAACGCTCGTAGATTGGCAAGAGGTCCTCGACCCATCCGAGAAACGAAACGCCAGCCGGCGCGGACTCCAGCATGTCGCTGGGCGGATTCTTGCCGACGATCGTGAAATGAACTTCCGGCAACTCCGCCACGATCAATGGGAGGATTTCCTCGATGAGCCAGCGGACAGCGTCCGCGTTTGGATCATGTTGGAAGCTCCCAACGAACGTGATGTCCGTTCGTGGGACGTTGTTCGTTCGCTCGACGCTGTCATGAGCGGTTGGGATGACCTGGATCAGCGAATCCGGGACAAGGTCTTCGAGAATAGCCTTCTCTGCGTCCGAAACCACGATTGTCAGGTCGGCCGACCGCACCAGCGCGAGCTCTAACTCACGCGTTGCGCGTGCCCCACGAGAACTGGCGCCGGGGGCAAAAGCATCGACGCGGCGTTGTTCGCGGAGAAAGTGGAGGTCGACCGTGTCGAAGATGATCGGGGTATCTGGAAGCACTTCCCTAATCTGACGTATGAAACTCAAGGCAATTGAGGCGCGCGACAAGATGGCGACGGAGACATCCAGCTCGATGTCACGAAGGTACGCGAGACGGTCACCCCATCCGTACCAAATGAGAACCCCGTCCGCCTGAAGCTCGGTGGAATACGGCTCTCCCCGATGACGGCTGTCCGGGAGGAAGACGATGTCGTATCCCATGCCGCGGAGCGTACGGATTAGCCGAACCATCCGAAGCGATCCGGCATCCTCGTGCCAAGTCGGAACCATGTGATCGACGATGACGACGGTTCCGATACCTGTGCGGCGCACCGATGCGAGGGCGACCTCTCCAGGGCGACGCTGCATCGTCAGCGCGTTTCCCCATTTTTCGACGAACTTATCGCGATTCACGACTTGGTAGTGCTTGATTCCGGACGATTCGTCCGATCCGTGGGAGATACCTTCGTGATGTATGACAACCGCCTTAGGTTGGTAGATCACCTTGAGACCGTTCGCCCGAGCTTGGAAGGCCATGTCAACGTCTTCGTAATACGCGGGCGCGAAACGCTCGTCGAAACCCGGAACGATGTTCAGGAGCGCGCGCGTGATCAGTATGGCCGCGCCCGAGCAGTAATCAACCTCCTTCCGGAAGGTATATCGCGGGTCTTCGGGGTCGTCGAACTTGCCGTAATTCCAACCGTTGCCATCGTTGAAGATGATGCCGCCGGCCTCCTGCAGACGGCCGTCGGGATAGACGAGTCGCGCGCCGACGATGCCGACGTCAGGTCGAACCGCGTCCAACAAGGCGGAGATCCAGCCCGCGGTGGGCTCTGCGTCATTGTTGAGCATCAGGACGTGGTCGCCGCGAGCCGCTTTGATACCAGCGTTCGCGGCGCGGGTGAATCCGAGGTTCTCGGGGAGCGCAAGAACCCGGAGACCCTCGACGCCTCGTAGCTGGGCGACTGAGTTGTCTGGCGATGCATCGTCAACAACCAGGACCTCAACCTCGTGACCTTCGTGGTGGGTGGCGATCGCCTGCAAGCAGCGGATCGTGTATTCAAGATGTCCGTAGGCCGGGATCACGATGCTGATCAGAGGGTTCTCAGATGAAGGAACTGTAAATCGCGCCAAGTCCGCGGTTGGTGCCGGAGGTGGACGGCGCCTGGAACGTGCGGCACGTGCGGCCAATCGCAGAGAGCGTTCGTACAGCCCGCGACGGTGGGTTCCCCCAGGTGCAATTCGATTGACTCGAGCTCGAAAGGAGGCGATCGCGCGGAACGCGCGCGAGTCTCGCAACGATGCTTCGTTTGCGCGAGCGATGTCGGCGTCGTGGCGCGCTGCGTCAGCCTGCCGGCGGGCCTCTTGCGCCTGACGACGGAGTTCATTGTTCTCGGTCACAAAGGAGTTCCGCTGTTGTTCTGAGACCCGAGCCGACTCACGCACCCGTGACTCGAGAAACTCGAGTCGGTGTTGAGCCACGAGGAGCACGGGGTCTGGGGCGATGATCTGGGGCGGAAGCCGAACCGGCTGGCCGAGGCGATCCCAGAGATGCTGGACCCAGTAGGCCTCAGTCTCATGAGGCCCAACCTCGACATTCGAAAGTCGGCGGGCTTCACGAGCGATTGCCGCTGCGATCCAGATCTCCGACGTACGGAGCCCCATCACGAGGCCAATGCGCGACGCGAGCTCCACACGTGAGCACGATTCCGAGAGGTCGGCGATCTCCAATGCCAGCCAGAGGACTCCACGCTCGAGCACTTCCTCAACCGGCGCCCGAGTTCCATCGTCGTTGAAGTCGACCAACGTCGGCGTGCCCTCGGCCCCGACGAGGAAATTGCGAGGGATTGCAGTGAGCGGCACTCCATCGCCGGACTCGAGAGAATTCAGAAGTTCGCGCCAGAGCCGGATGAGGCTTCGACGCTCCAAGCTGCTTGAGCGTCGGAAGCTATCGGAGAACGTCTCTGTGCCCGAGAGCGTCGCAAGCGGAACCCCTCCGGCACCGTCGATCGTGAACTCGTCGGCGTGCACCGAAATGTGAGAGGGCGTCGCGATGCCCGGATGGAAGTTCCAGAACGCCGCGATCACTTCGTCTCCCATGACAAGCGGAGTCGCAGGACCGCGGGAAATCGCGACCAGGAGGATGTCGCATAGTTCCTGTGCCACATCCTCGCCGCTGAGGCCGCGCCAGAGATGCTCGTCGATCCCTACAGCTTCTGATCCAGGAGCTGGGCGAGCGAGCCAAGCCATCCACGGTTCCGCAAGAGGAGCGATGCGTTCCATCACCTCTCGATCGATCAGGAGGAACGAGCCATCGTCGCCGAGTGTCAGTTCTCCGATTCTCACGGAGACTGGCGATGTATCTAGGATTTCCTTCAGTTCGCCGCGCGAGAGCGCCGGGGCACCGAGCCCCACGGCCGGGTGGCCACCGAGCGCGTGCCTACCCAATCGGTTCTTCACCGCCACAATCGCACAACCGTCAGGAAGGAGGCGGGATACGATTGCGTCCAGAAAGCCGCTAGTCATAGGAGTCGCGGATTCGGACAATGCGACGATCAGCTCGTAGGTCGGCTGCGCGGGCACGTCGTCGACGCCACCAATGAACAGCCGCGTATCGGACTCGTCCTCCACAAAGTCTCCCGAAATGGCGGCAGCAGCGCTCATCTCCACTACGTCCACTAAGGCGCCCCGCGCAGCGAGGACACGAGTGGCAGCAGGATTGGCACCAAGCTGGAGAACGCGGACCGCGTCCCGGCCGTGAATCGCAGCTGTCAAGGCCGCCACCAAAGACGACGCCTTTCGCTGGTCAGCCGGTGCCTCGACGACCGGGGCAGAAGGGATCTGCGCCGCGATGACAGGTACTCCGTCGTACTCGATGACGACGGGAAGACGCCGCACTGCGGTTGAATCGGACGCAGCCCCGTTCTCAGCTGTCGGCATCCTCATCCTCCCTGGGTACTACATGAGTGTTCCGCAAGAACATTACCCACTCGGCCGACGTCTGTCGGCTCACTGCCGATAGAGGGCTCGGCGGTGCAGCTTGGGGTGCATGCCGGGAAGAATCCTACCGAGCGATTTTTGGACGCCGCATCGTAAGCCGCGGGCGCTCCGGCGAAAAGCGCCCGATACCCTGGCTGCATGAGTCGTACAGAGGCCTATCGAAGTGGACTCGCGATCATCGGGCTATTCCTACTCACCGCCGGCGACGTTTTTCGCTACCTGCTGACCTGGTGGGGCTGGGGCGCGATCGTCGGCGTGCTGCTGACCATGGTCATCGTCGAGCTGGTGCGGCTCCGCGTCGACGTGCGGCGGCTGCCGTTCACGGTCATCGCGTTCCTCGCGCTGGTGCTGCTCTCGACCATCTGGTCGGATTACCGCGTCGCGACACTCGCGGGCGTCGCACTCACCTTCATCACCACCGTGTTCGCGGTCTATCTGACGACCGCGTTCGACCTCGAGGCCTTCCTTCGTGCGTTCGGGGTCGCGCTGCGCTGGATTCTCGGGCTC
>JAYTRC010000003.1:0-82402 GCA_043746355.1 Lacisediminihabitans sp. | reverse complement strand
TCCGCGAACGGGCCTTCGGGCGACATGAGCATCCGCATGTGATGGTCGGCGTGGTCACGCCACCACACGCTCATCCCGAACGTCGGCTCGAGGCGCAATGCTTCCCAGGACCGCCAGAGCGCATCGAGGCGACTGATCGCCTCCGGGTAACGCCACCACTCGGCAGACCACCGATTCGGCCCCTGCGGGCCGACCCGGCGGGAGTAGGTGTAGCGCAGACGCTCACGCACGAACTCGTCGACGTTGCCGAAGAACAACGTCGGCTCGGCAATCGGCTCCGGTGCCGGCGAAGCTTCCTTGGCCGGGGAGTCAGGCTCACCGGTACCAGGTCGCGGAGGGAGCTGCATCGAGGGCTTCTCGGAGCCGCCGGCGGTCACTTGCCGTGCTCCTGATCGCTCTCAGGGGGAATCGTGGCCACAGGAACTCCCGTAGACGGCGCCGCGACCGTCAGAACCGCCCCAGACGGATCGTGAGCTGCGATCGAGGCGCGTATTGCGGCCGCGTGCTTGCCCTTCATCCAGGGCACCGTCTCGATCAACGCTGCAGGTGTTCCCGACGACAGCATGACTGCGCGGCCGCGTGGCAGGGCAGACAGTTCGGAAGGCTCCAGGATGCGCTCACGGCGCAGCTGGTGGTTGGTGGACCGGACGCCGCGGTTCTAGCTGACGGAGCCGGTCGGCTTGTCGTAGTCGCCCACGAGCTCCGAGAGCTCGCGAAGGAACTCGGCTTCGGCCACTCCCCCGAGGTACAGCTTCACGTTCGACGCGGACCACAGCTTGCGCATGCCCTCTCGGCCGAAGACGACCTGCCCCTGCGCCCACGACTGGAACAGCGACATGATCGGGATGCCGCGCGAGCCGTAGTGCGAGTACAGGTCGGGCAGGTTCTTCCAACGGCACACGTTGGCGGCCTCGTCGAGCACGACAAGCATGGGCACGGCGAGCCGTCCGCCGGCCTGGCCCTCCTTGGAGAGCGAGTAGAGAGTGCCCGTGCCGCGCACGAACGCATCCGGATCGAACTGTCGCCGGCGGTCGCCGGAGAAGTTGCCGCCGACAGGTGCAACCCACTTCTCGATAGCGCGGATCTTCAAGCACGAGGCCATTTGCCGTGCGGTGCCGTACACGCCGCCGCGCTGCTTCTCGGGCGCCATGATGAGGCCCTGCACGTCCGCGGCGATGAGGTCGTAGTCTCAGGCGCGGAGTATGTCGACGGGTTCCTGGTTCGTCGGCTCCGAGAGCCAGGTGAACACCTGAGTGATCGGCCGGTGCTGCAGCGCGGCCGCGAGCAGCATGCCGGCGAGCAGGTCTTGGCCGGCAGGCTCGAAGAACGCATCCTGCACGGCACCGTCCGCCCGGGCGGACGAGGCGAAGTGCTCCGCGAGGTTGAACTCCTCGATGAACCCGTCGGAACCGGCATTGCTGAAAGCATGATCAGCTTTTTCCTCGAGCACCTGGGTCGCCAGACTATGCAAAATGGCCAATGCCGGGACCGGTCACCCACTTTTCGGTGTTTACACGGTGAAGCGCCGGCGGTTTACGCGGTGAGACGTCTATTCGTGATTGTGCGTGCGACGGGGAACGAAACAGTTCAACTGCCCTCGCGTCTAACTACCCCGCCCGCCCGCGCCTTCCTGGCGGAAGTAGCCCTCGGTCTCGAGCCTTGGTAACCCAGCCTTGGGCGGTTGACAGTGCAACCCCGTTGATCTGCGCCATCGTTGCGCTAGGGTTCCGGTCCCCCTGCTTGCTGAGTCGCCCGTGCTGGAGGGCGACCAGCTCGTAGAAGTCGAGGGTCTTCTTCGGGTCACCGAGTGGCTTGAGCAGGTCGCGCTCGCTCACCTTATGGCCGGAAGGGAGGGCGATCTTGCCGCCGGCAATCGTCTCGGTGCGCTTCATGGCGAACAGCCGCTTGTTGATCGCGGCTTCGATGCGGGCTGTCGGCAGCTCTCGCAGAAGTTGGCTGGTGATGGGGTCGCCGGCCCGCCACGGCAAGTAGATGACGCCGGTGATCCGCACCTCCTCGGGAACGGCGAATATCTGCCGCTGGAGACGGATCATGACGCGAGTGTGCGTGTCGGTGTGCTCGATGTAGCGCCAGCGGCCATCAACTGTCTCGTTCGCGTCGGAGGCCGCCTGTGACTGGCGATGTTCCTCGGCGAGGAGCGAGTGGTCGTAGCCCAGGATCGCATCGATTTCGTTGCTCGCGTCGTCCTCGCGCTCGCCGGGGAAGCGGCTGGGCAGGTACCAACCCTCGGGCAGGTCGTCCTGGGTGAGCAGACCGTCATAGGTCTGGTCGCCGCGGTGCGGAGGGGTGATGGGCACGTGGCTAGTCTAGCAATTTCGATCAATCATCTCAGGTACTTGCGGAAATCCATGACCGCACGCTAATCTCAGATAATCGCAAGTATCTGTGTTTGGTAGATGACGCGATGAGTTGGGGCGGAAGGGGCGCGGCATGATCGAGACGGCATTACGGGTCGAGTACTTGAACCGCGTCGAGGCGGCCGAACGGTGCCGCATCCCCGTCTCGTCCTTCGACAAGCTGCGACGGGACGGTCTGGTGCCCGAGCCCGACGCCCGGATGGGCAAGCACCTGCTTTGGCGGGCCGACACCATCGACGAACTGCTGGCTGGCGGCGGGACGGAGAGTTGATGGCCGGGCGCCCTGGTAAGGGCTCCCCGGCGCGGATCGACCCGCGCACGGGGCGACCGCTGCCCGAGGGCATTCGCTGGCGCTCTGACCGCCAGCGGTATCAGATTCGCGTCGTCGGCCCGAGCGTGGAGGGGGGAGCAGCCGAGCGGTCCCGGATGTTCCTCACATTGGTCGAGGCCAAGCGCGAGCTGGCGAAGGTCGTGTCTGGGCGCAACCCGAATGGGTCGATGTCGCTGGAGCAGTGGCATGAGCAGTACTGGCCCGCCATCGAGTCTTCCGTGCGTCCGGCGACCGCACGCTGCTACGACGTGGCCTGGCGGCTCCGGGTCAAGCCGAGCCTGGGCCGGCACCGGTTGGAGGACATCACCTCGCCGATGATCGAGTCCGCAATGGTCACCTGGTCGGGCGGTGCGAGTTCCAAGAACGACGCGCTGGCCGTGCTCTCGCGCCTGCTGGACGCCGCTCGCCGCTCGCGCTTCATCGACTACAACCAAGCGCGCGAAGTCAAGCGGCCGAGCATGCGCGAGTCCATCTCGCCGATCTCACGCGCCTTGACGATCGAGCAGGTCGCTGCGCTGCTCGCCCTGATCCCCGAAGGGGTCTACCGCCGCTATGTCGCTGTCCTCGTCTACACCGGGATGCGCGCGGGCGAGGCGACGGCACTGCGCGTCGGCGACGTGGACTTCGAGCGAGGAATCGTTCGGATTAGCCGGTCGCTGAGCCCCGGCAAGCACGGCGAGCTGATTGAGCAGTCGCCCAAGAGCCGCAAGTCCCGTGAGGTGCCGCTCATCGAGGCGTTGCGTCCGTTTGCTGAAGAGGCTTCGCGTGGCAAGCAGGCGGACGACCTACTGCTGGCCGGTCCCGACGGCGGGCGGCTGACCAACCACAACCTGCGCCGGGCCGTCAACTGGGACGCTATGCGCAAGGCGCTCGGCCGATCTGATTTGCGCGTGCACGACCTGCGGCACACGTTCGCCACGATCCTGTTTGATGCGGGGGCCAGTGCCCCGGACGTGCAGGCGACCCTCGGACACTCCAGTCTCCAGGTCACCGAGCGCTACTCCCGCGCCCGCGAGGATGTCGCCCTCCGGGCCGGGGCCGTGCTCGACCAGGCGTTCGGGGGCGGGTCTGGCAACGTCGCCACAGCCAAGAGCAGGGGCGCATCCGGTCGGGGAAATGGCCCAAGAATGGCCCAAACTCGACCATCGCCAGAGAGAGGCGAGGCGAGGAATAGAAAAAAGCCTGATCATCCAGGACTTTAAGTGGTGGCTCCGACGGGCGTCGATCCCGTGACCTCTCGATTTTCAGTCGAACGCTCTACCAACTGAGCTACAGAGCCGCATGCACTTACCAGTAAGCACACTAGTAAACGCACGGCCTTCTGGCGAGAGATGACCGTGCGTTTGCGACCCTGACCGGACTTGAACCGGCGACCTCCGCCGTGACAGGGCGGCGCGCTAACCAACTGCGCTACAGGGCCTAGCTATGTTTCGTGACCCCAACGGGATTCGAACCCGTGTTAACGCCGTGAAAGGGCGCCGTCCTAGGCCACTAAACGATGGGGCCGTGAAGTAAAACACCTTCATAGCTACCGAGGGACAAGCATAAGGGCGTGCACCCCTTTTTCCAAACGGACAGCGGATGTAACCCCACCAGGCGGAATCCGGCCACTCCGAACAATGAAGACCGGCATCCCGCCAATCCCGAGTAGGTTCAACTCGCCATTGAAGGTTGGAACACTGGCCCCGGGCGCGCCCCCTTTGCTACTGTTACGAGAGTTAGCAGTGTTACTGGCGTTACGGGGGCGCTGTGTCACGAGTCGGGGAGTCATGATCAGCAGGCAGAGCGATAGAGGCGCAAGCGCCCGGCTGACGCGAGCTTTTCGTCCACGACGCAACCGCATCCTGACCGCTGTGGTTGTAGCGGCCGTTCTCGTTGGCGGTACCGTCGTCGGCCAGTCGGCCCTAGCCGCACCGATGACGGACTACCCCAGTTGGGCCCAGGTGCAGGCAGCCAGGGCGAACACCGCTGCGAAGCAAGCAGAGGTCACCCGGCTCAACGCCCTCATCGCGAGCCTGCAGGCTTCGGTAACCAGCACCCAGGCTGACGCTGACGCGAAGGGTGCGCTCGCCCAGGAGGCCCAGCTCAAGTACGACACCGCCGCGCAGAAGGCTGTTGCTTTGAAGTCGCAGGCCGATGCCGCGCAGTCGAAAGCAGACAAGTCGAAGCAGGCAGCGGGCCAACTCGCGGCCCGCCTGGCCCAATCCGGCGGCGGCGGCGACCTTTCAACCACCATCTTCTTCAGCGGTAGTAAAGCGAAAGATCTGCTCTCGCAACTCGGACTCGCGAGCATGGTGAAAGACCAGTCCGCAGGGCTCTACAAGAAGGCGATCCAGGACCAGAACACTGCGCAGTCGCTCACCGACCAGGCGAACCTGGCCAAAGACGCCCTCAAGCAACTCAACGATGAAGCGCAGACTGCGCTCGCCGCTGCCGCGGCGGCCGAGGTGGCCGCGCAGGCCGCACTCGCTGAGCAGCAGTCCCATATCGCCACGCTGCAGGCTCAGCTGGCCACCCTGAAGACTGACCAGCAACACACTGAGGCGGAATATACGGCCGGACTGGTTGCGAGCTATGGCGCAGGGGCGAGTCTGGGCGCCGGAGCGGTGAGCTCCGACGGTTATGCCCGCCCGACGAGCGGTCACATGTCGAGCCCCTACGGCATGCGCCTCGATCCCTACTACCACCGGGTTCAGCTCCACGACGGAACCGACCTCGCGCCCTCCTGTGGCGCCCCCATTTATGCAGCCCACAGCGGCACCGTTGTTCTTGCGGGCCCTTACGGTGGCTATGGCAACTACATCAAGATCAACGATGGCGACGGAATCTCGACCGCATACGGCCACATCGTCAACGGCGGCCTCCTGGTGTCAGTCGGCCAGGGCGTCGGTGTGGGCCAGAACATCGGCAGGGTCGGCAGCACAGGTGCCTCGACCGGCTGCCACCTGCATTTCTCGGTGTTCCTCGGTTCGACGACCACCGACCCGGTGCCGTTCATGCGAAGCCACGGCGTGGAGCTCGCGAACTAAGGCCGCAAGCGCTAGTGACCGGCGGGCGGCACGTATGCCGCAATGCCCGCCGCGATGATCTCCTCGGCCTCGGCCGCGTTTCCCCAGCCCTCGGTCTTGACCCACTTGCCAGGCTCGAGGTCTTTGTAGTGCTCGAAGAAGTGCTCGATCTCCTTGCGCGTGTATTCCGGGATGTCGCCGACATCCTGCAGCCACGCCCAGCGTGGGTCCTTCGACTGCACGGCGATGACCTTCGCGTCTGAGCCGCCATCATCCGTCATCTTGAAGACACCGATCGGGCGCACCTTCACACCGACGCCGGGGAAGAGCGGGTAGTCGAGCAGCACGAGCACATCCACCGGGTCGCCATCGAGGCCGAGGGTGTTCTCGAAGAAGCCATAATCGGTCGGGTAGACGAAGCCGGTGAAGAGAACCCGGTCGAGGAAGACCCGGCCGGTCTCGTGGTCAACCTCGTACTTGTTCTTGCTGCCCTTGGGGATCTCGATGATGGCGTCGTAGCTGCCCATGACGGTGTACTCCTTGATTGGTCGACTGGCTGCAATAACGTTAGCGGATGACCACTCGGCAGTCTTTGACCAGCAGGCGGAGATTGACCCCCGCCGTGGCCAATGTGCGCCGGGCGGTGCGCGCGGCCATTGAGCGAGCTCGACCCCCGTTTATGCTGGTCGCCCTCAGCGGCGGGCCCGACTCCCTGGCGCTCGCCGCGGCCACAGCGTTCGAGGCCGATCGTGCGGGGGCCGTGATTGTCGACCACGGTCTGCAGGAAGGGTCGGCGGATGTCGCGGCCAACGCAGCAGACCAGGCTAGGCAGCTGGGCCTCGACCCTGTCATCGTGAAGACCGTCGCCGTCGGAACCGTGGGCGGCCCGGAGGCGGCCGCTCGTGAAGCACGCTACGCGGCTCTGGCCGAGGCTGCGGCTGAGACCGGCGCAACACGGGTCTTCCTCGGGCACACCCTCGACGACCAGGCCGAGACCGTGCTGCTCGGCCTCGCGCGGGGGAGCGGTGCCGGGAGCCTCAAAGGAATGCCGTTCGAGTCTGGCCTGTATGTGCGGCCGCTGCTGGGCATCCGGCGATCGGCGACGCTGCAGTTCTGTGCAGACTCGGGACTGGCGCCGTGGCACGATCCCCAGAATGACGATGTGAAGTTCGCCAGGGTGCGCGTGCGAAGCACGGTGCTGCCGATGCTGGAGCGAGAGCTCGGCCCCGGCGTGACCGAGGCTCTCGCGCGAACAGCGGCGAGCCTGCGCGAAGACGCTGAAGCGCTTGACGGGTTCGCGGATGACCAGCTCGAGGAGCTCGCTGAGCACGCGGAGGCGGGCATCTCGCTGCCGGTGAAGGCGCTCGAGGCGAACCCGCCTGCGCTGCGGCAGCGCATCATCCGGATGACCGTTCTCGCCGAATTCGGCGTGAGCCTCAGTCGCACACACACGATGGAAGTGTCTCGACTTGTGACCAAGTGGAACGGTCAGGATGCACTCGACCTGCCCGGCATTAAGGTGGAACGGCTGGGTGGCCTGCTCATCTTCAGTTCTAGCCGGGAGCCTTAGACCGTGGACTACAACGACATCAGAGACGACCTCACTGAGGTGCTCATCACCGAGGCAGAGATCCACGCCAAGATCGAGGAGCTCGCTCGCCGCATCGAGGTCGACTACGCGGGCGACAAGCTGCTGCTGGTGGGGGTGCTTCGCGGCGCGGTCATGGTGATGGCAGATCTTGCCCGAGCAATCCGCATCCCGATCGAGATGGACTGGATGGCGGTCTCGTCGTACGGCTCCGGCACGCAGTCATCCGGGGTAGTCCGCATCCTGAAAGATCTCGATACCGACCTGCACGGCCGCAAGGTACTGATAGTCGAAGACATCATCGACTCTGGCCTGACCCTGTCGTGGCTGCGCGCGAATCTCGAGAGTCGTGGTGCTGACTCTGTCGAGATCTGCGCGCTGCTGCGCAAGCCGGCTGCCGCCACGGTGGTCGTTGACGTCAAGTACGAGGGTTTCGAGATTCCCAACGCCTTCGTGGTCGGCTACGGGCTGGACTATGCGGAGAAGTACCGCAATTTCCGCGACATCGGAGTGCTCGCCCCGCACGTCTACGAATAGCGCTGAAACGCGCATTACGCCCACGGCAAACACGCAGGAGGCGTCCAGCGCGCAGCAGGTAACGTTGCACGCATATTCTTCGGCAGAAAGGTGCCGGGCCGAGACGCCCGCAACACTATGGACTTCAAGCGCATTCTTCGCGGGCCGCTCGTCTGGATCATTCTCGCAATCGCTGTCATCGCGATTGGGTTTTCGGTGTTCAGCGGCTCCGGCTACCAGCAGATAACCACCAAGCAGGGGCTGGACCTCCTCAAAAACAACCAGGTCGCCACAGCCAAGATCGTCGACACCGACCAGCGCGTCGACCTGACGCTGACGACGGCGGGCGCGCAGGGCAAGAATGTGCAGTTCTACTACGCGGCTCCGCGTGGCGCAGACATCGTGAAGGCTGTCGACGCGTCGACAGCCAAGTACGACGACCAGGTGGACAAGAGCACCTGGCTCTCGTCGCTCCTCGGCCTGATTGTGCCGTTCCTCATCATCGGCGTCATTTTCTGGTTCCTGCTGTCGAACATGCAGGGCGGCGGCTCGAAGGTCATGCAGTTCGGTAAGTCGAAGGCCAAGCTCGTCTCGAAGGAAAGCCCGAAGGTGACGTTCGCGGATGTTGCCGGCGCAGACGAGGCCATCGAAGAACTTGAAGAGATCAAGGACTTCCTGGTCGCCCCCGCGAAGTTCCAGGCTGTCGGCGCCCGCATTCCGAAGGGTGTGCTGCTGTACGGCCCTCCCGGCACCGGCAAGACCCTGCTTGCCCGCGCGGTAGCCGGCGAGGCGAATGTTCCCTTCTACTCGATCTCGGGTTCTGACTTCGTCGAGATGTTCGTCGGTGTCTGCGCAAGCCGCGTGCGCGACCTTTTCGCTCAGGCCAAAGAGAATTCGCCCGCGATCATCTTCGTCGACGAGATAGACGCTGTCGGTCGTCATCGTGGTTCAGGAATGGGCGGTGGCCACGACGAGCGTGAGCAGACCCTCAACCAGCTGCTGGTCGAGATGGACGGCTTCGACGTGAAGACGAACGTCATCCTGATCGCGGCGACCAACCGCCCAGACATCCTCGACCCCGCGCTGCTTCGCCCGGGTCGCTTCGATCGCCAGATCGGCGTGGACGCTCCCGACATGCTCGGGCGCAAGAAGATCCTCGAAGTGCACGGCAAGGGCAAGCCCCTGGCTGCCGGTGTCGACCTCGAAGTGCTCGCCCGCAAGACACCCGGCTTCACCGGTGCCGACCTGGCGAACGTGCTGAATGAGGCGGCACTACTCACCGCCCGCTCGAACGCGCAGTTGATCGACAATCGCGCACTCGACGAAGCTGTGGACCGCGTGATGGCCGGCCCGCAGCGTCGCACCCGCGTCATGCGCGACCAAGAGAAGCTCATCACCGCCTACCACGAGGGCGGCCACGCACTAGTCGCAACGGCAATGAACAACACCGACCCGGTCACCAAGATCACGATTCTTCCCCGCGGGCGTGCCCTTGGTTACACGATGGTGATGCCTGTTGAGGATCGCTATTCCGTCAGCCGAAACGAGCTGCTCGACCAGCTCGCATACGCAATGGGTGGTCGCGTCGCTGAAGAGATCGTCTTCCACGACCCGACGACCGGTGCGTCGAATGACATTGAGAAGGCGACATCCACCGCCCGCAAGATGGTCACGGAGTTCGGCATGAGCGCGACCCTCGGTTCGGTCAAGCTGGGCTCCGGCTCTGGCGAAATGTGGCTCGGTCGCGACATGGGCAGCCAGCGCGACTACTCAGAGCGGGTCTCTGAGCAGGTCGACGACGAGGTGCGCGCGCTCATCGAGAACGCGCACAACGAGGCCTGGCAGGTCTTGAACGACAACCGCGACATTCTCGACAAGCTCGCTACGGCCCTGCTGGAGAAAGAGACGCTCGATCACAACGAGCTCGCCGTAATCTTCAAAGACGTCAAGCACCTTCCGCCCCGGCCGCAGTGGCTTTCGTCGAAGACTCGCCCCGTCTCGAGCCTGCCGGCGGTCGGAATGCCGCTGAAGGGTGCGATCGAGCAGGGAGTCGTCGACGGTGGCGTCAGCTCAGAGCAGGAGCCCAAGAAGGCGCGAGCGCCACGGCCGCGCAAGCGTCCGGATATCGCGACCGCCTGAGCTCGCCGGTGTCCGCACCAGACACAGCTCCATCAGGCTCACCAGGTATCGACACGGCTCGCATCGAAGCTGCTGTGCGTGAGATCCTCGCCGCTATCGGCGAGGATCCTTCGCGTGCTGGGCTAGAACAAACCCCTCGACGCGTGGCCGAGGCCTATGGTGAGTTCTTCTCGGGCGTTGGAGTGTCGACTGACGGGATGCTCGCGGCAAGCGGCATCCCCGGTGAGTCCGGAGAGCTGGTCATCATCCGCGGCATCGAGTTCCGCTCGGTCTGCGAGCACCATCTGCTGCCATTTCTCGGAGTCGCGCACGTCGCGTACCTTCCCCGTACGACAGTGGTCGGGCTTGGCACAATCGCGAAAGTCGTCGACACGATCGCGTCGCGCCCGCAGCTGCAGGAGCGACTGACCGAAGAGCTAGCGGATGCCCTGCAGGCCGGACTCGAACCCTCGGGCGTTCTCGTGGTGCTGGATGCCGTGCACGGCTGCGTCACGGCGCGTGGGCCTCGCCAAGCCCACAGTTCTACTGTCACACTGGCGAGCCGGGGAAAGCTCGACGATGCAGCCTCTCGTGCTGAAGCCCTTGCGATGATTGGATTTGGTCATGACTAGCGAACTGGTGTCGCTTCGACCGCACCGGCCGGTTGGGCTCTCTCGCCCGCGCATCATGGGAATCGTCAACATCACGCCAGACTCCTTCAGCGACGGCGGCGAATTCTTGAATCTCGACGACGCGATCGTCAAGGGTGCAGAGCTCGCGCAGGCTGGGGCCCAGCTCATCGATGTCGGTGGCGAATCGACCCGGCCAGGTGCGGAGCGAGTGCCGGTTAGACAGGAACAGCTGAGGGTGCTGCCGGTCATCCAAGGGCTGGTGGATCGCGGCATCGCGGTGAGCATCGACACCATGAACGCGTCGACTGCCCTGGCCGCAGCCGAGATCGGCGCCGTACTCATCAATGACGTCTCCGGCGGCCTCGCCGATGAGGGCATGGCCAGGGTCGCTGCCGAGTCCGGGCTGCACTTCGTCGCGATGCACTGGCGCGGGCCGAGCAGCAAAATGGCCGCGAATAACCAGTACGGCAACCTGCTGAAAGATGTGCGCAACGAGTTGAAGAACCGCGTCGCTGAGCTGATCGTAAGCGGGGTGCGCCCGGATCGAATCATCCTCGATCCCGGTATCGGCTTCGCCAAGAACACCGCGCAGAACTGGAAGCTGCTGTCGAACCTGCCAGCGCTCGGCACGATCGGGTACCCCATTCTGATCGGCGCTTCGCGGAAAAAGTTTCTCGGCGAACTGCTACCCGAAGGCGCATCGCCGAAAGAGAGGGACCCGGCAACCGCGACGATCAGCGCACTGGCTGCGCAGGCTGGAGCGTGGGGCGTGCGGGTGCACGACGTCGCCGGAACGAAGGCTGCGCTTGATGTCTGGGAAGCGATGCAGAGTTGAACTTCACCGATCTGCTGGAGCTGACCGGCCTGCGCGCGTTTGCGCACCACGGAGTGTTCGACTATGAGCGCGAGAACGGCCAGGAGTTCGTCGTCGACGTGAAGGTGATGCTCGATCTGAGCGAGGCCGCGGGGTCTGACGATCTCGAAATGACCATCCACTACGGCGTGCTTGCCGAGCAGGTCGTCGCCGCCATCGAGTCCAGCCCGGTAGATCTCATAGAGACCGTCGCCCAGCGCATCGTCGATGTCGTCTTCACGTACGAGGCGGCGCAGTTCACCATGGTGACCGTGCACAAGCCGAACGCGCCCATCACCGTGCCGTTTGCGGATGTCTCGGTCACCCTCAATAGGAAGCGCCCGGCATGAGGCAACAGGCCTGGCTTCCCGCAGTACTCGCCCTGGGCGCGAACCTGGGTGACCGTGAGGCCACGCTGCGGGCGGCGGTCGCCGACGTTGCTGCCATTGACGGGGTGCGGATGATCGCGGCATCCACCATTGTCGAATCACACGCCGTGAAGCTCGCCGGCATCGATGAGCAGGCGCCGAACTACCTCAACGCCGTCGTGCTGGTGTCGTGTTCGCTGCTGCCCGAAGAGCTGCTCGACGCGCTCAATCGCATCGAGGCTGAGCACGGACGGGTGCGGGCCGAGCGGTGGGGTGACCGTACACTCGATCTCGACATCGTCACGTTCGGTACCATCCGGGAGGAGACCGAGAGATTGATGCTCCCTCACCCCCGAGCGGCAGTGCGCCCCTTCGTTGTCGTGCCATGGCTCGATGCGGATCCGAACGCAACGCTGCCCGGGTTCGGGCGCGTCAGCGGGCTGGCCGCGGCGCATTCCGACCAGGTCTGGCCGTTCCCTGCGGCTCCCCTGCTGGTGCCCGCGTGAGGCGCACGAACGTCGGTGTGCTGGTGCTTCTGGCGGCAATCGGCGGCGTCGCGGGTGCGCTGCTCGAGACCGCGCTTACCTCGGCTGGGCGATCGTTGATCATCCCCCCACTCACCCTCGCCCTCGCCCTGGCGGCCATCGGCGGCATCGTCATCTCACTAGCCCTGCCGATCCGGCGCCTCACCCGGGGAAAGGCCCTGGGCCCCATCGATCCGTATTACGCAACCCGTGTGCTCGTTCTCGCGAAGGCGAGTGCTCTCACCGGAGCGCTGCTCACCGGCTTCGGAATCGGCCTGGTCGCCTACCTGCTGAGCCGATCCATTTTCGCGGTGGGTTCGGTCGGTCTGGTGGTCGCGACAATAGTCGGTGCTGGCGTGCTGCTTGCCGGCGGACTGATCGCCGAACACATGTGCAGAGTTCCTCCGAGCGACGACGATGACGACGACGCCGCGAAAACTGTGAGGGTGGAGCCGTGAAAAAGATCGACATTCCCGAAGCGGCATGGAAACGAGTCTCACCGAAACTCATCGCTGTCGAGCTGGTCGGCGCAGCGTTGTTCTTTCTGATCTCCGGGGCAGGGGCAGTGCTGGTGTTCCTCATGCTGCACGTCAGCTGGCTCGCCGTGGTGCTTGCCGCGCTGTCGATCATCGGCCTGGTTAACCTCATCCTCGTTCCGAGGCGCGTGCGGTCGATCGGCTACCAGCTGCGCGACGATGACCTGCTGTTTCGGCGGGGCATCATGTGGCAGCGCTTCGTCGCGGTGCCCTACGGGCGCATGCAGCTCGTCGACATCAATCGCGGCCCGATCGCACGCCTGCTCGGGCTGAGCGAGTTGAAATTCGTTACTGCGGCCGCATCGGCCGGAGTCACCATCCCTGGCCTGCTCGAGGCAGACGCCGACGCCCTGCGCGACCACCTCGTCTCCGTTGCCGAAAGCAGGCGAGCGGGCCTGTGACAGGCACTCTCACCGACGGCGAATGGCACAGACTCCACCCGGCATCACCTCTGCTCAAGGGCGGCATCGTGTTGATCGCGGTGTTGGGGGCGGTGATTGCGAACCTTCGCGAGCGCCTGATCGGGCTCTTCGTTCCCCAGTTCGACCAGCAGGGAAACCCGATCGACTACATCGTCAACCACGGGTTCATCGTGCAGGCACTGCTCATCATTGCCGCCGTGCTGCTCGTGCTCATCGGCGGGTTTTACGTCTCGTGGCGGGTGCACTCGTTCCGCATCACCCATGAGGTGGTCGAGGTGCGCTCTGGGGTTTTCGTTCGCACCAATCGCAAGGCTCGGCTCGACCGCATTCAGGGCATCAACATTGTGCGACCCCTCGCCGCGAGGCTGTTCGGTGCCGCGAAGCTGGAGATCAACCAGGCCGGCCACGACGCGAACCTGCACCTGTCGTATCTCGATACCCGGGCGGCCGATGAGCTGAGACGCGAGATTCTGCGACTGGCCTCGGGTACGCGAGCTGAGGCAGCAGTGAGTACCGACAGCGGCGGAAACCTGCTCGACCGCCGGGTCAACGAATTTCTCGCTCCGCATCACGACGCCGAGACCGCGCCAGAGTCGATAGTGCGCATCCATCTTGGCAGGCTGCTCGGCTCTATGATCCTCGGCACAGGGTCGGTCATCGCCCTACTGTTCATTGCTGCCGCTGCGACCTGGATCGCGCTCACCGGCAACTTCCTGGTGCTCTTCTTCGCGTTCCCCAGCGTCATCGGATTCGGCAGCTACTACGTGCGCCGCTTCACCCGCTCGCTGAGGTACAGTATCGCGGGCACGCGCGACGGCGTACGGGTCGGCTTCGGCCTGCTGTCGACCACAAACGAGACACTGCCGCCTGGCCGCATCCACTCCGTCGAAGTGAACCAACATCTGTTCTGGCGGCCGTTCGGCTGGTGGGAGGTTCGGGTCAATCGGGCGGCTCATTCCCGCACTCGCGGTGCTGACAACCAGGCAAACACGACGCTGCTGCCGGTCGGCAACCTGGCTGAAGTGACGAGGGTGCTCGAACTCATGCTGCCCGACCTCGTCGGCGCGGAATCCGCCGCGATGATCGAGCGGGGTCTGCGCTCCCGCGGCGGTGACGTCGGGTTCACGAACTCCCCCCTGCGGGCGGCCTGGCTGCGTCCGTTCTCTTGGCGCCGCAACGGTTTTCTTGTGACGCCGGGCTCGTTCGTGCTGCGGAAAGGCGCGGTCTGGAGAAAGCTCATCGTGGTGCCCCAGCCGCGGCTGCAGAGTGTCGCCCTCCACCAGGGACCGGTGTTGAGGATGCTGCGGCTCGCCGACATCCACCTCCACACCGTGCACGGTCCGATCCGCGCCCACCTCGACGTCATCGACGCAGACACCGCAGTCGCGTTCTTCGAACACGTCGCAGCCGCTGCCGTCAGCTCCGGTCAGCTCGATACGTCACACCGATGGCGTTCAGGGGATGCGCCGGCGTGAGTTCGCAGAGGTCGGGTCGACTCGGGATCGGAATCATTGGCGCGGGTCACGTCGGTCCGGTGCTCGGTGCAGCGCTGGCCGGAGCGGGGCACGCGATCGTCGGCATCTCCGCTATTTCGGCGCCGAGCCGTGAGCGGGCAGAGGTGATGCTGCCGGGCGCGCCCATCCTCGCGGTTCCCGAGCTCATTGAGCGCAGTGAGCTGGTGATCCTGGCGGTGCCCGCGCCGGAGCTCGAGGCACTCGTTGCCGGGCTCGCCGCAACGGGAGCGTGGCAGGCCGGCCAGCTGGTTATGCACACCGCAGCAGAGTTCGGCACCGGCGTGCTCATGCCGGCCACGGCATCCGGAGCCATCCCGCTGGCGATCCATCCCGCTATCGCCTTCACCGGCACGAGCATCGACCTCTCCCAGCTCACGGGCAGCTACTTCGCGGTGACAGCCCCCGGGCCGGTGCAGCCGATCGGGCAGGCACTCGTCGTCGAGATGGGCGGCGAGCCGATCCTCATTGCGGAGGCTGACCGCGCGGCCTATGCGGAGGCGGTCGCAACGGCAACGAGTTTCTCGAGCGCGATCGTCGAGCAGGCCACCGGGCTGCTGACTGCGATCGGAATCGACCAGCCGGGCCTGCTGCTCGGCCCGCTGGTGCGCTCCTCGGTCGAGAACGCCCTACGGCGGCAGCCTCCCCGGATGTAGCCGCCTCGCGCCGGGGTATCGCACACAAAAACCGCTCGCGGCGGAGATATCGCCTCGCGGACCCAGTACCTAAGCCGCCCGTGAGGCGATATCCCCGCCGCGAGGCCTCCCTCGTCGGCGGCACCCCCTCGCCGCGGACTCATCCCTCGCCGCGCCCCCATCGCGCGCTCGCGCAAGGCCGATCTTCCGTCACTAACTGTCGTTTAGCGTGAACCGATACCGACAGTTAGTGACGGAAGATCGGGATGATGGGGCGACGTGAACACCGGGGCGGCCGAAGCGAAGCACCGCCGCTGCCAACTCCGTCTAGCATCGAGGGGTGCCAACCACAGTCATCGAGACCATTTCTGCGCTTCGATCGGCACTCCCGGCATCTGGCAGTGTCGCGCTGGTGCCGACGATGGGCGCTCTCCATGATGGTCATCTTGCGCTCGCGAGGCGCGCCAAGGACCTCGCAGAAGTCGTCGTCGTCTCGATCTTCGTGAACCCGCTGCAGTTCGGCCCGAACGAGGATTACGCCAGGTACCCGCGCGACCTCGAGGGTGATGCAGCGCGACTCAGCGAGGTCGGGGTCGACTACATCTTCGCGCCAGGGGTGGATGAGATCTACCCGGCCGGGCGCATCGAGACCAGGATTTCGGCCGGCGACGTCGGCACCCGGTTCGAGGGAGCATCCCGCCCCGGCCACTTCGATGGGATGCTCACGGTCGTCGCCAAACTGTTCAACATCGTGCAGCCGACGACGGTGATGTTCGGCCAGAAGGATGCCCAGCAGGTCTTTCTTGTGAAGCGCATGGTTCGCGACCTCGACTTCCCACTCACGGTCGAGGTGATGGAGACCGTGCGCGAGCCAGACGGCCTCGCGCTCTCGAGCCGTAACCGGTTTCTCGACGCGAACGAACGGCGAGCGGCGCTCGCGTTGTCGCGTGCGCTCGAGGCCGCCGAGTCATCCGCCGATCGTGGTATCGATGCGGTGCTCGCGGCATCCCAGTCCGTCATCTCGGGCGACGACCTGGTCGAACTCGACTATCTCAAAGTCGTCGACCCGAAGACCTTCCTCCCGGTCGATGACGGCTACCAGGGCAGGGCGAACGTGATCATCGCAGCGAGGATAGGCAACACGCGCCTGATCGACAACCAGAACATCTTCCTCGCAGGGGTGCAGCAGTGGGGTGAAGCAGTGAGGGTGAAGCAGTGAGGGTGCAAGCAATGAGCCAGGGACAGAACGAAGCGGAACCCACCGAGGAAGAACTCTCAGAGCAGACCCGCATCCGCCTTGGCAAACGTGACCGGCTGATCGCATCAGGCGTCGGTGCATACCCGGTGGCCGTGCCGATCACGACGACGATCCCCGAGGTGCGGGCGAAGTTCCCGAACCTCGAGACGGATGCCGTCACCGGCCACATCGTCGGCCTCGCTGGCCGAATCGTGCATCTTCGCAACACCGGCAAGCTCTGTTTCGCATCGCTGCAGTCTGGCGACGGATCCCGCATCCAGGCCATGGTCTCGCTCGCAGAAGTGGGCGATGAGTCTCTCACCGAGTGGAAAGACCTGGTCGATCTCGGTGATCACCTGTTCGTCGCCGGCGAGGTCATCTCCAGCCGCCGTGGCGAACTGAGCGTGCTGGTGAAGCAGTGGAGCATCGCGTCGAAGGCGGTGCGCCCGCTGCCGAACCTGCACGCCGAACTCAACGAAGAGACCCGGGTGCGCCAGCGCTACCTCGACCTGATCTCCCGGGAGGCGGCGCGCGAGACGGTCCGCAGCCGATCGAAGGCGGTCGCGTCCTTGCGGTCGACATTCGATGGTCACGGATACATCGAGGTCGAAACCCCGATGTTGCAGACCATCCACGGTGGGGCATCCGCTCGTCCGTTCGTCACCCACAGCAATGCATTCGACACCGAGCTGTTCATGCGGATCGCGCCAGAGCTCTTTCTCAAACGGGCCGTCGTCGGCGGCATCGAGCGCGTGTTCGAGGTCAACCGCAACTTCCGTAACGAGGGCGCTGACTCGACCCATTCGCCGGAGTTCGCGATGCTCGAGGCCTACCAGGCCTACGGCGACTACCACCAGATGGCCGACCTCACCCAGCAGCTGATTCAGGACGCCGCGAAGGCCATCGCTGGTTCGCACACGGTCGAGTGGGCTGACGGCACCCAGTATGACTTCGGTGGCGACTGGGACCGCATCTCGATGTACGACTCGCTGAATGCGGCATCCGGCTGGGATGTCACCGTCGAGACGACCCTCGCCGAGCTTCGCGAGAAAGCCGACTCGGTGGGCATCGAAGTTGGCCAGCCGACCCCCGGCAAGTACGTCGAGGAGCTGTGGGAGCACTTCGTCAAGGGTGACCTGCAGCGGCCGACCTTCGTCATGGACTTCCCGGTCGACACCAGCCCGCTCGTGCGCGATCACCGGTCGAAGCCGGGCCTGGTCGAGAAGTGGGATCTCTACGTGCGCGGCTTCGAGCTCGCCACCGGGTACTCGGAGCTGGTCGACCCCGTCATCCAGCGCGAGCGGTTCCTCGAGCAGGCAAAACTCGCTGCTGCCGGTGACCCGGAGGCCATGCGGCTCGATGAGGAATTTCTACGGGCACTCGAGCACGGGATGCCACCGACCGGAGGTATGGGCATGGGAATCGATCGACTCCTGATGGCCCTCACCGGCCTCGGCATCCGTGAGACGATCCTGTTTCCCCTGGTCAAGTAGATCTCGGCCGGCCGGGGCGTAGGCTCGCCACGTGAGTCAACAGTCCCTCGAACCCAAAGACCCGAAAAAGGTCTCGAACTCCCGGCTGCTCATCTGGCTCGGTGTCGGCGGCGTCGCGGTGTACTCGATCATCCAGGGCATCATCGGTATCTCGCACCACGGCTAGACCTCAGAGGCGAAGACCGCTCCCAGCCGCCGCGGGTATCCTTGCTCGCGTGATCCATAGTTACTGGGGCAACGTGATTTACTCACTGGTGCCGACGATTCTGCTCGGGGTCGTGTTCTGGATCGTGATGCGCTCAATCCTCAGGGCCGACCGCACCGAGCGCAAGGTCTACGCAGACATCGAAGCCGAAGAGCGCGCCAGGATCGAGCGCGAGCACCCGCTGTAGTCAGTTCCGCGGCTTCAACCGCACGCTGGGCAGCACGGGTGCTGGCAGCGCGTCGCCCTCGTAGCCACTGACCGCGCCGAACCGGCCCGACGGATTATCGCCGCCGATGACATCCCGCTGCCACTCCTCGCGAAACTGCACGATCTCGTCGTGGCTGCGCCCGATGAAGTTCCACCACATCACGATGCTCTCGCCCAGGGGCACGCCACCGACCAGCAAGAGGCGGGCATCGGATGTCGCAGCGAGCGGCAATGTCGAGCGCCCGGCCGCCACGAACCCGACGTGGGCGATCGGCACGCTCTCGCCCTCAAGCGTGACGTCCCCGGCGTCGACGAGTACGCCGTGCTCGAAGCGAGGATCAACCGGAAGGTGCATCGTGGTGCCGGCCGGCAGATCGAGCTGGGCGCCGACCACCTCGGAGAAGGTCGTCGCCGTCGATTTCTGGCCGATGAGTTCGCCGAGGAAGACTCGAACTGTGGCGCCCTCGAAGTGTTCAGCAGTCGGAATGTAGTGCTCAAAGAACGGAGCGGTGAACCGGCTCTCGTCGGGTAGCGCCACCCAGAGTTGGGCGCCATGTAGAACGCTCGTCTGTGGCAGGGATACCTCGGAGTGTGCAATCCCCATACCTGCGGTCATCAGGTTGAGCTGGCCTGGGCGCACTGTCGCGTGCGTGCCGACACTGTCGCGATGGTCGATGCCGCCGGCAAACAACCAGCTCACCGTCTGCAGCCCGGTGTGCGGATGCGGGGGCACGGTCATCCCACCAGACGACTTCACGATGTCTGGCCCGTAATGGTCGATGAAGCACCAGGCGCCGATGAGCGAACGCTGGCGCTGCGGCAACGTGCGTCGCACCTGCATCGCGCGCGGGCCGCCGAGGGGCACATCGCGTGGGGCGAGCAACTCGACGACCCCGGCACTCGCTGCGGGCTCTGCCAGCAGCACTTCGCCCGGTTCTTTCTCGAGGTTGCTCACCCTTCGATGCTAATCGCGGCTGCGAGCGTCTTCCGATGTTCAGCCCAGCACTAGCAGTTCGCCGACCTCGCAGTTGAGCGCTTCGCAGATAGCGCGCAGCGTTGAATACCGGATGGCGCGTGCCCGGTCGTTCTTCAGGATACTCAGGTTGACCACACTCACGCCAACGAGCTCGCCCAGGCGGGTGAGGGTCATCCCGCGCTCGAGCAGCAGCTCGTCGAGTCGGCAGTGGATGCCCGTGACATCGTCATCCATCAGACCAGCCCGTCGGTGTCACTTTGCAGGCGCTCGCCGTACTGAAACGCGAGCCCGACAAGCAACAGGACTACTCCGATCACCATGAGGGTCGGGTCGAACCGACCGGCGAGAGGCCAGAATCCGAACCTGCCCGAACTGTTCAACTCGGTCGCCGCGAGCCCCCCGCCGAGTGCCCGGGCCCCCTGGCTGAGCAGGCCGCCGATGAGCAGAATTCCTCCGCCGACCGTTACGGCCAGCCCGACTGATCGACGAAATGGTGAGCCTCTGAGGATGCGCCAGGCGAGAAGGGCGATAACACCGGCGAGTGTCACCTGCGTGAGTAATCCAGCGATGGAGGAGATCGTCGAGATGGCAACGACCCCAGCCGACGCGCGGGTGACAGTGACGACGGCCGACTCGTAACCGCCGGAGATGATGGTCGCTGTGCCTCCATTGGCTGCCGCTGGCAGCGCGTGCTCGGCAACGAGAGTGAGCTGTGTCTGGCCGCTGGCCAGTGAATGGATGATGTCGATCGCACCCGTTACAAGGCGCACTGCGCCCACGATCACGGCGACGCCGAAGAAAAGCCAGAGTGCGACGAGCACCGAGGCGTGCGAAAACCCGGGCTTCTGAACTTCGAGTGATGCAGACATCCGGCAACCTAACGATAGTCGATAGCAACGATTGTCGATAAATTATCAGACATTCGAACCCCCGTCACGCCTAGGGCGAACACAGGCAGTAAACGCATGGTGTGCTGGTTACTCTCTCTATAACGACGCCACACCTGCCGGCGTCAGTAGGAGTGAATGATGTTCGAGAGATTTACCGACCGGGCCCGCCGCGTTGTCGTTTTGGCGCAAGAAGAAGCCAAGATGCTCAACCACAACTACATCGGTACCGAGCACATTCTGCTCGGTCTCATCCACGAGGGTGAGGGTGTCGCCGCGAAGGCTCTCGAATCGCTCGGGATCTCACTGGATGCAGTGCGCGAGCAGGTGCAGGACATCATCGGCCAGGGCCAGCAGCAGCCAACCGGACACATCCCCTTCACGCCGCGCGCCAAGAAGGTGCTCGAGCTCTCCCTCCGTGAGGCACTGCAGCTCGGTCACAACTACATCGGTACAGAGCACATCCTGCTCGGCCTGATCCGCGAGGGCGAAGGTGTCGCTGCGCAGGTGCTCGTCAAGCTCGGTGCAGACCTCAACCGCGTTCGCCAGCAGGTCATCCAACTGCTCTCTGGCTACCAGGGCAAAGAGCAGGTCGCCGTCGGTGGCGAGACCACTGCCGCAGCGCAGGGTGGCAGCCAGATTCTCGACCAGTTCGGCCGCAACCTCACGCAGGCTGCCCGCGACGGCAAACTCGACCCGGTCATCGGGCGCGAGAAGGAGATGGAGCGCGTCATGCAGATCCTCTCCCGCCGTTCAAAGAACAACCCTGTTCTCATCGGGGAGCCCGGCGTCGGAAAGACCGCCGTCGTCGAAGGCCTCGCCCAGGCGATCGTTCGCGGCGACGTGCCCGAGACCCTGAAAGATAAGCAGCTTTACACACTCGACCTCGGCTCGCTTATCGCCGGTTCCCGTTACCGCGGTGACTTCGAGGAGCGCCTGAAGAAGGTGACGAAAGAGATCCGCACTCGCGGCGACATCATCACCTTCATCGATGAGATCCACACCCTCGTCGGTGCCGGTGCCGCCGAGGGCGCAATCGATGCTGCGAGCATCCTCAAGCCCCTTCTCGCCCGCGGTGAGCTGCAGACGATCGGTGCGACGACACTCGACGAGTACCGCAAGCACTTCGAGAAGGATGCCGCACTCGAGCGTCGCTTCCAGCCGGTGCAGGTGCACGAGCCTTCCCTCGTCCACACGATCAACATCCTCAAGGGGCTCCGCGACAAATACGAGTCGTTCCACAAGGTGTCGATCACGGATGGCGCCATCGTCGCGGCTGCGAACCTGGCCGACCGCTACGTGGCCGACCGCTTCCTGCCAGACAAGGCCATCGACCTGATCGATGAGGCCGGAGCCCGCCTTCGCCTCTCGATACTGTCTGCACCGCCTGAGCTCCGCGAGTTCGACGACCGCATCGCGGCCGTTCGCGGCCAGAAGGAAGGCGCGATCGAAGATCAGGACTTCGAGAAAGCCGCTTCACTTCGTGACGAAGAGAAGAAGCTGCTCGGGGAGCGCCTGCGACTTGAGAAGCAGTGGAAGAGCGGAGAAGCCGGATCAACCGGAACAGTGGATGAAGGCGTCATCGCCGAGGTGCTCGCTGCGGCCACGGGCATCCCGGTGTTCAAGCTCACCGAGGAAGAGACCTCGCGTCTCGTCTTCATGGAGAAGGCATTGCACCAGCGCGTCATCGGCCAGGAGGAAGCCATCTCGGCTCTCTCCAAGACCATCCGACGCACTCGCGCAGGGCTCAAAGACCCGAAGCGTCCGAGCGGTTCGTTCATCTTCGCCGGCCCTACCGGTGTTGGTAAGACCGAACTCGCCAAGGCGCTCGCCGAATTCCTGTTCGACGACGAGAACGCGCTGATCTCCCTCGACATGTCGGAGTACGGCGAGAAGCACACGGTCTCGCGACTGTTCGGTGCCCCTCCCGGGTTCGTCGGGTTCGAAGAGGGCGGCCAGCTCACCGAGAAGGTGCGCCGCAAGCCCTTCTCCGTCGTGCTGTTCGACGAGATCGAGAAGGCTCACCCCGACATCTTCAACTCGCTCCTCCAGATTCTGGAAGAGGGACGCCTGACGGATGGCCAGGGTCGCGTCGTCGACTTCAAGAACACCGTGATCATCATGACGACCAACCTCGGCACGCGAGACATCTCGGGCACGCCGCTCGGCTTCACCTCGTCTGCAGACACCGCGACCGGCTACGACCGCATGCGTGGCAAGGTCGTCGAGGAGCTCAAGAAGAACTTCAAGCCGGAGTTTCTCAACCGTGTCGACGAGACGATCGTCTTCCCGCAGCTCAGCAAAGACGAGCTGCTGCAGATTGTCGACCTGTTCATCAAGCGTCTCTCAGACCGCCTGCTGGACCGCGACATGACCGTCGAGCTGACCACCGCCACCAAGGAGCACCTGATCCAGGTCGGGTTCGACCCGTCGCTCGGAGCCCGGCCACTGCGTCGCGCAATCCAGCGCGAGGTCGAGGATCGACTGAGCGAGCGAATCCTGCAGGGCGAGCTCAACGCGGGCGACCACGTGCACGTCGACTACCTGAACGATGAGTTCGTCTTCACCACCGGGCGCCAGCCTGGCCGTGAAGCGATCGAGGAGATCGCGGCCGTCGAGGCCTAAGCGGCACTGGGGCGGGGCGTCGCGGGGAAACCTGCGGCGCCCTTTCTCTATGCTTGAGACTGTGAGTTTTTCTGTGCGGCCGGCCCGAACATCCGATGTGCCGCACATTCAGGCGCTCGTCGAGCCATTGGTGCAGCAGCGCATCCTGCTCGGCAAGGACGCCGTTGTCTTCTATGAGGCGATCCAGGAGTTTCGGATTGCTGAGGATGCTGACGGTAACGTCATCGGCTGCGGTGCACTCCACGTGATGTGGCAGGATCTGGGCGAGGTCCGCACGCTCGCCGTCGTGCCCGAGTGGCTCAAACACGGGGTCGGCCACGCACTTCTCGAGGACCTCGAGCAGGAGGCGAGGCTGCTCGGACTCAGCCGGTTGTTCTGCCTCACCTTCGAGGTCGGCTTCTTCTCCCGTCACGATTTCTCTCCCATGACCGAGGAGCCATACGATCCGTCGGTGTATGCCGAGTTGGCCAGATCGACCGATGAGGGGGTAGCAGAGTTTCTCGATCTGGCCCGGGTAAAGCCAAACACCCTCGGAAATACCCGGATGCTCAAGAAGCTGTAGTTACTCTTGGCCCATGTCGACGTTTCGAACTCCGGTCGGCCCCCAGTCACCCAAGGTCTACTGGCGCCGCAGGCTATTCGTCGGCCTCGGGATTCTCGCGGTCATCGTCATCGTGATTCTCATCATCGTTCGCCCGGGGTCGGGGGCACCGAAGACGGCCGCCACCGCAGCAACACAGCCGAGCGCAAGTGCCTCGACCACCACCAGCGCTGGGGCAGCGTGCCTCGACGCCAACCTCACCCTGGTCGCCGTAACCGATAAAGCCACGTACGCCGCTGCAGATAAGCCCCAAATCAGCATGAAGCTCACCAACACGGGCACGAGTTCCTGCACGGTGAACATGGGTTCGACCAAGCAGGTGCTCACGATCACAAGCGGTTCGGAGACCATCTGGACTTCGACCGACTGCCAGACCGCTCCGGTCGACTCCCCCCAGGTGATCAAGGCCGGGGCATCGATTTCGACGCCGGCCATCCCGTGGAACCGCACCAGGTCGTCCAAGACGACCTGCTCATCGACGACCCTTCCGCAGGTAACTGCCGGCGGTGCGAGCTATCACCTCGGCGTTGCACTCGGGGATCTCAAGTCGAAGACCACCACGCAGTTTTTGCTCAACTAGCTTGCGCGGATCGAGCGTGTCGAGGTCTCACCTCCGCAGATCTCGTCCCGACTATTTCGTCGGTGAGATCTAGAACGCCGGAACGTCTGCCTGCTCGGTCTGCGCTGTCGCGAAGGCTTTGCGCATCGCTTCGCGCAGGTGCCCGAGTTCGGCGTCGAGCACTGTCGTGAACCCCAGCCGCTTTGCTTCTGCGACCCGCTGTTTCGCCTGCGAGACCGGGCGAATCTCACCCGCCAGGCTGATCTCGCCCACAGCAGCGAGGGTTGCGGGGAAGGCCCTGTCACTGAACGCGCTCGCGATGGCCAGCGCGATCGCAAGGTCAGCGCCCGGTTCGGTGAGCCGGATGCCGCCCACGGTCGAGACATACACGTCGTGTTCGCTGAGTTTCATGCCGGCGCGTCGTTCGAGCACGGCGAGCAGCATGGCGACCCTCGATGAATCCACGCCGTTGGTCACCCGGCGCGGGTTGGGCGCACTCGTCTTCACAATGAGCGCCTGCACTTCAACCGGCAGGGCCCGCCGACCCTCAACGGCTACCGTGACGCAGGTGCCGCTGACCGAGACCTTGCCGCGTGAGAGGAACAACCCGCTCGGGTCGGCAACCTCGGCGATGCCGTCGCCGGTCATCTCGAAGCAGCCGACCTCGTCCGTTGGTCCGAAGCGGTTTTTGTGGGCACGAACGAAACGCAGCGCGGTCTGGCGGTCGCCCTCGAACTGGCAGACGACATCCACGAGGTGTTCGAGCAGTCGTGGCCCTGCGATGGACCCGTCTTTGGTGACGTGGCCGACCAGGAGGACCGGCAGGTTGCGATCTTTCGAGACGCGGATGAGCGTCGATGCAACTTCGCGCACCTGCGACATCCCACCCGCCATCCCCTCGCTGAGTGAGCTCGATACGGTCTGCACCGAGTCGACGATGAGCAGCTGGGGAGCGACCTGGTCGATCTGCCCGAGGATGGTTGCGAGGTCGGTTTCGGCCGCCAGGAAGAGGTTGTGCTCGAGGGCGTTGGTGCGTTCGGCGCGTAGCCGCACCTGGCTCGCAGACTCCTCGGCGGTGACGTAGAGCACCTTCATCCCGCGGCCGGCTGCTTTGGAAGCGACCTCGAGCAGCAGCGTCGATTTGCCGACGCCGGGTTCTCCACTGAGCAGGATCGTGGCCCCCGGCACGATCCCGCCGCCGAGCACCCGATCGAACTCTTCGATGCCGGTTGCCCAGTGTGCACTGGCCTCCGCAGAGACCATCGTGATGGGGCGTGCGGCGCGGGAGTCGCTGATGGTGACCGGTTTCACTGCGCGCGTCTGCGCTTCGGTGATGTCGACCACGGTGCCCCAGGCCTGGCATTCAGCGCAACGACCGGCCCATTTCGGGCTCGTCCACCCACACTCAGTGCAGCGAAAATTGGACTGGACCCTTGCCATTCCGCCAGCCTAAGCGAGGCCTCCGTCAGTGCTGTTCGTCGCCCGAGTGTTTCGCGGCAAAGCGCCTGTCGAGGAGCGGAAGGAACGCGGATGCCCACACCGCGTAGCCGCGATCGTTCGGGTGAAAGAAGTCTGCCGCGACCTGGTTGAGTGCATACCGAAGGCCGCCCTGCCGTTTGGTGCGCCTGTAGACGGGGGCAACTTCGAGTCCGTGCTCTGCAGCGAGCCGATGCACTATCGAGTTGGCGCTCTGCACGCGCTTCTCTGACGCTCCAACGTAGAAGGCGGGGATGTCACCCACGATCGCATTGGCGGGCAGCGCGTCGTACACGATCCCGAGTTCCTGTTCGAAGCGTGTCTCCTCGAAGGCTGACATGTCGTTGGCACCGATTGCGGCAGTGACCAGGTCGGGCGATGCCGTCAGCTTTGCCAGCGCCGGCAGTTGCACGTCGATGGCGTCGCGCAGGCGCGCGCCCGAGACACTGAGGTTGACGACTCGCACGGTGCGCCCGGTGCGAGCAGCCAGGTGGGTGGCCACGAGCCCGACATAGCTGCGCCCCGGTCTGGATGCGCCGACCCCCTGCGCGGCGGAGTCACCGAGCGCGACATAGAGCAGCTCGCCCGGAAGTGTGCGCTGCTCCTTCCACCACCGTGCGTTGAGGTGAAGGGTCTGTGCGAGCCGATCGGCTCCGGCGACCTGGCGGCGGCGGACGAGCATCCACGTGATTGCGGCCGCTGCGACGAGCACGAGAATGACGGCGAGGATGGGGACAATCGTCACGTGTACTAAGCTCTTCCCCGGAACCGTGTCCGAGCGGCCGAAGGTGCAACTCTCGAAAAGTTGTGTGGGTGAAAGCCTACCGTGGGTTCAAATCCCACCGGTTCCGCCAGATTAGTCACGTTGAAACCCCCGGCAAGCGCAAGCCGCCCGGGGGTTTCGTTTTGCCCGCCCGGGGCGCGGTTGCTGCCGTACTTGCCCCCTGTCGGGCTGTGTCCGGCCTCGGAGGTACAGTCCGGAGGCCAACTACTCGGAAACCCCCATTTACCGAGGGAAAGGAGGGCAACTCTTATCTCAATCGAACTCATCCCGGCCAGCGCCTCAATCGAGGTCGCGGCTGAACCCCCCAAGCGTGCCGTGACCTACCTTCGCGTCTCGACCTCTCGCCAAGCCACCAGAAACGGTGAAGCCGAGGGGTACTCCATCCCAGCACAACGAGACGCTCGCACCCGCAAGGTTGCCGACCTTGTTGTCCAACCCCTACTACGCGGGCAAGATTCGCCACCGCGAACTTATCTACGACGGAGCACACGAACCGCTGGTCGATGAGGAGCTCGGGTTGGAGAACCAGCTTGGTGCTCTCGGCCTGGTCCTGAACTGCGCCACCCTGTGGACCACCCGCTACCTTGACGCCGCCGTTACCCAGCTCCGTGACCAGGACTACCCGATCCGGGAAGAAGACCTGGCCAGGCTCTCACCCTTCGTGCATTCCCACCTTGGCGTGCTCGGCACCTACACGTTCGCGACCCCCGACCTCGCCCCCGGCACCATCCGCGACCTCCGCGATCCCGACGCGCCCGAAGACGACGAGACCTGAGGGCAGCTGCAAGGACAGGCCGCGCGAGAACCTTGAGCATGCCCCATGGGCAACGTTCATCAAACGACCGATACCCGAACACCCGGCACGGACTTCCCAGAAAGACGCGCCAGGACACGCATCGCGTTCATTTACCCGTTCATCAACCGACAGGGTTCAGTTACTCCATCGGAGACGTTTGACGAACAAAAAAAGGGGGTCAGCTGTGGCGATCATCGGGCTGGTGCGGGTCAGCACCGATAAGCAGAACACCCGCCGGCAACACGATGCCCTGGACCCGATCTGCTGGAAGGTGTTCGAGGAGAAGGCCTCAGGCAAACTCGCCACCACCGACCGGCCCGTCCTTCAAGAAGCGATCCGGGAATTGCGCCCCGACGACATGCTCGGCGTCCAAGAAGTCGACCGGCTCGGCCGCAACCTCCTCGAGGGCCTCCTCGTCCTCAATGACCTCTTCCAGCGCGGCGTCGCGGTCAAGGTGCTGGGAGGGATAGCCGCGGGCGAGCACCGGGAACGCTCTCTCATCCTCGACCTTGCTCTCGACCTGTCCGAAGACCGGCGACGCGACATCGTCGCCAAGACCCGCAACGGGCTCGATGCCGCCCGCCAGGCCGGCCGAGTCGGTGGACGACCCACCGTGGTGAACGAGGACAAACGCGCGGCCATCCACGCCCGACGATCCCGAGGAGAATCCATTCGCACCATCGCCACGGGCCTCGATATCTCGATCGGGGTCGTCCACAAGACCCTCACCCAGCCGACACCCCACCCGAGTGAACCCGATGAGCCCGGAAAATCCACGAGCTCAGCCTCGCGAGACACCCAAACGTGACTCACCGTTCCAATGCGGCTCAACCCCCTACACAAACAACTTGACAGGCTCGCCCGTGGACCTCGATGAGCGTGTCATCGACATCCGCGAACACGAAATCGCCGTCAGAGGGGACCGGGACGATCGGCGCTTCCCGGGCCAGATTCACGAGCACCCGGGACGCGACGGCGTCGAGCTGTCGAACATGCCCGAAGGTGAATGCCCGCAGGAACGACCCCAACGTCGACGGGGCATAACAGGCGGTGAAAAGCCTGCCCATCCCGCCGTGGCGCAACAGGGCCATGTCATCGATCGAGTCCGCACCGGCGACCATGCCCGCCACCAGGGATTCGACCTTCGTGCCGGCGTTCGCACCCTTCGACATCGACGCGCCGCTTGCGCACGGCGGCCGGATCCCGTCCGGCAACGAGGCGGGGGCGAACCCGCGATGGGAGCCGGCCGGCCTTCTGCCGACGGGGATCCCTGAGATCGTGATCGATTCCGCCGGGATGCTGCCCGGAACAGACTATTACGCTGTCAGCCTGGAGATTGGACAACCGCATGGAACCCCACGACGAGTACTTCTCCCGTGAGAATCTCTACTTTGGGGATCGACCGGGATTCGGGTGCCCACTACGAGTCGATCCCGGTGTCGGCGGGCCCCTTCGACTACGAGGAGTACTACCGGCTCGACGACGAGCAGTACGCGCGGTTCCTCGCGGATCCGACAGCGGCGATCGCCTTCGCCTGGGAATGCCGTCGTCAGGAGCACGACGAGCTGCTGTTGGAGAAACCCCGCGAGAACCGCGGCACGGCGATCTGATCGCTGTCGGAGAGGAACCCGATGAAACCCCGCCTCGAGTACGCCTCGCCGGAGGATCGCTACTGGCTCGGCACCGACGACGCATCCGGGCGTCACTTCGCAGAAGATTCCCAGGCCGTAACCCGCACTTTTATGTTTGCGGGCTAACTTATAAGTTGAGTTCCTAAACTTTATAAGTTCAACTTCTTTCAATAAGTTTGGATGGCCCAGATGCGAAAAAGCGATTTCATCAGTACTCGGTTCGGCGCGCTCACTACCAAGCCTCTGAATGCCTGGCCTCACGCGTACTTCCTCCCCGCACCGATTCCTCGCGAGCTGGATCTGCGTGCCGAAACGGTCGCCGCTCTGTCTCGGGCAGACCTCGCACTTGGCCGCCTTTCCGGGCTCGCTGTAATGATTGATAACCCCGCGTTGCTGCTTGGCCCTTCTCTCGCGCAGGAAGCGCTCGCAAGTTCGCGGATCGAGGGGACCGAGGCGTCCCTGAGCGAAGTGCTCTCCGCAGAGAACGAAGACGTCCCGATCGAGAACGAAAACCTGCGCGAGGTCGCTAACTACCTCCGCGCGATCGAACAGGGCACCGAGTTGATCAAGACCTGGCCACTAACTGTGCGCTTCTTTTGCGCGCTTCACGAGACTCTTCTCAACAATGTGCGAGGCGAAGAGAAATCTCCTGGTGAACTCCGCGCATCGCCGGTCTGGATCGGGTCGCCCAATGCCCGACCAGAGACGGCACGTTTCATTCCGCCCCACAATGAAGACCTTGGAGAGCTGCTGAACGATTGGGAGCACTTCGTCAACGATCCGTCCACAATGCCTGCGGTGCTCCGCGGCGCGTTGATGCACTACCAGTTCGAAACCATTCATCCTTTTCTGGACGGCAACGGCCGCATTGGCCGCCTGCTCATCGGCTTCGTACTGATGCACGACGACGTGCTGAGTGCCCCCATTCTCCACATTTCCGGATATTTCGAAACCAATCGAAATCAGTACTTGGATCGCCTCCAAGCCGTCCGCGAACGCGGCGAAGTTGATGAATGGGTCCAGTTTTTTGCGGCCGCAGTTGAGCAGCAAGCGGGAGAAAGCGCCAGGCGCATCGCCCGCTTGGTTGCCATCCGGGAAAAGTACAGGGCGCAAGTGCGTGGCGACCGGTCGCAGGTGGCCGACCTCATCGACGTGCTGCTGGAGAACCCGGTTGTCACAGTGGGCGCAGTTGTCCGCGTGCTCGGTGTGACGCAGCCGACCGGTTCGAGTCTGTTGCGCCGGGCGGAGAGCCTCGGCTGGGTGCGCTCAGCCGGGCGCTGGGGGCGTGGGGGGAAGGAGCGATGGATCGCGACCGACATTTGGCGGGCCGTCACCAGCACCGACTTCGAGGATGAGGAAATCACGTGACCGGAATCTCGGAGGCAGATTGGGAAGACGCTGCCCTCGAAATTCTGGCCGAGCCGCTTGGGTGGCGGCCGCTTAAGGGTGAGCAGATTGCTCCGGGCAGCGGTGAGCGCGAGATGTGGGACGAACTGCTCATCCGTCCTCGGCTTCTCGACGCGGTACGTCGGCCGAACCCCGATGTACCGGTGAACTATCTGCAGCAGGCCATCGCCGAGGTCGCTGGATGCGATCAGCGAGAATCACCGCGTCCACGATTACCTGACCGGCGGCTATCCGATCAGCTACATCGACGCCGACGGGGTCGAGCAGAATCCGCGCATTCGTCTGCTCGGTCATGTCCCCGAGCAGAATGATTGGCTGGCGGTGAACCAGGTCACCAATCGCTCGGGTGAGCTGCATCGACGATTCGACATCGTTCTGTACGTGAACGGGATGCCGCTGAGCATCGTCGAGCTCAAGAAGGCCGGTTCGGAATCCACCGGAGTGGCCCCCGCCCATGCCCAGCTCCAGAAATCTAAGCTCCTGTGTCCTTTCCCGCCTTCTTCGACACGAACGTTCTGTATGGCGCGACTCTCAATGATCTGCTGCTTTGGCTCGCGGATGCTGGAGCGTTCAGACCGCTATGGTCCTCAGACGTGCTCGAAGAACTCGAAAGAAACCTCGTAGCCAATGGGTTCGATAAAGCTGCCATTGAGCACCGCATCGCGACAATGGAGAAGTACTTCCCCGACGCCATGATCGATGGCTATGACGACCTAATCGACGGCATGAAATGCGAGCCAAAAGACCGACATGTTCTTGCGGCTGCTGTTCGCGCGCACGCAGAGGTGCTCGTCACCTTCAACCTCAAAGACTTTCCGACGGAGTCGACCGAGAGATTTGAGCCAGGGTTGACCATTGGAACTCTCGAGCACCTGGTGGCCACGTATCCATCGAGATCATCGACGACAACGAAATCCTGCACTGTCGCGGAATTTCGACTGACCGAGATCAGTCATTCTCGCTCACCAAGAGTTCACATCCCACCGGTTCCGCCAGGTGAGACGCCGCCTACTTCAAGCTGACTATGGGGCCGTTGTCACGGGCAGCGAACCTGCTGTGCGCTCATGATCGCCCGCCGCGCGCCACAGCGTCACTACCCCGCAGTTCGAGATACTTCGCGATCAGCGATCTGGTCGATGCATCCTGAGAATCGAGCGCCGCCTCGTCACCCTCGACCGCGGGCGCGACCTGCAGGGCGAGCTGCTTCCCAAGCTCGACTCCCCACTGGTCGAACGAGTCGATGCCCCAGATGGTGCCCTCGGTGAACACGATGTGCTCATAGAGGGCGATGAGCTGCCCGACGACACTGGGTGTGAGGGCGGGAGCGAGGATGGATGTGGTCGGCCGGTTGCCACTGAAGACGCGTGCAGGCACAACGGACTCGTCCGTACCTTCCGCGCGCACCTCCTCCGCCGTCTTCCCGAACGCGAGTGCTTTCGTCTGGGCGAAGAAGTTCGCCATGAAGAGCGCGTGCACATCCTGCCCCGGCTGCACCGATTTGCCGTCTCCGGCCTCATCTTTCAGGGGCCGGGCCGGGTTCGCGACAGCGATGAAATCGGCTGGGATGAGCCGGGTGCCCTGGTGAATGAGCTGGTAGAAGGCGTGCTGGCCGTTGGTGCCGGGCTCACCCCAAAAGATCTCTCCGGTATCTGACGTGACGGGGGAGCCATCCCAGCGCACGCTCTTTCCATTGGATTCCATGGTGAGCTGCTGCAGGTAGGCGGGGAAGCGGTGAAGGTACTGCGCGTATGGCAACACAGCGTGACTCTGCGCCTTGAGAAAGTTCGTGTACCAGACGTTGAGCAGCCCCATCAGTACCGGCACGTTCTGCTCGAGGGGCGCAGTGCGCATGTGCTCGTCGATCGCGTGGAACCCAGCGAGAAACTCGCGCCAGTTGTCGGGGCCGATGGCGATGACGACAGAGGTGCCGATCGCGGAGTCGACCGAGTAGCGACCACCCACCCAGTCCCAGAACCCGAACGCGTTCTCCGGGTCGATGCCGAACGCAGCGACCTTGTCGAGTGCCGTCGACACCGCGACGAAGTGCTTCGCGACAGCGCCCTCCTGATGGGATGCTCCGAGCCCAGCCAGCAGCCACTGGCGGGCCAGGCGAGCATTCGTGAGTGTCTCGAGAGTGCCGAAGGTCTTGGAAGCGACGATGAACAGGGTCGTTTCTGGGTCGAGGTCAGCCGTCTTCTCGTAGATGTCGCTCGGGTCGATGTTGGAGACGAAACGGCATTCGAGCCCGGCCTGCACGTAGGGCTTCAACGCCTCGTAAACCATTACGGGGCCGAGGTCGGATCCACCGATGCCGATGTTGACGACTGTCGAGATGCGTTTGCCGGTCACGCCCGTCCAGGCGCCTGACCGCACCTTGTCTGCAAAGGCGAATACCTTGTCGAGCGTGGCATGAACCTCGGCGTCGACATCCTCGCCGTCGACCACGAACCCCTTGGAGGGTACGAGCCCTGCACCGTCTCGTGGTCGACGGAGCGCCGTGTGGAGCACAGCGCGATTCTCGGTGACGTTGATGTGCTCGCCTGCGATCATGGCCTGGTAGCGACCCGCCACGTCGGCGTCCTTTGCCAGCTGGAGGAGACCGGCGAGAATCTCGTCGGTGATGAGTCCCTTCGAGAGATCGACGGTGAGGTCGGCCGCCTGGAAGGTGTACTGCTGCGCCCGCGAGGCGTCTGCAGCAAACCAGCCGCGAAGATCGGGGATGAAGCCTTCCGCGATTCGAGCGAGCCTTTTCCAGGCATCGGTCTTCGTGGAGTCGAGTGGGGCGAATTCGGTCATTGGGTTCTCCTGAACGCCGGGACAGTGCCCTATGAATGGTATTCCAGCGAGCAGGGAGTGCGCCCCAAAGTCGAGGCGGGCGTTAGCGGGCGAGGGCGTCGACACACGCGGCGAGTGCCGCGCCGAGCGCGGACTGCTCGGCGCTGCTCAGCCCTGACAGCATTCGCTGCTCGACGGTGTCCACCAGCGCCTGGGCAGCGTCGAGCGCCTCTTCTCCCAACGGTGTGAGCGCGGCAGGCAGCGCACGGCCAACGTCGGTGTGATCGGGCCGTTCCACCAGTCCACGGTCGAGCAGCAGTTGCAGCATAGAGTTCATGGACTGGCGCGTGACGAACGTGCCGCGAGCGAGCGCGGCAGCGGAAATCCCCGGCTCGAGACGCAGCAGGTGAAGGCATGAGTAGTGCGACACCGTGAGCTGCAGTGGCTTAAGCGCTTCCTCCATGCGGAGACGAAGAAGTGACTGGGCCTGTTTCAACACGTATCCCACCTGAGGTTGATTGCGCATGTCAGTATCCTGACATATGATGATGTGTAAGGAAACTGACATCAAAGGAGAAACATCATGACGGTCACCGGCCCAGACTTCCTCGCGCTCCAGGTTCGCGATCTCGAGAAGGCTGCACTCTTCTACGAGACCGTCGTCGGGCTCACGCGGGCACCCATCTCGCCGCCGCATGCTGTGGTGTTCGACACACAGCCCACCTTTGCGGTTAGGGACCCGGCACCGGGTGTCGACCTCGAGTCGGGCGAGCTCGGCCTGGGGGTGGCGCTGTGGCTGCATGATCCAGAGGCGACAGCACTGCACGACACGCTGGTTGCGGCCGGCACGACCATCCTGCAGGCGCCATTCGAGGGTCCATTCGGTGCGACGTTCGTGTTCCGTGACCTCGACGGGTACGCCGTGACCGTGCACGATCGCGCTACTCGCGGCTAGGGCATCCCAGCCCCGAAGAGAAGGTGTCAGTTAGCAGACCACACCTCACGCGCGACTTCCGTTACCTCGCGCATCTTCGCCCACTGCTGGTCTTCGGTGAGCACATTCCCCTCTTCGGTAGACGCGAAGCCGCACTGGGGGCTGAGGGCAAGCTGATCCAGCGGCGCGAATTCTGCTGCTTCGGAGATGCGCCTGGCAACATCCCCCTCGTCTTCGAGCACGCCAGACTTCGTGGTGATCAGTCCAAGCACAACGATCTTCTTGCCGTGTGGCAGAAAGCGCAGCGGCTCGAACCCGCCGGCCCGCTCCGAGTCGTACTCGAGGAAGTAGCCGTCGTAGTTACAGCCCGTAAGCAGATTCTCGGCGACCGGTTCGTACCCGCCTGAGGCGATCCAGGATGATCTGAAGTTGCCTCGGCAGACGTGAGTGGTGATCACCATGTCTGCCGGCTTGTCGCGGAGGGAGTCGTTGATCAACGTCACATACGCAGCCTGAATGTTGTCGACATCCAACCCACGCGCTTTCGCCTTTGACAGTTCGTCTGCTGAGCACAAATACGCCCACGCGGTGTCGTCGAACTGCAGGTAGCGACAACCAGCCTCGTAGAACGCGGCGACGGCCGCTCGGTACGTCACAGCGAGATCTTCAAACAGGGAATCGCGGTCGGGGTAGAGCGGTGTAAGCAGCGAGTCGCTCGCCAACCGGAAGTGCAGCACCGTGGGGGAAGGAATGGTCATCTTGGCAACCCGGTCGGTGTTTGCCCGCAGGAAACTGTAGTGGGCCAGCATCGGGTGGTTTGCCGGGAAGCCCAGCTTGCCCACGATCTCAACCGCCACCGGCTTGATGGCCGCCCCTTGGAAATCCATGCCGGTGGCGCCCTCGCCCAGTTCGACCCCGTCGAGCCCCGCAAAGAAATCGAAGTGCCAGTAAGCGCGCCGGTATTCACCGTCGGTCACGGCCTGCAGGCCGAGGCGCTCCTGCTTCTTTATGAGGGCTCGAATTTCACGATCCTCTACCTCACCGAGTGCCATCCGATCGAGACTCCCTGACTCGAACCCGGCACGCGCCTCGTGAACTGCGGCCGGTCGAAGGTAGCTCCCCACCGCGTCAGCGCGGAAGGGCGCTGTAACTCTCTGCTTCATATGGCAAAGATATCCCACCGAGCAGATTATGCACTTGACGCACAAATGCGTTCGTGTAATATTGCAGAGTCTGCAAAACGTTATCCGAATCTTATTGAAGGACCATCTTGTCTACTGCTACCGCGCCTATCCAGGCGCAGCCCGCCGCCTCAGGGCCCAGGGGATCCGCCCCGCTCATGTCGCACCGGCAGATCTTGCTTGTGATCTACGCCCTCATGGCCGGAATGTTCTTGTCTTCGCTCGACCAGACCATTGTTGGTACCGCCATCCGCACCATCGGTGACGACCTGCACGGGCTCAATGACCAGGCCTGGGTCACCACGGCGTACCTCATCACGTCAACAATTTCTGTGCCGATCTACGGCAAGCTCTCTGACATCTTCGGCCGCCGCCCGCTATATATCTTCGGCATTGTGGTCTTTCTGCTCGGTTCGCTGCTCTCATCGTTCTCAACCTCGATGTACATGCTCGCCGGTTTCCGCGCATTCCAGGGCATCGGCGCTGGCGCACTCATGTCGCTGCCGCTGGCGATCATGGGCGACATCCTCGCCCCGCGCGAGCGTGCCAAGTACCAGGGTTACTTCCTCGCCGTTTTCGGCATCTCATCAGTCATCGGCCCGCTCATCGGCGGCCTCTTTGCTGGCGCACCATTCATCCTCTTCATCACCGGATGGCGCTGGGTCTTCCTGATCAACGTGCCAATCGCAATCCTTGCCCTCGCGATGGTGCTGGCGTTCCTGCACCTGCCCAAGTTCCACAAGGCGTCGAAGCCGCGCATCGATTGGTGGGGTGCAACCGCAGTGATCGCCACCCTCGTGCCTGTGCTGCTCGTTGCAGAAGAGGGCCGTACCTGGGGCTGGACCTCGGCAGGATCCATTGCCTGCTACATCATCGGCGGCATCGGGCTCATCTCGTTCATTGTTATTGAGCGGTACATGAAGGCAGACGCGATCATTCCGCTATCGCTCTTCCGCTCACGCACGTTCTCGATGGCGACCATCCTCGGTGTACTCGTCGGGTTCGGGATGTTCGGAGCGCTGCTCACTCTGCCCCTCTACCTGCAGATCGTGTTCGGCCTCAGCCCCACGAACTCCGGTTTTGCGAGCCTGCCGCTCATGGCGGGGTTGCTTATCGCGTCGATCGGCTCCGGCCAGATCATCTCCCGCACCGGGCACTATCGCATCTTCCCGGTCACCGGAACGATCTTCCTGGCAGGCGGGTACCTCACGCTTACCTTCCTCACCTACGACAAGCCGCTCTGGTTCATCTTCATCGCGATGTTCCTGATCGGTCTCGGCCTCGGCCAGATGATGCAGACGCTCACCCTGGCTAGCCAGAACGCCGTACAGCCGCACGAGATGGGTGTTGCGACGGGCGCATCGACCTTCTTCCGCCAGATCGGTGGAACTCTCGGTGTTGCTGTGTTGCTGTCTGTGCTGTTCGCAGCGCTACCTGGCAACATCATCCAGTCGAATGAGAACACCTCGACCCTCAGCTCGGGACTCAATGCCGCGCTTACGCCGAGCGTCGCTGATGCTTCCGGTAACAAGGCGATCATGACGCAGCTATGGAACCCGATCGTCGACCCGCTGAAGGCCAGCATCCAGAAGGAACTCACCGCTGCGGTCACATCGGCGACCGCGTCAGCTCCGCCGGCGGCAGCCCCAACTATTCTCGCCGCGATCGCCGACAAGGCTCACGCGAGCGTCGTCGGCAACACGGTCTCTGTCGACTGGTCGAACGCCAGCCAGCGCAGTTACTACGTCGACAAGCTGACGCCGACGATCGTGAAAAAGTTGAAAGACGGCACCACGACCAGCTCGAGCACTAGCACGACGGCTGATACCTCCTTCCTGAATGGCGCAGACCCGCGGCTGAAGAAGGCGTTCAAGGTCGGGTTCAACTCGTCGGTCGTAACGATTTACTGGATCGGGCTCAGCGTCATCCTGCTTGCCTTCGTGCTCTCGATCTTCTTCAGGGTGCCACCGCTGCGTAAGACCTCAGCACTGCAGCAGCGCGCGGATGACGCAGGAATGAGCGAGACGGGAAGTATCCAGGTCCAGCATTGATCTGAAGGCGAGCGGTCGCGATTGCACCGCTCGCCTTCGATCGGGCAGGCAGCCAACCATGACAACTGTCGTAGAAGATCACTCTGAAGAGGTCGGGCTTCGCGAGCGGAAGAAGCAACAAACCCGCGTCGCGATCCACGAGGCCGCCTTCGGACTGGTCGATTCCCAGGGCCTGGAAGCGACAACTATCGACCAGATCTGCCAGGAGGCAGAAGTCTCTGGTCGAACGTTCTTCAATTACTATCCGTCGAAGGCGGCGGCCGCCCTCGACCTGCGGGGGAGCGATCTCGAGCCGAGTGTGCGGGCCAGCTTCCACGCCGCGCAAGGGGGGCTCGTTGCTGCGCTCTGCGAGGCGATCGGAAACACGGCAGAACTCGGTCCGAGTCACTCGAGGGTGAAGCCGCTCATCCTCCGTCACCCGGAATTAATGTCGACTCTCTCTCAGATGATGGGCGAAGTGCGCGGGCAGTTCGTCGCCCTGGCCGCCGAACGTGCCCGCGGGAGGGATCAGGCGGAACTTGCTGTAACCCTGGTGATGGCTGCGCTCAGCAGGATCATGCACGATGACGATGACACTGAGGTGTCGCTCTCGGAGCAGCTGCTCGACACCGTCGGCAGGCTGGTCGAGGTCGGCAGGGAAGAGCTCGGACCCGCTCGCGACTAGCGTTGGGCATACCGCCTCGAATGGGGCGTTGCGTGCAAATCGGGCAGCGCGTCATCCATGACTGGGGGTGCCGCCGGTGAGATCATGGGCCATGCACACAGTGACGGGAATTGGCGGGTTCTTTTTTCGCGCTCAGGACTCCGACCTGCTGACTGCGTGGTATCGCGACAACCTCGGAATCGATCCTGTACCTATGGCCGCCGGTGAGAAGTCTTGGCGGCAGGAGGCGGGCGAAACTGCCTTCACCTCGATGCCGGGGGTCGTCGACCAGTTCGGCTCGCCCGATCGGGCGTGGGCGATCAACTTTCGCGTCTCGGACCTGGACGGGATAGTGGCCCAGCTCAGGTCTGCAGGAAGTGAGGTCGTCGTCGACCCTGACACCTACTCGATGGGCAGATTCGCGTCACTCGCCGACCCGGAGGGCAACCCGATCCAACTGTGGGAGCCCGCGGAACACGACGCCAGGCCATAGCTTGCCAGGCTTGCCAGTTTGGCAAGCAGACTTGTCGACAGGGCGCCTGATGCTCGACCATCGAACTATGACCCCTGCATCCAACTCCTTCGACCGCCCGTATTGGGAAGACCGCTATGGTGCTCCCGGGTTCACCTGGAGCGGCAACCCGAACCCCGTTCTGGTCACCGAAGTGACGTCGATGAATCCCGGCCGCGCGCTCGACGTCGGTAGCGGCGAAGGCGGAGACGCACTGTGGCTTGCCCAGCAGGGTTGGAACGTCACCGGGGTGGATATCGCGACCAACGCGCTCGACAAGGCTCGAGAACGAGCGGAGTCCGTTGACGCGGCAGCCGCTTCGCGGATCACCTGGGAGCAGCGGGATCTGCTCGCCTGGTCACCGGAGCCCGGGTCGTTCGATCTCGTCTCGGCCCAGTTCATGCACCTGGCGGAGCCGGGACGTTCCACACTCTTTCGCGCGCTCGCGGCGGCCGTCGCCCCGGGGGGAACCCTCCTCGTCGTCGGGCATGACCCGTCGGGCATGGAGTTGGATGAGCACCAGGCAGATCTGCATGACCGGATGTTCACGGCGGATGACGTGGTTGCTGCGATTGAGGGGAGCCTGCGAATCGACGTTGCTGAATCACGCCTGCGAGAGGCGGACGAAGCGCATACGCACGCTGGAATGGTGCGAGACGTCGTGGTGCGGGCTACTCGTCCAGGTTCCACATTGCGAGGATCGACCTCAGGCCGGTGACCAGGGCGAGCGGCTGGTCGAGCATGATGGCGTGCCCGGCAGCCGGGATCTCGATCATCGGCGTGACGCCGCCGAGGCCGGTGACGATGGCATCGGCCATTTTCGGGGAGACCATCCCAGTTTCACCTCGAAAAAACGCCGATCGGCAGTCAAGGGGAGCGAGCGCAGCCAGTTGGGGGGCGTGATTGAAGATCGCCGAGTCGAACTTCCAGGCCCATCCGCCGGTCGCCTCGCGTACCGAGACACCTGCGACGTAGTCGCGCACGTAGTCGAGCGTTGGCTGGTCCGGGATAGGGCGAAAGCGCGCAATCACGGCCTCCCTGGTCGGGTAGGTGCGGTGAGGGCCGAAGGCCATCCGATCCGCTGCCGCGTCTTCCTCAGGGGTGAAATTGACCAGGGGCGAATCGACGATGATGATGCCGCCCAGCTCGGTGCCCGCGGCCATCGCCGCTGTGAGGGCGACGACACCGCCGAGACTGTGCCCGACGATTATCGGTTTGCTCGCCGGTGAGAGCCTCGCGACGGCCAAGGCTTCGGCCGCCCACGTTTCGAGGTTGTACGAGTCCCTCGCGCCGCTGTCCCCGTGCCCCGAGAGGTCGAATGCGATGACATGGCGACCGGTGGCGAGCAGCGGGGCAATGTGATCCCACCACCGTGAATGCGCTGCACCGCCGTGGATCAAGATGACGGAGTCGCTATCGGTGAGGTTGTCGTCGCCCCATACCCGGTAGACGATTCTCGCGCCGTCCACCTCGGTCGACGCCTCTCTCGCCTTTCGAGCCAGGGCCTTCGTGAACCACTCTGGCTGCGGCGCGGGATCTGACACGGTTCCAGTCAACGGCCCCCGACCGTTGATGAGTCGAGGCTCGCCGCGAACGGGCGGAAAACGATCGGCCCTGTGTCTAGGCTTGCAACCATGGCAACGGTCATTCTCGTGCGGCACGGTCGCACGGCTGCGAATGTTGCCGGGGTTCTGGCGGGGCGTGCCGCCGGCATAGAGCTTGACGAGGTCGGCCGCGGGCAGGCAGCCCGAACCGCCGAGAGACTCGCCGTCGTGCCGCTGGTCGGCCTGGTCTCGAGCCCGCTCGAACGATGCCAGCAGACGGCACAGATGATCCTCGACGGTCAGGATGGCCCGCTCGCGATCTCACTCGATGACTCGATCACGGAGTGCGATTACGGGGAGTGGCAGGGTAAAAAGCTCAGCGACCTCGCCAAGGAAGCGATGTGGTCGGTCGTGCAGACCCAGCCGTCTGCGGCGGTGTTTCCGGGGGGTGAAACGATGGCTGCGATGCAGGCGAGATCCATTGCCAGCATCCGTCGCCACGATGCCGAGTTCGAGTCACAGCACGGGCCGGGTGCAGTCTGGGCAGCGGTAAGTCATGGCGACATCATCAAAGCGATTCTCGCCGACGCGCTCGGAACGCACCTCGACCTGTTCCAGCGTATCAACGTCGGCCCGGCATCCGTCTCGATAGTCCGCTACGGAACGAGTCGGCCCGATGTGGTTACGACAAACAGCGATTCCGGGGACCTGTCCTGGCTTCGCACCGTTACCCCTGCGTCCGATGCACCTGTCGGCGGCGGAGTTGGCAACGGCTCGTAAAATAGTCGTATGCCCACAATCGTCCACGGGTTCGACTGGCCCGATCGCATCGTCGTCGGAACCGTCGGCGAGCCGGGGTCGCGCTCCTTCTACCTGCAGGTGCGTGCCGGTGCCCGAGTCACGAGCGTCGCGCTCGAAAAAGAGCAGTCGGCTGTGCTCGCGGAGAAGATCGAGGAGATTCTCGACCAGCTGATGGCAGGCGACGGCAATCCGTTCAGTATCCCGGCGGTGACGCCGGTCGAACTCGTCGACAACGACCCTCTCGAGCAGCCGGTCGAGCCGGAGTTTCGAACCGGAACACTCGGTCTCGGCTGGGACCCCACGACCGTGCAGGTCGTGATCGAGGCCTACCCGATCGTCGATGCAGACAGTGCTCCGGAGTCGGATGAGGATGACGACATCGTCGAGCCTGCGGAAATGCTCGTGGTGCGCATTCCGGTCGGCGCGGCACGCGCGTTCGCGAAACGCACCCTCGAAATCGTTGGTGCTGGCCGGCCGATCTGCCCGCTGTGCGGGAACCCGATGGACGTCGACGGGCACACCTGCCCGCAGTCCGACGACCTCGAATGAAGCCGCTCGAATGAATCCGCCCCAATGAAGCCGTCCGAATGAAGCCAGACGGCGAGCTCCAACTCACCGGCCGCATCACCACGGCTTCGAACGCCACGTTCCTGGGCACGATCGACGGTGCAACCGTAGTGTACAAACCGGTGGCGGGCGAGAAGCCGCTCTGGGATTTTCCCGACGGCACCCTCGCTAACCGGGAAGCCGCCGCCTACCTGGTGTCGCAGGCGTTCGGCTGGAATGTGGTTCCGCTGACCTGGCTTCGTGACGGCCCGTTCGGAACGGGGATGGTGCAACTGTGGCAAGAGCCGGACTCCGACCAGGATGCCGTGGACCTGGTGCCCGCCGACGAGGTACCCGAGCAGGGCTGGCGCCGGGTTTTCGAGGGCACCGACGAGCACGATCTGCCGGTGGTGCTCATCCATGAAGACACCGCTGCGCTGCGGAGGATGGCGGTGTTCGACGTTGTCGTGAACAACGCGGACCGCAAAGGTGCCCACATCCTCGAGATGCCAAACGGCCACCGCTTCGGCGTCGACCACGGGCTCACTTTTCACGTCGAACACAAACTGCGCACCGTGCTGTGGGGATGGAAAGGCGAGCCATTGGATGCCAGCGAGCTCGAGACGATCGACCGGGTGCGTTCGCTCATCGTCGGCGAGTTGGGTGACGCGCTGGCAGCCCTGCTCACCGAGGAGGAGATCTACACGATGGCCACTCGATGCGACCGGCTGCGTTCGAGGAGCCGGTTTCCCGGCCCGCGCGGCGAGATGCCCGCGATGCCCTGGCCGTTGTTCTAGCCACCGGTGTGGCCGCAGACCCCAAGCGGATCAGCCAGCAGCGGGGCGACGCCTGACCCGTCGCGCTGCGGTGAAACGACGACCTGAGACGGTGGCGGGTTCTACCCGCACATAGTTCCATTTCGTCGTGGGGCTCAGTGAGTGCAGCATCCGCACCCCCGAAGCATCGATATCGGCGTCGACCCCCAGTCTGCTAGCGCGGCCGCGGACGACGACGCTCCAGCGATCCCTGCGGGTCACTCCATCGGCTTCGAAGGCGACGAGGGGGTGCCGCGTGACGTCGACGAGCTTTGAGCCCGGTGCGCTGGCAAAAAAGATGACCCGATCCTGAACCAGGAAATTGACGGGGAAGATGTCGACCCCATCGTCGAGCAGCACAGCGAGCCTCCCCAGGGTTGCTGCCTCGAGGAGTGCCCAGCACTCGTCAGCGGGGAGGTCGGTGACCAATGGCTCGACGGCCATCACGGTTTCCAGACCATGAGTACGACGACCGCGACGAGAGCCAGCGCTGAGAAGCCCGAGCTTCCGGCAATGGTGCCGTAGCTGCGCGAGCGCTGCTCGCTGCTCGCAGAGGAGTCGCTCTGGATGCGCACCGCCTCGCCGCGCATCACCGGCACTGTCACGAACAGGTTGAGAGAAACGGCGCCGAGATAGAGAATGATCGACCCGAGAATCCAGGGTGTGACCACAGAGAACTGGTCTTTCGGATCTGACACGGCGAGTGCGCCGAACCCGAGCACGAAAACGACGAGGGAGAGGATGCTGAACAGGTTCGTCGAGGTAGCAAAACGCTTGAGCGTTGCGGCATGGCGAGTGCGCACCGACGGCAGCGCGAGCATCGGCAGCACGGCCATGGGCCCGATGATGAATACCGCAGCGACGACATGCAGCGTGACGAGCAGGGCGCTCACAGTGCGCTCACCCCCTGCGGCACGATGGCGACCGGGCACGGCATGCTCATCAGCAGGTCATGACCCACCGAGCCGAGCAGCAGGCCCGCGAATGCCGCGCTCACGAGGGCTTCCGCGTCATCGAGAAGCTCGGCGCTGATGAGCTTCGCAAGTGTTTTCATGATTCGCCCTTATCGAAATGGATGACCGGCTGCCGATCCGCTGCCATAAGCATCCCAACCTTCCGGCCGCTGCCACGGGACGAAAGGCCCAGCACGTCTCGACCGGTGCGTTTACTGTCGAACTGTCGCGAAAGGACACCGCATGCCAGCGAGCGCAGGATCAGTTTCGACGGCCGTCATTCCCGCCGCAAGTGGCCCGTTCCATGCGGTCGATGCGTGGTGGCGCGCGGCCAACTACCTCACCGTCGGCCAGATCTACCTGATGCGGAACGCGCTGCTACGTGCCGGTCTCAGCGCAGAGCAGATCAAGCCCCGGTTACTTGGACACTGGGGAACGTCGCCCGCACTCAACCTCGTTTACGCCCACCTCAACCGCCAGATCGTCGAACACGGGCTGAACGTTCTTTATGTTGCGGGGCCAGGACACGGCGGCCCGGCTATTGTGGCGAACGCCTGGCTCGACGGCACATACTCTGAGCTCTTCCCGGCTGTACCCCAGGACGAAGCGGGCATGAACGAGCTGTTCCGCCAGTTCTCGTTTCCCGGCGGCATTCCCTCCCACGCCTCGCCAGGCACACCCGGGTCGATTCACGAAGGTGGTGAACTCGGCTATTCGCTCGTGCACGCCTATGGTGCTGCGCTCGATAATCCCTCCCTCACAGTGGCGTGTGTTGTCGGCGACGGTGAAGCCGAGACCGGAACGCTCGCATCCAGCTGGCACCTGAACAAGTTTCTCAACCCGGCCACCGACGGCGCTGTGCTGCCCATCCTCAACCTGAACGGCTACAAGATCGCCAACCCGGCGATCCTCGCCAGGATGCCGGAGGAAGAACTTCTCGCCCTCTTCCGCGGGTATGGGTATTCGCCGAGGATTGTGTCTGGCGGGTTCGAGGGGCAGGATCCGATGGTGGTCCACGCGCAGCTGGCCGCCACACTCGAGCAGGCCTTCGACGACATCGCGCGTATCCAGCGCGCTGCGCGCATCGAGCATTCGACGGAACGGCCAGCCTGGCCGATGATCATCCTGCGCACTCCAAAGGGCTGGACCGGGCCGCGGTTCGTTGACGGGCTTCCGGTCGAGGGCACCTGGCGTGCACACCAGGTTCCTCTCGGGTCCGTGCGCGAGAACCCCGAACACCTGGCCCAACTCGACCAGTGGCTGCGCAGCTATAAGCCGGGCGAGCTGTTCGACGCTGCCGGGCATCCTGCCGCCGCCCTCGCACTGATTCGCCCTCGCGGCGACAAGCGCATGAGTGCGCTCCCCCAGTCCAACGGCGGCCAACTGCTGAGAGCGCTCGTGCTGCCACCGATTGAAGCCAGGGCCGTCGAGCTCGGCGACCGGCGCGGTGTCGACGCGGAGGCGACGCGGGTGCTCGGGCACTGGCTCGCCGATGTGATTGCCTGCAATCGGCACAACTTCCGGATCTTTGGGCCGGATGAGACCGCCTCGAATCGACTGGATGCTGTCTACGAAGTGACCGGCAAGCAGTGGCACGGCACAACCGTTTCGACCGACGAGCACCTGGTCGCCGAGGGCAAGGTGATCGAGGTGCTCAACGAGAATCTGGTCGAAGGGCTGCTCGAGGGGTACCTGCTGACCGGCAGGCATGGACTCATGAACTCGTATGAAGCATTCATCCACGTCGTCGATTCGATGTTCAACCAGCACGCGAAATGGCTCGAGTCGAGCGCAAAGATTTCCTGGCGTCGACCGGTCGCCTCGCTGACCTACCTGCTGAGTTCCCACGTCTGGCGGCAGGACCACAACGGTTTCTCACACCAGGACCCTGGCTTTCTCAATCACGTCGTCAACAAGAGTGCCGCCGTGGTGCGGGTCTACCTGCCGCCCGACGCGAACACCCTGCTGGTGACCGCTGAGCACTGTCTGGGCAGCCGCGATTACGTGAACGTGATCGTCGCAGGCAAGCAGCCCGCCCCCACATTTCTCAGCATCAGCGAAGCACGGGAACACGGCGCCCGCGGAATCGGTATCTGGCCGTGGGCAGGCACAGAGCACAATGGTGATGACGTCGATGTCGTCGTGGCGGCCGCGGGCGATGTACCGACACTCGAGGGGATCGCGGCCGTGCGACTGCTCGCCGATCGGATCCCCGACCTGCGGATCCGCTTCGTCAACGTCGTCGACCTGATGCGCCTGCAAGACCCACTGCAGCATCCGCACGGCATGTCCGATGCCGATTTCGATGCCATTTTCACGACAGATAAACCGGTCATTTTCGCGTTCCACGGCTATCCAGCGCTGGTGCACCAACTGACCTACCGCAGAAACAATCACCGCAACATCCATGTTCGCGGGTTCAATGAAAAAGGAACGACGACGACGCCATTCGACATGCTCATGCTGAACGATCTCGACCGCTACCGGCTGGCGATGGATGTCATCAGGCATGTACCGAAACTCGACCAGCGCTACGCCGCCCTGGCCCAGGAGTTCGATGACGAGCGCACTCGCCATCGCGCATACGCGTATCTCCACGGCGAGGATGCGCCGGATGTGAGCGGGTGGGAGTGGCTCGAGGCGCTGGCCGCTCGCACGAGCGACTGAGGTGAAGGCAGTCACGGTTGATAGAGGCACTGGTGATACAGGAACTGTGAACTCCGACCTCTGGGCAGCGCCGATCGAATCGGTGCGCGCCGGGCTGGATTCGTCGGCAACCATCGAGTCTGCGAGGGCAGCGCTGCCGGCGTGGCCGCGCATGCTGATCAAGCAGTTCACCTCGCCGGTCACGCTCATTCTCATCCTGGCCGCCGTGATTGCCGCGGCGGTCGGAGACGCGACCGACGCCATCATCGTGGGAGTGATCGTTGTGGCGAGTGCCGCGCTCGGGTTCTTCCAGGAGTAGCGGGCCTCGCATGACGTGCAGCTGCTGCTCAGTCGGGTTGCGGCCAAGATCGACGTGACCCGGGATGGCGAGTCGATGACCGTCGGCCTCGACCAGGTGCTGCCGGGGGATGTGATCTCGCTCTCGGCGGGAGACGTGATCCCGGGAGACTGCCGACTCATCGACGCGTCGAACCTCGCCGTCGACGAGTCCGCGCTCACTGGCGAATCGCTGCCGAGAGAGAAGGACGCTGCCGCTGTTCTTGGTGTGAAGACTCCGCTGGGGGCCAGGGACAACTGCGTGTTCCGTGGCACACACGTCGTCAGCGGAACCGGGTCGGCGCTCGTGGTGGCCATCGGCGCGAACACCGAGTTCGGCGCGGTCGCCGCGCGCCTCGCCTCCAAGACGCTGCCGACATCCTTCGAACACGGCATAAGCCGGTTCGGCCTGCTGCTAGTGCGCGTGATGATCGTGCTGACCATCGCAGTGCTTGTCATCAACCTCGCGCTCGGCCGCCCGCTCGTCGACGCGCTGCTGTTCTCCCTGGCTCTCGCTGTCGGCGTGACTCCCCAAATGTTGCCGGTCATCGTCTCGGTGAGCCTCTCGGTGGGTGCGCGTTCGCTGGCGAAGAACCGGGTGATCGTCAAGCGGCTCGACGTGATCGAAGACCTCGGTTCACTCACCGTGCTCTGCACAGATAAGACGGGCACGTTGACATCCGGGGCGGTGCAGTTGCAGGATGCCTTCGATCCGGCCGGCCAGACCAGCACACGGGTACTGCGGCTCGCCGCGCTTAACGCCGGCCTGCAGAAGGGGTACCGCAACAGCTTGGACTCGGCGATCCTGCTCGCCCATCCGGCGGAGAGCGCCACTGCCACTGCCGAAGTGCCGTACGACTTCGAACGCAAACGACTCTCGGTGGCCGTGGTGCTCGGCGGCTCGAGCACACTGATCAGCAAGGGAGCGTTCGAGCCGCTGCTGGCCTGTTGCACCTCGGTGGCGGGTGGCACTGCCCTGTCTGCTGTAGTGGAGCGGTACCGTGCGCTGAGCGCCGCCGGCCTGCGCGTGCTGGCCATCGCTACCCGCGCCCTGGCCGACGGAGAAGTGGTGGAGGCCTCGGCGGAGAAGGGCATGCAGCTCGAAGGGTTGCTGGTCTTTCAGGACGAACTCAAAGAGGGAGTGGCGGGCGACCTGGCCGAACTCGCCCGACTCGGGGTCAGGGTGATTATGGTCACCGGTGACAACGCCCTCGTCGCCCAGGCTCTCGCCGCTCGCATCGGTTTCACCGCGAAGGTGGCTCTGACCGGTAACGACATCGACGCGATGAGCCCGGTCGCCCTCCGGCAGGCGGTCGGCAGCTCTGATGTCTTCGCCGAGGTGGAGCCGCGGCACAAGGAAGAGATCGTGCTCGCATTGAAGACCGTGCGGCAGACCGTCGGGTTTCTGGGGGACGGCATCAACGACAGCCCGGCACTCCATGCGGCAGACGTCGGCATCTCGGTCGACACCGCAACGGACGTTGCGCGCGAGGCTGCCGCGATCGTGCTGCTCGACAAGAATCTCGGCGTGGTTGCGACGGGCGTACAGCTTGGTCGGCGCACCTTCGCAAACACGCTCAAGTATGTGAGATTCGCCTCGAGCTCGAACTTCGGCAACGTTCTGAGCATGGTGATCGCCTCGGCGGCGCTCCCCTTTCTGCCCATGCTGCCCGGCCAGATCCTGCTGCTGAATTTTCTTGCTGACTTGCCGAACATGCTGGTGGCCAGGGATCGGGTGGATCCGGAGAGACTGGTGCAGCCCGGGCACTGGCGGCTGCCGGCCATCCAGCGATTCATGATCGTCTTCGGCGCGCTCAGCACCATTTTCGACCTCGTGACCTTCGGCATGCTGTCCTGGGTGTTCCACGCACCAGAGGCGATGTTCCAAAGCTCGTGGTTCATCGAGTCTGCGCTCACCCAGATGGTGGTGCTGATGTCCCTCAGAACGTCGCGGTTCTTCCTTCGCAGCCGACCGGACGGCCTCTTCCTGGCCGCAACGCTAGCCATCGCGGGGGTGACCTTCGTGCTGCCCTTTCTGCCATTCGCCTCGTTTTTCGGGTTCGCGGCCCCTTCGCCGATCATCCTGGTCACCATGGTCGGCATTGCCCTGGTCTACCTGGCTGCGATCGAGACGGTGAAGAGGTTCAGCTGGACGGGCTTCACGCCGCGGGCGAGAGCTGTGCCCGCGTCCCGGTAACGGGCTGCCGGGACCGGCCGAAATGCAACAACACCGGGCAACTCGCGAAACTGCACGGAGCTGGAGGCGCGCGGCAACAGATGAGCCGCGACGTCAGCAGCGCGATGCTTCAGGCGTCGTCGTCCGGGTAGTTGTCACCCGGGAAAGTGGCCCGGTTCTCACCCGACCAGGTGGTGCCTGTCGGAATCATCGCTGTCAAGCCGTTCTCGCGGAGGGTCGAGATTTACAGTGCGAGTGATGAGCGCAGGGTCGATCGCCGTGTGACTGATGACGATCACCGCGCGGTTCTCGTCCCCGGCGGTCACCAGGATGTCGGCCATCAGTTCGGCTGCGAGGGACTCTTCGACATTCGCGGTGGGTTCGTCGAACACCACGACCGGGAAGTCGGCGAGCAGCGCACGCGCGAGGGCAATCCGCTGTGCCTGGCCGCCCGACACCAGCGACCCTCCATCGCCGAGCCGGGTCTCGAGGCCCTCGCGATTTTCTGCCCACCCGCGCAAGCCGACGCGCTCGAGCATGTCGAGCAGCTCATCGTCGGTGGCGGTGTCACGAGCAAACAGCAGGTTCTGGCGCAGGTCGGAGTCGAACAGGTACGGCTGCTGCTCGCAGAGCCCGACAATGCGGTGCAGTTCCGCCGCGGGTGCTCGGCGAGCTTCGACGCCATCGATGCGGTAGCTGCCCGCGTATGGCAAAAACCCGACGAGCGCGTGAGCGAGCGTTGTCTTTCCCGCCCCGGTCGGTCCGGCGATGTGAACCCGGTCTCCCGGGCCAATCTCCAGATCGAAGTCGTGGAGCGCGTCCGAGCGCGCGCCCGGCCAGCGCACGGACAGGCCACGCAAGGAGACCGACGCACTCCCCTCTCGGAGGACTGCGGTGCTCGAGGATGCGGGCAGTTCGACGGCTGTCACCGCGGCCACCCGCGCTGCACTCACCTTCACCTGGCGCCACGCTGAGACTGCCAGCGGAGCCCCGCCCATCACGTCGAAGACAGCGATCGGCACGAGTGCGATTACCGCGAGGGTTGGTGCGGTGATGGAGCCGCTGGTCATGGCGGGGATGGCGATCGCAAGGCTCACGACGGTTGCGAGCCCAGCAAGAGCAGCGAGGAGAGCGGATGTCGCCCCTGCGCCGAGCGCGCGGCGGAGAGTCGCTGCGGTGAGCATCCTGTTCGACGAATCGATTGCACGCACCCGCTCGTCGATCGCGTCGAAGGCGATGAGCACGTCGAGCTCTGAGACCGTCTCGAGCACCTGGTCGGCTAGTGTCGCCCTGAGCGGCGCGATTGCCCGCTCGGCTCGCGCAGCGATCGCCGAGTGCGCCGCTGTCGCCGCTGCGAATCCGAGAACGAGCGCGATCGCGAGCGCGAGGCCGGCCGCCGGGAGGAGGATCGAGACACCGACCACGGCGAGCAGGCTGGTGACCGCCGCGACAACGAGGGGTTGCACGACGCGAAGTGGGAGGTCGGGCAGGCGATCGACGTCGGCCACCAGGCGGGTCATCAGGTCACCCCGCGATGTTGTCGTGACGTTGTCAGGGGCAAGCGGCTCGAGCCTGCGGTAGATGCCGACGCGAAGTGCTCCGAGCTGGCGGAAGGCAGCGCTGTGGCTCGTCAGTCGCTCTGCATAGTGAAACCCGGCTCGCCCTAGCGCGAATGCCCGAACCCCGACGATGGCAGCAGACAGGAACAGGATGGGCGGATGCTCGGCCGCCCTGGTGATCAGCCAGGCCGACGTTGCCAGCAGCGCGACCGAGCAGAGTGCAGACAACAGCCCGAGCCCGAGGGCGGGGAGAAACCTGCGAAGTGGCGGCTGGGCCAACCGCAGCACCGGGAGTGAATTACTGGGCATCTGACATCTCCCGCAGAGTGGGGCTCAGGCTGACGATGGTGTCTGCCGCGGCGATCACTGCGTGACGGTGGCTTGCCAGCACGACAGTTTTGCCAACTCCGGCGAGCTGCCGTAGCCCGCGCAAGAGCTCGAATTCGGTCTCGGAATCCAGTGCGGCTGACGGCTCGTCAAGTACGAGCACCTGGCAGTCGCCGGTAAGACAGCGATAGATCGCGCGGGCTATCGAGACCCGTTCGGCCTGGCCTCCCGAGAGCCCGTCTGAGTCGGAACTCACTGGCCGAGCCGGGTCGATGTCGCCCGCGGCGGCCAGGGCGAGAGCGCGAATCACGATGACCGCGTCGGGATGCTCGCTTCCGAGCGACACGTTGTCACCCACGGTGCCGGCTATGAGTCCGCTGCGCTGGCCGGACCATGCGAAGTGCGCGCGGCTGATGGGGAGTCCGCCCAGTGTGATGCTTCCGCTGTACTGCGCGAACCCGAGCAGGGCGGCGAACACCGTCGACTTGCCGGACCCACTCGGTCCGGCGAGCACCGTGATCTCGCCCGGCTTCGCCTGTGCGGTGAGAGAGGTGATGATCGGGCGCTCGCCGAGTGCGATCGCGACGTCGTCGAACCGGAGGCAGCCGTCGACCGGAGCGGCGGCTCCAACAACGGGAGAAACTGCTGAAGCTGCCCCATCATCCAGAATGGCAAAAACGTCGGTTGCGGCTGCGACGCCGTCGGCAGCCGCATGGTAGTTCGCTCCGACCAGCCGGATCGGGAGAAATGCCTCGGGCGCAAGCAGCAGCACGAACAGCCCGACCTCGAGTCCGAGGCTGCCGTTGACCAGGCGCAGGCCGACGGAGACCGCGACGAGGGCAACGGAAAGTGTCGCAACGAGTTCGAGCGCGAAGCCACTGAGAAACGACATGCGCAGCACCTTCATCGTCGAGTGCCGGTAGTTCTCGGTGATCGTGGCGAGCCTGGCCTCCTGCCGGCGTTCACGGCCGAAGATCTTGAGGGTTGCGAGCCCATTCACCGCGTCGAGAAAGCGACTGGAGAGGTGCGTGAGGGTAGACCACTGCTTCTGCTGGGCGGCCTGAGTGGCCCAGCCCACCAGCACCATGAAGATGGGGATGAGCGGCAGGGTGACCGTGACGATGATGCCACTGAGCAGGTCTTCTCGATACATCATGAACACGATCACCGGGGTCGACACCACGGTCAGCACGAGCTGCGGGAGGAACAGCGAAAAGTAGCCGTCGAGCGCTTCGAGCCCGAGCACAGCCGTCGTGGCGATCTCGGCTCGATTGCGGCGGCCGAGCCAGGCTGGCCCGAGAGACGTGATCGTTCTGACCAGACGACCGCGCAGCTCGGACTTCACGCGCGCTGCGCCCGCCGCTGAGGCGGCATCCATCGCCCACACGCTCGCGGCACGAATGACGACCACGGCGACGATGGTGAACAGGGTGGGGCCCTGCCGACCGAGCGATTCGCCCGCGACTGTGGCCGCGATCGCATGGGCGAGCAGCCAGCAGAACGCGATCGTGCACGCGGTGCGCACCAGCCCGATCAGCGTCGCGGCGACCAGGAACGCCGCTGACGAGCGCGCGTAGCGGATGAGCCGCGCGTCAAGTGGGCGCATGATCAGTCGACGAGCGTTGCGATCGAGGTTGGGATCGATGCGCGGGTGATCCGCTTGCGCAGGATCCAGTACGTCCACGCCTGGTATGCCATCACGATCGGGATCATCACGAGCGCAATCCAGCTCATCACGGTGAGCGTGTATGTGGTGCTTGACGCGTTGGCGATAGTGAGGCTGTTCGTCGGGTCGTTACTGGCGGGCATGACATTCGGGGAGAGGCCGGCGAAGAGACTCGCGACCGCTGTGGCGGTCGTGACCGCCGTCAGCCAGAATGCGAGCAGCTCGCGCGAGCGCAGGTTGGCGAAATACGCACCGATAAGAGCAACCGCGGCAACGGCAGCCAGCAGCCAGGATGCCGCGGTGCCGTTGTTGGCGTTGGTCCAGACCAGGAATACCGCGGCGACGACGATCGTCGCGAGCCCCGACCGGGTGGCGAGTGCACGTGCACGCAGCCTGAGGTCGCCGTCGGTCTTCAGGCTGACGAAGATGACACCGTGCGTGAAGAACAGCAGCAGGGTCGTGACACCGCCGAGTAGGGCATACGGGTTCAACAGGTCGAACAGGGTGCCGGTGTAATTGTGGTGTGCGTCGAGTGGAACGCCCTCGACGATGTTGGCGAACGCGACACCCCAGAGCAGCGCAGGAACTGCCGAGCCGACCACGATCATGCCGTCGAACCACTTCTTCCAGCGGCTTTCCGGCCGGTGGTGGCGGTATTCGAACGACACCCCACGCACGATCAGCGCGAGCAGGATAAGGAGCAGCGCGAGGTAGAAGCCGCTGAACAGCGTCGCATACCACTCGGGGAATGCAGCGAAGAGGGATGCCCCAGCCACGATCAGCCAGGTCTCGTTGAGATCCCAGGTGGGTCCGATGGTGTTGATGAGTACGCGCCGGTCGACCTCATCCCTGCCCAGGAAGGGCAGCGACATCCCGACGCCGAAATCGAAACCATCGAGCACGAAATAGCCGATGAAGAAGAATCCGACGATCCAAAACCAGAGGGTGGGGAGATCCATGATCATGCTCCTAGTAGACGGTGACAGGGTCGGCTGAGCGATCGAGCGATTCGTCCGCTGGCGTCAGGGGCTCAGGGCCGGCCTGGGCTGCACGCTTCAGCAGCCGGAATTCGACGACGGCGAGAATGCCATAGAGCAGTGAGAACGTCACGATTGAGAACAGCACTTCGATGCCGGTGACGTTGGGCGACACCGCGTCTTTGGTCTTCAGCAGACCGAAGACGATCCAGGGTTGGCGACCCATCTCGGTGAAGGTCCAGCCCAAGATCATCGCGGCCAGCGGAAGCGGGAATGCCCACACCGCCACCCGCCAGAGCCAGCGCCTCGGTGAGCGCCCACCCCTGGTCACCCAGAGCCCGACGATCGCGATGATCACCGAGAGCAGACCAAGTCCGATCATCCAGCGGAAGGCCCAGTACGTGACCCAGATGACCGGTGCGTAATTGCCCGGGCCGTACAGCGTCGTGTACTGCGCCTGCAGCTCGTTGATGCCCTGCACGGTGCCGTTGAGGGTGTGCGTTGAGAGAAAGGAGAGGAGGTACGGGATGCGCACGGAGAAGAGTTCGCTGACGCCGTCGGGCGTTCCAAGCGTGAAGATCGAGAAGGACGCATCCGCGCCCGAGGCGGTGTTGTAGAGCGCCTCGGCAGCGGCCATCTTCATGGGCTGCGTGGATTCCATCACCAGGCCGAGCTGGTCTCCGGTTACGACCGTGCCGACACCCGCGCCGACCATGGTCCACAGTCCGAGTTTGAGCGCAGGGCGCATCGTCTCCTGGTTGCGATGACGGGCGAGGTGCCAGGCCGCGACGCAGATCACGAGTGCTGCAGAGACCATGAATGCCGAAATGATCGTGTGAGGGAATGCGGCAAGCGCGACCTTGTTGGTGAGGACCGCCCAGATGTCGGTCATTTCTGCCCGACCCCGCGCCACGTTCAGGCGGTAGCCGACGGGGTGCTGCATGAATGCGTTTGCGGCGATGATGAAATAGGCAGACAGGATCGAGCCTGCAGCGGTGAGCCAGATGGTCGCGAGATGCAGGCCGCGGGGCAGCTTGTCCCAGCCGAAGATCCACAGCCCGATGAACGTCGCCTCCAGAAAGAACGCGAGCAACCCTTCGATTGCGAGAGGGGCGCCGAACACGTCACCGACGAAGCGGGAGTAATTCGACCAGTTCATGCCGAACTGAAACTCCTGCACGATTCCGGTCACAACGCCCATAGCGAAGTCGATGAGAAACAGCTTGCCGAAGAACCTGGTCAGCTGCAGGTATTTGGCTTTCGACGTGCGCACCCACGCCGTCTGGAATACCGCAGTGATGGTGGCCATACCGATGGTGAGTGGCACGAACAGAAAGTGGTAGATCGTGGTCAGTCCAAATTGCCACTGCGAAAGTACGAGCGGGCTGAAGATGTCGTTCACGGGATGCTCCGGCTCTGTGCGGGGTTGGTGGGAAGCAAGGCGGATGCCGCGGTGGCGACGATAACGCCCCACTCGCGAGCGTGGGCGAGTTGCGCCGGCTCGAGGGCTCTCATCCAGCAGCGCTCGCGGCCGGCGCCATGACACCGTGCACGACGATCGTTGGTCCGGAGATGTTCATCAGTACGTCATGTGAGACCGGGCCGAGGGCAGAGAGCTCAGCACCTCGCCGGCGCGAACTGCCGATCACGAGCACGCTGGCGAGAAGCGCAGCGTCGATCAGGGCCTCGGCGGCCGGTCGTGTGATCTCGCGGGTGCGCACGGGCTGCGCGACGCCGGCTGCTGCCGCGACCTCTGACGCACTCCACTGGCTGGGGGTCGGGGTCGATCGGGGCGCCCCGTCCTTTGCATGGATGAAGACCAGCGGTTCCCCGGACGTCGCCGACTCCGCCGCGCCGAAAGTGACTGCCGCTTTGCCGGCATCCGTGTCGTCGAGGCCGACGATGATCCCCTTTCGAAGGGAGGTGGATGATTCCGGGATGACAGCCACCGGCGCCCAGGCCATTGCAGCGAGCTGGAGACTGCGGGAACCGAGCGCCCTGCCATGGAAGTAGCCGGTCTTGTGGGTGCCGACCACGACCATCGCTGCTGTGCGCGATCTCTGCGCGAGCTCCACCATGGGATCACCGATGAGGATGGCTGAATGGATGGGTACGACGACCCCTAGCGACGCTGCGAGGGAAGTCGCGAGTGAAAACGAGGAGTCCACGAGTTCGGCCGCGTGCGGACGGAGTTCGAAGAGGTCACGTTCGCCGACGGCACCCCACTCGTCATCGACGACGTGCACCAGCTCGATGGGGAGTCCCTGGCGTGCCGCTCTGGTGACAGCCCAGTTAACTGCGGCCCGGCCGGCAGATGTTCCGTCGACCCCGACGATGATCGCCTGTTCCATTGGCCTGTCCCTCCCGGGTTCGATAAATTCCAGTCTCGATGCGGAGATCGTCGCCCTCAGGGACCAAGGTCCCGGGATCGTTTGAGGAATTTGAGCACTACGCTGGGCCTAACGGCTCGCGGGATCAGTCGGCGCATGCGTCGGTGAACTGCACGATCAGGGGAGCGTCGGAGTGAAGAACGACCCTCTCTCCTTTCCCGACATCCCCCGGACGCAGCTCGATCTGGTTCTTGACGACCTGGTGGCACGCGCGCGCGACGTGCGCGGAACCCAGGGCCGGTTGCGGGCTCTACTGCGAGCGAACCAGGCCGTTGTCGAGGTGCTCGACCTGCCCGAGGTTCTTCGCCGCATCGCCGAGGCCGCGGTAGAACTCGTTGGGGCCCAATACGGAGCGCTCGGGGTGATCTCGCCGGCGGGCGGGCTCGAGCAGTTCATTCACGTCGGCATCCCCGCCGACGATGCTGTGGCGATCGGTCACCTGCCCGAGGGGCACGGTCTGCTCGGCGCCCTCATTGACGACCCGCATGCCATCCGTCTCGCCCACATCTCCGACGACCCTCGATCTTCGGGATTTCCCGCTCACCACCCTCCGATGGACAGCTTCCTCGGGGTGCCGATCCTTGTCAGGGGGCGAGTTTTCGGCAACCTGTACCTCAGCAATCAGGCCGAAGGCACGTTCAGTTCGGAAGACGAAGAACTTGTCACTGCGCTCGCAGCAACCGCCGGGTTCGCTATCGAAAACGCCAGGCTGTACGACGAGACCAAACGACGGCAGGCATGGTCGGCCGCGTCGGCGGAGATCACCGCAGCAATGCTCTCGACCGAACAGAGCGACTCCCTCGCCATTCTGGTGAGCCGGGTTCATACCCTTGCCGATGCGCACCTGGTCACGGTTGTCGTGCCCTCGGGGGAACCAGACGAGGTCGTTGTCTCGGTGGCGAGGGGCTTCGACGAAGAGAGGCTCGTCGGCACCCGTTATTCGGCCAGCGGCAGCCTCGCCGGCTCAGTGCTCGAGGGAGTGCAACCCCGGCTCGTAGCGGACGGAACTGGTAGCACCCTGGTGCTGAACGACGGCCGCACGATGGGCCCGATGATGGCAGTGCCCCTGGTTTCCGCAGGCACCGCAGAGGGAGTGATGATCGTGAGCAGGGTTCTGGGATCCGCTCCGTTCACCCCATCCGACCTCGAGATGGCTGCCGACTTCGCGGGGCAGGCCAGTATCGCGCTCGAACTCATCAAGGCAAGGGGTGCACAGGAGAGAATGCTACTGCTCGAGGATCGCGGGCGGATCGCCAGGGACCTGCACGACCACGTGATCCAGCAGCTCTTCGGCACCGGGCTCGAGCTGCAGAACCTCGCGGGGTCGGTTGGCTCCGCTGCTGCATCCGACCGGATCATGCGGAGCGTATCGAACCTCGATGCTGCTATCGCCCAGATTCGCACCGCCATTTTTGCCCTCTCTTCGCCCACAGCATCGAACCGTGACACCATTCGGCACAAGCTCATAGACCTCGCGAACGATGTGTCTGCAGGTCTCGAGAGAATGCCAGCAGTGGCCTTTTCGGGCCCGGTCGACCTCGTCGTGGTCGACGACCTGGCTGACGATGTGCTCGCCGTCGCCCGAGAGGGGCTCACGAATGCCGCAAAACATTCGGGTGCTCAACAAACGACGGTAAGCCTCAACGCTACGGCGACGACAGTCGAACTGACCGTTGCCGACAACGGCAAGGGCATGAAGGACACTGGCAGAAAGAGCGGAATCAATAATCTCGAGGTGCGCGCAACACTGCGCGGCGGCACCTTTACCATTTCGAGCGACGATACCGGCACTCGGCTGGTGTGGTCGGTACCGTCGCCCGGGTTCGAGCGGGGCGCAGATGCGTGACACGATTCGGGTCTTTCTGGTCGATGATCATGAGATCGTGCGGCGTGGAATCTCAGACCTGCTGAATGCAGAAGCTGACATCGAGGTGGTCGGTGAAGCGGCCACGGCGCAACAGGCTCGGTCGAGAATCGCCGCAACACGACCCGATGTTGCGCTGCTCGATGTTCGACTGCCCGACGGAAGCGGCATCGATGTCTGCCGCGACATCCGATCGAGGTTTCCTGAAACCGCGTGCCTGATCCTGACCGCCTATGACGATGACGAGGCGATTTCTGCTGCGGTGGTGGCGGGGGCGGCGGGCTATGTACTGAAAGATGTGCGTGGCAGCGGGCTGATCGAGTCTCTGCGCAAGGCCGCGTCCGGTGCGGTGCTGCTCAACCCGGCCCTGGCGAAACTGGTAGTCGAAAAGATCACCGCTGACAGCGCGAGCGACCCTCGACTGGGCTCATTGAGCACCAGAGAGAGCCAGATACTCGGGCTCATTGCCGACGGTCTCACCAACCGTCAGATCGGTGAGAGCCTGGGCCTCGCAGAGAAGACGATCAAGAATTACGTATCGGGATTGCTGCGCAAGCTGGGCCTGCAACGTCGAACCCAGGCCGCGATCCTCAGCGTTGCCTCGCGGCCCGCGTCTGATCGCTAGACCGACACTGCTAGACGGATGCTGCGGCGCTCGCTGGCTCGGACAGGGGGCTCGCGGTGGCAAGCGGCTGACGCGTCACGAGCACAGCGCAGTGTGCCCTTTCGGCACAGTGCATGCTCACCGAGCCGAGCAGGAGACCAGCAATCCCGCCGTGTCCCCGGCTGCCGACGACAAGAAGGTCGGCCGCGGCGCTCTCGCCAACGAGCACGGCTCCCGCGTCTCCGCGGGAGATGACCACGGTTACCCACGGTGGCATAGTCGCGCCGAATTCACCCATGACACACCCGGCAGCGATCTCCTGGGCGTTGCGCTCAGGGTCGAACGAACCTGCGACATCCGCGTACGTCTCGTAATTCCAGGTGGTCACCATCCGCAGGTCTGCGTCGAGCAGCCTGGCGTAGTTGACTGCCTCACGAAGCGCCTCGGTCGACGCGTCTGATCCGTCGACACCGACCACCACTGTTTTTCGCGACATGCGATCTCCCTTTCTCATGCTCCATGGTCGCAGCGCGTTACAGCTGAACCCGGGCCGAAGGTCCCGTCGCGTAGCCGTGCAGGTAGCACAGGATGCAGGTGAGGGCAGCCGTACCGTGGTGGGGGATGCGCAGAGCCTCGGCAGAGGGCGGGCCCGGTCGACTGACCGGTCGACCGGGCCCCAACCGTCGCACGCGGATCAGGGAGCGCGGCGGCCAGTGGCACTCTAATCCTCCACTGAGGAAAAATCAGAAATTGATCGAGATTCACTCAGTTAAGCCGGCGAGGATTGCACTCGCTACCTGCCCCGTCTGACAGCGTGCCCGTTCTGGCTACTGCTCGAGCTGGGCATCCAGCGTGATGTTCACTCCGGTGAGTGCCTTGCTGACCGGGCATCCGGCTTTTGCCTCTTCCGCAGCCTTCACGAAGGCCGCGTTGTCGATGCCACTCACCTCGCCACGCACGGTGAGGTGAATACCGGTGAGCGCGAATCCCCCGGCCGGGTCAGCTCCGAGGGACACGTCTGCCTTCACGTCGAGCGCCTCGACGGTGCCGCCCGCTGCGCCGAGAACCGCAGAGAACTGCATGGCGTAGCACGCGGAGTGCGCTGCCGCGAGAAGCTCCTCAGGGCTGGTGAATCCGTTCGCCTCGTCCGCGGCCCGCTTCGGGAAAGAGACATCGTATGTGCCGAGCTTCGAGCTCGAGAGCTCGACCTGGCCCTCACCCGTCTCGAGGCTGCCGTTCCAGGCTGTGCGTGCTGTACGTGTTGGCATGATTTCTCTTTTCTTCTTCACCGGGCGTCCGGTGTCTGGTGGGTTCCTACGGGATGAGTCTTAGGCGACGTGTGGGTGCTGCGACACTCTTGCGGCACTGGCGACCTCGAAGACCTGGTCGCGAAGCTCGCCGAGGTCTGTGAGTGAGAGTCCGGTCGATGCACAGATAGCGGCGGGGATGGATGCTGCGCGCGCGCGTAATTCGCGGCCGGCAGCGGTGAGCGTGACCATGACAACTCGCTCATCCTGCGGCTGCCGGTTTCGCTCGACCAGCCCGCCCTGTTCGAGGCGGCGCAGCAGGGGTGAGAGCGTTCCCGAGTCGAGGTGGAGGCGCTCGCCGAGTCCGCTCACTGTGGAGCCTCCCGTCTCCCACAGCACAAGGAGCGCGAGGTACTGGGGATAGGTGAGTGCGAGTGGCTCGAGTAGTTCGCGATAGCGGGAGGTGAGTGCGCGGGAGGCGCTGTAGAGCGCGAAGCAGATCTGCTCTTCAAGCGTGAGGTGATCTGCTGTTGCTGCCATGGCCCCACGCTAGCACCTTGCAGGCAATTAAATTGCACACAACTAAAATAGCTTCGAAGGGTACGTCGACACTCACCCAGAAGGCGTAGCGCCCCCACGGGTCGCCCGCAGCAGCTACCTCTGTGAGGTCGTCTCAGGGTCAGTCGTCGCAGGGTTAGGCTCGCACTTCGCCCCGCCGCGCACCGCTGACACGCGCTCCATTTACGCCGAGCTCGATACCCACCACGGCGTAGCGAGTGTGGGGTGTAACGAGCAAGAGATCGACTCCTCCGCGATGAAGCAGGGGCACAAGTTCTGTCTCGCCACGCCTCACAGCGTCGTCGGCATGCGCCTCGAAGATGGCTGCCATTGCAGACGACGCGACAAAAGCGCGGCCGCCGTGGTGCACGGTATGGGTCCAGGATCGGGCCGGCTTCGCTGGGGTATCGCGGTCATCCGCCAACCGAAGTGTCATGGTCCCTCCCTAGGTCACATGTCGCGGTCCACCCCTGATTGGGGGTGATAAAAACATTAGAGATGTTAAGCAATTCTGCGAAACCTTGACCTCGGGGATTGACATCTCAGCGGGTCGCGTTTCTGAACCGGGCTACGGAGTCGGCAGCCCGCCATTCGCATTGCCCGCCGTTCGCATTGAGGGTCTCGCCGATCACGAAACCGCCACTCCGACGAGGCCAAGAAGACGTATGCGGGGGCAAGTTCTGCCGAGAGCGCTGCGCGCTCGCTACAGCGCGGGCCGAGCTACTCGGCTGCCTGCGACCGCTTGTAGGCGTGGAGCGCCTTGACCCGGGCGTTCTCTTCGGTCACGTCGAAGTGCACGGCGCGCTCTCGCACGAGCCACTCGGGCGGCGCCTGCAGCAGCCCGAGAATCTCGTCGCTCGTCATGACGTCGCTCACACCGCTGCGCGCGAGCCCCGAGTTCGAGATGCCGAGCTTGTGCGCGACGACGTCTCGCGGATGCGGCCCGGTCTTGCGCAGTTCGACCAGCCACTGCGGTGGGTTGGCGCTCAGTTCGTTGAATTCGTCGCGGGAAATGGGGCCCTCCTGAAACGACGAGGGGGTTGCAGGCAGGAAGATGCCGAGTTTCTGAGCGGCGGTGGACGCCTTCATGGTCTGGGAGGATTTCGCCGGCGTCATCGCACCAGCGTAGCCTGAGGCCGACACCAGGGCTGGGGGCATACGTGAAGACCGACCGGTTCACCATCGCTTTCGCGACCGGCGTCACGCTCACCAAATGGACTTCGGCGTGGCAGCAACGTCATCCATCGATCCCGCTCGGTTTCATACCGACACTGCCTGAGACGCAGGTCACCGTGCTGCACCGGCTCGAGGCCGACGTGAGTTTCGTGCGGCTCCCGATTCTGCAGGGTGGGCTCAGCGTCATCCCGCTCTATGAGGAGGCGGCGGTCGTTGTTCTCCCCAAAGGTCACTCGCTTGCCGAGGCGGGCAGCGTCACAGTCGCCGAACTCGCTGGCGAAGACCTGCGCGCTCCCTCGGTCGACGCCGTGGAACTGGTCGCAGTGGGTGGTGGCATCGTCATCCTGCCGCAGTCCATCGCGCGTCTCGCCCCGCGCAAAGACGTCGTAGTGCTGCCGGTGACTGACGCGCCGCCGACCGGCATCGCGATCGCCTGGCGAGAGGATCGTACGACACCGGAGGTCGAAGAGTTCGTGGGAATCGTTCGGGGTCGCACGGCGAACAGTTCGCGAAACCCGCAGGAAGCTCCTGAGCCGGTAGTGAAGAAGCTCGTGCAGCAGAAAGCGAAACCGAAGGCGATTACCGGGCGGACGCGTCCACGGAAACCGCGGCGGCGCTGATCGCTCTCCGGCTGCGAAGCCAGGCCAGGATGCCCGCGACGATGGAGCCCAGAATGAAAGCTCCGCCGACGACATACGAAGCGACCTTGACGCCAGGGATGCTCGCCGCGAAATAACCGCACACGGTGATCAGCACGCCCCACACCAGCGCGCCGGTGAGGTTTGCGGCGAGAAAGCGCCCGTACTTCATGCGCGCGATTCCCGCGACCGGCGGCACGAAGACTCGACCCCACGGGATGAACCTGGCAACCACGACGGCCCACCAGCCGAGGGCGTTGTAGAAGCGTTCCGCGCGCTCGACGCCGCGCCGAATCCAGGCGCCTTTTCTCCGGTCGAGGTATGGCCGACCGTAGTGACGGCCGAGCACGAAGCCGAGTTGGTCGCCGAGAAAAGCCGAGATGCCGACGCCGATCGCGAGCACCCAGATGTTGAGCCCGGCGGTGTGCGCGGTGAGGATGCCAGCAGCGAAGAGCAGGGAATCCCCGGTCACGAAGGGGATGAACACGCCGACGAAGAGCCCGGTGCCTGCAAAGACGAGCGCGAAGACGATCAGGTAGAAGAGGATAGGGCCGACGGCGTCGAACCACGATGTGACCTGCCCGTCGAGCGCTGCGAGGCGCAGCATCCTGCAGCCTCAGTCTTCCGGATGAACGAGCGAGGCCGACCGCTCAGAGAGCCGGCGCTGCACGGTGGCCTGTGCCTCGTCGACGATGGTCTGGTCGAGCGGCGCATTCTCGTGGATGCTCGATCCGTTGTTCTTCGCGATGTACGCGTCGAGCTCTGGGCCGGACTCCCACGAGGTGATGAGCGAGTAGCGGGGCTCCGGGCCGACATGCCACACTGCATGCCAGAACCGCTGGGTGTCGACGATGACTCGCGACCCCGCGCCGAGGGGGATGCGGATCTCGCTGGCCGGGTTGAAGCGGTCCTCGCGGAGCACCAGGAACGAGTCTCGGTCATCTGTGAGGTTGAAGAAGCCACGAACGATCCAGCCGGTGTTATCGGGGTTGAGCCGGTTGTTGTCGTCCTGGTGGAGGTTGTAGAGCGCGTCGGTGTAGTCGTTCGGTTGCAGCTCGATTACGCGGCAGCGGCCGACGTTGGCGCCCGCCTCCCGCGCACGCTCGGTGAGCCGGGGTGCCTTCCCGATCTGCGACTCGATCCAGACGCCATCCTTGTCGGTGCGGGGCGGCGTGTGGTTCCAGAAGCCGTTGACCTCGATCTGGCCCTGTGCGCTTGCGAGCGGCGCAAAGCGGGTGTCTCCGGATGATTTCCACTCGACGTATTCGATGTCGAGCCACTCTGTCGGGTCCGCCGCCTGATCGTAAGGATCGAGGATGACGAATCCGCGCTCTTCCAGCGCGACCGACTTGACGTAGCTCACTTTGGCCCTTCCAGTCTGTCGGCCAGCACGGTTTTACAGCTTCAACTTAGGTAACCCTAACACCGTGCCATCACCGCCTGAAGGACCAAGTCCCCGTTCGGCTCTAGGATCGGGCCATGACATGCGACGCCTCTATGGCGTGCACAAGCTGGGCGCTGTTTGGACACAATCGTGGCTGACTCCGACTTCGATCCGCGGTTCGATCCCGCCTTCCAGCCCGGGTACGACCCGAGTAAACACGCGCCGGAGACACCCGCGCGTGCAGAGGCGCCGACCCGTCAAACGAAGAAGCCCGACCACCAGGCGCAGCAACAGGACGAGTACGCTCCGCCCCCGCCTTCGGGTTCGGCTCGGCATCCGGTTTCGGCGCCGGGTTCGCCGTCGGTTTCGCAGCCGTCCCGCGTCGAGCAGCCCGCACCAGTGACGACCGGCGTCACCGTTGCTCCGCGCAGAAACCCGCTGATCATCACACTCTGGATTCTTAGCGCTCTCCTCGTCGCGTCTGGCGTATACGGCCTGCGGCTGATCAGCGACCGCGTGACTTCGCTCGGTGACAGCGGCGGTTTCGGTGGCGCCGACTATTACCTGCTGCAGTCGTACACGGTGCTCGCGCCGCTGCTCATCGTGCTCGGTCTCGCTACTGCAGTCGGCACGATCTTCGTGCTCGCGGTGCGGCGCTTCCCGCCGCGCTGAGCGCCTGGCCGAGCCGTGCGCTCAGCGCTGGCAGACCGGGCACCAGTATGTGTCGCGCAGCGTGAGCTCGGTGTCGCCGAGTTGGCCCCGCATTATCGGGGTTCCGCAACGGATGCAGGGCCGTCCCTCGCGCTGGGAGACGAACGCAGCCTCACCCCGTAGTGCTCCGGTCGTGGTGCGGTTCGCCCGCTCCTTGTTTGCATCGATGAGCCGGTGCGCCAGTGCGATGAGCTTGTCTGGATGCTCGACCTCTCCAACCGGGCGGGTGGGCAACACCCCGCGAAGAAAGCACAGCTCGTTGCGGTAGACGTTGCCGAGCCCTGCCAGGTTGCGCTGGTCGAGCAGTGCGAGACCGACTGCTCGCGCGGGTTCGGCAGTGAGGCGCCTGAGTGCTTCATCCGCATCCCAGCCTGGTCCGAGCAGGTCGGGCCCCAGATAGCCGACCACAGTCTCCTCGCCTGCGCGGGCCACGACCTCGACCAGCCCGAGGCTGAAGCCCACGGCGGTCCAGCCTTCGACGCCGAGGATGGCGCGGGCCTGCCATTCGGGCCGTCGCCACCCTGTTCCGTCCCTGTAGAGATGCCACGATCCCTCCATCTTCAGGTGGCTGTGAATCGTATATTCCCCGATGCGCATGAGCAGGTGTTTTCCCCGGCTGACGACGCCCTCTACAGTTTCCCCGGTGAGATCCATGGTGGCGAAGGCGGGCACCCTAATGTCGCAGCGGGTCAGAACCCGGCCATCCAGCACAGCCGCGAGGTTATGCGCCGTGAGCCAGACCGTGTCGCCCTCAGGCATTGGCGTTCCTACGCACGCAGTCTCAACCCCTGCGGTGTCGCGTTGAATCCAGCCTCGACGAGGGCATCGCCCACCGGGGTTCCGATTACGAACACGCCATCGACCCGTTCGACCTTCAGCTTGCCGAGTGAGCGCCTCACCGCGGTGACCAGTGAGGCGGCAGCAGCGGTGATGGCCCGCGGGTGGGCGTCGAAGGTGAGTATCGTCTTGCCGCCGCGCTCGACGTAGAGCGCAAGAGATCCGTCCACGAGCACGACGAGTGCTCCGGCCTTCCGACCCGGGCGATGGCCCTTCTTTTCTCCTTCGACGACCGGTGTGGTCGGCCAGGGCAGGGCGGCACCGTACGGGTTAGCCGGGTCCGTCGCGGCGAGGGTGATGGCTACCGGCGCACGCTCACTGTCCGGTTCACGGGCGAACGACCTCAGTCGGTCGACCGTCGCGCCGGTCGCGAACTGCGCCGCTCCGAGGCCTTCGACGAAATACCCGCGTCTCGCGCGCCCCGTCTCCTCAAATCGGCTCAGCACCCGGTAGACGAGAGAGAACCCGCCGCGAACGCCCTCAGCCATGACCGAACCTCGCGTCACAACCCCGTAGCGCTCAAGTAGCTGTTCAGCCGTGGCGACGCCGCGCACCGTCGCGTCCGGTTCGGCGAGCGGCAGCAGTGACCAGCGGCCTGCGGCATTCGGCGGCCCGGACTGGCTGGGCAGCGCAGGCCGAGCACGACCCCGGTAAGCACGGGTGCGCGGTGCCCTGCGAGGGCGGTTCGCGGTGGCACCGAGCATCGCCCTCAGCGGCGTGAAGGTGTCGTTGGTGACGAGCCCCTCCCAGACCAGATCCCACAGGGCGACCAGCATTTCGCGGTCATCCGAGCTTCCAACCGAGTTCGACAGTTGGCGAAAGAAGAATGCGCCGCCACCGGCCAGGTTCGCCAGAATCGATCGCTGCAGCTCGGTCGTCTCCGCACCGGTGGGCTCGGGCAGGGTGAGCGCGGCGGTCTCGGCGAGGTGCAGGCTCACCCAGCCGTCATTGCCGGGGAGCGTGCCGCCGCCAGACCAGATGACCTCACCGGATGCCGTCAGCTCGTCGAGCATTACCGGCGAGTAATCCTTTACCCTGGCCGGCAGCACAAGGGACTCCCACGCGGATGCCGGCAGCGCTACCCCGGCGAGCTGGTCGATGACCTGCGCGAGACCGTCGCTTCCCCGCAGCGGCTCGGCTACGTGCTGCCAGGCCGGCAGAAACCTGCCGAGGGTTGCCGCTTCGACCGGCTCGACTTCCTGCCTGAGCGCCGCGAGTGAGCGACTGCGCAGGCGACGGAGCACGTCGTTATCGCACCATTCGCTGCCGGATGCCCCCGGGCGAAATTCCCCCTCTACGACCCTTCGCTGGCTGGCAAGCCTACGAAGGGTGTCGAGCACGACCGCGCTTCCGAGCCCGAATCGGTCTGCAGCCGCGGAGATCGTGAACGGGCCATGCGTGCGTGCGTATCGGCTGATGAGGTCGCCGAGGGGATCTTCGACCGGCTCGACGAACGCCGCCGGAATGCCGATGGGCAGCGGCGTGCCGAGTGCATCGCGCAACCGACTTGCGTCTTCGATAACGGCGTAGCGATCGGAGCCTGCCCGCCAGACGCGGTTCGATCGCTCCAGGTCGGCAAGCCAGCCGTTGAGTTGCGAAGGCGTCTCGTGGCGCTCGGTGATCTCGACCTCGCTCAGCGGGCCGAGCATCCGCAGCAGGTCGACGACGCCCTCTGCACCGCGCGCCTTGCGGTCTGGCGCGAGGCGTTGCAGCTCGAGTTCGGTCTGCGCGATGACGAGCGGATCGAGCAGCTCGCGAAGCTCTGCGCGCCCGAGCAGCTCCGCCAGCAGGGTCGAGTCGAGCGAGAGGGCCGCCGCCCTGCGCTCCGCGAGCGGGGAGTCCCCCTCATACATGAACGCCGCGACATATCCGAAGAGCAGGGAGCGGGCGAACGGCGACGCCTGTTCGGTCTCGACCTCGACCAGGCGGATGCGGCGTCCCTCGATCTGCTCGGCAATATCGGTGAGGGCTGGCAGGTCGTAGACATCCTGCAGCACCTCGCGCACGGCCTCGAGGATGATCGGAAAACTCGGGTACTTGCGGGCGACATCGAGCAACTGGGATGCCCGCTGGCGCTGCTGCCAGAGCGGTGACCGCTTGCCCGGGTTATACCGTGGCAGCAGCAGGGCGCGTGCGGCGCACTCCCGGAAGCGGGCGGCGAACAACGCAGACCCGCCGACCTCTTCCGTGACGATGTCGCGCAGCTCTGCCGGATCGAACACGAACAGGTCGAGCCCGGGCGGTTCACTCTCTGTGTCGGGAATGCGCAGGATCACCCCATCATCGCTCGCCATTGCACCGCCGTCGATTCCGAAACGATCCCGGATCCTGGCGCCGACGGCAAGCGCCCAGGGCGCATGTACTTGCATGCCGTATGGGGAATGCATCACCACGCGCCAGTCGCCGAGCTCGTCGCGGAAGCGCTCGACGACGAGCGTCTTGTCGGTGGGAACATGGCCCGTTGCTTTCTTCTGGTCATCGATGAACGCGACCAGGTTATTCACGGCCCGTTCGTCGAGCCCACCGAGCAGAACGCGCGCACGTGCGACCTCGTCAGTCGCTCCAGAGACTTCGCCGATGAAGTGACCGATCGCCTTGCCGAGCTCAGCCGGACGGCCCAGACCATCGCCCTTCCAGAACGGCACCTTGCCCGGTTGGCCGAATGCTGGGGACACGATCACCCGGTCGTGGGTGATGTCTTCTATGCGCCAACTCGTGGCCCCGAGAGCGAACACATCGCCGACCCTGGATTCGTAGACCATCTCCTCATCGAGCTCGCCAACCCGCATCGGAGCCTTCTCGCCGGAGTTCACCATAAACACGCCGAACAGACCGCGGTCGGGGATGGTGCCACCCGAAGTGACAGCGAGGCGCTGGGCACCTGGGCGCCCGCTGATCCGTCCGCTGACCCTATCCCACACGATTCGCGGTCGGAGTTCTGCAAACTGGTCTGACGGGTATAGCCCGCTCAGCAGGTCGAGCGTCGCATCGTAGGCAGAGCGAGGCAGTGTCGCGAACGGCGCACTCCTGCGCACGGTCTCGTACCACTCCTCGACATCGAGGGAGTCGAGTGCAACTGCTGCGACGGTCTGCTGCGCGAGCACATCAAGCGGATTCTGCGGAATGGAGAGCGCCTCGATAAGGCCGGCCGACATCCGCTCGCTCGCGACGGCGGAGTGGATGAGGTCGGCGCGATGCTTGGGAAAGATGATGCCGCGCGACACCTCGCCGACCTGGTGGCCGGCACGCCCGACACGCTGCAGTCCGCTGGCAACCGAGGGCGGGCTCTCGACCTGAATGACCAGATCAACGGCGCCCATGTCGATGCCCAGCTCGAGCGATGACGTTGCGACGACGCAGCGCAGCCGGCCCGATTTGAGGTCGTCTTCGATGATGGCGCGCTGGTCTTTCGAGACGGACCCGTGGTGGGCGCGGGCGAGCAGCCCCGCAGGCTGAAGAGGGTCGAGCAGCTGAAGCGGGTCGAGCTTGTCGAGACCTCCCGCAGCCATACTCCTCGGTGACGTCTCGATCGCCAGCCGCGCCTCCGCGATCTCGTTCAGTCGCGCCGTCAGCCGCTCAGCCAGCCTGCGCGAGTTCGCGAACACGATGGTCGAGCGGTGCTCGAGGATGCGGTCGACGATCTGCTCCTCGACGTGCGGCCAGATCGATCCCTGCGGCGTGTTGCCCGCAGCTGAGCCCTCGAGCTGGGGGGCCGTGCCCAGCTCGGTCATGTCGTCCACGGGCACGACGACGGTCAGGTCGAATTTCTTGGTCGATGGGGGCGCGACGATCGTGACCGGTGTTCCTCCCGCGAGAAACCGTGCGACCTCCTCGCGCGGCCGCACCGTCGCAGAGAGCCCGATCCGCTGGGCGGGTCTCGCCAACAGCAGGTCGAGTCGCTCGAGCGAGAGGGCGAGATGGGCGCCGCGCTTGGTCGACGCGACGGCGTGCACCTCGTCGATGATCACCGTGTCGACGCCCTTCAGCGTCTCGCGGGCAGATGCAGTGAGCATCAGGTAGAGGGACTCGGGAGTGGTGATCAGGATGTCGGGGGGCGTTCGCTGCAGCAGGCGTCGGTCGGCAGACGTCGTGTCACCCGACCTGACCCCGACCGTGACCGAGGGGGGAGACATCCCGAGCCGCTTCGCTGTCTGGGTAACGCCAACTAGGGGCGACCGCAGGTTTCGCTCGACGTCGACGCCGAGCGCTTTAAGCGGCGAGATGTAGAGAACGCGGGTGCGGTGATTGGGATCCTCTGGCGGCACCGAGGTGGCGAGGCGGTCGATCGCCCAGAGAAATGCTGCCAGCGTCTTGCCTGATCCGGTAGGAGCGACGACCAGGGCATGCGCCCCCGAAGTGATCGCCTCCCACGCCCCCAGTTGTGCCGGGGTGGGCGCGACAAATGCCCCGGAAAACCAATCCCTGGTTGCCGGGGAGAATTTTTCGAGCACCGAGCCCATCGAACCATCTTGGCGCATGCCACTGACAGGCTTCCCTGCCCCATTAGCATTCGACCGCGACCGGCTTTCTGCGCACCGGAGACGCAGGGAGAACACGATGTTCAGGTTTCGGGGTATTCAGGATGGTTCGTCTTGCTGGTCGCGACCGCCTAGCGGCCGCGCGCTGTAACATCCCAGCAACCCGAGCGCGTAAGAATGGAGCATGAGCTCTGTAGGCACTCCCGATCCGAACTCCGGCTGGCTGTCAGAAGAGGAGCTCGCCGAGACTCGGCGCAGGCTGCCGCTGCTTTATGTCGAAGCCGTGCCGGTGCGGGTCGACGGCCTCGGGCAGGTCACCGAGGTCGGCATGCTAATGCGCGCGAATGACGGTGAGATCACCCGCACGCTGGTCTCTGGTCGCGTGATGTATGGCGAGACTCTTCGCGATGCGCTGTTCCGCCATCTCGAGAAGGACCTGGGGCCGATGGCTTTCCCGCTGTTGCCCGCCAGTCCTGTGCCGTTCTCAGTTGCGGAGTACTTTCCGTGGCCAGGGTCGAGCCAGTTCATGGATTCCCGCCAGCACGCCGTCTCGCTCGCATACGTCGTGCCCGTCACGGGCACCTGTGAACCGCGGCAGGATGCGCTGGAGATCACCTGGCTGCGGCCGTCGGAGGCGGCATCCGAGTCGGTGACCGCCGACATGGAGGGCGGCCGCGGCGCGCTGATTCGCGCGGCGCTCGCCTCGGTCGGAGTGCTCCCATAGCGGGTTAGTTCTTGTGCACTACGGTGCCGGCCTCTTCGTCCCTCAGGTCCAACTCCACAGCCTCTTCGACCACGTTTGTCGGCTGCACGGTGCGCACCGCGAAGGTGTAGACCGCAATGCTGAACGCGATGACGATAAGCGCGTCCCAGTCTTCGGGAAGCACGTGCAGGGTCGATCCTTTCGTGCCGTAGTTGCCGAGATAGCCGATCAGGATCAACCCGAGCAGCCACGGCCAAATCCAGAGCGCCGATTTCCAGCGGGCTTTTGCGACATCGACATTGCGAGCTTTCACCAGGGCCGCGATCACGAAGATCACCTGGCCGACGAGCACCGCGATTGCGAGCCGCCAGGTCGAGTAGAACGTGCCCCAGTAGATGATCAGGTTGGCGAAGGCGAAGCCGATGGGCAACAGAACCTTGGGAAATGGCATTCGATATGGATGCTCACGGTTGACGTCACTTCGCATGAGCGCGCCGAGCGACACCGGGCCGAACGCGTACATAATCGCCGTGGCCCCCGTGATGAGGCCGACGAGTTCCTGCCAGCTCGGCGCAGGCAGGAAGAACAGCACACCGAAGGCACTGGCGAGCAGGATCGACCAGATCGGCACGCCTCGCTTCGAGACCCTGGTGAGCGTCTTGGGGAGGCCGAGCGCATAGGAGATCCGCGCTGTGGTTCCGATGTAGATGAGGCCGGTGCCGCCGGGGGAGATGACGGCGTCGATGATCAGCACGACGGCGAGCCATCCGACCCCCGCCCCGATCGCCAGCGTGTAGTACGGGCCGTATGCACCCACGTTCGCCCCGAGCGGCTTCGCCCAGCCACCCTTGGCGAGCAACTCGGGATTGAGTGCTGCGACGAATGCGATTTCGAGAAAAATGTAGAGGATCGCGCCGATGATCATCGCGACGATGATCGCCCTCGACACGTCTTTCTTCGGATTTCTGGCCTCCCCAGCCATCTGGGACGCCTGTTCGAATCCCTGCAGAGCGAAGACGACCCCGGCGGGGAGGGCCGCGAACACACCGTGGAAACCGAACGGAGCAAAGCCTCCGTTCGCAGTGAAGTTCTGCGGGTGGAAGCTGACCGAGAGCAGGATTATCACGGTGAGTGTCGGCACCAGGAACTTCCAGATGACGATGCCGGTGTTGCTGTCTGACAGCCACTTCGACCCCATCAGGTTGATGAAGGTGAAGAGGATGATCGCGAGCACACCGATCACGATGCCGCGGCCGGTCAGCGTGCCGTCAGCATTGTTGACCAGGCTGAAATTCTTGCCGATCGCCGGCAGCGAGTTGACGTAGTCGAGACTCGCCTCGACCTCGAGCGGAGCGACGGCGACCGCCTGCAGGTAGGTGACCCACCCCGCGGTGAAGCCCGCGAACCCACCGAACGCGTAGTGCGGATATCGGGCGGTGCCCCCGGCGACTGGATATGCGGCACCGAGGTCGGCGTGGACGAGGGCGAGCACCATCAGCATGATCGCCGCGAGCACCCAGGAGATGAGGGATGCCCCGCCGGCGACGGATGCTGCGGTGAGGGCTCCGAGCAGCCAGCCCGAACCGATAATCGATCCGAGGGAGACGAACATCAGGCCCCAGAACCCGACGTTTCGCCTGAGGCCCGGTGAACTGACGGCAGGAGCCGCTGGCTGTTCGGAAGCTGGGGAAATGCGAGACATGGAACCCCCTCGATCAAGTCCTTCATCGGAAGTGAATTGAGGAGGAAATTACCCCCATTTCGGGGGCGTCATGCAAAGCGAAACATGATGTTTACATGGGCAGGAAAACGCCGGAGACTAGCGCCCGCCGCCACCACTGCGACGGCGTCCGCCGCCCTGTGACATGCCGACGAGTCCGCCGCCGGAGCCGCTGCGTGCAGCGCCACCGTTTCCACCGCTACGGGCCGGCGCTGAACGCGGAGCCTCGCCGGTGCTGCTGCTGTAGAAGTTGCGCGATCCACCAGACGCGGCACCCTGCTTGGGCGCTCCATCACGGTTGGCGCGCTTGCGCTGGGCATTCGCACCCTGCGAGCGGCCGTTGCCCGACTGCCCGCCCTGCGACTGGCGCTGGCGCGGCGCTCCCTGCGGCTGCACTGCGGCGCGCGGCGCCGGCTTCACATACGCGGCGATGTCACCGACCAGCTGCACGACGGCTTCCGATGTCGCGGTCACGTGCTGAGGGGTGACGGTGATCTCGGCCTTACGAAGAAGAGCGGCTGTGTCTTTGCGCTGGGTCGGCAGCACGATCGTGACGACCTCGCCCTCCTTGCCTGCGCGAGCCGTCCGGCCGGAACGGTGCAGGTACGCCTTGTGCTCGGCCGGCGGGTCGACGTGGATGACCAGCTCGATGTCGTCGACGTGCACGCCGCGGGCTGCGACGTCCGTTGCGACGAGCACCTTCACATCGCCGGCGGCGAAGGCGGCCAGGTTGCGATCGCGCTGCACCTGCGAGAGGTTGCCGTGCAGGTCGACGCTGGGGATGCCGGCATCGGTCAGCTGCTTGGCGAGCTTCTTGGCATGGTGCTTGGTGCGCATGAACAGGATGCGGCGGCCGTTGCCAGACGCGAGCGCCCGGATCAGCTCGTTCTTCGTCTCGACCGAGTCGGTCTCGAACACGTGGTGGGTCATCGCCGAGACGTGGGACGTTGCTTCATCGACCGAGTGCAGCACCTCGTTGTGAAGGTACTTGCGCACGAGCTTGTCTACGCCGTTGTCGAGGGTTGCGCTGAACAGCATCCGCTGCCCGCTCTGTGGGGTCTTGTCCATGATGCGGGTGACGACCGGCAGAAAGCCGAGGTCGGCCATGTGGTCAGCCTCGTCGAGCACGGTGATCTCCACGGCATCCAGCTGAACGAAGCCCTGCTTCATGAGATCTTCGAGACGGCCGGGGCAGGCCACGACGATGTCGATGCCCGACTTGAGGGCTGCGACCTGTCGCTGCTGCGAGACGCCACCGAAGATCGTGGTGATCTTCAGGCCGTATGCGTCGGCAAGGGGCTGCATCGCCGTGGTGATCTGAGTAGCCAGCTCACGGGTCGGGGCGAGCACCAGACCGAGCGGGCGGCCCGGGCGGCGATTGCCGCCAGCGAGGTCTCCGCCGAGACGAGCGACCATCGGGATCGAGAAGGCCAGGGTCTTGCCCGAGCCGGTCTTGCCGCGCCCGAGCACGTCGCGGCCAGACAGGGTGTCTGGCAGGGTGTCGACCTGGATCGGGAAGGGGGAGTCGATGCCGGTCGACGTCAGCTTGGAGACGATCGGCTGGGGCACGCCGAGCGCACCGAAGGTGGGGATGGATTCAGACATGGGTATTTCCAATACGAGTATCGCCTTCTACAAGGCGGTGCTGGCGAGAGTGATGAAGTCACAATCGATCGCCGGAGAAAGTATCTACAACCCGTGCAATGCAACTGAGCTGCAACGGGGAGAAGAGGGAGCGTTCAACGACGCAGGGAAACCGAACGTGGTTTCACAGGTAGCACAACTGTATCAGTACGAGCCGCTGTAGCGCTCGCCGACGGGAATCTCGACCGCGACCGTGTTGCCGGCCTGAGCGAGCGGGCACGCCCACTCGGGGTCGTACGCACAGGAGGGGTTGTACGCGAAGTTGAAATCGAGCACCAGGCTCTCGGGGGTCGAACCGAGATCTGCTCCCTTGATCGTATCGATGAGATAGCGGCCGCCGCCGTACGTGCCGCCCCTCCGGCGCGAGAGCGCATCCTTGATCGGTACGAAGATGCCGCCGCCATAACTCCCGAGTTTCCAGACGTCGAGCTGGCCAACTCCCGGCACGTCTGCAATGCCGATGAGGTCGAACGGAACCAGGCCGTCAGTGCCGGTCTCGACATCCATGTGCCGCTTTTCGACGGCGCTGATCGCGACCTCGAACCGCCAGTCCGGGTCATACGGTTTCACCGGAAGGCCGCTGAAGTCGGCGCGATCAGCCGGCAGAAGGGGGGTGGATGGATGCGTCGCGAACAGGTCATCGCGCCCGCGCCGCCACAGGTCGTGTGCGGCGAACAGGTCGGTCGACTCGCGCACGTGTGCGTAGAGAGCGAACACGCGCCGACGCCAGTCCGCGATTTCGAGAGCACTCCGCGAGGCGTCCGACACGGTCACGCTTTCCAGGTCGGGGCGAACCGCCGCAGACCGAAGGCCCGCCACTGCCAGAAGATCCACATGACCGGCCAGATGGGCAGGTTCAGGATGCCAGCGTCATAGACCAGTTTGTCGCGGTAGAGGGTGGTGCCGTGCGGTCCGTCTGTCACCGCCATGCTGTGCTGCCAGAACGTGAAGACGCCGACCGCACCGCTGACGCCTCCTCCGCTGTCTCGCACGACGCGAACCCCGTCGCTGCGCTGCGGGTACGAGATCTCGATGGACTGTTCGCCCATCGGGATCAGGCCGAACGCTTTCGCGAGCACGCGATGGTCACCCACCGGCCAGCGCTCGGGAAACCCCTCCGGGTCGAGCGACGTGAACGTTGTGAACGGTGCAGAGACGGCACGGAACACCGACGGGCGCCGCAGGGCCGCCCACGCGGCATCCGGTGTGCAGTCCAGTTCGAGCTTCAGCATGACGTGCATGCCACCAGTCTGCCCGTCGGCAGCACGACTCCCCGGCTTTCCCCGTTCGTTTCTCAGGCTATTTGCGAGATGAGTCTGTCGAGAGCCCGCGATTTCGGCAGCGCGCGGCGCACCCAGCGATTCCAGCCTGAGTTGTGAACACATCCCGCTACCCTCGAATCCGTGAGTACAGGCCAGACGCAGTACCAGGTTCGCTTCGACTGGGGCTTCAACGGCGCCGCGGCCATCGGGGTGGATGCCGACGCTCTTGTCTGGGTGGATGTGCTTGGCCATTCCGATCCTCCCGACTGCGCGCTCCCGTGCGTGGTGGCCGGACTGCGCAACCGGAGGGCCGCCGCAGACTGGGTGCTCGACCAGCAGGGCACCAAGGGCGACAGGTTCATGGTCGCCATTGTGGCGGCGGGTGACGCGTGGCCCGACAGATCGCTGCGCTTCGCCGTCGAAGATCTGCTCGCTGCCGGCGCCGTGATCCACGCGCTTGCAGACCTCGGAATCGACTACTGCTCCCCTGAGGCCGCCGCGGCCGCCGCGGCGTTCACGGGCCTGCGCAACGCCACCGGCCACCTCGTCGGCGCATCCGCGAGCGGGCGAGCACTGTCGGCCGCGGGTCAACGGGCGCTCGTCGATCATGCGATCGAGCTGGATGTCTCCTCAGAACTCCTGTCACACAGGGAATCTGCGGGGCCAGCGTAGCGTTGTCGAAGTCAGGCACAACCATCCTGGAGGAATCATGAAGGCAGTACTCGACGGAAACGTCATTGCAGAAGCACCAGAGAGCGACCTCATCAAGATCGAGGGCAACTGGTACTTCCCGCCGGCCAGTGTGAACAAGGAGTTCCTGGTCGACAGCGCCACCCCGTACACCTGCCCGTGGAAGGGCGAATGCCAGTACTTCTCGGTCAAAGCCGGAGACAAGCTGCTGCAGGATCGCGCGTGGAGCTACCGGCACCCGTACGAGACCGCTTTCGCGCGCACCGGCAAGGACTTCACCGACTACGTCGCCTTCTGGAAAGAAGTTCAGGTCTCCGAGTAGTCGGAGCGCAGTAACGCGAGATGCGGCAGGCTTGACCCATGAGTGAATCAGCGGATCAGCCCACCACCTCGCCGAAAGATGCCGGCTGGAACGTTCGCGTACGCGAAACCGTCAAGGCCCCGCGCAACCTCATCTGGGCGTACGTCATCGGCGGCGGGCTGCCCATCTGGCTGGGTCGCGGCACCCTTCCTCTGCACAGGGGTGCCGCGTACGCCATGTCAGATGGGGTAGCCGGAACTGTGCTCGGCCTTCGCGAACTCGCCCGCATCCAGGTCACCTGGCGCCCGGATGACTGGCCGCACGACACCACGCTCGAGCTCTCGCTGCGAGACGGCGTCGATGGCACGACGATTGTCATCCACCATGAGCAGCTTGCGGATCGGGATGAACGGCGCATGATGCTCGGACACTGGAAGAACGTCATGACCCAACTGGCCGCGGGCGCCCAGGCACAGCAACTGCGCTAAAGGGCCAGGCACAGCAACCCGCACCCCGGCGGCGATAACCCGTGGCTGCGGGAATAGCCGACCCCGCAAGCCCGACCTCGAAAGCCCGTCGCGGCGGGAAAAAGGACTCGCGGACGGCGTAGCTACGCGATCCGCGAGTCTATTTCCCCGCCGCGACCGCGCCGCGACCGCACCGCGACCCCACCGCGACCGCGCCGCGACCGCACCGCGACCGCACCGCGACCGCACCGCGCCCGCACCGCGACCCCGCCGCGACCGCACCGCGCCCAACTCGCCACCGGGGCAGAGGCGCAACTGGCCGCGGGCGCCCAGGCACAGCAACTGCGCTAAGGCGTAGGCGGACGCGCAGCCCGGTCACGGTGCGCTCGCACCTTCGACCGGTTTCCGCAGCGCTGCATCGAACACCAGCGGCGATTATTGGATCGGGATTCGTCGTAGAACACGAGTGAGCAGTCGTCGGCCGAGCACTCGCGGAGACGACCGTGCCCGTGTTCTGAGAACAAGGCGACGGCATCGCGGGCAAGCGTGGAGAGCGCCTGGCCGGTCGGCACAGCCCTGCGGCCGGCCTGCCGGTTGCCACCGGGGATCGCGGGCGGAATATTGGGGGTCGCAGCGTAGAGGTTGATCGTGTCGATGTCGTCGGCCACCGGCTCGGCGCCTTTGCTCAGGGCAGTGGCAGCTGCGGCGATTGCGCCACGTAGCGCTCGCGCATCGGCGAGGTCACGGCCGGTGACGTTTTCATCGACCCGATCGAACCGAACGACGAGCCACGACGCGAGATCGGCAGGCTCGTGTAGCCGCTCGCAGGCGAAATCGTTGCCCATCGCTCCCGTATACGCGAAGTCGAGGCAGAGGGCACCCGAGTCGAACCACCACCTACCCCCGTCGCGGGACACAAACCACTGGCCAGTGCTCATCTACTGAACCTCCGGTAACCATTCTCGACGGTTACACCGGCTGGCTAGCGAACGACCCGCTGTTTCCAGGCGATCGCATTTGCAGGATCAAAGCGTTTAGAGCATTTGCCGCAGCTCAGTGCGCGCGTCGGTCTGCGGTACCGGTAGTGCACGTGGCCTGCCGGGCACTCGCCCACCCACGGCGCGAGCTCGTTCGCAATCGCACCGTCGTGCAGTCTCTTACCCTCGTACCCGAGATCAGCCGCGATCTTCTTCCAGCGGGGGCCGTGCCCTGCCCTGGTACCGGCGATGGCATGCGCAACCTCGTGCAGCAGCACCTGGTGGATCTCGTCGTCTTCATACCGCGAGGCGAGATAGCGCGACACGGTGATCTTGCGATGGGTGTAATTGCAGAGGCCTGCCCGAGTCTTGGCCGAGTCGAAACCGAACGTCCAAGTCGGGTCGAGGTGCAGCGCAATGAGGGCATCCGCCCACTTCCGCACTCGAACCAGCTCTGCCACGAAATAGAGGCTAACCCCGCCCACCGGTGTCAGTCGCGGTTACCCACCTGGAAGATGCTTTTCGAGGGTGGGGGGGAGCGGACTGCCGTGGCATCGGTGACGATCGCGGCACCACCGATCCAGTTGCGCAACTCTGCGCCGTCGACCACCTTGGCCGGATGGGGCCCCCCGGCAAGCAGGCGCGGCATCCAGTCGAGCGGCAGCTTTGTGGGCGACCCGACCAGCACCACGTTGCCGAAACGCCGTCCCTTGAGAAGCTGGGTGTCTGCGAGGGCAGCGACATCGGCGGTCACCGAGAGCAGCGTGGCGGCCTGGCCGCGCACGAAATGGAGTCCGGGCCCGTCAGCCACATTGATCGCGATAACCCCATCGGGCTTGAGCAGGGCAACTGCCTCACGGTAGAACTCCACGCTCGTCACGTGCGCCGGGGTGCGTGCGCCACTGAAGACATCGACGACGAGCAGGTCAGCTTCGCCGCGAATGCCGGCGGGCAGTTTCTGCAGAACGTCGCGGGCGTCGCCGTGCCGCACCCGGATGGAAGCCTGGCGCGACCACGGCAAGTGCTCGCGAACGAGATCGACCAGATCTGTCTCCAGCTCGATCACCTGCTGCCGAGAGCCCGGCCTGGTCGCTTCGATGTAGCGCGGAAGGGTGAGCGCGCCAGCTCCGAGGTGCACTGCGGTCAGCGGTTCTCCGGGCAGTCTCAACTGGTCGATGACGTGGCCGATTCGCTGGATGTACTCGAAGAAAAGCTGGCCAGGGTCGTCGAGATTCACGTGCGACTGAGGGGTGCCATCCACCACGAGTGTGAAGGCGCCGGGCACCCAGCGGTCGGGTTCGATGACGGCATGAAATCCGCTCACTCCGAGGGTTGTCGACGCGATGCTGCTCACAACCTCGAGCCTGCCACATCCGGTCGCGCGTGCCCCTAACACTGGGGATTCGTCAGATTGCCCAGGGGTAGACAGAATGGTCAGTGGGGAACTGTTGTTAGCGGAGGATCGAGTGAGCCTGTACGACCAGCTAGGCGGTCAGCGCGGGATTGCGGTTGTGGTGGATGATTTCTACGCGCGCATGACCTCAGACGACCTTCTCGGCCCCTGGTTCGCCAACGCCGACCACTCGGGCATCCGGTTTCACCTGCGGGCGTATCTCGCCGTCGCGCTTGGCGGCCCCGAGGAATACTCGGGTCGGAGTATGCGTCGAGCACACGGCGGTCTCAAAATCACCGGCGCGGCCTTCGACACCGTGCTCGTCCGGCTTGCGGATTCACTCGATGCCGCCTCGGTAGACGCAGCGATCCTCGCCGAGGTTGTCGCCGTTGTTGCGACTCTCCGGCCGGTCGTGGTGCAGGTCCCTCGTTAGAGCCCGGCCACTTATAGCTCACCGCAAGAAATTGGTCAAGGAATAACTTGCATATGTGGACAGTTCCGTCCTATAGTTGTTCTTTGCGCTCCCAGGATTTCTCTGCCTTCATATTGCGGTCGGCTTCGCTTGTCACAGTTCCATTTTTTGGCAGGTTCTGGAGCAACCCCATCACTGATCGTCACTGGCGTTTGATAACGCCCACCGGAGGTTATTTCCTTGGCTGCTGCTCGCAACGCATCCACCACATCGAAAAAGGGATCTCCCAAGAACGGACGCTCAGCTGAGCGCCTTTCGTTCGCGAAGATCACCGACACCCTGACTGTTCCCGATCTGCTGGCATTGCAGACCGAGAGCTTCGACTGGCTGGTCGGAAACGACATCTGGAAGGAGCGCGCAGCACAGGCTAAGTCTGAAGGCCGACAGGATCTTCCTTCCCTGACCGGGCTAGAAGAGATCTTCGAAGAGATATCTCCGATCGAAGACCTCGGCGAGACGATGCAGCTCTCCTTCACGAACCCGTTCCTCGAGGAGAAGAAGTACTCGATCGACGAGTGCAAGGAGAAGGGCAAGACTTATTCGGCTCCTCTTTACGTCGAGGCCGAGTTCATGAACCACCTCACCGGTGAGATCAAGACCCAGACGGTCTTCATGGGCGACTTCCCGCTCATGACCCCGAAGGGCACCTTCGTCATCAACGGCACCGAGCGCGTCGTCGTGTCGCAGCTCGTGCGTTCCCCCGGCGTGTACTTCGAGCGCCAGCAGGAGAAGACGTCTGACAAAGACATCTACTCCGCCCGCATCATCCCGAGCCGCGGGGCATGGCTCGAGTTCGAGATCGACAAGCGCGACCAGGTCGGCGTTCGCATCGACCGCAAGCGCAAGCAGTCGGTCACGGTCTTCCTCAAGGCCCTCGGCCTGACCAGCGAAGAGATCCTCGAAGAGTTCAAGGGCTTCTCGTCCATCGAGCTCACCCTCGAGAAAGACAACATCCTGACCAAGGATGAGGCGCTGAAAGACATCTACCGCAAGCTCCGCCCGGGCGAGCAGGTTGCTGCAGAGGCTGCGCGTGCGCTCCTCGACAACTTCTACTTCAACTCGAAGCGCTACGACCTTGCGAAGGTCGGTCGTTACAAGATCAACCGCAAGCTCGGCATCGATGCGCAGCTGTCGAACTCGGTGCTCAGCCAGCAGGACATCCTCGCGACGATCAAGTACCTGGTCGCCCTGCACGATGAGCAGAAGACGCTTCCGGGGGTTCGTGACGGCAAGCCTGTCGACCTCCGCCTCGACGTGGATGACATCGACCACTTCGGTAACCGTCGCATCCGTGCTGTCGGCGAGCTCATCCAGAACCAGGTGCGCACGGGTCTCTCCCGCATGGAGCGCGTCGTCCGCGAGCGTATGACCACGCAAGACATCGAAGCGATCACCCCGCAGACCCTGATCAACGTGCGCCCCGTCGTCGCCGCGATCAAGGAGTTCTTCGGAACGTCGCAGCTGTCGCAGTTCATGGACCAGAACAACCCGCTCGCGGGTCTCACCCACAAGCGCCGGCTTTCGGCGCTCGGCCCGGGTGGTCTGAGCCGTGAGCGTGCAGGCGTCGAGGTGCGAGACGTTCACCCCTCGCACTACGGCCGTATGTGCCCGATCGAGACCCCTGAAGGCCCGAACATCGGCCTGATCGGTTCGCTCGCGTCGTTCGCACGAATCAACTCGTTCGGTTTCATCGAGACCCCGTACCGTCGTGTCATCAACGGTGTCGTCTCCGACCAGATCGACTACCTCACCGCTTCGGAAGAAGACGAGTACGTCGTCGCGCAGGCAAACGCCCCGCTGACGGCTGACGCGCGCTTCGCCGAGCCCCGTGTGCTCGCTCGCAAGAAAGGCGGAGAGGTCGACCTCTTCCTCATCGACGAGATCGGTTACATGGATGTCTCGCCGCGCCAGATGGTGTCGGTCGCGACCTCGCTCATCCCGTTCCTCGAGCACGACGATGCAAACCGCGCGCTCATGGGTGCGAACATGCAGCGCCAGGCTGTGCCGCTGCTCCGCAGCGAGTCACCTCTCGTCGGCACCGGCATGGAGGGCTTCGCGGCCATCGACGCCGGGGATGTCGTCACGGCGAACGCCGCGGGCGTCGTCGCTGAGGTTTCGGCTGACGTCGTCACCATTCAACTCGACGCCGGTGGAACCGAGGAGTACTACCTCCGCAAGTTCGATCGCTCGAACCAGGGCACGTCGTACAACAATCGAGTCATCGTCTCTGCAGGCGAGCGCGTCGAGGTCGGCCAGGTTCTCGCCGACGGCCCGGCAACGGAGAACGGCGAGCTTGCGCTCGGCAAGAACCTCCTCGTGGCATTCATGCCGTGGGAGGGTCACAACTTCGAAGACGCGATCATCCTGAGCCAGAACCTGGTGAAAGACGACGTGCTCTCCTCGATTCACATCGAAGAGTACGAGGTCGACGCCCGCGACACGAAGCTGGGTAAAGAGGAGATCACCCGTGACCTTCCCAACGTCAGCCCCGAGTTGCTTGCTGACCTGGACGAGCGCGGAATCATCCGCATCGGTGCAGAGGTTCGCCCCGGCGACATCCTGGTCGGCAAGGTCACGCCGAAGGGCGAGACCGAGCTGTCGGCCGAAGAGCGCCTGCTGCGCGCCATCTTCAACGAGAAGAGCCGCGAGGTGCGCGACACCTCACTCAAGGTTCCTCACGGTGAGGCCGGCACAATTATCGGCGTCAAGGTCTTCGACTCACAGGACGGTGACGACGAACTCGGCTCTGGCGTCAACCAGCGCGTTGTCGTGTTCATTGCCCAGAAGCGCAAGATCACCGAGGGCGACAAGCTCGCCGGTCGTCACGGCAACAAGGGCGTCATCTCCAAGATCCTTCCGGTCGAAGACATGCCGTTCCTCGCCGATGGCACTCCGGTCGACATCATCCTGAACCCGCTCGGTATTCCCGGCCGCATGAACTTCGGCCAGGTGCTCGAGACCCACCTCGGTTGGGTCGCCAAGCAGGGCTGGGAGGTCAAGGGCAACCCGAAGTGGGCTGCCGGGATTCCCGAGGCGGCAATGAAGGCTGCGCCAGGCACAAAGGTCGCCACCCCGGTATTCGACGGTGCGCTCGAGGCCGAGATCGAAGGACTCCTCGACTCCACCACGCTCACGCGTGATGGCGAGCGTCTCATCGACTCGACCGGCAAGACGCTGCTCTACGACGGTCGCTCCGGCGAGCCGTTCCCGCGTCCGGTGTCTGTTGGATACATGTACATCCTGAAGCTCCACCACCTTGTCGACGACAAGATCCACGCACGCTCCACCGGTCCGTACTCCATGATCACGCAGCAGCCGCTGGGTGGTAAGGCGCAGTTCGGTGGCCAGCGCTTCGGTGAGATGGAGGTCTGGGCCCTCGAGGCCTATGGCGCCGCCTACGCGCTGCAGGAACTGCTCACGATCAAGTCCGACGACATTCTGGGCCGCGTCAAGGTCTACGAAGCCATTGTCAAGGGTGAGAACATCCAGGAGCCCGGTATTCCCGAGAGCTTCAAGGTGCTCATCAAGGAGATGCAATCGCTCTGCCTCAACGTCGAAGTCCTTTCGGCAGACGGCACCGCAGTCAGCCTGCGCGACACCGATGACGAGGTCTTCCGCGCTGCTGAAGAGCTGGGCATCAACATCTCCACGCGCTTCGAGAACTCGTCCATCGACGACATTTGAGCACCGGATGCCCGTTCCGGCCTTTCGGCGTAACGGGCATCCCGCACCTTCTAAAACTGTGACTTCCTAATTTCAGGAGAATATAAATTGCTCGACGTTACAACTTTTGACGAACTGCGAATCGGTCTCGCCACGGCAGACGACATTCGCAAGTGGTCACACGGTGAGGTCAAGAAGCCCGAAACGATCAACTACCGCACGCTGAAGCCCGAGAAGGATGGTCTCTTCGGAGAGCAGATCTTCGGACCCTCCCGTGACTGGGAGTGCTCGTGCGGCAAGTACAAGCGCGTGCGCTTCAAAGGCATCGTCTGTGAGCGCTGTGGTGTTGAAGTAACGAAGTCGTCGGTGCGCCGTGAGCGCATGGGTCACATCGAACTCGCCGCTCCGGTCACCCACATCTGGTATTTCAAGGGCGTTCCGTCGCGCTTGGGCTACCTGCTCGACATGGCGCCGAAAG
>JAYTRC010000002.1:0-3138 GCA_043746355.1 Lacisediminihabitans sp. | reverse complement strand
CGATGCGCGCGACTTGGCGAGGATGGCACCTGGGCTGGTGGCCGAGGACTTCATGGCGTTGAAGCCGTACGACGTCTACGCGAACGTCGTGGACGACGGGGCACCAGCAGGCTGGTTCTCCGCCCGCACCCTCGCCCCGACAGGCTCCCTCCATGACGGACACATCGTGCGTCAGAGGAGCCGAGACCAGTGGGGCCAGGCGAGCAAGGCCGAACCACTTTCTGCGCCCGAATCGGACGGAATACCCAGCGAGGCCGTTCCCGTGGTGAGTCGGAAGGCGAGGCGATCATGAATACCCTTGCTACCCGAAACGCTCGCCTGACCGCTGTTGCTGTGTGTCCGGTCGGCCGTCCGGTCGCTATTCCGTCCACGACGATGAACACCGCCCAACAGAGGCCAACCCGTGCGGCTCGAGGCTCGAACTGGGATGGGACTCCCCCTGTTTCTAGGGATCACTTTCCCAACCGTGTGGAGGCCAAGCCCACCTGGTCTGGAGGTCCTCATGAATAGCCCGTGGACTCCTTACAAGACCGAGATGCTCCTTCAACTGCTCACTGATCGAGATCTGGCCCTCCTGCAGGACATCGAGCAGTTCCGTCTATTGAGCACTCGGCAGATCCAGCGACTGCACTTCGCCATTGGGCATGCGACCATCTCAGCCGCGACGCGTGGCACCGTCCGAGTCCTCGGACGCCTGGAGGATCGCGGGTTCCTCGTCCGGCTGGAACGTCGTATCGGCGGTATCAAGCACGGCTCATCAGGCAACGTCTGGCAACTCTCCGCCACCGGCGAACGGCTCCTCCGAGCCCTGCGAGGCGACGGTGCCCGACGACGGTTTGTCGAACCCGGGGTACTGTTCACGGATCACACCCTCGAGGTCGCCGACCTAGCCGTGCGGCTGCGTGAAGCGGCACGCGATAGGCGCTTCGATCTGCTTGAACTCGACGCCGAACCCGAGTGCTGGCGCGAGTTCACCGCCAGCCACGGCGGACCACTATGGCTGAAACCCGACCTGTATGTGGTCACCGCGAACACGGCAGTCGAGGAGCACGCCTTCGTCGAGGTCGATCGGGGCACCGAGCACATGCCGGCGATCCTGCGCAAATGTGCCATCTACCAGCGCTACTTCAAGTCCGGCAACGAGCAGCACCGGCAGGGCATCTTCCCGGCCATCGTCTGGGTCGTGCCCAGCGAGCAACGAGCAGCCAAACTCCGTGCCAGCATCCGCGCCGACCCGACCCTGACCGACACCCTGTTCCGGGTCAGCAGCGCGCAGAACGCCGTCGCGATGCTGAGTCCGCGAGACGAAGAACCTATAACCGAAAGGAGGAATCACCCATGAATCACCAATCTGAGATCACCAAAGCGGCGCGAAGAGCGCCCGACCAATCAATCCGCGCGCGGCAACACATCAACGCTGCGCTTGTTGAATCGGGCACTGAGCTGATCGACCCCGCGACCGCACGCATTATCGCTGCCAGCATTCACAGCGGCTACGGCACCGCACTCTGCACATTCGCCGCAACCGGCGTCCTCGACCGGGACGCGGCCTTGGCAGAGTTGCGCTCAGTCACATCGACAGCACTCCCACAGACCTGGCGTGAGGCCTTCACCGACTACGCATCCGCGCCATGGGGCGACCGCGATGACTGATCCGCCACCCGAAACCAACCCACTCGCGATGCACGAGAAGGCACCGCAGACCGCTCCAACGGGGGTGTTCTCCGTGGGCAGACAGAAGGTGTTGCGGAATGGTCAACACCCGCGGAATTCCGGGGCTCACGAGGTAAAATTAAGGGGTAAACGGAGACCCGCGCCTATGGCTCATCTAGCCCCGGCTCCGCGCCCGAGCCGCTCACACAGCGGGGCGCAATCCCGACCCTCTCGCTCCCAGATCACGCAATTCGTTGCGCTTGGAAGCATCCTGACTCTGAGGGCAACACCGTTCCGAAACCGTCACCTGTGGAGTTCAGCATGAGCATCGCCGAAATCGACCAGAACGCCGTCGAAGCGTTCCTCCCGCACGATCTCACCTCACGCCCTCGACACATCGCCCCCGTCGATGTTGAAGAGGAGGTGATCGAGGTCAGTGACGGAGCACGGGCAGTCGACGCGGCACCGGGAACCCGCGCGGTCATCTATCTGCGGGTGTCGTCCAAGGGGCAGGTCAACACTGACTACGACCCCGAGGGCATCTCAATACCGGCACAACGCATCTCGTGCGAGAAAAAGGCCGACCAACTTGGCCTCACGATCATCCACGAATACATCGAGCCGGGTCGATCTGCGACCGAGATGACGAAGCGCATCGCCTTCCAAGAGATGCTGGCGCGGGTGCGGCGCGAGAAAGACATCGACTACATCATCGTGTACAAGTTGTCGCGCTTTGCCCGGAACCGCAATGACGACGCCATTGTCATGGCCGACCTCACCAAGCGCGGCGTGGGACTGATCAGCGCCACCGAGTCGATCGATGAGACACCGGTCGGGCAACTCATGCACGGCATCCTCGCCGCCTTCAACGAGTACCGATCCCGCGAGGACGGCGCAGACATCGCCTACAAGATGGGACAGAAGGCCAAGAACGGCGGCACCCTCGGACGAGCACCCATCGGGTACCTCAACACCATCGAAAGGTTCGAAGGGCGCGAAGTGAGATCCGTCAGCATCGACGAAGAACGAGCACCCTTCGTCAAGTTGGCCTTCGAGCTCTACGCTTCCGGCGACCACACCCTCGACGACATCGCGTCAGAGCTCACCGACCGCGGCCTAGTCACCCGAGGAAATGTGCGCCGAGCGCCCGGCCCGGTATCGATCAATAAAATCGCCCAAATGCTGCGAGACCGCTACTACTTAGGGAAAGTGGCATTCAAGGGAGAGGAGTATGACGGACGCCACCCCGCGCTCATCGACAAGGAACTCTTCGACCGCGTTCAGTCGCTACTAGAGACACGGGCGATCTCAGGCGAACGGCGTCGTGTGCATTCGCACTACCTCAAGGGCACGCTCTATTGCGGGCGATGCCGACTCGAGGACGGCGCAATCAAGAGACTCATTCTGCAGCGAGCAGTAGGTCGTCGAGGCAACGAGTACTTCTACTTCTTCTGCATCGGCGCACAAGACCACAGCTGCGACGCC
>JAYTRC010000001.1:0-98808 GCA_043746355.1 Lacisediminihabitans sp. | reverse complement strand
TCCAGGTCGGCACGCCAGTCGCAACGGCGAGCGACACCTCTGTTTCCGTCGACTGGACCGGCGATTTCAGCGACAACGGCCGACCGATCACCGGGTACGTTGCGCTCCAATACGTGTCAGGGAATCCGCAGCCCCCGTGCCCGTCCTCCGGTTTCTCGCCAGCGACCAGCGCCACTTTCAGCGGGCTCTCGAGCGACTCGACATACTCCGTGATCATCTACGCGATAAACAGCCAGGGCTGCAGTGCGAACAGCGCGCCAGTGCAGGCACAGACCCCGCCCGCCGTGATCAGCGCGGCGACGTTCGCCGGCCCGACGGAACACTCCGTGGTGTGGGATGCGACCCTGGCCACGGCCTCAGCGGGCGGCAACTCGTACACGGGCGGGTACACCTTCTACTACCGCTTCAACGGGGGCGCTGAGCAGGGGCCGGTGGCCATCGGCGACTTCATCGTCGGCGACGGATCGCAGTATGGCGCTGCCGGCCTCACGGTTCAACTCCGCGCCTGTCGTAACGGGGCGTGCCAGGCCACATATTCCGGGGCACTCCCACTCGCCCTCACCCCGGTGAATCCTCAGGTCAGCGGCGTCAGCTTCGCTCCGAACACCGACGCCGTACCGCTGACCCAGGGCACATACAGCTGGCTCAGTTGGCCGACAGGTGCCGGGTATTCGAGTGTGCAATACAACTGCGGTAATGGCTGGGTCAGCGCGAACACCGCGGTTGCCGGGGGCTCGTGCGATGCTCCTGTGCTTCCGGCAAACGCGCAACTCATTATTCGGGTAACCGCGAACGGGGGGACGAATTATGACGCGACTTACAACCAGAATGGCTCTGTCCAGTAGCACGGCGAAAGCCCTCGGCCTGCCACCGTCCACCAATTCGCTTACCGAAGAGGAAACCACGCAATGACCATGACCCAGGAGCAGGCCACATGGTTCTCCGACATCTTCAATCGCCTGGTTGCCAACGTCGACCAGGTTCTCCTTGGCAAGACCTTCGTGGTGAAACTGGCGTTCACCGCACTGCTCAGCGAGGGCCACCTCCTGCTCGAAGATTTCCCTGGTACAGGCAAAACCTCGCTCGCGCGGGCAATGTCGCAGAGCGTCAAGGGCAGCGCCAGCCGTATTCAGTTCACGCCGGATCTGCTCCCTGGCGACATCACCGGGGTCAGCATCTACGACCAGGGGGCGGGTGAGTTCGAGTTTCACCGCGGACCGATCTTCGCGAACATCGTTCTGGCGGATGAGATCAACCGGGCCAGCCCCAAGACGCAGGCTGCCCTGCTCGAAGTCATGGAAGAGGGCCGGGTGACCGTCGACGGGGTATCCCATCCCGTTGGGGCGCCGTTCATGGTCATCGCGACCCAGAACCCGATCGAGCAGGCAGGCACCTACCGGCTTCCTGAAGCGCAGCTCGACAGGTTCATTATGAAGTCATCCATCGGCTACCCGGATCATGCCTCGACAGTGCGCATCCTCGAAGGCGCCGGCACCAAAGCCCACGACACGATTGTCCCGGCCATCGCAACGGACGAGGTTGTCGTCGAAATGGGCAGGATCGCCCGAACCGTGCATGTCGACGCCTCGATCAACGACTATGTCTCGCGTCTGGTCGAATCGACGAGAAGCGCCACCGAAGTGCGGCTCGGGGCGAGTGTGCGCGGCGCTCTTGCGCTGATCCGCACCTCGAAGACCCTCGCAGCATCGAATGGAAGACACTACGTGATTCCGGATGACGTCAAGGTGCTCGCCGAACCAGTACTCGCGCACCGGCTCGTGCTCGACCCGGAAGCCGAGTTCGACGGAGTGACGCCGTCGAGCGTAATGAGCCAGCTACTGATTGAGACACCGCCACCGAGCGACAGGCAGCCGGTGTGACCAACTCCGGGCTGTCAGGGCGGTCCCGATCGACGTCTTCCAGTCGTTTCGATACCGGCTCAGCGGCGACAACCGAGGGCATCACCAACGCGCGCACCAGAATCGTCGGAAACCGAACGGGAGCGATGGCAGACGCCATCATCACCGTCGTTCGGGTATCTCGCCTCGTCGAAGAGCGAATCCGACGTGAGGCGGCTCGCGTCTCGGCCGTCGTAACGCCGCTGGGATGGGTGATGCTGGCCGTCGTTCCCCTCGCTTTCGGCTTCGGATATGCCCTGGGCTGGGTCGAGTTGGTTGCTGTCGCCTGGGCGGGGGCAGTGCTGATTGTCATCGCGTCGATCTACCTGATCGGTCGCAGCGCCTTCGAGATCTCGCTTGCGGTTCCGCACTCCCGCGTTGTCGTCGGCGAACGTGCGACCGGCATCATCTCGGTCGTGAATCCCACTCGCAGGCGACTGCTCGGCGTCAAAGTCGAGATCCCGGTGGGCCGTGGCCTTGCCGAACTTGCGTTGCCCAGCCTCACCCGGGGCTCGGTCTTCCGTCACGAGTTCGTCGTGCCGACGGTGCGTCGAGGCGTAATGACCGTCGGTCCGGTGCGAACGGTGCGTGCTGACCCGGTCGGGTTGGTGCGCCGCGAACTCGTCTGGACCGACTCGGCTGAGCTGTTCATCCATCCGCGCACCATCGGAATCCCCTCGACGAGCACCGGCTTCATCCGTGACCTCGAGGGCAACCCGACCAGAGACCTGTCGAACAGCGATGTGTCGTTCCACGCCCTTCGCGAGTACACGCCGGGGGATGAGCGGCGCTACATCCACTGGAAGAGCACGGCTAAGACCGGCACATACATGGTGCGTCAGTTCGAGGAGACGCGCCGCAGCCACCTCGTGATCGCTCTCAGCCTCGCAACAGCGGATTTCGCCACCCAGGAAGAATTCGAGATGGCGGTCAGCGTCGCCGGTTCTCTCGGAGCGCGGGCAATCAGGGACGCCCGCACGGTGTCGGTCGTGGTGAGCGAACAGACGCCGGAATTCGCCAAGCATAAGGTTGTAGCCGTGCGCGCGCTCAACACGCTGACCCGCACCAGGCTGCTCGACGACCTGGCACTGGTCGAGCATTCTGCGTCATCGATCGGGATTCGGGATGTCGCGAGGGCAACGGCAGACGATGTGGCGGGAATCTCGGTGGCCTTCCTGGTCTGCGGGTCTCTGACCACGTCGACAGAAATTCGGGCTGCATCGACGAAATTCCCCTCAGGGGTCGAAGTCGTCGCCATCGTCTGCGATCCCGAGACAGTGCCGGGGTTGCGTCGCGTCTCCGGACTCAGCGTTCTCACCATCGGATACCTCGAAGACCTGCAGAAGTCGCTCGCCCGCTCGGCGGCAGCATGACACTCGACTCACTCGCGCGGTCACGACGAAAGCTCACTGTGGGCTTTGTCGCACCCAACACCGGAATGCTGTGGCTGGCAACAGGGGTCGCTTCGACCGCGTTGTGGGCAACCTATCGCAGCCTCCAGCTGGTCATCCTGGTTGCCGTCGCAACGCTCGTCGGGTCGGTCATCGCGATTATGGCTGCCCGCTTTCGGTGGCCCGGCTGGCTGGTGCTCGCGATCACGGTGGTGTCGTATCTGCTCATCGGTGTACCGCTCGCCGTTCCTGATCGGGCGATACTGGGCGTGCTGCCGTCGCCGCAGGGCGTCCAGGACCTCATCGCCGGAACGGCACTGAGCTGGAAGCAGCTGCTCACCATCACACTGCCGGTAGGCAGTTACCAGGCACTGCTCGTGCCGGCCCTTGTGCTTGTCCTCGGCACCGTGACCATCGGTCTTTCTGTGGCGCTGAGGGCGCGCTGGGGCGAGCTCGCGGCTTTCGCACCCGCCGTGTTGTTCATCGTGGCGATCCTCTTCGGGCCCGGCTTCGCGCTCTGGCCGGTAGCAAATTCGCTCGGCCTGCTCGCCGCTCTCCTGTTATGGCTGGTCTGGTGGCGCTGGTATCGCAGGCGCGAATCGATCCGAATGCTCGCCTCCCAGGCCCTCGACGCAGATGGCAGGCCGCTCGAGACCGTGCAGGATCACGCCCGCGTGGGCTTTCGCACCCTCGTGAGTGCCGCCCTGATTATGCTCATCGCGGGTGGGGCGGCCGTCATCGCGACGGTCTTCGTTCCACCAGTTGGGCCGCGCCAGGTATTGAGGACGGCCATCCAGCAGCCTTTCGACCCGAGGGACTATTCGAGCCCGCTGAGCGGGTTCAGGCACTACGAACAGCCGAAGACGGCGTCGAGCACTGTGCTGTCAGTGACCGATCTTCCCGCTGGCGGTCGTATCCGCATCGCGACTCTCGACACATACGACGGAATCGTCTACTCGGTGGGCAGCGAAGCAGTTACGAGTGATTCGGGGTCGTTCACCCGCGTCCCGTACACATTCGACCAGTCTGCCGTCCGCGGATCCAAGGTCTCCCTCACGGTCACGGTTGGCAAATACAGCGGTGTGTGGGTGCCAACTATCGGCAAGTTCGAGAGCATCACATTCTCAGGCAGCAACGCGGCCAACCTCAGAGATGCTTTCTACTACAACAACACCAGCGGAACGGCTGCCGTGCTGACCCCGCTCACGGCGGGGGACAGCTACACACTCGACGCGATTGATCCGGCGCAGCCGTCGACGAGCCAGTTGGGAACGCTTAGACCGGGCACGGCCCAGGTTCCCCAGATCGGCGTGCTTCCCGACCAGCTTTCCACGACGCTCGATGACTGGGTGAAAGGCGAAACGGGCCCGGGGCACCAACTCGAGGCCATGCTCGCCGCTCTGAAGAAGAACGGCTATGTCAGCCACGGTGTGTCTGTAAAAGATCCGCCGAGCCGGTCGGGCCACGCAGCAGATCGGATCACTCAGCTGCTCACCGACCAGCGGATGATCGGTGACCAGGAGCAGTACTCCGTTACAGCGGCGCTCATGGCCAGAGAGCTCGGGTTCCCGGCCAGGGTCGTCTTCGGCTTCGCCCCCACGGACGTCAATCCGTCTGGGGTCACCAAAATCCGCGGTAATGACGTCTCGGCGTGGATTGAGGTCGATACCGCGCAATACGGCTGGGTGACGATCGACCCAACGCCTCCCGTTCGCACTGTGCCGGAAGAGCAGCCACAGCAGCCGACCAAAATAGCGCGACCGCAGACCCCCGTGCAACCGCCCATTCAAGACCCCGGCTCCAACTCCACCCAGGTTCCGCCTGATAGCACCCAGGATGCACCGACTGCCCTTGCTCCGTGGTTGGTCGTGCTGCTGGCTATCCTGACCGTGCTCGGCTGGGTGGCGCTTGGTGCCGCCATCGTGCTGTCGCCCTTCATCGCGATTGTGGTTGCCAAGCTGCGCAGGCGTCGTATTCGCGCGAAAACCGGTGCCCCGATCGACAGGATCAGCCGCGGCTGGGATGAATACGAAGATGCGGTCGTCGACCGCGGATTCGATCCGCCGCTCGCCGCGACCCGCACAGAAGTCGCGGCCGCGATCGGCGGAATGCGCCCGCTGGTGCTGGCATCGATCACGGATCGAGCCATCTTCTCGCCGGGATACCCCGATGAGGCTGAGGCAGACAATGTGTGGCGTTCGGTCAGCGAACTCGTCGCAGCACTCGATGTCGACCGCACCCGCTGGCAGCGGATCCGGGCCGCGATCTCGTTGCGCTCGCTCGGTGGTTATAGTGTCAAGAAGCTCTTCAAGCGGTAGGGGACGCCTCAGGTGACATGCACATATTGCGGAACAGAACTGCCGCCCGGCGCTCTGTTCTGTGGCGAATGTGGTCGGGCCGTTACCCCGGCAGCTAAACGGCGGCCGAGGGTGCAGGTGCCGACGGTTGTGCCCGCAACCAGATCCGGTGCCTCGCAGGCAGCTGCCGTTGAGGCCACCGCTTCGACCGCCGACTGGCACTGGGGCGGATCGGCGCAGCTGGCCTGCGAACACTGTGGTGCAGAGCTTCAGCCCGGCGACATCTTCTGCGGAGAATGTGGTGGGGTGTCGCAGGCAGCCGCGCGCGAATACAGCCAGCCACGAGACACCGCCCTCATCGAACGAGTGGATGTTGCGGCTGAGCCTGAGGCCGAACGGGAACCGGACCCCGAACCTGAGCCCGTAGCTGAACCGGAGGCTGAGCCCGAAGCCGAACCGGAACCAACACCCCCATCGGCGCCAGTGCGCGCCGAGATCCCTTTTGCCGACGCCGAGGATGTTGAAGCGACCCGACTCGTGACTTCTGGTCGGCGCGGCGAACGTTTCGTGCTGCAGTTCAGCACCGGTGAAAGCTCGACGGCGTACGGCACCGGTCTGATCGGGCGCAATCCGATCGCAGAGCCCGGCGAGTATTTCGACCAGCTGCTGCGCGTCATCGACCCGAGCCGATCAGTGTCGAAGACGCATCTCGAGTTCGGCCAGGAGGCCGGGGTGTTCTGGGTGCTCGACCGCTATTCCGGCAACGGCACGATTATCCGCGAGCCAGACACAGCCGCAGTGCGCTGCCAGCCTGAGCGCCGCTACCGCATCGCGCGCGGCACCCGGATTGAAATCGGAGAGCAGTTTTTCATCGTCAGCTGACCACGTCTCCCTCACAGGGCTCGGGCTGCTGGATTCTGCGGCCTGCAGATCCAACGGATGAGCACGCGTGCTTTCTCGTGGTGGTCTGGATGGATGACCGACGCAACGACGAGGGATCGCGAGCCTGCGCGAGTGGTGCTTCCTCGCCCGCCTGAGCCGCCGCCGCGGCATCCATTCCCCCTGCTGGCAAGTCTGGCGCCCGTGATCGGCTCTCTCGTGATCTGGGCGATCACCTCCTCGCCGTTTGCGCTCGTGTTCGCTTTTCTCGGCCCGGTGATCGCCGTGGGCACGCTGGTCGACGGTCGCATTCATGGCACGCGGGCGCTGTCGAAGGATCGGATCAGGTTCGCCCGAGAAGTCGCTGCAGCCCGTGACGCCATCGCCGCTGCGCACGCCTTCGAGACGGGAGAATTGCGCCGTTCCAACCCGGGTGCGCTCGACCTAGCTGGCTACCCGGGGCGCGATCCGGAGCGGTGGCGAACCGGACTCGATGAACCGGCGAATGTTGTCATTGGGTGGGCGATGCTGGCGAGTGACCTCAGAATAGAGGGCGCTTTGAGCGGCCAGCATGGCGAAGCTGAGCCGCAACTCGTGCGCCTCCACGCTGCCGGCCTGACCGTGCGCGCTCCTGTCGTCGTCGATGCACGACTCGGTATAGGCATAGTCGGCTCACCGGTTGCCTGCATGGCTGTCGCACGGGGGTTGGCACTCCAGCTTGCCGCTCGACTCCCACCGGAGACGGCGGAGTGTGGGGCTCCTCTCCACGACGGTGATTGGGCTGCGATCTTGCCCCATCAAGCACTGCCCATGCCGGGCGAAGACGAGATCACCTGGAGCGACCCAGGGGGAAGCGCATCGATCTGGATCGCACGGAATGCGCTCGAGCTTCCGCACTCGTGCCGGGTCGTGGTCGAGCTAAGCAAGGGCGAAGGGGCACGCGTAGTCGCCCATCCCGATCGACGGCTGCTCGTGATGCTGGAGACTGAAGCGGTCTCACTCGCACAGGCCAGCGAGATCGCGACGACGCTCGCGCGGCTGGCTGAAGGTCGGCGGAGTGGGTTGCGCAGCCTTCCTCCGTCCGTGTGCCTCGCTGAAATTGCAGCCGGCCCCGCCGGCGGGGCACTCTCTGCCGACTTTCTGGTCGGCGTACACGGCGCCATTACTGTCGACCTTGCCAGCCACGGGCCACACGCAGTCGTTGCCGGCACCACGGGCAGCGGAAAAAGTGAGCTCTTGCTCAGTTGGCTGCTCGCAATCGCGCTTCGCGTCTCTCCCGCCGACGTCAACTTTCTTCTTGTCGACTTCAAGGGCGGGGCCTCATTCGGGCCGATAACCTTGCTTCCGCATGTGGTCGGACTGGTTACGGACCTCGACGAGCGGTCGGCCCACCGGGCACTCTCGAGCCTTACCGCTGAGGTGCGAACGCGCGAGCGAATTCTCGCCACCGCAGGTGCACGTTCGATCGACGAACTAGGCGAAGCTGACCGGCTGCCGCGCCTGGTGATAGTCGTCGATGAGTTCGCCGCGCTGGTCAGCGGCTTCGCCGAGCTCCACGAACTGTTCGCCGACCTGGCGGCGCGCGGACGCTCACTCGGGGTGCATCTTGTTCTCTGCACGCAGCGGCCAGCAGGGGTTGTGCGCGACTCCGTGCTCGCGAATGCCCAGCTGAGGCTTTCGCTGCGGGTCAACAACCGAGCAGACAGCACTGCGGTGATCGGAACGGATGCCGCCGCCGCCCTCCCAGTGAATCCGCCGGGTCGGGCTCTCATCTCGTTCGCCGGAGCTGACCCCATCACTGTGCAGGTGGCCCTGGCTGAATCCGCAGACGTCGATCGCGCGATCTCTCAGTGGCAGGGTGGCCCGGCTCCGAGACGCCCGTGGTGTGACGAACTCGCAGCGCACATCGCGCTGGATGACCTGGAGTCCACGGATTCCGGTTTCACGATCGGGCGTGCCGACCTGCCGCAGCAGCAGCTCCAGAGCACCGCCAGCTGGAGCCCGGAGCTCGACGGCAACCTGCTGGTTCTCGGGGCTGCAGGGTCGGGTAAGTCGCAATTTCTCGCTCTCTTACTGGCGCAGGGAGCAGTCGCGGTTGCGGGCGGAATCGAGGGGCTGTGGGATGCTGTCGCCGGCAGCGTCGAAAAGGTTCGGCTCGCGACAGCCGAGCCGGTAACCCTGCTGATCGATGACCTCGATGCCCTGGTCAGCCGGCTTGGGGATGACCATGAACCTGCCTTCGTCGATCTGCTGGTCGAATTGTTGCGCACCGGGTCAGCCGCGGGCGTCACTGTTGTTGTCGCAGCACGACGAGTGCCCGCCAGGCTCCAGACCATAGCGGCCTCCTGCGACAGCCGTCTCGTGTTGCGACAGCAGAATCGTCAGGAACACCTGCTCGCGGGCGGAGACCCAACGCTGTTCGACGGAAATGCTCCTGCCGGTCGAGGGGAGTGGCATGGCGCGGCACTTCAGGTAGCGTTCGCCAGCCACAATGAACTGGTGGAGTCCCGCCCCGGTGGACCACCGCCGGTGTTTATGCCGACTGGCCCGACTCTTGTGGTCACCCCGCGGGCTAAGGAGTTCGCGGTGCGATACCCCGACTGCCTGGCGGTTGTCGTTCGCGCTGGAGATCGTGGCGGGCCAGCCGCCGACGAACTCGGCGTACATCCCGCAGATCGCCCGACCCTGTTCGTGGCCGATCCGGATGCGTGGCAGGCGAACTGGCAATTGCTCTCCGAACTCCGCTCGACAGCGACCATGATCTTTGATCGCTGTTCTGTCGCCGATTTCAGGGCCATTACCGGCAACAGACAGCTACCGCCGCCGATCGAGCCGGGGTCATCGAGCGCCTGGCTGTTTCAGCCCGGCGGCTCGCCGCGACGGGTGCGGTTCGCGAGGGAGAGTGAGTGAGTGAGTGAGTGAGTGAGTGAGTGAGTGAGTGTTCAGGCGAGTGCAGCTTCGAGTGAACCGAGCGGAAGTGAATGGGCGGTCGCCACCGGAGCACTGATGACCGCGCCATCGTGGGTATTCAGCCCGAGGGCGAGCGACGGATCCGCCGACAGCGCCGCCTTCCAGCCGGTGTTGGCGAGTGCGCGAACGTACGGCATCGTGGCGTTGGTGAGCGCATAGGTCGACGTGTTCGGAACGGCGCCCGGCATGTTCGCAACGCAATAGAACAACGATCCGTGCACGGTGAAAGTCGGCTCCGCGTGGGTGGTCGGGTGGGAGTCCGCAAAACAGCCGCCCTGATCGACAGCGATATCGACGAGGACGCTGCCGGGTTTCATGCGCGACACCAGTTCGTTGCTCACTAGTTTGGGTGCTTTCGCCCCGGGCACGAGCACTGAGCCGATAACCATGTCTGCTGTCACGCAGGCCCGTTCGATCTCGAATCCGTTGGACGCGATGGTGCGCACGCGCCCGGCGTAGATCGCGTCGAGTTCTCTCAATCGCTGGATGTTGGTGTCGAGCACCACGACATCCGCGCCCAGTCCGACGGCAACTGCGACGGCGCTCGTACCCGCGACGCCACCCCCGAGCACAACGATCTTGGCCGGATATGTGCCGGGGACGCCCGGCACGAGGAGGCCAGGGCCGCCGTTCGGTTTGAGCATTGCGTTTGCGCCGACAATAGGTGCCAGGCGACCTGCGACCTCGCTCATCGGGGCGAGCAGGGGGAGAGCCCGCGAGGGAAGCTGTACGGTCTCGTAGGCGATGGCCGTGACCTTCCTGGCGACCAGTTGCGCGGTGAGCTCTGGCTCGGCTGCGAGGTGCAGGTAGGTGAAGAGCAGCAGGCCTTCCCGAAAGTAGCCGTACTCGCTTTCGACCGGTTCTTTCACCTTGAGCAGCAGGTCTGCCGCAGCCCAGGTCGACGCCGCGTCGGCAGAGATCGTCGCTCCGGCAGCGACGTACTCGCTGTCTGAAATTGAGGAGCCGAGGCCAGCACCGGACTGTACCAGCACCTCGTGATCGTGGGAGACCAGGTCGTGCACGCCCGCCGGGGTTATCGCCACCCGAAACTCGTTGTTCTTGACTTCGGCCGGAATCGCGACTCTCATGGTGCCCCAGCGTACTCGGGCTTGGCGCGTCTTATTGCGACAGGAACCCCTCCTCGAGCACCCCGATAGCCTCTCGCAGAAGCTCGTCGGTGATGGCGAGCGATGGCAGGAACCGGATGACGTTCGCAAACGTTCCGGCGTTCAGCAGGAGTACCCCGTGCTGGGCCGCGAACGCAGTGAGGGTGGACACGACTGCGGGGTTCGGATCTTTCGTTCCCGGCATCACCAGCTCGATCGCGAGCATCGCCCCGATGCCGCGCACATCGCCGATCACGTCGTAGCGGGACTGCAGCGACAGCAGCGCCGGCTTCAGGATCCTTTCGATCCGGGCGCCTTCCGCGAGCAGGTTTCGACGTTCGATCTCGCCGAAGACAGCGACGGCTGCAGCCGCAGCGACCGGGTTGCCGGCGAAGGTGCCGCCGAGGCCGCCCGGGTGTGATGCGTCCATAATCTCGGCGCGGCCGGTAACACCGGCGATGGGCAGACCGCCCGCGATTCCCTTGGCGCTGAGTACGACATCAGGCACGACGCCGAAGTGCTCCGAAGCGAAATACCGCCCCGTGCGCGCCATGCCGCTTTGGATTTCGTCTGCGATGAACACGATGCCGTTGGCCGTGCACCAGGCCTGCAGCGCAGGCAGGTACCCCTCGGCCGGCACGATGAATCCGCCCTCACCCTGGATGGGTTCGACGACGAGACAGGCGAGGTCGGATGCGCCGACAGACTTCTCCAGGTAGCTGATGGTGCGTGCCGCGGCATCCTGCCCGCTGAGGCCGTCCCGGAACGGGTACGAGCCCGGTGCGTGATGGATCGAACCGGCGAATGGCCCGAACCCCGCCTTGTACGGCATCGCCTTGAATGTCATGGCCATCGTGAGGTTGGTGCGACCGTGGTAGGCGTGCTCGAGCACGGCCACCCCCGCGCGACCGGTGTACTTGCGGGCGATCTTGACGGCATTCTCTACAGCCTCTGCCCCGGAGTTGAGCAGTACGGTCTTCTTGGCAAAGTCGCCCGGGGTGTGCTCAGCGAGCAGCTCGGCAACCCGCACGTAGCCCTCATACGGCGTGATCGTGAACATCGCGTGGGTGAGGTCGCCGAGCTGGGCGGTCGCTGCCGCCACGACGGCCTCATCGGTGTGGCCGATCGTCATCACGCCGATGCCCGACCCGAGGTCGATGAACTGGTTGCCGTCGACATCGACGACTATCGCGCCATGCGCGCGCTCGATGTACACGGGCAGTGCAGATGACACTCCCGTGGGCACAACAGCCAGGCGTCGTTGGTGCAGGGCGAGCGACTTCGGGCCGGGGATCGCAGTGACCCGCCGGCGCTCCTGAGCGACGGCGGGTAGGGGGGTGAGCGTGTCAGTCATAGTCTTCCGAGCCTACTTCCGTGCGCGGTAGCGTTGAAGGGTGAACACCGAACACCGTTACGCGATCTCACTGCAGTGGACGGGCGATCGCGGCACTGGCACAAGCGGCTACAAAGCGTATGGACGCGACCACGTCGTGCGCGCGGAGGGAAAGCACGAGATCAGTGGATCGAGTGATCGCGCATTCTTCGGCGATACCGACCGCTGGAATCCGGAGGAACTGTTGCTCGCAGCCCTCAGCCAGTGCCACCTGCTGAGCTACCTGCACGTCGCCGCGAGCAATGGCATCGTTGTCGTCGGGTACACGGATGCCGCATCCGGAGTCATGGAGCAGACGGCTGACGGCGGCGGGCACTTCACCAGTGCAACGCTGCGCCCTGCGGTCACGATCTCAGCGGGCGATCCCGAGCTTGCACTTCGGCTCCACCGCGAGGCGAGTACGAAATGCTTCATCGCGAGTTCGGTGAACTTTTCGGTAGACCACGAGCCGACGATCACGGTGCAGTCCGGCGTGGGCTGAGATCGACGCATCTCAGCAGATCGACGCACCTCAGCAGCAGCCCGCTGCCGTTATAGCCCGCAATACGTGCCGACGTAGTCGAGCAGCTCGTTCTTCGTCGAGCTCGGAACGGCGATGGTGAAGACGGCGTTTCGGTACCGGCCCGCATTCACCCTGAACGGGATGACCGTTCCTACCTTGTCCTCGGCTATGACGTGCGCCTCGCAGCGGCTCGGCACCACGTCGAGCGTCAGCACGGTCGGTGGGGATGCTGCGGTAAAGGTCTGGTCGAAGCTGCGCAGCTCGCCCTCCGTCTGTGAGAGGAGTGTGGTGTTCTGAGTCGTGAGGATCTCGACGCTGCCGGGAGCACCGGTCGGGGTTACCGTGAAGTCGATGAGCGCATTCTGCTTGTTGCCGACCTGCTCGAACCGCAGTGCGCTCGCTGGCACGATCGTGGCGACCTTCTCGAACTCGCGCAAACTGCAGTCCGCGGCATGCAGTGCTGAGATGGTGTGGAACGGAAGTGTCGGGGTGAGCGATGCAGTTCCCTTCGTTCCGTCGCTTGTGGTGTACTCGAGCTTCACGCGGGGCTGTGCTGCACCGGACGAGCACACCCCAGACGGCAGAACGACCGGAAAGTCGATCGTCGACCCCGCCGGAACCTGGGATGGCGCCGACTTCGACGATTTCGCGTGCGAGAACCACGCCGACGAGAAACTGGCCGAAGTTATCGTGATGTCGATCGTGCTGAGGTTGTGCACTTCGATCTGGGACTGTCGAACCGCGAGGTCAGAGCGATACTGGAAGAACGACACGCTGAGCGGCACTTTCGGCGCCGAAGTGCAGCCGGTCAACAGCAGCGATACGAGCGCGAGAAGCACTGCTCCCTGTCGCTTCACAGCAGCCAGCCATTCTCCTCTGCGACCAACACGGCCTCGGCGCGGTTGCGAGCGCTCGTCTTGCCGATAGCGCTGGACAGGTAGTTGCGCACCGTCCCCTCCGAGAGGTGAAGTCCAATCGCGAGGGTCGCGATCGACGCCCCTGAACGAGCCGCTGCGAGCACGGACGTCTCCCGGTCTGTTAGTGGTGAATCGCCGGTGGTGAGGGTCTCCGCGGCAAGGGCCGGATCGACAACGCGCTGGCCGGCGGCGACGCCGCGCACGGCATCCGCGAGCTGTCGGGCAGGGGTGTCTTTGACCACGAACCCGGTCGCGCCGGCCTGCATCGCACGTCGCAGGTAGCCGGGGCGACCGAAGGTGGTGACCATGAGAATCCGGCACGTCGGCATGGCCAGCCGAAGGGCTGCGGCGGCCGCGATTCCGTCGAGTCCGGGCATCTCGACGTCGAGCATCGCGACATCGGGCGCCGTCGAAAGCGCGGAAGCGACGACCACATCACCCCGCCCGACCTCCGCGACAACCTCGATGTCGGCTTCCAGTCCGAGCAAAGCCGCGAGAGCGCCTCGCACCAGGGCCTGGTCATCCGCGATGAGAAGCCGGATCATCGGTCCACCGTGACGGCAAGGCGGAACCCTCCGCTCGGGGAGCGCCCGACGGTCATCTGGCCGCCGGCGGCCTCGACCCGCTCCCGCAGACCGGCCAGGCCGATGCCGTCGACCGCAGCTGAATCCGACTCCGCGCACGGACCTCGGCCATCATCCGTCACCTCGACCGATTGCGGCGCGAGCGAGATGTTCGCGGAGGTCGCTCCGGAGTGCCGCACCACATTCGTGACGCCCTCCCGCACGACCCAGCCGAACAGCTCCCTGGCGTCGGTCGGCACGTCGTCCACCGCGCCAGGCAGGGTGGCGCGGATGCCCGCGGCGTCGAGCGCTGACCTCGCGTTAACGAGTTCGCTCGCCACGCTCACACCGCGAAATCCCGCAACGGTGGAGCGCACATCGGCTAGGGCGCCCCGGGCCAGCGCCTCGACATCGGCGATCTCGCGTTTCGCGGCCTCCTGGTCGCTGTCGATGAGCCGGCCGGCCAGCTCGGCTTTGACCGTCACGACGGTGAGCGAGTGCCCGAGGATGTCGTGCAGATCGCGCGCAACCCTGCCGCGTTCTTCCTCGACAGCCAGCCTGGCTAGCTCGTGCTGGGTCGCCCGCAGCTGCTCCACGGCCAGGATCAGGCGCGAGAACGCGGCCATCATCAGGCTGATCGAGGCCACGACAAGGGGCAGCGTGTACAGCCCCTGACCGCGCAGACCGTCGAGGTATTCGAACAGCACGCCAAGCCCCCCGAGCGCGATCACGAAAAACACCACCCACTTCATGCGCGCGAGGGTCATGGCGGCGGTGACGCCGACGTACGTCCAGACGCTCGCAACGCCGAACCCGAGCAGGGGGAAGAGCGAAAACGACAGGGCAAAGAGGGCGAGCGGCCCCAGGAATCGCCTCCGGGAGGGCAGCAGGTGGGTGATCGGGGTCGTGATCAGAAAGCAGAGGCCGAACACCGCGACGAGTACAACCCCGATGATGCGCTCGGGGATGCCCGGGTGAATCGAATACAGCTCGACGACAATGCTGGCCAGCCAGCCGAGCGCGAGGACAGCGCCAAGCATCCAGCGCCGCGTACCCCGGTCCGCGAGAACGTCTCGGAGTCCTGGGCGCGGCGCGTCGTCTGCGCGAAACATCACCATGGAGCGAATCTAGACGCGTTTGGTGTCGCGGCGGAAGGTGAGTGCAGCCCCGACACTGAAGACCACCAGCCACCCGACGATGTTGACGACGGCCAGCCAGTTGAAGTTGTCGCCGGTGAGAGGTGCCCGGGCAATCTCGCCGAGACCGTATGCGGGCGTCCACTCGGCGATGTTCCGTACCGCCGTTGGAAAGTAGCTGAGCGGCGTGAACAGTCCGCCGAAGAGGGCGAGGATCGCGAGAATCGGCCCAAGGAACTGCATGACATTCTCGGTGGGTACGAGGTAGCCGATGAACAGCCCGAGCGACGTGAACACCAGTGACCCGAGCCAGGCTGCCAGGCCCGACAGGATCCAGACGTGAATCGGCATTCTGACACCGACGATGATTCCAGTGGCGAAGGTGCCGAGCACGGCGATGAGACCGAGCACGAGGGATGACGCGACTTTGATCCCGATGTAGGCGACAGGGTTGAGCGGGGTGAGCCGCAGTTGCCTGCTCCAACCGGTCGCACGCTCGACGGCGACAGCACCGCCGGCTGAAGTGGACGCGACCATTGCTCCGTAGACGGCCATCGAGATGAGGATGTACGAGGCGACCGAAAGGCCGCCCTGGCTCACGGGGGTTTTTGTCAGTGGGGTGTCACGCAGGCTGAGCCCAACGAGCAGGAAAAGCAGGATGGGCATCGCGAGAGTGAACGCGAGCGTGCGCCGGTTACGAATTCTGCGCCTGATCTCGATGCCGAGGAATGTGAGGTTGAAGCCGCCTAGCGGCGGCACCCTGCGGTCGAGGTTCACTGTGTTCATGGCTGCGGTGTTCATAGCTGCGGCGCCCATGGCGGTCATGTGTTGTCTCCGGTTAGGTTGTTGTCTCCAGTCAGTGCGAGGAACGCTTCTTCGAGGTTGTGTGAGGTGATCTCCAGGTCTCGCGCCTGCGTCTTCGTGAGCAGATAGCGTGCGACGGCGTCGGAGTCCGCGGTGCGCACGCTCACGTCATCGCCGCGTAGCTCGACCGCCGTCACTCCCGCTAGTGCGGCCAACGCTGCCCGGTCGGCATCGGGAACGGATGCCCGCACAGTGCGCCCTGACGAGAGGTTCTTGATCTCGGCGGCGCTCCCATCCGCGACGACCGACCCGCGCCGCACCAGCACGATGCGGTCTGCATAGGCATCTGCCTCATCCAGGTAGTGCGTCGCGAAGATGACGGTGCGACCCCGATCGGCGTCGTGGCGAATGGCCTTCCAGAAATCACGTCGGCCCTCGACATCCATTCCGGTGGTCGGCTCGTCGAGGATGAGCAGGCCGGGGTCTGAGAGCAGGGCCATCGCGAACCGCAGCCGCTGCTGCTGGCCACCAGAGCATTTCCTCACCAGCCGGTCGCCGATGTCGAGGATGCCGGCGCGCGCGAGCACCTCGTCGGCAGGTCGTGATTCGGCGAACAGGGTCGCGGTGAGCTGCACTGTCTCGCGCACCGTCACATCCTGAAGCAGTCCGCCGGTCTGCATGACGGCCGAGACCAGTCCGTGGGCGATGGCGCTGCGCGGGGACTGGCCATAGATGCTCACCGTTCCGGTGTCGGGTTTAGAGAGGCCGAGCAGCATGTCGATGGTGGTGGTCTTGCCTGCGCCGTTCGGGCCGAGGAACGCCACGATCTCGCCGGGCTCGACCCTGAGCGATATTCCGTCGACTGCCCGTACCTTTCCGAACGATTTGGTCAGGTCCTGTGCGTCGATCGCGGCCAGCATAGGGGGTGCCTGGGTTGTAGTGGTCATCTGCCAAGCCTGCACTGCGCGGCCCCGGAAGGCACGCGACTGGCGTCACCGGTTCGCAATGACATTTGTCATTCGCCTAGTGTTGAACGGCGTGCGGTCAGCTTTCCCATAGCTAGGTCGGCAACACTGGCCCGATTCGCCGGCAGCCATCATCGATCAACGGAAGTAGCACTGTGCAGAAACGTTCCATCTCGAAGCTCATCGGCGCAGTTGTCCTGGCTGGCACACTCGCCATCTCCCTGGCAGCGTGTTCATCGTCGACCACCTCGTCGAGCGGCTGCACGGTGACCAAGTCGGGCTCGGCCTCAGACGCCGTGAAGGTCTCAGGCAAGTTCGGCGCTAAGCCGACGATCGCCGGTACCAAGGGGCTCACCGTAAAGACCACGGAGCGCACAGTCACGGTTGACGGCGGCAAGGGCACAGCCGCGACCACCGGCAGCACCGTGACCCTCAACTACACGGTCTACAACGGCACATCGGGCAAGGTCATCGATACGACCGGCTACGGAAAATCAAAAGCAGTGTCGCTCGCAATCGACAAGACCCAGGAGATCACCGGACTCTATAAGGCCGTGCTGTGCTCCACTCCTGGCACACGCGTCGTTGCGGTCATTCCCCCCTCTGACGCCTTCGGATCGAGCGGCCAGACGAGCCTCGGCATCACAGCCAAAGACTCCATCGTCTTCGTGCTCGATGTGAACACGGTCAAACAGCCGACCAAGACGAAGGTGCTCGACGCTCCCGACAGCACGTTCCCGAAGGTCACCTTCGACGCGAAGACCGGCGCGCCAACCATCGCCACGCCGGCCGGCAGCCAGCCGACAGAGCTCAAAGTCGCCTACCTCAAGAAGGGCACAGGCGCGACGGTCAAGTCGGGCGACAGCGTCACGGTCAACTACACCGGCATCATCTGGGCCACCGGGAAGGTCTTCGACTCCAGCTGGACCTCGGGCAAGCCCGCCACCTTCGTGACCAGCCAGGTCGTGACCGGTTTCGGGAAGGCACTCGTCGGGCAGGCCGTCGGATCAAAAGTGATCGTCATCATCCCACCGGCCGATGGCTACGGATCAGGCGGACAGGCCTCGGCCGGCATCAGCGGCACCGATGACCTGGTCTTCGTGATCCAGATCATCTCAGCCAAAGCCGGATAACCTCAGGTCTATGCGTCGCGTCATCATCCTGGGTTCGACCGGGTCGATCGGCGTGCAGGCGCTCGATGTGATCTCGGCCAACCGCGACTCGTTCGAGGTCGTCGGGCTCGCAGCTGGCAGCAATCGCGATCTGGTCGAGAGGCAAGCCCGGGAGTTCGGGGTGCAGAACGTCGCGCTCGGTGCTGCCGAGGCAGAGCAGCTGGTGCGCTCGGTTGGTGCGGATGTCGTGCTCAACGGCATCACAGGGTCCGTTGGTCTCGGCCCGACTCTCGCTGTGCTCGAAACCGGAACAACGCTGGCGCTCGCCAATAAGGAGAGCCTCATCGTCGGCGGAGACCTCGTGACGGCGATCGCGGCCCCCGGGCAAATAGTGCCGGTCGATTCCGAGCACTCGGCGATCGCCCAGGCGCTGCGCTCTGGCACCGCTGCAGAGGTTCGCCGGCTTGTGCTGACCGCCTCGGGTGGGCCGTTCCGCGGGCGCTCCCGGGAGTCACTGCGTGACGTCACACCACACGAGGCGCTCGCGCATCCGACCTGGAACATGGGACTCGTCATCACGACGAACTCGTCGACCCTGGTTAATAAGGGGCTCGAGGTCATCGAGGCGCACCTGTTGTTCGATGTGCCGTACGGCAGCATCGAGGTGACCGTGCATCCACAGTCCATCGTGCACTCGATGGTCGAATTCGTCGACGGGTCGACCATCGCCCAGTGCTCGCCGCCCGACATGCGGCTTCCCATCTCTCTCGGCCTCGACTGGCCGAACCGCGTCGCGGGGGTCGGGGTTCCGCTCGACTGGACCGCCGCTAGCCAGTGGACATTCGAGCCGCTGGACGGCGACGCATTCCCCGCCGTCGCCCTCGCCAAACGGGTCGGCATCGAGGGCGGCACATACCCGGCAGTGTTCAACGCGGCGAATGAGCAGGCCGTCGCCGCATTCCACGGGGGAGGGATCGGGTACCTCGCCATCCTCGAGATCATCGAGAGGGTCGTCGACCTGCACGTGCCGTTCGGCGGGCCGGTTTCACTCGAATCGGTGCTCGAGGCCGAGTCGTGGGCGCGCGGTGCGGCCGAAGACGTGATCGTCGACCTGGTCTGATCGGGCGCCGCCCCGCGATGTGGGTACCCGCGATTTGGGGGTAGGGCCGCCCAGCTTCCTCATGGCATCCAGCGGTTAGCCTGTGCTGGTGGAAACCGTACTGCTCTACGTCGTCGGCATTCTCGTCGTGGTCGTCGGCGTCGCCGTCTCGATCGGGCTGCACGAACTCGGGCACTTGATTCCGGCCAAACTCTTCGGGGTTCGCGTCGGGCAGTACATGATCGGCTTCGGCCCGACGATCTTCTCCCGCAAGCGCGGAGAGACCGAGTACGGCATCAAGGCGATTCCCCTCGGTGGCTATATCTCGATGGCGGGCATGTACCCGCCGAAACGCAAGGGCGAGACATCCCGAACCTCGGGCACTGACGCGTTTCCGCTCGAGAGCGAATACGAGTCCGGCGGTCGTACGGCAGGAACGGGCTTCTTCTCGGCGATGGTGCAGGATGCCCGGACAGCGAGCGAAGACGCCATCCCCGAGGGCGCTGAGAACCGGGTCTTCTACAAGCTCGCGGTGTGGAAGCGCATCATCATCATGCTCGGTGGCCCGGCGATGAACGTGCTGATCGCCGTGGTGCTGCTCGGCGTGGTGCTGATGGGCTTCGGCACGCAGCAGTTGAGCGTCGGCTCGGTCTCGGCCTGCGTCGTGCCGGCGACGAGCACGCGAACCACCTGCGAGTCGAGCGATCCGGTTGCTCCCGGCGCCGCTGCAGGGCTCAAGCCAGGCGACGACATCATCGGCGTGAACGGTATCTCGAATCCGACCTGGGACCAGGTCACCGCGGTGATCCGCAAAGCTGCCGGGCAGAAGGTCACCTTCACCGTCGACCGGGCGGGAACGACGAAGACCATTGTGGCGACACCGCTGCTCACGGCCCGTGAGTCCCTCGACGCCAAGGGGAAGGTGATCACCGCAGACGGTAAGCCCGTTACCACCAAGGTCGGCTTCATCGGAATCGGCCCGGCCTATCCGCTTCGCCAGCGCCCCATCACCGCAGTGCTGCCCGCTCTCGGAAACAACATCGGGCAAGATTTCACGATCATCGCGAACTTCCCGCAGCGCATCGCCCAGGTCGCGCAGGCCGCCTTCAGCACGCAGGCCAGAGACCCGAACGGTCCCGTGGGCATGGTCGGTGTCGGACGCCTCGCCGGGGAGATCGCGTCGACGACGGCTGTGCCGTGGGCCGAGCGGCTGTCATTCCTTATCGGCCTCATCGCCTCACTCAACGTCGCCCTGTTTGCGTTCAACATGATCCCGCTCCTGCCGCTCGACGGTGGGCACATCATCGGGGCGGTCTGGGAGGGCGTACGCCGCTTCTTCGCGAAACTGTTCAAGCGCAGAGACCCGGGGCCGGTTGACATCGCGAAGCTCGTTCCGCTGACCTTCGTGGTCGTCATCATCCTCGGAGCGACGAGCCTGTTGCTCGCATACGCCGACATCGTGAAGCCCATCAGCCTCAACTGACACCCAGCCGACCGCCGTAGAATTGGGGCATGCCAGCGATCAATTTGGGGATGCCGTCCGCGCCGAACATTCTGGCGCCCCGCCGCAAGACCCGCCAGATCCATGTCGGTAAAGTCGGTGTCGGCAGTGACTTCCAGGTCAGCGTTCAGTCGATGACGACGACCCAGACCACGAACATCAACGCGACGCTGCAGCAGATTGCCGAGCTCACCGCGACCGGCTGCGACATCGTGCGGGTGGCCGTTCCGCACCAGGATGACGCCGATGTGCTGCACATCATCGCGGCGAAGAGCCAAATCCCGGTGATCGCCGACATCCACTTCCAGCCCAAGTACGTCTTCACGGCGATCGATGCCGGTGTCGGCGCCGTTCGGGTGAACCCGGGCAATATCCGCAAGTTCGACGACCAGGTCGGCAAGATCGCCGCAGCTGCGAAGGCGGCGGGCGTGTCGATCAGGATCGGTGTCAATGCGGGGTCGCTCGAGCCGAGCATTTTGCAGAAATATGGCAAAGCGACACCGGAAGCCCTCGTCGAGAGTGCAGTCTGGGAGGCCAGCCTGTTCGAGGAGCACGACTTTCACGACTTCAAGATCTCGGTCAAGCACAACGACCCGGTAATCATGGTCAAGGCGTACCGGCTGCTCGCCGAACGCGGTGACTGGCCGCTGCACCTCGGCGTGACCGAGGCCGGGCCCGAGTTCCAGGGCACGATCAAGTCGGCGACGGCGTTTGGCATCCTGTTGTCAGAGGGCATCGGCGACACCATTCGCGTCTCCCTGTCTGCGCCTCCCGTGCAGGAAGTCAAGGTCGGGCTGCAGATCCTCCAAGGGCTCAATCTGCGCGAGCGCAAGCTCGAGATCGTGTCGTGCCCGAGCTGCGGGCGTGCGCAGGTAGATGTCTACCAGCTCGCGAACGACGTCACCGCCGGGCTGGAGAAAATGACGGTGCCGCTTCGCGTCGCGGTGATGGGATGCGTCGTTAACGGGCCAGGGGAGGCTCGCGAGGCCGACCTCGGCGTCGCGAGCGGCAACGGCCGCGGGCAGATCTTCGTCAAGGGTGAGGTCATCAAGACCGTCCCGGAGTCCGAGATCGTCGCAACCCTCATCGAGGAGGCGAACCGCCTCGCCGCCGAGATGCCGGTCGGTGCGACGGGTTCGCCGGTGGTCGTCACCGCGTAGTGCTTTCGAGACAGCCCCGATCGATATGGTTGTCGGGTGGTAACTCGACTCTCGCAACTCTTCGTCCGCACGCTTCGCGATGACCCGGCTGAGGCCGAGGTCGCCAGCCACCGACTGCTCGTGCGGGCCGGCTACATCCGGCGCCAGGCTCCCGGTGTGTTCGCGTGGCTGCCGCTCGGCCTCAAGGTTCGCCGCAAGATCGAGACGATCATCCGCGAGGAGATGGCCAACGCCGGCGCGCAGGAAGTGCACTTCCCGGCTCTGCTGCCCCGGGAACCCTACGAGGTCACGGGCCGCTGGACAGAGTACGGCGACGGCATTTTCCGCCTGAAAGACCGAAAGGGTGCCGACTACCTGCTCGCCCCGACCCACGAAGAGGTCTTCACCCTTCTCGTCAAAGACCTCTACAGCTCGTATAAAGACCTGCCGCTGTCGATCTACCAGATCCAGGACAAGTATCGCGACGAGGCCCGACCTCGTGCCGGCCTCCTTCGCGGTCGTGAGTTCACCATGAAAGACGCGTACTCGTTCGACTACACCGATGCGGGGCTCGACATCTCGTACCAGGCGCAGCGCGACGCGTACGAGCGCATCTTCACGAGGCTCGGGCTCGACTACGTCATCGTGCAGGCCGATGCCGGCGCGATGGGCGGCTCCCGCAGTGAAGAGTTTCTGCACCCCACCCCGGTCGGCGAAGACACCTTCGTGCGCTCCGACGGAGGCTACGCGGCGAACGTCGAGGCCTTCCATACCGAAGCGCCAGCGGCTCGCTCGTACGAGAAGCTGACTCCCGCCGAAGTGCTCGACACCCCCGACACCCCGACAATCCAGACGCTGGTGGATGTCGCAAACCAGAAGCACGCCCGCCCCGACGGCCGCGCGTGGACAGCCGCAGACACCCTCAAGAACATCGTCCTCAGCCTCACCGCTCTCGACGGATCGAAGGAGCTCGTCGTCGTCGGCTTGCCCGGCAATCGCGAGGTCGACCTCAAGCGCGCGGAGGTCGCGTTCGCGCCGAACGGTGTCGAGGCAGCCTCCGCCGAAGAAATCGCCGCCGTTCCGCATCTGGTCAAGGGCTACATCGGGCCGTGGTCAGCGGCCGGCGCTGTGCTCGGTGCCGAGAGCAGCACGAAGATCCGCTACCTCACCGACCCTCGGGTGTCAGACGGATCCGGCTGGATCACCGGGGCGAACGTGCACGGCAAGCACGTGTTCGGGCTCGTTGCCGGGCGTGACTTCACCTCGGATGGCATCGTCGAGACCGCCGATGTACACGCGGGGGACCCTGCACCGGACGGATCGGGCCCCGTCGAACTCGCGCGCGGGATGGAGATCGGCCACGTCTTCCAGCTCGGCCGCAAATATGCGGAGGCGCTCGGGCTCAAGGTGCTCGACGAGAACGGCAAGCTCGTCACGGTGACCATGGGGTCGTACGGCATCGGCGTCACCCGCATCCTCGCGGTCATCGCCGAGAGCAACAATGACGCGAAAGGCCTGATCTGGCCGGCGAATGTCTCGCCCTTCGACATCCATGTCATCGCCGCGACCAAGGAGCCCGAAGTGCACGCCGCCGCTGAATCGCTGGTCGCCCAGCTCGAGGCGGAGCGCTATGACGTGCTGTTCGACGACCGGCCCAGAGTCTCGCCGGGGGTCAAGTTCGGCGACGCTGAACTCATCGGCGTGCCGACGATCGTGATCGTGGGCAAGGGAGTCGCCGATGGCAACGTCGAACTCTGGGATCGTCGCACGAACGAGCGCACTCCGGTGCCCCTCGCCGACCTCGTCGGGATGCTCGCCTCCCGCTGACCTGCTGTACTGCGCGCACTGCGCGCACTGCGCACCGCGCGACCTGCGCGCTGCGCGACCTGCCGAGTCGTCGAAATTGGCTCTTCCCTCTTCTTTTTAGAGCCAAATTCGACGACTCGAGGATCAGAGAGCCGACCGGGGGATAACTCGAGCGTCGATTGGCTGGCAGGCGCAGGCTGGAGGGATGCCGCGCAAGGTCGCAATTCCCCTCGCCGTCGTCGGCACGGCGTTTCGAACCAGTGACGGGCACGAGCTCGGACTGGCGCGAGGGCGACTGCGGAACAAGGATGTACAGCACGCGTTCCACGGTGGCAGCTCGCTGGGGCTGGATCACGACTCTGTCATCCAGCTCTGCCGCGCGTACGAGCCGCTGCTGCGGGCAGACCAGTTCTTCAGCCACACCACCGCGGCACTCCTGCACGGCATCCCGCTTCCCGACACCTCCCCGCACCCGCTCCACGTCTCATGCACCGGGGCTGCGCCACCCCGGCGAGCCGGTGTTAGCGGGCATCAGGTCGAGGCTGTCGGACTGATGTTCGTCGCCGGATTACCCGTAGTGTCGGCCGCAGATACGTGGTGCCAGCTCGCGACGATACTCTGCCAGGAAGATCTGGTCGCGGCGGGCGATTACCTGATTTCGGGGATTCGGCTCTCCGGAGGCAGAAGAACTCCACCTAAGTGCAGCCCGGCAGAACTTGCAGCGGCTGTGCAGCGTTACGGAGCACGCCGTGGCGCAGTGCGTCTGGTCTGGGCGCTCCCTCGGTTGCGCACGGGGGTCGACTCACGCATGGAATCCCGACTGCGACTTTTGCTCGTTGCAGCAGGGCTTCCAGAGCCCATTGTCGGATTGGGGATACTCGTAGACCACGCCCGTCTCCTGCTTCACGGAGACCTCGCCTATGAGAGATGGCAGATGCTGTTCGAGTACGAAGGCGACGATCACCGCCTGGGCAGGCGGCGATTCCTCTCGGACATCGAACGGCGCGAACTGTTCGAGGCAGCTCAATGGCGCGTCGTCAGGGTGACGTCTAACCACCTTTTCGTCGAGCCGGAAGCTTTCATAGCTCGAGTGAAAGCGATAATCCGACTGCGTGAATCCGCGAGCTGGTGACGTCGAGTCGTCGAAGTTGGCTCTTCCTTGCTCGAGTTGGAGCCAACTTCGACGGTTCGCCAGGTCGGCGCGGCTGGTACCGTAGAGGCAGACTTTTCCGCCCCACCGGGTGGATCTAAATAAATACTGGAGGCCCACTGTGGATATCGATCTGAGTGTGCTGCGCCTCATGGAGCGCGAGCGCGAGATCCCATTCGACGAACTGGTCGTGATCATCGAGCAGGCGATTCAGACCGCATACCTGAAGCACACGGGGGCGCCGGAGTCGAAAGACGACAACCAGCCCGCACGGGTCGAGCTCGATCGCAAGACGGGTGCCGTGCATATTTGGGTTCCTGAGTTGAACGACGAGGGCGAGGTCATCGGCGAGTCTGAGGACGTGCCAGACGATTTCGGCCGCATCGGCGCGTTCGCAGCCAAGCAGGTCATCAACCAGCGGCTTCGGGATATCGGGGACGACAAAGTGCTCGGCGAGTTCAAGGGGCGCGAGGGTGACATCGTCGCCGGGGTCATCCAGCAGGGGCCGAACCCGCGGATGATCCACGTCGACCTCGGCTCGGTCGAGGCGATCCTGCCCCCGGAGGAGCAGGTTCCCGGCGAGGATTACGCCCACGGCTCGCGCATCCGCGTCTATGTCACCGGCGTGACAAAGGGGCTCAAGGGCCCGCAGATCACTGTGTCTCGCACCCACCCGTCGCTCGTTCGCAAACTCTTCGCCCTCGAGGTTCCCGAGATCGCCTCTGGCGCGGTCGAGATCGTCTCCCTCGCACGCGAGGCGGGTCACCGCACGAAGATCGCGGTGAAAGCCAACGAACCCGGCGTGAACGCGAAGGGCGCGTGCATCGGCGAGCTGGGCCAGCGCGTTCGCGCGGTCACCGCAGAGCTCAACAACGAGAAGATCGACATTGTCGACTACAACGAAGACCTGGCGACCTTCGTCGGTAACGCGCTCTCGCCCGCGAAGGTGACCTCGTCGTACGTGATCGACGCCGCGACCAAGGCGGTTCGCGCCCTTGTTCCCGACTACCAGCTGTCGCTCGCGATCGGCAAGGAGGGTCAGAACGCCCGCCTGGCTGCCAAGCTCACGGGTGCTCGCATCGACATCCAGCCGGACTCGATCCTCGAGGGGGACTAGAAGGGCAGGAACGGCTGGGGTTGGTCTACTATGGAACCTGTAAGAACCTGTCTTGGCTGCCGTGAACGCGGTGACGCATCCTCTTTGTTGAGGGTCGTCGCACGAAACGGCGAGGTGGTTGCAGATCCGTCTGCACGACTTCATGGCCGGGGTGCGTGGGTGCATCCGACACTTCACTGCGTCGACACGGCGATAGCTCGAAAGGCTTTTGGCCGCGCTCTTCGGATGGATGGTGCGCTCACCACTGACCGGATTCGTATGACAGTCGGCGCTTCGACCGAAGCGCTCTAACACAGTGCAAATCAGAAACTAAGGCTGATTGACCTATGGACAACTAATGAGCGGCTCGAAATGAGACCCGTCCACAACTAAGGCCTTCCCCTCTCGGGTGTCGGCCCGAGAAGGAGAACGACATGGCAAAGCCACGCGTGCATGAGATCGCTGCTGAACTCGGCATCGACAGTAAGAAAGCCCTTGAGAAACTCAAGGAAATGGGCGAGTTCGTCAAAGGCCCGTCATCAAGCATCGAACCCCCGGTTGCCCGCAAGCTTCGAGCTGCACTCGAGGCCGAGGGCATCAAAGCGCCTGAGAAGCCCGTCGAGGTAGTCGCGCCCAAGCCGCCAACTCCTGCACCCGCTCCGGCACCGAGTGCAGAGGCAGCCACGCAGGCTCCCACGCCGGTCGCAAAGGCGCAGGCAGCGCAGGCAGCTTCTCCGACGGCTCCGGCGTCCGGCGATGCATCCTCAGACATTCCACGCCCCGGTGCAGCGCGCCCGGGAAACAACCCCTTCGCAAGCACCCAGGGCATGCAGCGTCCCGGCGCACCGCGCCCAGGCAACAACCCATACGCGAGCACGCAAGGCATGAACACGCGCCCGGCCGCATCGCCGACCGGAATCCCGCGCCCGGCGGCGCCCCGCCCCGGCGCACCTCGCCCCGGTGGCCCTGGCCAAGCTGCACAGCGCCCGGGTGGCTTCGGCCAGCGCCCGGCAGGTGCTGGCGGCGGCTTCCGTCCAGGCGGACCAGGTGGAGCCCGGCCAGCAGGCGCAGGCGGATTCCGCCCCGGTGGAGCACCGGCCGGTGCCCCTGGCTCGAACTTCGGCCCGAACCGCCCAGCGGGTGGCGGCGGTCGCGGTCGTGGCCCCGGTGGCGGCACAGCAGGCGCATTCGGTCGCGGTGGCGGCAAGAGCAAGGCGCGCAAGTCGAAGCGTACGAAAAGAGCTGAGTTCGAGCTTCGCGAAGCCCCGTCGCTCGGTGGCGTCAGCGTGCCTCGCGGAGATGGCTCGACCATCGTGCGGCTGCGTCGCGGAGCATCCATTACCGATTTTGCAGACAAGATCGACACGAGCCCAGGCAACCTGGTGACCGTGCTCTTCCACCTCGGCCAGATGGCCACGGCCACGGAGTCCCTCGATGAGGCGACGTTCGACATCCTGGGTGAAGAGCTCGGCTTCAAGATCGAGATGGTCTCGCCAGAGGATGAAGACCGCGAGCTGCTTCTCGGCTTCGACCTCGACCTCGACCAGGAGCTCGAAGACGAGACGGATGAAGATCTCGAGATCCGTCCACCCGTCGTGACGGTCATGGGTCACGTCGACCACGGTAAGACTCGGCTGCTCGATGCGATTCGTAACGCAAACGTCGTCGCGGGCGAGGCCGGCGGTATCACCCAGCACATCGGTGCGTACCAGGTCATCACCGAACACGAGGGCGTCGAACGCGCCATCACCTTCATCGACACACCGGGCCACGAGGCGTTCACCGCCATGCGTGCCCGTGGTGCGCAGGTCACCGACATCGCGATCCTCGTGGTCGCGGCAGATGACGGCATCATGCCGCAGACAGTCGAGGCGCTCAACCACGCCCAGGCGGCCGGCGTGCCGATTGTCGTCGCGGTGAACAAGATCGACAAGGAGGGGGCGAACCCCGCCAAGGTGCGTCAGCAGCTCACCGAGTTCGGTCTGGTCGCGGAGGAGTACGGCGGAGACACGATGTTCATCGACGTTTCAGCGCTCAACAAGATCGGCATTCCCGAGCTTCTTGACGCGGTGCTGCTGACGGCGGATGCAGGGCTCGACATGCGCGCTAACCCCAACAAGGATGCCCGCGGCGTTGCCATCGAGGCCAAGCTCGACAAGGGCCGCGGTGCTGTTGCGACCGTGCTCATCCAGTCGGGAACGCTCGAGGTCGGAGACGCGATCGTCGCCGGAACCGCATACGGGCGGGTTCGCGCGATGTTCGACGAGAACGGCACAGCGGTGTTGCATGCGACACCAGCTCGACCGGTCTCGGTGCTCGGACTCACGTCTGTACCTCGCGCGGGCGACACCTTCCTTGTCACCGATGACGACCGCACCGCCCGCCAGATCGCTGAGAAGCGGGAAGCAGTTGAGCGCAACGCTCTTCTCGCCCGCAGCCGCAAGCGCATCTCGCTCGAGGACTTCACCAAGGCCCTCGAAGACGGCAAAGTCGAGTCGCTCAACCTCATCATCAAGGGTGACGTCTCCGGTGCTGTCGAAGCACTCGAAGAGTCGCTGCTCAAGATCGAGGTCGACGACAGCGTGCAACTGCGCATCATCCACCGCGGAGTCGGTGCTGTCACCGAGAGCGACGTCAACCTCGCGACCGTCGACAACGCGATCATCATCGGGTTCAACGTGCGTCCAGATCCGAAGGCTCGCGAACGTGCGGCTCGTGAAGGCGTTGATGTGCGGTTCTACTCGGTCATCTACGGCGCGCTCGAAGACGTTGAGAACTCCCTCAAGGGAATGCTCAAGCCCGAGTTCGAAGAGGTGCAATCTGGTGTGGCCGAGATCCGCGAGATCTTCCGCTCATCCAAGTTCGGAAACGTCGCCGGCGTCATCGTGCGCTCTGGGATCATCACCCGCAACGCCAAAGCACGGGTCATCCGTGACGGCGTCGTGGTGGGAGACAACCTGGCCATCGAATCACTTCGCCGGTTCAAGGATGACGTCACCGAGGTTCGCACGGACTTCGAGTGCGGTATCGGGCTCGGCAAGTTCAATGACATCCAGATCGGTGACGAGATCGAGACGATTGAGCTCAAAGAGAAGCCGCGGGTCTAAGGCCCAGGCGGGTCGAGGCTGTCGAGACCTCCCGAACGCAGTACTTCGGTGAGATATCGACAGGCTCGATCCCCAACAGCGAGGGGAACGGAATGGTCGACGCAGCCAGAGCCGCCAAGATGGCGGACCGCATCAAAGTGATTGTGGCCAAAACACTCGAGCGCGGGCTCAAAGACCCTCGCCTGGGCTTCGTGACGATCACGGACGTCCGCGTTACGGGCGACCTCCAGCACGCCTCGATCTTCTACACCGTCTACGGCAGTGATGAGGAACGAGCGGACTCGGCAGTCGCGTTGAAATCGGCGACCGGGATGCTGCGCAGCGAGGTCGGCAAGAACATCACAGCGCGGCTCACGCCGTCGCTCGAGTTCATCGCTGATGCCGTTCCCGAGAACGCGAAGCACATCGAGAGCCTGCTTGCAGAAGCGGCAGCTCGCGACACCGAGATCGACGGGCTCAAGAGCACGGCGAAGTACGCGGGGGATGAAGACCCTTACGTAAAGCCGCGGATCATCGCAGAGGACGACGAAGACGACTGGTCCCCGCGGGAGACCAGCAGGGACTAGGGAGCCATATAGCGCTAGTTCAGCAACCTGCTCAACACCCGGTCGGCGAGCGGCTTGCCGCCGGATACCGGCGGGTCGAACGTCTTCAACGCTGCGAACGAGAGGATGTCAACCCTGTCGATGGCACGCCCCGTGAGACGTGCGCCCAGATCGGTCACCAGCGCGGTAATTTCAGGAAGTTCTGGCACGCGACCAGTCTGCGCGGTGCCTCAGAGATCCTCCACTATCTTTGGTAAAACAGGGCTGGAGGGGGCTTCGCATGCACATCAACTTTCGGCCGATTGCTGCAGGCGATGACCCGGCCGTGCGTCGCATCCTCGACTCTCGGGCTGACTACTTCGCCACCCGCGGAAGCCGCCCGGACGTCGCCCACGCCGTGCTGTCGCGCCTGCCACAGGGCGCGTCACCCGGGCAGAAACGCCTTCTCGCAATTGAGTCCGATGGCGCAGTGTTCGGCATAGTCGACGCGATAGTCGACTACCCGACCATCGGGGCCGTCTTCGTCGCGCTCTTCGCGCTAGATACTGCTGGCCCGTTGCACGGAATGGCGGTACCGGTTGTCTCCCTCCTCAGCGAACGTGCGCTGGCAGAAGGGGTGACCACCGTCTATGCCGAGTGCCCGGTTGGCTGGTCACCGGGCGAAACCCTCCTCGGCCAACTCGGCTACCAACCGGGGCAGAACAACCGCGGAGTGCGCATGTGGATGGGCGAGATCTCAGCGCCGCCGGTGTTACACGGGTAGCTGGTAGCCGTCTTGTGGGCTGCCCTCGACCAGGCGGTCGGCAAGGAGCCCCGCGAGTGCCCGCGCTCGTTGCACCTCATTAGGCCAGATGGCCTCCAGCTCTGACTCGCTGACCGGGAGATCAGACTGCCTGAGCACGCCGAGGATGAGTCCGCGCACCTGCCGGTCAGAGCCGTCGAACTTCTTCTGCACGGGTTTTCGCGGGCCGAGGTACTCGGGGTAGGCGTGTGCGCGCCAGCTGCAGCGGTCGGCGATCGGGCAGGCGTCGCAGCGCGGAGACCTCGCGGTGCAGACGATCGCGCCGAGCTCCATGATTGCGGCGTTCGCGAGCCGGGCATCCGCTAATCCGGCTGGCAGCAGCGCGTCCATGGCGGCCAGGTCGCGCTTCGTCGATGGTGGCCCCGGCTCGGCCTGGCCATCGATGGCGCGGGCGATGACCCTCCGTACGTTGGTGTCGACGACGGGATGACGATGGCCGTATGCGAACACGGCGACGGCACGCGCGGTGTACTCGCCGACTCCCGGGAGCGCCAACAGTTCATCCACGTCCTCGGGCACGACACCGCCGTGCCGGTCGGCGATGGCGACAGCCGCAGCGTGCAGGTTGAGGGCGCGTCGCGGGTAGCCGAGCCTGTTCCAGGCGCGAACAGCCTCGCCCGCGGGAACGGCGGCAAGGTCGGCGGGTGTCGGCCAGCGCAGCAGCCATTCCTCGAGGCGGGGGATGACCCGCACGACCGGGGTCTGCTGCAGCATGACCTCGCTCACCAGCGTGCCCCAGGCCGTGAAGCCCGGTCGTCGCCACGGCAGGTCGCGCCCACTCTCACGAAACCATGCGCTGACGGGTTCTGCGATGGTCACCCGTTCAGCCTAGAACGCCGGGTGGGCGTTAACGCTCGACGTTGTTCGACTTCGTGAACGATGTTCCCGCTCGGGCAACCTCATCGTTGACGAAAGGGCACAACGTCGGCGGGAGGGGAAGAGAACACCCGCGTAGGCTCGAACCATGGCTCACTGGCAACCACTCAAGAAAGACGTGCTCGACTCTCTCGCCGACGAGATCCTGCAGAACTACTCGACCGGGCGGATCGCAGTCGATGGCGACTCGACCTCGGGATACGCCGCTTTCGCCGACGGGCTCGCCGACGCGCTGCGCGGCAAGGGCACAACGGTGACGAGGGCAGACGAGAGCGAACCGCACGCCAACTCCGGGCCGCTCGACACAGACCTCCAGGTGGTGGCGGGCGAGCAGTTGCAGTGGCCGGCGCGGGCCGGGCAGTGGAGATTCACGGTGTGGGTCGAGGGCTTCGGCGATGACTCCTTCGCCACGCAGACCTACCTGAGGCAGGTGAACCCTCGGGCCAGGGCCAGCGCCATTATCGATAACCGCGACCCGGAGCATCCGCGCCAGCAATTCGGCGACTCCTGCTAAAGGCGCGCCCGCGCGACCACAGCTGAGGCGGGCAGGAACGACCCGGACTTCTCCACCTCGTGCACCATCGCCACCAACGCGGCATTCACGGGCGACGAAACGGAGGTGCCGACGGCAGCATCCACAACGGCCCCGTTGAGGTAATCGATCTCGGTGGGTTGCCCGCGTCGAATACTCTGCTGGGTCGAGCCCGGGTTGGGGGTCGAACCCATTCGGCGCCTCATCGCCAGCGGCAGTAGCTGGCCGAGCCACAGGGGTGCCGAGCCGACCAACTGCAGTATGCCGTTGCCCAGCCCATTCATGGGTGCGAATCGGATGCCGCGAGCGCGAGCCACCCGAATGTTCTCCCTGATGCTCGCCGTGAGTATTCGTCGAAGAGCCCGATTAGCGATCACGGTTTGCACGCTCAGGCCGGTGATGGCCGGGATGGCATTCACCTGGTTGACGATCAGTTTGGTCCACTGTGCCCCGGCGAAGTCTGCGACGATTCGCGTGTCGAGCACGGCCCCCAGGATCTGCGCGGCGAAGCGGGCGGGTACGTCGTGGGATTCAGCGGCAACCCCGAGGTAGAGCGGCCCTCCGGTCGTTATCGTCACCTCTCCGGGTTCGAGGAACGACGCAGCGAACACGGCCAGACCACCGACGATGTCGGCCTTCGGTGCTGCCTCGGCCGCAGCGGTGATGCCCTCGAGTCCGTTCTGGATGACGACGACCGGGATTCCGCGCAACCATTCGAGGTTGTCACGAAGGGCGCCCGGGGCGTCGACGGCCTTCGTGGCGACGATCACCAGCTCGGGCATCCTGCCGAGCCGTTCCCCTGCGCTGACGAGTGCGGTGTACTCGCCCCATGCCCCAACCAGCCGGATGCCGCCCGACTTGATTGCGGCCAGGTTGGCACCGCGGGCTGTGACTTCGACCTCGTGCCCGGCGCGGGCCAGCAGGGCGGCGAGGGCCCCGCCGATCGCGCCGGCACCGATTACGGCTACTCGCATGGACTGAATCCTATGCGGCGGCCTTCATCGTGGAACGACCGGCCGGCAGCAACAGCGCGATCACAGCGGACGGCGCTGCTAGTTATCACCTGATAACCTGTCAAGCATGACCGCACAACAGCGGATGAAAGGTGACGATCGTCGCGAGCTCGTCCTTGAGGCGGCCACCACCGTGTTCGGCGAATACGGCTATTTCGGCACGACGACCGCTGAGGTCGCCTGCTCTGCAGGGGTGAGCCAGCCCTACGTCGTGCGCATGTTCGGCACGAAACAGCAGCTATTCCTCGACGTGCTCGCGCGCGCGCTGGGCGAGCTGATGCGAGTGTTCAGGACGGCGCTCGAGGAAGATTCAGACGAGCCTGTTCAGCATCGAATCGGAATCGCATACGTCGAACTCGCCTCGAAGCGCGGGCTGCTGCTCTCGCTCATGCACGCCTTCGTGCTCGGCCGCGATCCGATCATCGGAGCCCGTGCGCGGGAGGGCTTTATGTGCGTGTACCGTTTCCTGCGCGACGAGGGTGGCTTCAGCGCAGACGAGGCGCAGGAGTTTCTTGCCAGCGGGATGCTCGTCAACACCCTCGTCGGGCTGCGAATGACTGACGACTACGACGGGAGCCCAGAGGTGCGCGAACTGCTGCAGACGGCGCTGCCCGAAAAACTCGACGTCATCCTGGCGCTGGCCGAGCCCTCGCTATGACAAGTCAGAGCGGCATCCTGCTCGTCGACAAGCCCGGCGGCATCACCAGCCACGACGCGGTTGCGCGCACTCGAAAGGCAGCCGGCACCCGCAAAGTCGGCCATGCGGGCACTCTCGACCCCATGGCAACCGGACTTCTCGTGCTGGGAATCAATGCGTCGACCAGGCTGCTCACGTTCGTTGTCGGCCTTGACAAGGAGTACCTGGCGACCATCCGACTCGGATCGTCCACGTCTACCGACGACGCGGAGGGCGAGACTGTCGAGACCGCGTCTGCGGCCGCCGTTGCCGCCATCTCCGACGCGGTGATCGCCGCGGGGCTCGATAATTTCCGGGGCACGGTGCAGCAGGTGCCGAGCAGTGTGAGCGCCATCAGGGTCGACGGCAAGCGCGCATACACCCTCGTTCGCGACGGCGAGACGGTCGAGCTCACCGCCAGAACCGTGACGATCTCTGCACTCGAATTGCTCGGCGCGACCCGTGGATCCGGTCATCTCGACCTCGACGTTCGGGTCGAATGTTCCTCGGGCACGTACATCAGGGCCATCGCCCGCGATCTCGGTGCAGCACTCGGGATCGGGGGTCACCTCACCGCTCTTCGGCGCACCAGGATCGGGCCATTCGAGATCACGGAAGCTTCGAAGCTCGACTCGATGGATGTCGCAGCCGCCCTCGTCTCGCCGGCAACCGCTGCATCACGGCTCTTTGCCACCTGGTCGCTGTCTGCGAGCGAAGCCCTGGATCTTTCCCAAGGCAAACGTGTGCCGTCCACGGGCGACGACGCAGGGCCGATCGCTGCGATCGCTCCAGACGGTAGCCTTGTCGGTCTGGTGCGGCGCGCATCCGGCGTGGCAAAGTCCATCGTGAATTTCCCTCGGGACGAGCAGCAGGAGAGCAAGTAAGTGATCCCATGGTTCGCGTTCGCGCAGGTGGGCGTGGCCCTCGCCGGCGGCTTGCTGTGCCTTGTGCTTGGCTTCTCCGGGCGCAAACCCAACGATGTCAGCCTCGGCTCTGCGGCGCTCGTCGAGCTGCTGCTCGTTGTGCAACTCGTGGTGGCGATCGTCGCGCCAGCGGCAGGTAACCCGGCGAGGGGCAACCCGCTCGAGTTCTACACATACCTCATTTCGGCGCTCATCATCGTTCCGCTCGCTGTCTTCTGGGCGCTGGTGCAGCGAGATCGCTGGAGCACCGTCATTGTCGGGGTAGCCGACCTGGCCATTGCGGTGATGGTGTTCCGCATGTACGAAATCTGGCTGCTTCAGGTGGCCTAATGTAGAGAATAATGGTCCAGACTTCCCGAATCAGCGGCGTCGGCCGTGTGCTCGTTCCCGTGTACGGCATTCTCGCGGTGGCAGCGACAGGCCGCTCGGTGTTCCAGATCATCGACCGCTTCGGTGAAGCCCCTGTCGCATTCTCTCTCTCTGCGCTCTCGGCCGTCGTCTACATCGTTGCGACCATTGCGCTGGTTGCGCGGGGTTCGGCCTGGTACCGCGTGGCTGTCGTGACCATCACGTTCGAACTCATCGGGGTGCTCGTGATCGGCTCGATCACGGTGTTCGCCCCGAACCTGATCGGGCTTGCCAGCAACGACCCGTTCGGCCGCACCGCGACCGTGTGGTCGTCATACGGCCTCGGGTACATTCTCATCCCGCTCGTGCTTCCCGTGCTCGGGCTGCTCTACCTGCGCAGTCGGAGACGCCTGCTGGTCGAGGCTGCCTGATGCAGTTCTTCGACGGGCTCGGTGACGTACCTGCCGGCTTCGGCCCGTCAGCGGTCACCATCGGCAAATTCGACGGTTTCCATCTCGGCCACCAGCGCGTGATCGAGACCCTCCGTGCTGTTGCGGCCGAGCGGGGGCTCGTTTCGACCGTGGTGACTTTCGACCGGCATCCACTCGCTCTGCTCAGCCCGGCAGACTGCCCGCTTGCGCTGGCGAGCAACGAACAGAAGCGCCGCTTCCTCGAAGCGTCTGGTGTGGATGCCACCATCATGATTCCGTTCACTCTCGAATTCAGCGATGAGGAGCCTGAAGAGTTCGTAGCGAACGTGCTCGTTGGGGCTCTCCAGGCCAGGGTGGTTTTTGTCGGGTCGACTTTTCGATTCGGGCATAAGGGCCGCGGCGACGTCGATCTGCTCAGAAGCCTGGGCCGGACGAACGGATTCGAGGTGCGCACGATCGACGAGGTGCTTGCCGGGCCGGTGGTGGCCGGGGAGGGGCAACCGGTGTCGTCGACCCTCATTCGTGCTCTCCTCAACGCAGGCGAGGTGGCAGAGGCGAGCGCTCTGCTCGGTCGTGAGCCGCAGGTAAGCGCGACAGTCGTTCATGGGTCAGAGCGGGGCAGGCAACTCGGTTACCCGACGGCCAATCTCGCACGCGATTCGGAGGGATTCATCCCGGCCGACGGCGTGTACGCGGCCAGGCTCACCGTCGACGGCAGCACAATGCCTGCGGCTGTCTCGATCGGCAACAATCCGACCTTCGAGGGCGTGCCAGACAAACAGGTAGAGGCACACGTGCTCGATGAGACTCTCGACCTCTACGACAAGACCGTGACTGTGCATTTCGTGGAATATGTGCGGCCGATGCTGAAGTTCGCAGACATGGATGCGCTCGCCGTGCAGATGCAGGCGGACGAACTGCGAATCAGGCAGATCCTGCACGTGCAGCCTCGATGAGAGCGGGCGCCATAACAGAGCGTGCGCCGCTCTGGCACGGGCGCGCGCTGGCCCTCATCGGCATCGTGCTCGTTGCCATCAACCTGCGCACCGCGGTGTCGGGCATTTCGCCCATCGTGGCTCAGATCCAGGTAGACGTTCGGCTCGACAGTCTGTCTCTCGGCATACTCGGCAGCGTTCCGCCGGTGGTCTTCGCGCTATCCGCTGTGTTCATGCCGCTGCTGTCCCGTCGGATCGGACTTGAGCGGCTGCTGCTTATCGCTATCGTCGCGATGGTCGCCGGTCACCTGATGAGGTCCCTGGCTGGCGGATTTCCAGCGCTCATCGCTGGCACCGTGCTGACCATCGCCGGCGCAGGGGTGGGCAACGTGTTGCTGCCGCCTATCGTCAAGCGCTACTTCCCAGACCGGGTCGGCCTGCTGACCTCGATCTACGCGCTTCTGCTTGCGGTCAGCTCCGCCGTTCCCGCGGTCATCGCGACTCCCGTCGCAGACGCTTCCGGCTGGCGCTTCTCCCTCGCGATCTGGTCGATATTCTCGGCGGTTGCAGCCATCCCGTGGATCGGCATCCTGGTAGAGAGGCGCCGCGAACACATCGCAGTCGTGGCTGGCGACGAATCACCCGAGCTCGCCGAGCCCGATCCTGATTTCATCGGACGCATCTGGCACTCGAAAGTCGCCTGGTCGATAGCGCTGGTGTTCGCGACCTCGACCCTGAGCGTCTATGCGGTGTTCGCCTGGCTTCCCCAGCTGCTCGTGCAGACGGCAGGGGTCACTCCGGCGGCTGCCGGTGCGCTGCTCGCGCTCAACAGCATTGTGGGAGCACCAAACGCCATCCTGATGCCCATGCTGACCCTCAGGATCCGGCGGGTCGGCATTCTCGTGCAGATCGGTGTCGCTGCGTTCGTGATCGCCTACCTCGGGTTACTGTTCTTCCCGACGACACTCACCTGGCTGTGGGTGGTCTTCCTCGGTATCGGACCACTCATGTTCCCGGTCTGCCTCACCCTGATCAACCTGCGCACGCGGACGCAGCGAGGTTCCGTCGCGCTGAGCGGGTTCGCGCAGGCTGTCGGCTATACCCTCGGGGCTCTCGGCCCGCTGCTCGTCGGGGTGCTGCACTCACTGACTGGTGGTTGGGTCGCACCTTTGGTGTTCCTGCTCGCGGTGACCGCGGTTGCGGCGGTCGTCGCAACCCGCCTCTCACGCCCGACGTTCGTTGAAGACGAGCTGGCCGCGCGCGCCGGGGGTAGTGCGGCCTGACCCGCGCAACCATAACCCTGTACCTGCATAACCCTGTACCTGCCTAACCCTGTACCCGCGCGCTGATCGTGCGGGACAACTCTCGCGGCGGGGATATGCCCTGGCGGACCCTCGCACAACACGGTCCGCGAGTCGATCTCCCCGCCGCGAGGCAGGTAGCTCGCCCGAAGCGGCCCGGTGGGCATCGAGCCGTGCCGAACTACCCGACCACAGCGGCGCGATGGATGAGGGCAGCAGCCCCGATCAGCGGACCGTCGCTCGAGAGACCCGATGGCACGATTTTCACCTTGGTGACAAAGGCGAAATTGCGTCGTGTCGCGACAGCGGTGCGCATATGGGCGAACAGGTCGGGGGTCACATGTGAGAAGCCGCCGCCGATGGCCACGAGCTCCAGGTCTACGAGGGACGTAGCCGAGGCGATTGCCTGGCCGATGGCCCTGCCCGAGCGTTCAATCGCCGCGATGGCGATCGTGTTGCCCTCCCGGTAACTGGCTCCGAGCTCCTCGCCGGTGGTGCCCGTCCAGCCCTGGCGCTGGGCCCACTGCACCGTGTGAGGTCCGGAGGCGATGGCTTCGACGCAACCGATTCCGCCGCAGGGGCACGGGTCGGTGAACCCCGCTACTTCGACATGGCCGATATGTCCCGCGTTGCCGGTGGGGCCAGAGACGGTGTTGCCGTGCAGGATGAGGCCGCCCCCGATGCCGGTCGACACGATCATTCCCATGATGTTGTCGTAGCCTTTCGCGGCCCCGACCCAGTGTTCTGCGAGTGCGATGCAGATTCCGTCCATGCGCAGGGTGACCGGTACGCCGTTCGGAACGGCGGCGATCACCTGGTCTCGAAGCGGATATTCCCGCCACACTTCTAGGTTGAGCGGCGAGACTTTGCCCTCGGCCTCGTTGATCGGGCCGGCCGAGCCGATTCCGACGCCGGCGAGTCCGTCGCCCGGCGGCAGCGCGGCGAGAGAGAGTGCAACGACCTCGTCGACTGCACGGGCTAGCTGATCTGAGCGGAGGTGCTTGCCGGTCGGCGCCCTGAATCTGCTCGGCGCCAACACCGCGCCGGTTGGGTCGACGAGTGCCGCTTCGACCTTGGTGCCACCGAGGTCGATGGCGAGCGCGTACCCGGTCATGCCGCTGCGACTGAGGTGATGATGAGGCCGACCACGATCATCGCGACGATTCCGATGATCGGCCAGTAGAACGAGACCCGTTTGCGGGTCGCGAACAGGATGAAGACCGCGACGCTCGCAACCCAGGCGGCGACCGTGAGGATCTTGAACGGCACGCCAAAACCCTCGTGCGGCGGCCGGAAGCTGAGCTGCAGGAAGCTGAACATGTACCAGGCGCCGATCAGCGCGAACACGATTCCGACCACGATGTCGGTGATCGCGAGAGCGCGGTTGCGTGGGGGCTTCGTGGTCGGCTTCGTCGTCATCCGGCCAGCCTATTGGAATGGGAAGAGCTGCTTGCCGTCGCGTGTTCTGCTCATATGAGCAGTGGTGACCACATCCGTTGGGCTTGAGGGTATTCTTAGCACCATGGCCGCCACGGACGAACTCATGCTCGTGCGTGCGGCCGAGCTCTACTACGACGGCAACAAAACCCAGGACGAGATCGGCGCGCTGCTGAGCATCACCCGCTGGAAGGTCGGTCGTCTTCTCGCGCAGGCCCGCGAAGACGGAATCGTGCGGATCGAGATCGTGCATCCCCGCGCTCGCCGAGCACCGCTCGAGCGGCAGCTCATCTCTCGCTTCGGGCTGGCGGATGCCGTTGTGGTGCCTGAGACAGCTGACACGCTGGCGGTGCCGACCGCTGCAGCCGATTACCTCGCGGCACTCCGGCCCGTTCCTCGCACCCTCGGCGTGAGCTGGGGTCGAACCATCGATGCGGTTGCGACCGCACTGCCCGAAGGCTGGGCCGACGGCGTGAATGTGGTGCAGGTGAACGGCGGCCTCAGCCTCAGTCGCCGGGGGAGCGATGCTGCTGCCACTGCGGTCACCATCGCCCAGAAGGCCGGAGGCATCGCGACGACGCTGCCCATTCCAGCGATTCTCGAACGACGCGAAACCCGCACGATCATTGAAGCCGATCGTTCCGTCGCCGCTGTCTTGACGCTCGCAGACACAGCATCCGCTTTTCTCTACAGTGCGGGGGTGGCCGACAGCGATTCTGTGCTCGTCGACAGCGGATACCTGTCGGCGGATGACGTGGCCAGCCTGGTGCGCAAAGGCGCGGTCGGCGACGTGCTCGGTCGCTATATCGACAGCTACGGCACAATCGTCGATATCGGCCTCGACGAGCGCACTGTGGGCCTCGGCCTCGATCGCCTCCGCGCAGCATCCACGGCCATCGCGGTCATCTCGGGTGAGGCTAAGCATCACGTTGCCCACGCGGTCGTTTCCAGCGGACTGTGCACGGTTTTCGTGACGGATGAGGCCACCGCGCTGTCCGTGCTCAGGCAGCAGCAGCCCGCGCTCACCCACCAGCCCGTGCTCAGCGAACAACCCAAGGAGCCAGAATGACCATCGAACAGTCCGTCGCACTCGCGCCGGCCGAACGCGCCATCGAGCTGATCGGTGGTGAGCTCACCGAGAAGAGCCTGCGGCTGCATCTCGAGGGGCTGCCCGGCGTCGACGCTGTGGGGCTCGAGGCTCGCGCTGCCTCGCTCGGTACGCGATCGATCAAGACCACGTCGAAGGCGTGGGCGCTCGACACCATCATCGGCCTCATCGACCTCACCACGCTCGAGGGCGCAGATACGCCCGGGAAGGTGCACTCGCTCGTCGCAAAGGCGATGACGCCCGACCCGTCAGACCTCACGACACCGCGGGTCGCTGCGGTCTGCGTGTATGGCGACATGGTTCCTTATGCCGTTGCAGCCCTCGGCGCGAACAGCGGCATCAACGTCGCTGCTGTCGCCACGGCGTTCCCGAGCGGCCGCGCGTCGCTCCCGGTGAAGATCGCCGATACCCGGGATGCCGTCGCGGCTGGTGCTGACGAGATCGATATGGTCATCGACCGCGGTGCATTCCTCTCCGGTCGCTACGGGCTGGTCTTCGACCAGATCGTCGCGGTCAAAGAAGCCTGCCGCCGCGCTGACGGCACATATGCGCACCTCAAGGTGATTCTCGAGACCGGCGAGCTGAACACCTACGACAATGTGCGCAGGGCAGCCTGGCTGGCCATTCTCGCCGGCGGCGATTTCATCAAGACCTCCACCGGCAAGGTGGCTCCGGCAGCGACCCTCCCGGTGACCCTGCTGATGCTGCAGGTCGTGCGCGACTGGTACAAACTGACCGGCGAACGCATCGGTGTGAAGCCGGCTGGCGGCATCCGATCGTCCAAAGACGCCATCACCTACCTCGTCACCGTCGCGGAGACGGCGGGGGAGGAGTGGCTCGATCCACACCTGTTCCGCTTCGGGGCATCGAGCCTGCTCAACGACGTGCTGCTGCAGCGACAGAAACTCACAACCGGCCACTACAGCGGCCCCGACTACGTAACGGTGGATTGATGACTACTTCTGAAAAACACTTTCTCGACTACGCACCCGCGCCGGAATCGACCTCGATCCTGCACCTGAAGAAGAGCTACGGGCTTTTTATCGACGGTGAGTTTGTCGCCGGCAGCGGAAAGCCGTTCGCGACGATCTCGCCCGCGACGGAGGTGAAGATCGCAGAAGTCGCGTCAGCCGACGCGCAGGATGTCGATCGCGCGGTCGCCGCCGCCCGTAAGGCCCACGACCGCACCTGGTCGAAGCTCAGCGGCACTGATCGGGGCAAATACCTCTATCGCATCGCCCGGCTGGTGCAGGAGCGAGCCCGCGAGCTCGCGGTGGCGGAGAGCCTCGACAACGGCAAGCCGATCAAGGAGAGTCGGGATGTCGACGTTCCGCTCGTCGCAGGCTGGTTTTTCTATTACGCCGGCTGGGCCGACAAGCTCGAGTACGCGGGCCTCGGATCGAACCCGCGTGCGCTCGGGGTTGCCGCGCAGGTCATCCCGTGGAACTTTCCGCTGCTCATGCTGGCCTGGAAGATCGCACCGGCGCTCGCCGCGGGTAACACCGTGGTGATCAAGCCGGCCGAGACGACGCCGCTGTCTGCGTTGATCTTTGCTGAGATCCTGCAGCAGGCCGACCTGCCGAACGGTGTCGTGAACATCATCACCGGCGCAGGTGACACGGGTGCGCTGCTCGTCAATCACCCGGACGTCAACAAAGTGGCGTTCACCGGGTCGACGGCTGTCGGGCGCGCGATTGCGAAGTCCACGGCGGGTAGCGGCAAGAAACTGACCCTCGAGCTCGGTGGGAAGGCTGCGAACATCGTCTTTGACGACGCGCCGCTCGACCAGGCGATCGAGGGCATCGTCAACGGCATCTTCTTCAACCAGGGTCACGTCTGCTGTGCCGGTTCTCGCCTGCTCGTGCAGGAGAATATCGAGACCGAGGTGGTCGACAGGCTGAAAGACCGCCTGCAGACGCTGCGGATGGGCGACCCGCTCGATAAGAACACCGACATCGGGGCGATCAACTCACGCGAGCAGCTCGACCGCATTCGTGAGCTGTCTGACATCGGCGAGGCTGAGGGGGCGACGCGCTGGAGTGCACCGTGCGAGATCCCCGCGAAGGGTTTCTGGTTCGCCCCGACGATCTTCACCGGCGTCGAGACGAGTCACCGCATCGCGCGCGACGAGATCTTCGGCCCGGTGCTGAGCGTGCTCACCTTCCGCACTCCGGCCGAGGCGATCGCCAAGGCCAACAACACCCCGTACGGGCTGTCCGCTGGCATTTGGAGCGACAAAGGCTCGAAGGTGCTCGCCGTGGCAGACAAGCTGCGCGCCGGAGTCATCTGGGCGAACACCTTCAACCAGTTCGATCCGGCGTCGCCCTTCGGAGGCTACAAGGAGTCTGGCTACGGCCGCGAAGGCGGAAAGCATGGGCTCGCCGCCTACCTCACCGCAGGGAGCAGCAAATGACGCACCTGCCCATTCTCAAGACCTACAAGCTCTACATCGGCGGCAAATTTCCCCGCAGCGAGTCTGGACGCGTCTACGAGGTCACGACATCGAAGGGCGCGTTCCTGGCGAACGCAGCCAAGGCATCGCGCAAAGATGCCCGCGACGCTGTCGTGGCTGCGCGTGCAGCGTTCCCAGGATGGTCGGGGGCGACGGGCTACAACCGCGGCCAGGTGCTCTACCGCATCGCCGAGCTGCTCGAGGGCCGTCGCGCACAGTTCGTCGGCGAGCTTCGGAGCACCGACGGCACGAGCGCGTCCGCTGCCGAGAAGCAGGTCGACGCGGCGATCGACACCTGGGTCTGGTACGCGGGCTGGGCAGACAAATACCTGCAGGTGGCCGGCAACGGCAACCCGGTCAGCGGACCGTATTTCAACATCTCCACCCCGGAGCCAACCGGCGTCGTCGCGGTGATCGCCCCGGCGAAGGCCGGTCTGCTCGGGCTGGTGAGTGTCATTGCGCCGGTCATCCTGAGCGGCAATACCGTTGTGGTGGTCGCCAGCGAATCATCCCCACTCGCGGCGATCAGTCTCAGCGAGGTGCTCGCGACGAGTGATGTTCCTGGGGGAGTCGTCAACATTCTCACCGGGTCGGCTGCCGAGATCGCGCCATGGCTCGCACGCCACGCCGACGTCAATGCCCTTGACCTGGCCGGCGCCGAGCACCTCGAGTGGGTTGACCTGCAGATCGCTGCCGCAGACACGCTCAAGCGGGTGTCGCCGCCCGAGCCCGGCATCCCGGCGCAGAGTGTCGAACGCATCACCTTCTTCACCGAGACAAAAACGGTCTGGCACACCAAGGCCCTCATTTGATGGCCCTGGTCTGATGGTCATGGGAGTGACATGATCGGATACTTTATCGGCGGCGCGATGGTGCTGGTCGGGCTCGTTGGAGGAATCTATGGGCAGATGCTGAGAAGGCGCGGCCGCAAGTAATCATCGGCGTACCCTGCACGCCATGCGCAAAAAAGTTCTCGTCACCGGGGCCACCGGATACATCGGCGGTCGACTCGTCCCACGGCTCGTCGAGGCCGGTTATGACGTTCGCGTGTTCGTGCGCGCTCCTGCCCGACTCACCGAAGTGCCGTGGGCAAAGGACGTCGAGGTAGCCAAGGGAGACCTCAGTGACCCGTCCACCCTCCTTTCTGCATTCGATGGCGTCGATGTGCTCTATTACCTCGTGCATTCGATGGGATCGAAGGGCGAGTTCGAGCAGAAGGAACGGGAGGCCGCGAGGAATGTTGCAACCGCTGCAGCTGCAGCCGGCATCCGGCGGATCGTGTACCTGGGAGGCCTGCACCCTGACGGCGAGCTCTCGGCGCACCTGAGGTCGCGCGCAGAGGTCGGTCGCATCCTGATGGAGTCAGGGGTGCCGACCGCCGCCCTGCAGGCCGGTGTTGTGATTGGGTCGGGGTCGACCAGTTTCGAGATGATCCGCCACCTCACCGACGTGCTGCCATACATGCCTGCGCCGAAATGGGTGCGCAACTTCATCCAGCCGATCGCAATCCGCGACGTGCTCTACTACCTCGTTGCCTGCGCCGAGCTGCCGGATGACGTCAACCGCACCTTCGACATCGGTGGCCCCGATGTGCTGCGCTACGGCCAGATGATGAACGGCTACGCGCTCGAAGCAGGGCTTCGACAGCGCCCCATCGCGTCGTTGCCCGTTCTCACGCCGTGGCTCGCGTCGCAGTGGGTCAACCTGGTAACGCCAATTCCGCGTGCTCTCGCTATTCCGATCATCGCGTCACTCCAGTACGACTGCGTTGCGCGCGAGCACGACATCGCGCACTGGATTCCGGACCCTGAGGGCGGTCTCACCCGCTATCGCCGCTCGGTGCGTCTTGCGCTTGGCCGGATGAAGGCTGGCCAGGTTGAGACCAGCTGGCAGGACTCAGCGGTGCGTGGTGCCCCGAGCGACCTACTTCCCAGCGACCCCAACTGGACCGGCCACACCGTGTACACCGACCTGCGCGAACGGCACACGTCCGCTCCGGCCGACGAGGTGTGGAAGGTGATCGAGGGCATCGGCGGTGAGAACGGCTGGTACTCGTTCCCGCTCGCCTGGGCTGTCCGCGGCTGGGCAGACAAAATCGTCGGCGGGGTCGGACTTCGGCGTGGTCGACGAAATGCGACCAGGCTCGCCGCAGGAGACGCGCTGGATTTCTGGCGGGTTGAGCAGGTCGACCGAGGCACAATCCTGCGGCTCCGCGCCGAGATGAAAGTGCCGGGATCTGCCTGGCTCGAAATGGGCGTAGCCCCGGAGGACAGCGGATCGGTCTATCGCCAGCGAGCTGTTTTCTTCCCCCAGGGGCTTGCCGGCCGACTGTACTGGTACAGCATCCTGCCGTTCCACGGGATGATCTTCAGTGGCATGGCCAACCGCATCACGCAGACGGCCCTCGTGCAATCGCGGGCAGATGCTGCGACTATGGGGGTTGGAGGTCACACACCTTGACAGATAACAAAGTTCTTTTCCTTGGGGACAGCCTGACAGCACACGGTGACTGGCAGGGCTGGTTTCCTGAGGTAGAAGCCCTCAATTTCGGCATATCGGGCAACACCACTGTCGATGTCATGGGTCGGCTCGCTTCCGTCGTCGAAGCCGATCCCGACGAGGTGATCCTGCTGATCGGCACCAATGACCTGGGCACGAGACACACCGTCGAACACCTCGTTCGCAACGTGCAATCGATCCTCGTCGACCTGCGCAGGGACCTTCCAGGTTCGCGGATGCTCGTTCAGTCCGTTATGCCGCGCGGGCGTGAATTCGCAGACCGCATCCAGGAGGCTAATATCCACCTCCGCCAGTTCTGCGCGACCGTGCATGCTCAGTACCTCGACCTGTGGCCTGTGCTGGCGCTCGACGACGGCGAGCTCAACCCGACCTTCTCGGAGGACCGGCTGCACCTCAACGACGCCGGTTACGAGGCGTGGCTGTCAGAGCTCCGCCCCGCGCTCGAGCGATTGCGGGAAGAGCCGCCGATGTCTCGCCCGATCCAGATCATCCGGGTCGATGACTACGCGCGGCCCGAACTGTAACGCTACAGCTTCCTCAGCAGGCGCCCGTAGAACTCGACGCCGCTGAGAAATGTCGAGACGTGCATCCGCTCATTCATCGCGTGAAGCGTGCCTCGCTCTTCTTTCGACATCCGGAACGGTGAGAATCGGTAGACGAAGTCGCTGATCCTGGCGTAGTGGCGGGAGTCGCTCGCCGCGAGCATCACGTACGGGGTGACGATAGTACCCGGGTAGACCTCAGTGATGGTCGATGAGATGCGATCCCACGCCGATCCGCTGGTGGGCGAGACCGGCGACGGCTCGTTGGGGTGAAGCACTTCGATGTGAACGAGAGAGTCGTTGACGGCCCTGCGAACGTGCTCGACCGTCTCGGCGACTGACGAGCCGACGGCGACGCGGATGTTCACGGTCGCAACAGCTCGTTCGGCCAGCGCGTTCGCCGCCTGGCTGCCCTGCAGCATGGTCACCGCCTGGGTGGTGCGGATGATGGCGCGGGTCTCGTCGCTGAGCCGGCCGAACATGACGAGCAGCAGAGGGTGGGTCAGGCCGATGTGAGTAAAGATCCAGCGCAGCGGATTTGTCGCGTGAGCGCCAAGGGTGCGGATCATCTCGAGGTTCGTCGACGAGAAGCGTGCCGGGAACGGCTTCGAGTTGAGTCGCACGATCGCCCGGGCCAGGCGGGCTGTCGCCGTGAAGCTCGGGGGAGTGGATGCGTGGCCGCCGTCTTGTTCGACTGTCATGGTGAGGGTGAGAATCCCCTTCTCGCTCACCCCGATGACGGCGATCGAGCTGACGACACCCGGGAAGATCCCTTCGACGACGGCACCGCCCTCGTCTATCACCAGGCCGGGGCGGATGCCGCGGGCCTCCAGCAGGTCGACTATCGCGCGCGCCCCGCTGCCGACCGTTTCCTCGTCGTGCCCGAAGCTGAGGTACAGGTCGTTCTGGGGCACGAAGCCGTCGAGCACTGCGGCTTCGACACTTTCCAGGGCTGCGACGAGTGCACCCTTGTCGTCGAGCGTGCCGCGGCCCCAGATGAGCTGGTCTGGGCCCTCTCCGACGAGCTCGGCCGCGAACGGCGGATGCATCCATCCATCGTCCGTCGCCGCGACCACGTCATAGTGCGCCATGAAGACGCTCGGCGGCCCGGCTGTCGCGCCCTTCCAGTGGAACAGCAGAGAGTGTTCGCTCACGAGTTCTCGCTGCAGGGAGGCATGCAGGGCGGGGTAGAGCTGCTCGAGATCGTCGATGAAACGGGTGAACGGCTCCCAGTCGGTGTCTGCAGGGTCGAGTCTGGAGATGGTGGGAATGCGGATGAGCTGCCTCAGGCGGTCGAGCGACGACGTCATGGCTCCATTCTGGTGGCCAGCGCAGAAAAGCTGGTGGCAGCGCAGAAAAGCTGGCCCCGGCGCGGGAGAGAATGGATCCATGACCTCGTACCCCACCCCCGAGTTTCGACGAACAGCTCTTGCACCCGGACTCCTCGGTGCGATCGTGCTGCTCGCCGGTCTGGCTCTGCTCGACAATCCGGCGGGCTACATTTTCATCAAGTTCGGGGTCGCGATTCTCGCGCTGATCGTGCTGGTGTTCGTCTGGCAGTCCCGGCAGTTGTGGTGGGTGTTGCCCCTCGTGCTGATCGCGGTCGCGTGGAACCCCATCTTTCCCATCCCGTTTTCGGGTCAGTGGTGGGTTGCTGCGCAGTTCGTCGGCGCGATCGTGTTCATCGCTGTCGCCATCCTGGTCAGGGTGAAGAATCCCGAAGACCGCAACAGGCGTCGTTAGGCGTACTCTCCGGCATATGACCTCGCTCTGGCTGGACCGCGCCGACCCCACCAACACCGACAGGTTCGAAGCCGACGAGCTGTACGACCTGGTGATAGCCGGGGCCGGTCTTACCGGTCTCGTCACCGGACTGCTGTTCGCCAGGGCTGGCATGCGGGTGGCCATTCTCGAGGCCCGGTACCTCGGTGCTGCCGCGACCGGTAACACCACGGCGAAGCTCAGTCTGCTGCAGGGCAAGCACCTCTCAGAGATCCTGCGCCACACCAACGTGAAGACCGGCCGCGCCTATGTCGATGGCAATCGCGAGGGAATGGAGTGGCTGCTGCGCTACCTCGGCGAGCACAAAGTACCTGTGCAACGCCAGGACGCTTACAGTTACGCGGCACACCCCGACGGTGCCGACCGGGTGGAGGAGGAACTGCGAGCCGGTCTCGCCCTTGGCCTCAGCGTGACGAGGGAGTACAGGCTCGACGTTCCGTTCCCGGCATTCGGGGCTGTGCGTCTCGCCGACCAGGCGCAGTTCGACCCGATGGACGTGCTCACGACGCTCGCCCGCGACTTCCGTGCTCACGGTGGAACCCTGGTCGAGGATGTCCGGGTGCTGAGCGTGCGGCCGTCGAGTCCGGCGATTGTCACCACCAATCGCGGCACGGTGCGCGCTGACAAGGTCGTGCTCGCCACAGGTACTCCCTTCATGAACCGCGGACTGTACTTCGCGAAGACCGAGGCGCTGCGCTCGTACGCGCTGGCGTTCCGGGTTCCCGGCCCGGTTCCAGACGGCATGTACCTCTCGGTCGACGAACCGAGTCGCTCGGTGCGCTGGACTCCGGTAGACGGCGAACGTCGGCTGCTGGTCGGTGGCAACGGGCATCCGGTCGGCAGGGCGAAATCGCCGCTCGCTCTGGTCAACGACCTCACCTTGTGGACCCGGCGGTTCTTTCCCGGAGCGGAGAGAACGCACTCGTGGTCGGCCCAGGATTACCGGTCGTCAAGCGGCATACCCTTCGTCGGATGGATGCCGCGGGCCCGCAAGAACGTCTACTTCGCGACCGGCTATGACAAGTGGGGGATGACCAACGCCGTGGCCTGCGCCATCACACTCTCGTCTGACCTGCTCGGTGGCAACCTGCCGTGGGCGCAGAAACTGCATCGCCGCATCTCGACTCCGGCCGACGCTGGCACGTTCATCGGAGCCAATGCCGCCGTCGGTGTCGCACTCGCGCGTGGCTACGCGAAGGCGCTGTTCGACCCGAAGCCGAGCGCGGCTCCCGGCGAGGGACTCGGAGTTGTCACTCACCAGGGGATACAGCCGGTCGGCATCTCGACCACTGATGGTGAGGAGTGCACCGTGTCTGCTGTCTGCACGCACCTCTACGGCGTCGTCAGCTGGAACGACGCCGAGAAGTCATGGGACTGCCCGTTGCACGGCTCACGGTTTTCGGCATCCGGGCGCCTTCTCGAGGGGCCCGCGACCAAGGACCTGCGCGTCATCTCGCCCTCGTAGGCGGCTCGCGGCACCGGTAGTGCCGCCCGGGACCGCTGAGGTAGTGCCCTCAGGCAGTCACGGCTAAAATGAGCGGAGCTGAGGACCCGCATCGACACGATCGTCGCCGGTCCCGCTCGAACAGATTGGCCACATCTTGTCCGATATCGTGCTGCCCGCTGCGGCAGTCGTCCCTTCACCCATGCTGCAGCGCGACGACGTTGTGATCAGCAACGGGCGCCTCGCGCTCGTCAACACCCGGCTGACGCCTGCCCAGGCAATGGTCGAAGACCTGCTCTTCGTGCGGTCGATACTCGAATCTGCGGGGGTGTCGTTCCTGCTCGTACGCGGCAACGATGCGCGCCCCGTGCTCGCTGTTGATCGCCGTGCCCGCAAAGTGGTACGACAGGCTCTCGCTGCCGCAGCGCTCGATGAACCGCTCTACGCGAAGCCAGTGAACGGTTCGCGAGGTCGGGCTGTGCTGGTAGCGGATGGCACCATCACCTCGAAGAAATCCACTCGCGCGATAGCGCTGTTCCGCCCCAGGATCACGATTGACGGCGGGCTGGCCTACGGTGCCGCCACCGGTGTCATTCTCGAGTTTTGGGAGTTCGGTGCAGACGCCATAGAAACTCCTGCTGCGAACGCGCTCATGCGTCACATTTTGCCCGTCTCCGAATTCAGCCGCGCACAGGTGACCCGCTACGGGATGACCTGGTCGACGATCGCCGGCATGTTCGAACCGCTCGCCGATGAGGTCGACTTCGACATCGACATCGTGTTCTCCTGGGTCGACGGAGCAGCAATCGAATGGCAGCGGGCCAGAGCCAAGCGCATGAAGAGCTATGTCGTCGGCGAGGGAGACGACTCGCACGCCCGGTTCCGGCAGCTCGATGAGCTCAAGTACGCGCTGCGATCCGTTTACCTGTTCGCGCCGTGGATTCGCACTGTTTTCATCGTGACCGACTCACCGCGCCCTGAGTGGCTGGCCGAGCATCCACGTGTCCACATCGTTCCGAGCGCGGAGTTCTTTGCAGACCCGAGCGTGCTGCCGACCCACAATTCGCACGCGGTCGAAAGCCAGCTTGCCGGAATCGACGGCCTCGCCGAACACTTTCTCTACTCGAATGACGACATGTTCTTCGCCCGACCGGTTGGGCCGGAGGCATTCTTCTCGCCGGGCGGTGTGACGCGCTTCATCGAGGCGTCGACCAGGATCGGGCTGGGCGACAGCAATGTGGAGCGCAGCGGTTTCGAGAACGCGGCGCGGGTCAACCGTCGCCTTCTCGCTGGCCGTTTCGGCAAGATAATCACCCGTCACCTCGAACACACACCCGTTCCGATGCGCAAGACGGTGCTGCTCGAACTCGAGAGCGAGTTTCCGGACGACTTCGCCCGTACCGCTGCTAGCCGCTTCCGCTCTGCCACCGACATCTCCGTGACCAACTCGCTGTACCACTATTACGCGCTGCTTACCGGGCGTGCGGTGCTCGAAACCACAGTCAAGGCGCTCTACGTAGACACGACGGCGCGAGCGGGCCTCGCTTTGATGCGCAGACTTCTCAAGCGCAGGAACGTCGACCTGCTCTGCCTCAACGATGGCAGCTTTCCGGAGATCAGCGATGAAGTGCGGGCGCTCGCCGTGCAATCGTTCCTCGACGGTTACTACCCGATCGCAGCCCCCTGGGAGCGCGCGACGGTGGCAGCGCGGCTCGAGGAACTCGGCTAGTTGTTGGGGCTCGGGCTAGTTCAGCGGTCGGGCTAGAAGAGCTCCGCGAGCTCCAGCGGTCGAGTGTCGAGGTCTTCTTCGATCGGCGCCGGCCTGGTGGTCGAGGGGCGGATGACGACGTTATTCTCGCGAAGCTTCTGCGCGGTCTCTTCGGCGGTCGTGTACGAGACTCGGCTGTACGCGCCGATAGGCACGACGGAGTGCAGCACCGTCTCTTCGTACACGTGCACGAGGTTGAACGCCTGCGCTCCATTCCGGGCGAGGGTGCCACGTGATCCGTCGAGAGCGGCAGCGACGTTGAGATCCTGCGTGTAGCAGGTTGCCGATGCGACCGAGACCGGAACTCCGGCGAACGTCGAGGTCGTTGAGTAGTGCAGGTGTCCGGCGATGATGCTGCGGATGTCCGACCCGCGGATTACCTCGGCGAGGGCATCCTGCGCGCGAAGCTCGACCAGGATGGCAAGATCTTGCACGCTCGGCACCGGCGGGTGGTGCATGGCCAGGATGGTGCCGTGCGGTGCAGGGTACGACAGTTCTTCGGCGAGCCAGTCGAGCTGGGCATCGGTTACCAGGCCGTGGTGTTTGCCCGGCACGGTTGAGTCGAGGGCGATGATGCGCAGACCGTTGACGTCGTAGACGCGATCGATCGGTGTCGCTGCCGGATACTGCCCGAGAAGCCCGGTTCGAAAGTTGCCTCGGTCGTCGTGATTGCCCATCACCCAGATGACTTGGGCACCGAGTCGGCGTGCGGGAGGCTCGACGATGGACTTCAGCAGGGCGTATGACTCTGCATCGCCGACGTCTGCGAGGTCACCGGTAAAGATGAGGGCCTCCGGTCGAGCGCCTGAGGCCTCGAGTTCGTCGAAGAGCCGGCGAAGGTGCGCCTCGCTGTCGACCGAGCCGTACAGCGGCCGATCACCCGCAACGAGGTGGGTGTCACTGAGGTGAACGATGAAGTGATCTGGTTTTGGAAACTGAGCCTCATACTTCGGCTCCTGCGCGGGCATGAAGCAATCGAACCATGGGTTTCTGGACGGCAGGTAAACGTGGCGTGGCGATCCTTACCCCCATAACGGGGGGTCCTTGTTGTGCGCTGCGCTCAGATATGGAGGTAAACTGGGCGCACTATCCGGTGTACCCCTTCATGGTCCCGACCTTTCCGCCTGATACTTCGGCGGGGAGTTGCTTGGGTCAGGGTTTATCGGCTCACACCTTCACCACGGCTATCCGTGGTGCTTTTGCCAGATGGAGAAGCATGGCTCGGTCCGCAAACGGACAGTCCTCGCAGAAAAAGTCGACTCGTAAACCGGCGAGTGGACGCGGAAATACCCAGCGATCTTCGACCCAGCGACGGTCACGCGGCGCAGATGACGCCGGCGTCATCCCCGTACTCGCGCGCGCTGTTCGCGAAGTCGAGGGTGCTGCTGAGCGGGGCAAGGTCGGCCCGACCAACCGAACGAAGTTTCAGGTCATCGCCCTGCTCATGCGCGAGGAGCGTGCCAAGGCGAAGACAGATCCTGCGCTCGCGGATGCCGAGCGAGCCGAGACCCTCAAGCGTCTTGACGGCGTCGCCACGATTCTCGCTAAGACAGCAGCACGCGACACGTCGCTCATCCAGTTGCTCGCCGAAGAGACAGCGGTGACCGACTCAGCGCGAAAGCTGCGTCGCGACATGCTGATCGCGGCCGGTGTCGAACTCTCGCCAGACGAACTCATCATTGTCAAAGAGCCAGCTGCTGTTTCGCCGGCCGCAGAGAAGCAGGTGGTTCCGCAGTCCGTCATCGCGCGCCAGCTCTCCAATCCTTTCCTCGCGCCCGACTTCAGCCAGCCGGTGAAGGCAAAGTCTGTCGCTCGCCGACTTGCAAACTGGGAACTACTCGACCCGCTGTTCCGCGCGTTCGAGTACGGCTCTGGTGGCCAGGTCGCGAGCATGGAGTTGCCCGACCCGACGTTCACAGACCGAAGGGTTCCAGAAGGGCTCGTTCTCTTCGACCACCAGGCAGAGTTCGTCGCGAGTGCTCGCGCGGGTCACCGCAGCTACCTGCTCGCAGATGAGCCGGGTCTCGGCAAGACAGCGCAGGCCCTCCTCGCCGCGGAGGCCACCCACTCTTATCCGCTGCTCGTCGTCGTACCCAACGTGGTGAAGATGAACTGGGCGCGCGAGGTCGAGCTCTGGACTCCGAACCGCACGGCCACGGTAATCCATGGCTCGGGGGAAAGTCTCGATGCTTTTGCGGATGTCGTGATCGTCAACTATGACGTGCTCGACCGCCACATCGGCTGGCTGCGCACCCTCGGATTCAAGGGCATGGTCGTGGACGAGGCGCACTTCATCAAGAACCGCGAGTCGCAGCGCTCCAAGCACGTTCTGTCGCTTGCGCAGAGCATCCTTTCCCGCAGCCCGCGCGCACTCATGATCGCGCTCACCGGAACGCCGCTGATCAACACGATCGAGGATTTTCGCGCGATCTGGCAGTTTCTCGGGTGGATCGACGGCGACAAGCCGACAGCAGATCTCATGGAGCGGCTCGAAGACAATGGCCTGACCCCGGCAGACTTCGGCTTCTTCGCCGAAGCGCGCCAGACCGTGATCGACATGGGAATCGTTCGGCGCAAGAAGATCGACGTCGCGTCGAACCTGCCGGCGAAGCGGATTGCCGACCTCCCAGTCGAACTCGACGATGACCTTGGCCGCAGCATCCGCGATGCAGAAGCTGCGCTGTCTGCGCGACTGCTCGAGCGCTACAACCGGTCCGTCGCACTGTCAAAGACTGAGCACGAACGCTCCGACCTGGTGCGGATGGTCGCCCACGCCGAGCTGGATGAGTCGAAGGCCGCCAAGACCGGCGAGAACGTGTTCACCATGGTGCGAAAGATCGGGCAGGCGAAGGCGGTGCTCGCGGCGGATTACACCGCGCAGCTGGCGCGTTCGGTCGGCAAGGTGGTGTTCTTCGCAAAGCACATCGACGTCATGGATATCGCGGAGGAGACACTCGCGAAGCGGGGGCTCACGACGGTGTCCATCCGTGGCGACCAGACCGCCGCATTCCGCCAGTCACAGGTCGACGCCTTCAATAATGACCCAGCGGTCTCGGTCGTCGTCGCGTCGCTCACCGCTGCCGGTGTTGGTATCAACCTGCAGGCGGCCTCGAACGTCGTGCTGGCCGAATTGAGCTGGACGAGCGCTGAGCAGACCCAGGCCATCGACCGGGTGCACCGCATCGGGCAGCAAGAGCCGGTCACTGCGTGGCGAATCATCGCGGCCCAGACTATCGACGCGAAAATCGCCGAGCTCATCGACTCGAAGGCCGGGCTCGCCGCTCGGGCGCTCGACGGTGACGACTCAGAGGTCGCGGCAGAGTCGAGTGTGCAGCTCGAGGCGCTCGTTCACCTGCTCACCGCGGCTCTCGACGCGCAGCGCTAGCGACTGGCTGGTGCGCGAGCCGGCCTGGCTCATCGTGTGATCGCTTGTGCTGCCTCGCGCCTCTACCTGACGTCGCCATTTCATCTAGTGCGCAGTTGTGGTGACCTCACGATGTCGCAAGTCACCACAACTGCGCAGCAGATCGGTCTCAGGCGGAAAATCGCGTGTCCGAGGCCTGGGCTGTGGCGGACGCCTGGCGCTAGCGTTCGACCAGTCGCTCGATAGCTGCCAGCGGGATCGGCAGCCACTCCGGTCGATTTCTGGACTCGTACACCGCTTCGTACAGCGCCTTGTCGATCTCGAAGGCGTCGAGGAGTGCGCGATGCTCCCGCAGGTCGCGGCCCGACGCGGTGATGTAGGCATCCAGGAAGGCGTTTCGTGCGACAGAGGCCCACGGGGAGGCATCCGAGCCTGGTGTGGTCAGCGCGATGGATCCCGCTACGTAGTCGAACGACCTGAGCATGCCTGCGACATCGCGCAGCGGTGAGTCCGGGGCCGTTCTTTCGCCCATGGCACGCAGCGGCTCGCCCTCGAAGTCGAGCACCACCCAGCCTCGGTCCGGTACGGCAAGCACCTGGCCGAGATGGAAGTCGCCGTGGATACGCTGGAGGGCCGGCCACGGGCTGGCCTGAGCGCGCCGGTATACGCCGTCGAGGTGCTCGCGATGGCGTTCCAGGTCGGGCACCTCACGCGCGGCGAGATCAAACCGCTTTCGCATCGCCGCAACCACGATCGCAATGTCAGAGGGCGTAGTTGCCCGCGACGGCAGCGCGCTCGCCAACGCCGCGTGCATTTCGGCTGTCGTCGCTCCCAACCCCGCGGCTCGCTCGGCGAAGTCTTCGCCGGCTGATGCCGCGGCGCTCGCCACCCGCCAGGCGTCTTCCACTCCGGGGAGAAATTCCTGGGCGAAGGCGAGATGGCCCGTTGCAAGCCCGTCGAGTTTTCCGAGATCGGGCCAGCGACCGGTGATGTGCCCGACCGAGCGCGGCACGACCCGCGAACCTGCTGCACCGAGTGCGCCGGTGAGTGCGACATCCGGATTCTCGCCATCGTGCACAGCGCGGAAGAGCTTGCAGATGACCGGCATACCTGCATTGCCATCTGCGTCCTGCATCTGGAACACGATCGAGGTGTTCGACTGCTCACCCGAGAGTACCTTCGACGAGCCGATCCTCAGGTCTTCCTCGACATCACTGTGCCCGAAAGCGGCCACACGCCCCGACCCGTCTTCTGCGCTTGCAACGCCCTCGTCGAGCGCGAGCCTCAGGAGAGCGCTCGCGAAGGCAGGATCGTGTGGGCCGTCATAGATCCAGAGGCCGTCGAGCTGGGTGACAAGGGCAGCCTCACCGCCCACCAACGGGGCGACGCGCTCGGTGAGCGGCACCTGGTAGAGGAGAGGATGTTCGCCGTCATCCAGTACGAGGTGAACCGTGCAGGTAACGTCAGACGTCGACTCCAGGGTGTACCCGCCGATGATGCGCAACTCGGGCTGACGACCCTTTCCCGCAAACCAGCGCTGGCGCAGCATCCATGGGGCGAGGTAGTCGGGTGTTGCTGGCACTGGGCTCCTTGGCTGGGCTCTCTGAACGGGTGTCTATCAGAACCGTACGCGCTCCCTCGAAATGCTGTGTCCTCTGTTGTGCCGACCCCCTGTCGGGGGTTACCCGTATTGGGGATGTTGGGGGTATTCCCAGCCGGGCTAAAGTTCTAAACAGCACCACCGGGGGACACCCGGGTGGCGGCGACTTCGCGAAAGTGGAGTGCGGAATACGGGGGTATATCCGCACAAAACGCTCGCAGAATAGAGGTCGTCGCCCCCAGGTAGCAGGCTTGGTTATTCGGCCGTGGTCATGATGTGCGCTGCACGGGGATGCTCTGAGTGTCCCCATAGCCGCTCTCTCTTCGCGGGATCAACAGTGCGAACAGCACACCGACGAGCAACACCGCTGTCGCGATCACGAACATCGTTCTGAAGCCGGAGTCTGCCGAGACCGAGATGCCGTTCACGACGGTCGAATTCGCGGCGAGCACCAGTCCGGAGACGGTCGCAGCGACGGTGGAACCGAGGGTGCGCATCACCGAGTTCAGTCCGTTCGCCGAGGCGGTCTCCGTAGACGGCACCGAATGCATGATCAGCGTCGGCATCGCCGCATATGCGATCCCGACTCCCACTCCGACGATCGACGACACCAGGATCACGTGCCACAGTGCGCTATGTAAAACGATTGCGATTGCGAAGGCACAAGCGACTACTGAGCCGCCGACGATGAGACTGATTCGAGGGCCGCGGGTGGCAGACAGTCGCGCCGCAACCGGCGACATCACGAACATGACGAGCCCGAGAGGCATGAGGCAGAGGCTCGAGACGATGAGTGTCTGCCCGAGCCCGACCCCACTCGACGCCGGCGCTTCGAGAAGCGCGGGGAACACGGCTGTTGTCACGAAGAACCCGAAGCCGATGGCGATCGAGGCCAGGTTGGTGAGCAGCACAGGCCGCCTCGCCGCGACCCTGAGGTCGACCAGGGGATCGTGAGTTCTCGTTTCGAATACGCCCCAGACCAGCAGCACTATCACGCCTCCAATCAGAAGGCCGAGCGTGAGCGGACTGCCCCAGCCCCAGGTGCTGCCCTGTGATACGGCCAGCAGGATGCCGACCAGGCCGACTCCAAAACCGACAGCACCGGGAAAATCGAATCTGCCACCCGCTCGGAGCGTGCTCACGGGAACTATGGACGCCACAAGTATGAGGCTCGCCAGACCGAGGAACGTCGCCAGCCAGAACAGGTAGTGAAAGTCGAGGTTCTGCGCGATCACGGCGGCGATCGGTAGCCCGACAGCTGCGCCGACCCCGAGAGTGGCACTGACCAGCGCGACGGCTCCACCAAGGCTTTTCGGGTGCAGTACATCGCGAAGAATGCTGATTCCGACCGAAATCACGCCGAGTGAGACTCCCTGGAGTACGCGACCGATGATCATCGGGATGAGCGTGACCGACAACGCGCAGATCACCGAGCCCGCCACCAGGGCGATCAGCAGCACGAGCATGAGACGGCGCTTGCCGTACATGTCGCCCAGTCGGCCGGCGATAGGAATCGAGATCGCGGCCGCGAGAAGAGTTGCGGTCAGTACCCAGGTGGCATCGGCAGCCGATGAATGCAGGAGCTCGGGGAGCCGGGGGATGATCGGGGTGACGAGGGTCTGCGTGAAGGCTGCAACGAGCCCGGTGAGCGCGAGCGTCGCGGTGATCGAGGAGTCTTTCGGCCGACGACTGAGTTGCTGCCGCTGTCGTGGTGTGAGGATGCTGTCGTTCTGGTTGTCATCACTGTTAACTGGGTCGGCGTTCACTTCCCCAGCCTAGCCAGTGGCAGTGCGAGCTAACGGGTGAGCGTGTATGCGCCCCAGTCGTCGACGCGCCAGTCGATCCACCCGTTGGCACGTTGCAGGCTCACCGTGACGGTGTAGCTCGCGCCTGTATCGGAGATGGCCGTGCAGGTGAAGTGCTGTCCGATGATGAGAGGGGGCGAGGGCGGGCAGGTCACCGCGAGCTTCGCGCCGAGGATCGTCGCTTCGGACTGAACCGACTGCTGGGCTTGCGAACTGAAGACGCCGGGGATGAGTGAGATCAGCGTTCCGGGTACGACGAGAACGGCGACCAGCTGCATGAATGCGAGCGCAGCCCAGACCAGAAGCGGGCCGAGGCCCAGATTGCCGGTACGGCTCAGCGCCATCGACCGTGCAACGAGGTATACCGGAGCGGAGAGGAACGCCCACGCCCAGTGCGCTGTGTGCTCGTGGCCCGCCCGACGGAGGAGGGCTCGGTCGGCGGCAGCAAGGGCGATGACTATGACGTACGGTGCCGCGACAGCGGCCACCGTGAAGGCCGTGCTCGCGAGAGAACTGAACCCGACGAGCAGCAGCAGTCCGACGACGAGCTGCAAAAGTGGCAGAAGGGCGATGATCCACACCGCGGCCGTATACGGCTGAAGGTGCGGAAGTGACGTGCCGTGTGATGACCCAGCCGGGGGCTCGGATGTGCGCGTCCGCTCGTACTGGGCGGTCGGGGCAGAAACGGCTGAGGTGGCAGACCTCGGCTGGAAGATGTCGTCGAACGACTCGGCAACACCGGCGTCGCCCTCGTCGATACCGGTGCGGTCTGGCGCGATGGGCTGCGCTGGTGCTGCCTGCGCTGATACTGGCTGTGCTGCCGCAACCTGTTCCGCCGCCGACTGGGCGAATGTCGCAAAGTCCGGGAACGGCGACTCGTGTACCGTGCCGAGATCATCCGCGAGAAGTGACGCCGGTGGGTCTATTTCACGGAGAGTGGTAGTGAAGGGTGCATAGGCCGCTGCGGCATCCCGCTCGGCATCCTCGTCGGTGGCTAATCGAACGTATTCTTCTTCTCGCTCGCGCTGCTCGCGCTGCTGGCGACGCGTCGGTAACTCATCGTCTGCGTAGAGCACACGGGGTGTCGGCTGCTGCATCACAAGGGGTGGCCTGGCTTCGGTGGTGAGCTCGGTCCATGCATGGTTGTTCCACCAGCGCAATTGCGGGAGCCCCATCGGGTCGGGATACCACCCGGCTGCAACAGTAACGTCGTCTTCAAACACGCCGCACCCCTCCCCGCAGTCGTAGTCACGACCCAGATTACTGGCAATTGGCCGTGAGCGCATGCCCCCGGAGGGGTGGCCCGCATTGGGGGGTGCATGCGGGTAGAGCGGAGGGGCCGGAGTATGAGCTCCGGCCGCTCCGCTTGGGGGTTATCAGGCCGCGACGGGTGCGCTGGCCTCTGACTCGCTAGCCTCTGACTCGCTGGCCTCTGGTGCAGTTGCGCCATCAACACCTGCACGAGAAACGACTGTGATCCTGCGCGGCTTCGCCTTCTCGCTGACGGGGATGCTGATGCTCAGCACACCGTTGTCGTAGCTGGCAGCGATGCTGTCGCGATCGATGGCCTGGCCGAGAGTGAAGCGACGCACGAGCGCGCCGGACTGGCGTCCGCGTGCAAGCCACTTGGCGTCATCCGAAACAGTGAGTGTGCGCTCTGCGCTGATGGTGAGCAGCTGTCCGTCTACTGCAATGTCGACTGAGCGCGGATCGACACCGGGCAGATCTGCGCTCAGCATGTACGTGTCGCCTTCGCGGTACAGGTCGACGGGCATGAGGCGGGTTGGGGATGCAGTGGTGCTGGTCATAGCGATGGACTCCTTCAAACTTGAGTCTGTCTGACTCAACTAATCTAAATTTAGCACTCTCAGTATGAGAGTGCTAAGAGTTCGCGACCGGCGAACACGCGCATACCGTGAGCGCACGGTTAGGCTGAATGCCGTCAGAGAGCCACAAGCGAAAGACGAGACAGGCAAGGGAGCCACCGCCCGAGATGAACAGCAGCATGATGACCGAAAAAGCAGTCGACGACAGCGCGCCGACCACCCCCATCCAGATCGTGCGGCCTGCAGGCGTGCGCGTTGAAACCGACTCGCTGGGATCGATGGAGATTCCCGCAGACGCCTATTGGGGCATCCACACCGCCCGCGCCCTCGAGAACTTTCCCATTACCCGGCGCCCGATCTCGGTCTATCGCGACCTGATCCGTGCCCTGGCGAGGGTGAAGCAGGCGGCTGCTCGCGCCAACCGCGAGCTCGGAGTGCTCGACCCAGCAAAGGCAGAGCTCATCGAGCGCGTCTGCGAAGAGATCGTGGCGGGTGAGCTGCACGAGCAGTTCGTTGTCGGCGTCATTCAGGGTGGGGCTGGCACCTCAACCAATATGAACACCAACGAGGTGATCGCCAACCGCTGTCTCGAACTACTCGGGCACGAATTCGGCGAGTACCAGTACCTCCATCCCATCGACGACGTCAACCGCAGCCAGTCGACGAACGACGTTTACCCGACCGCGATCAAGCTCGCGATGGTGTTCGGAGTCACTCGGCTGCTCGACGAGCACAAGCTGCTGACCGAGTCGTTCGCGAAGAAGGGCGTCGAGTTTGCCGACATCCTGAAGATCGGTCGAACCCAGCTGCAGGATGCCGTGCCGATGACCCTTGGGCAGGAATTCAGCGGGTTCGCCCACACGCTCACCGAGGACTACGACCGTCTCGGTGAAGTGGTGCCGTGGCTGAACGAGATCAACATGGGCGCGACAGCGATCGGAACCGGGATCACGGCAGACCCACGCTATGCCGAGGCGGTCTGCAGGCACCTCGTCGAGATCACCGGCATCGCAATGGAGACTGCACCAGACCTCATCGAGGCAACGTCTGATGCGGGAATCTTCATGACACTGAGCGGAACGGTGAAGCGTGCAGCGGTCAAACTCTCCAAGATCTGCAACGACCTCAGGCTGCTGTCGAGCGGCCCGCAGGCGGGTTTGGGAGAGATCAACCTGCCGGCGCGCCAGGCCGGTTCGAGCATCATGCCCGGCAAGGTCAATCCCGTCATCCCCGAGGTCGTCAACCAGGTCGCTTTCAGCGTGATCGGAGCCGACGCGACTGTGACCGCTGCCGCTGAGGGTGGGCAGCTGCAGCTGAACGCCTTCGAGCCCGTGATCGCCCACAGCATCCTGCAGTCGTTGGCCTGGATGACCAACGCCTGCCGAACCCTCAGGGTGAACTGCGTGGACGGCATCACCGCGAACACCTCGCGGCTTGCTGCCCAGGTTGAGTCGTCTGTCGGCGTGGTCACCGCACTCACGCCGTACATCGGTTACGCAGCATCCGCGTCTCTCGCCCACACCGCGCTCACCACCAACGCCTCGATCGCAGAGCTGGTCGTCTCGGCCGGGCTAATGACGGCGGAGCAGGTTGCGCACGTGCTGTCGCCCGAGCGGTTGAGCGGGCTCGTTCCGATGACCGGTGTGATCGGCATCATCCCGCCGCAATAACCGCCGCAATAGACCGGATCGAGCTGGTCGAGATCTCAGCCGCGACCTACCGTGGCGCGCCCTACCGCGCCCGCCACAGGTGCAACCCGGCATAGCTGCGCCACGGTGCCCATCGCCTGCCGTAGTCGGCGAGGCCCCTGGCGGTTGCTGGCAGCCCCAGCTTCGCGGCGCTCGACAGCATGACCAGGTCGGTAGAGAGCAGAACGTCGGGGGAGCCGAGCACCCGCATGGCGAGGTAGCCGGCCGTCCACGGCCCGACCCCGGGCAGCGCGACCAGCCGTTCGGCCAGCTCCTCTGCCGGCATCCCGACGTCGATCACGAGGTCGCCGCTCGCGAGTGCCTCTGCGACCCCGATGATCGCGGCGACTCGGGTGGCCGGACCGCGCAGCACCTCTCGGCCGTGTTCGGCGATGGCCGTGGCCGTGGGGAAGAGTCCGGCGCTCTCACCCAGGTCGGTGGCGAGCCGCCCGAGCACCGTTCGTGCCGCCGCGACCGAGATCTGCTGCCCGATCATCGTTCGAAAGAGCGTTTCATCCCCATCGAAGCTGCCGGGGAGGCGGATGCCCGGCCGGGCATCGACGAGGGGTGCGAGCAGTGCATCCGTCGACAGCGCCGCATCAATCGCCTGCGAGTCTGCGTCGAGGTCGAGAAACCTCCGCACCCGCGAAACCAGGGTCGACAGGTCGGAGAGGTTCGCGCGCTGCGCAGTACACAGCACACTCGTTTCGCCGTCAAGAGCCAGTTCGACCTCGGCAATACCGCCGGGCAGCCGCATCAGTCGCCTGAAGCGGGTGTCGTCGCCGGTCTCGATGCCGGGGAGGGCGTGGTCGGCGAAGAAGCGCATAAGTCCGACACCATCGAACGGTGCCCGCGCGGGCAACCGCAGGGTGACAGTACCTGCCAGCTCGGAGGGCAGCACTCCCCGGGGCCTTTTCGCCCGCAGCGCGGTCGGGGTGGTCTCGTAGACGGCCTGGACCGTGTCGTTGAACTGGCGGATGCTTGAAAACCCCGCTGCGAAAGCGACGTCGGCGACCGACAGGTCAGTGCTGATGAGGAGGGTTCGGGCGGTCTGGGCACGATGCGCACGAGCGAGTGCGAGCGGCCCTGCGCCCAACTCCGTGACGAGCACGCGGCCTAGGTGGCGCGGGGTGTAGCCGAGCCGTTGCGCCAGCCCGGGAACACCGTCGCGCTCCACGGTGCCGTCAGCGATCAATCGCATTGCCCGTGACGCGAGATCATCGTGGATGTTCCACTCCGGCGACCCCGGCACTGCATCGGGGAGACAACGTTTGCACGCCCTGAGTCCGGCCTCGTGGGCTGCGGCAGCTGTGCGATAGAAGGTGACGTTGGATTCCTTGGGGGTCATCGCCGGACAGCTCGGTCGGCAGTAGATGCCCGTAGACCGCACTCCGGTGATGAACTGGCCGTCGAATCGTGAGTCGCGAGATGACATGGCCCGATAGCGTTCTGCGAACAGCGGGTCCGTCAAGCGGATCGCGGCCGGCGTGGTGCTCATAGCTCTACGATCACATGCTCCGCTGACGTTGACTGGCGAAAAACGGACATTGCCTGTGGCGCTAGCCTGAAGAAATGAACGCGACACGACCAGCCGTGACCATCGTGGGTTCGGCGAACATGGACACCGTGTTCACCGTTGCCCGCATTCCCCAGCCCGGCGAGACGCTCCTGGCTGAGTCCGCCGCCCGATATCCCGGGGGGAAGGGTCTCAACCAGGCGGTTGCCGCGGCCAGGGCCGGGGCTCTCACGACCTTCGTCGGTGCCGTGGGGAGTGACGACAACGGTGCCGCCCTCACCACGACGATGGTCGAGGCGGGCATCGGCATCGACCGGCTCCGTAGGTCGGAAGAGCATGGCACCGGGCAGGCGTTCATCGTCGTGGATGGCTCTGGCGAGAACACGATAATCGTGGCGTCGGGAGCGAATGCGAGCGTGACGGAGTTGACCGGCGAAGAACGTGCCCACCTCGAGCATTCGGCAGTCGTGCTGATGCAGCTCGAGCTTTCGCTGGCAGTGGTGGAGGAGGCGGCGCGGGAAGCCCACTACGCCTCCGCGACGGTGATACTCAATGCAGCGCCAGCGCGCATCCTGCCGGCGAGCCTCGTCGCCGAACTCGATCTGCTCATCGTCAACGAGCACGAGGCCTGCATCGTCAGCGGTATCGACGATCTCGGTGCTGCTTCAGCTGCGCTGGCGTCCCAGGTGCCGCGTCTCGTCGTCACGCTCGGCGCCGCGGGCTCTGTGCTGTGGGAGGGAGGCACCGAGCTCGCCAGGGTACCGTCGCGCACCGTAACGGCGGTCGACACCACCGGAGCAGGTGACACCTTCTGCGGAGCTCTCGCCGCCGCGCTGGCAGAAGGGCGACCGTTCGAGGATGCCGCGGCATTCGCATCCGTCGCAGCCTCGCTCTCTGTGCAGAAACTCGGTGCTGTGCCGTCCATCCCGACGCGCGCTCACATAGAAGCGGCCAGACTAGAGACCGCACAGCTCGAGCACCCTCAGCTCGAGGCAACACAGTGACAGTGGAGCAAGCCCTGCTCGCAGCCCTCGGTGACGCTGTGTCGTTCGACCCGGTTGCTCTCGGCGCAACCACAGCAGACAAGTCGGGGCACGATTCTCGCAGCCTGCCGCTCGCTCTCGTGACGGCGCGAACCACAGCCGACGTTCAGTCCACCCTGCGCATCGCGACAGAGTTCAGGGTGCCTGTCGTGCCTCGTGGAGCTGGCACCGGGCTCGCAGGCGGAGCGATCGCGAGAGCGGGGGAGATCGTGCTCTCGACCCTCGCGATGAATCGAATCGTCGAGCTGTCGGTCGCAGACGAACTCGCCGTCGTGCAGCCCGGCATCATCAACGCCGACCTCAATGACGCGCTCGCGGCGGAAGGACTGTGGTTCGCACCTGACCCGGCCAGCCGCGAGATCTCGACCGTCGGCGGAAACATCGCGACGAATGCAGGCGGCCTGCTCTGCGCCAAGTACGGGGTGACGCGCGAGGCAGTGCTCGCGCTCGAGGTGGTGCTCGCTGACGGACGGCTGATGAGGATGGGCCATCGGAGTGTGAAGGGCGTCACCGGCCTCGACCTGGCGGCGCTGATGATCGGCTCCGAGGGCACACTCGGCATCATCGTCGAGGCGACGGTGAAGCTGCGCCCGCTTCCCACGGGACCGGTTGCCACGATTTCAGCCTGGTTCGATGACGTGACCACGGCGGCAGCGGCGTCAGCTGCGGTCAGCGCCGCGGGCATCCGTCCTGCTGCGATGGAGCTGATCGATGCTCCGGGGGTCGCAGCCCTGTCTGCGTTCCTCGGTCAGGATTTCGGTACCGGCCCGTGCCTGCTCCTCCAAACCGATGGAGCGGCTGCGGCTGCGGAGGCCGCTTCGGCGCTTGCCGTCGTCATTTCCCTGGGTGGGAAAGCCGAGCTGACGACGGATGCAGAAGAGGGCGAGCGGCTGTTCGCGATTCGACGAGCTTTTCACCCTGCGATGGAATCGCTCGGCACGGTGCTCATCGAAGACGTGGCGGTTCCACGCAGTTCGCTGCCAGCCATGTTCGCAGCGATCGAGAGGATCGGTGCGAAGTACCGCATCACGATTCCTACGGTTGCGCACGCCGGGGACGGCAACCTGCACCCTAATTTCATCTTCACTCCCAGCTCGGATGGGGAGGTACCAGACGAGATCTGGTCGGCGGCTGGTGAGCTCTTCGAGGAGGCGCTTCGCCTCGGCGGAACCCTCACCGGTGAGCACGGCGTCGGCATCCTGAAGAAGCGCTGGCTCGCCGACGAGCTCGGTGACGATCAGGTCGAGCTGCAGCGGAAGATCAAAGCGGTCTTCGATCCGCTGTCGATTCTCAACCCCGGGAAAGTGTTTTAGCCGTCGGGTCGGGTGCTGCGTAGCGCTGTGTCGAACTGGCGCGTGGTCGGGCTAGCCTTGTCAAAAACGAGCGTGGCCGAATGACCCTGCGAACAGGAACGATCAGATGACCATCAACCAGCCGATGGCTGTCGTGCTCAATGGCGAGCCCGTACTCGAGCATCCCGACCAGGTGCCCGTTACGAGGCCGCCCAAGCGTCGTGCTGGCACCGTTGTTCTTGCCATCCTCGGTTTTCTCGTCATCTCGATCATCCTGGTGATCGTGGTGCTCTACCTCTTCGCCGTGCTTGGTGCGACGGCGCTGCTGTACGCGGCCATCCTCGCTGCGATCCCGCTCGTGATCGTGTTGCTCGGCATTCGCTGGGTCGACCGGTGGGAGCCTGAGCCCCGGCTCGTGCTGCTGTTCGCTTTTCTTTGGGGAGCTGCGGCATCCGTCTTCATCGCCCTCGTATTCTCGGGAATCACCCAGGTCTACGAGGCGAGCCACGGTCTCAAGAACTCCGCGGGAGCGCAGCTGTTCGAGACAATCGTTCAGGCGCCGATCATCGAGGAGACGGCAAAGGGCCTCGGTATCCTGATCCTGTTCTGGGCGGTGCGACGGCATTTCGACGGCCCGATCGACGGCATCGTCTACGGCGCAACCGTTGCCGTGGGCTTCGCCTTCACCGAGAACCTGCAGTACTTCGGACTTGCCATCATCAATGACAGAGGTTTCGGCAGTGGGGTCGGCCAGACATTCCTGTTGCGCGCGGTACTGTCACCGTTCGCCCACGTGATGTTCACATCGTTCACGGGTCTAATGCTCGGGTTGGCGGCGAGGCACAGCAACCGCATCGGCGCCATCGGCTACTTCGTCGTCGGGCTGATTCCGGCGATGGCGCTCCACAGCTTCTGGAATTCGGCATCGTATTGGGCGACGAACTGGTTCGTCTTCTACGTGCTGGTTCAGGTGCCCCTGTTCGTTCTTGCCATCGTCGGGGTGGTTCTGCTGCGGCGGCACGAGCAGCGAATCACCAGGGATCGCCTGGCCGAGTATGCGACAGCCGGCTGGTTCACCTCGAGCGAGGTCAACCAGCTTTCGACGGCTGCCGGCCGACGCCAGGTGATCTGGTGGGCGGGCAGGCACAAGCTCAAGAAGCAGTACAAGCGGTTCGTGCAGGATGCCACCCGCCTCGCCTTCACTCGGCAGCGACTCATCTCAGGCAAAAATAGAATCGGCGCGCAGCGCTATGAAGCCGACCTGCTCGAGTCGATCGTGGCAGATCGCCATGCGCTGGCCGCACTGCCGCCGTTGCTCATCAGATAGCGCCTGCGCACAGGCGCTCGTGCACCGGTGCTCCGCGCCGGTGACTAAAATGGATAGCCGCGTTTTTACCCCTCGCGGCTGTCTAGGGGAAACAGAATGGCGGATCGCGAGCTCGCACGCGAACAGCAGTACGTCTCGGCGCTTTACGCTCGCCTCGACGCGCTAAAGCTCGAAGCCGAGCAACAGCTCGACGCCATCCGGCTGCTGGATGTCGGCGGCAATCATCAGGGCCGCTCCGAGCGAGACACCTTTGCGCGCATCTACGAAGACCGGATCGTGCAGCTTCGCGAGGTCGACGAGCGGCTCGCTTTCGGGCGACTGGAGTTGATCGAGTCGCAGGACGGTTCCGCGTACCGCTACATCGGCCGCATCGGCCTTCGCGACGAAGACCTGCAGCCGATCCTGCTCGACTGGCGGGTTCCGCAGGCCAGCGCGTTCTACCAGGCGACCGCGGCGAATCCGCTCGGCACGCGCGCCAGGCGCCACCTGGTCTCGAAGGGACGGGGAATCATCCGCGTCGAAGACGAGATCTTCGATGCGAGCCTGCTCGAGGGCGACACGGCAGAGCTTCAGGGCGAAGGTGCACTGCTGGCGGCGCTGTCTGCCCAGCGCACCGGAAGGATGAGCGACATCGTCGCCACAATCCAGGGGGAACAGGATCGCGTCATCCGCTCTGAACTCCGTGGCGTCTTGGTCGTGCAGGGTGGCCCGGGCACGGGAAAGACCGCAGTAGCGCTGCATCGCGCCGCCTACCTGCTCTACTCGAATCGTGATCGCCTCAAGAACTCCGGGGTGCTCATCGTCGGGCCATCCCGTTCTTTTCTGCAGTACATCGAGGCGGTTCTTCCGTCGCTCGGCGAGACCGGGGTTGTGCTCGCGAGTGTCGGCCAGCTCTTCCCGGGCGTCGATGCGGTTGCCGAGGATGCGCCGGATGTCGCACGGCTGAAGGGCCAGGCGTTCATGGCCGCGCTCATCGGCAGAGCGGTGCGCTCCCGCCAGCGGGTTCCCGCGGAACCGCAGGAACTCGATGTGAACGGTGACCGGCTCACGCTCGACCCCCAGCTCATCCAGACCGCGATGACGCGAGCGCGCGAGGGGGGCAAGCCGTACAACGAAGCCAGGGTCACCTTCGTCAAAAATGCGCTCTCAGCGCTGAGCCGGGAGTGGCTCGCGCAGCTCAAATCGAGCGGCAACTCGATGGACGAGTCAGACCTGCCGATGCTGCGCGAAGACCTGCGGAGCGCAGAGGATGTGCGCGTCGCTCTCAACACAGCCTGGCTTCCGCTCACCCCGCAGAAACTGCTGCAGGACCTGTACTCTCGGCCACAGTGGCTCGCCGAACTCACCCAGGACTGGTCGCCGGCCCAGCGCGCGCTGCTTCGACGCGACCGAGAGGCGCGCTTCACGATCGCCGACGTGCCGCTGCTCGACGAGGCCGCGGAGTTGCTCGGCGAATATGACGCGGTGGATGCGGCCCAGAAGCGTGAGCAAAAACAGCAGCGCAAGCGCGATATCGAGAACGCAGAGGCCGCCATCCAGAACATGGATGTCACGGGTCTCGTCAACGCGAAAGACCTCGCCGACAATTTCGCCGAGTTCGCCGACCGCGGCACAACGGCGGAGCGGGCTGCAGCGGACCGCTCGTGGACCTACGGTCACGTCGTCGTCGACGAGGCGCAGGAGCTCTCCCCGATGCAGTGGCGCCTGTTGCTCAGGCGCGGGCCGCTGCGCTCGTTCACGATCGTCGGCGATATCGCGCAGGCGGGTTCTGCTGCGGCATCCACCGACTGGAGAACCGCGCTTGAGCCACTGCTGAAGGGCTCTCTGGAGGGCGATCGCTGGCGCCTGGAAGAACTGACCGTGAACTACCGCACCCCGAGCCAGATCGCGGCCTCGGCTGAGTCGATGGCCATCGCGCACGGGCTGCCGGTCACGCCGAGCCGGGCAGTCAGAGAGAGCGAGTGGCCGATCGCCGTGATCGCGGATGTCGTGGGAGCAGTGCACCGCGAACGCGGCCTCAGCGCCGGCGGCACCGTCGCTGTCATCGTGACCGACAGTGCCATAGCCGAGGTCGAGCAGAGACTCGTCGGGGAGTTCAGCAGCGCGATCGGCCGCGGACCACGAGGGCTCACCAGCGAGGTCGCGCTGATCACTCCGCAGGATGCCAAAGGGCTCGAGTTCGACTCAGTGATCGTCGTCGACCCTGCCGCGATTGTCGCGGCATCTGCGCGGGGCGCTGGCGCTCTCTACGTCTCGATGACGAGGGCGACGCAGCGACTCACGCTGGTCTCGACGGGCGCCCTTCCGCGCGGAATCCTGGTCGACGAAGACAGCCCTCGCAGCTAATCATTTGGCAACGCCGTCACGCTTCGGCGCATGGCATCGCCCGACCAGCCCCGCCCACAATCCGCCGCAGTGTCCGGCATCGGATGTAACCGGCGCGGATGTCAGGGGGCCGGGGCGAGCGCGTCGTACTGCAGAAATCCGCGCTGCACCCTCACAAGCGTCGCCACCAGCACGACGATCAGCAGGCCGCCCAAGAGCGGCGGTAACCAGATCGCACCGATCGAGGCGATAATGCCTGCGTAGAGATCGCCGACCCGAGGCCCGCCTGTCACAACCACAGTGAATACGCCCTGCAGCCGGCCACGCATGTTGTCTGGCACTGCGGTCTGCAGCATCGTGCTGCGGAAGATCGAGCTGACGTTGTCGGCTGCGCCCGCCCCGGCGAGAAAAACGGCTGCGATGGCGATAGCCGGAATGTAGGCGTTTGCGAGTGACCCGCTGACGTGACCGCCCGGCCCGAACGACATGATGGCGAGCACAGCCCCGAAGGCCGCGATGAACACCCCGTAGACCATGATCGCGTTTCGGATCGCCGCGCCGTGCCAGCGTTCGTGGCCCAAGCGGCCGGAGACCACACTCGACAGCAGCGCACCGACCGCACCGGCCGCCGTGAGAATTCCCACGGTGATCGCGCCTCCGCCCAGCACGAGCGCGCCGACCGCCGGAAAGATCACCCGCGGTTGCCCGAAGGTCATAGCGATGATGTCGGCGACGAAGGAGGTGCGGATGTTCGGCGCACGTTTCAGAAAGTCGAGCCCGTAGCGCAGCGACGCCAGCCCCGGTCGCTGCACGTCGCCCTGCGGGGCGAGCTTCGGCAGCGAGAAGATGCCAGCGAAGGCGCTCACGAAGAGCAGGACATCCACTGAATAGGTCCATCCGAAGCCGACCGTCGCGACCAGCACTCCGGCGAGCGCAGGGCCGACAGTGAGCGCGATCCCGAACACAACTCCGTTGAGGGCGGATGCCGCTGGCAACAGCCTCGACGGCAGCAGCCGTGGAATCACGGCAGACCGCACGGTCTGGAGCACGGTGGTTGCCACAGCGTTGAGTGTCGTCAACAGGTAGAACGGCCAGACGATTTCAACGTTGGTGAACGCAAGGGTGACGAGGCAGATCGTCGTTACCCACGCAACGACCGCCGCGATCGTCAAGATGAGCTTGCGGTCGAAGGCGTCGGCGAGCATCCCGCCATAGATACCGAAGATGATCATCGGGATGAGCGCGAAACCGCCGACAAGCGACACGGCGAAAGTCGAGTGCGTGATCGAGTAGATGTGCAATCCAACGGCGACTATCGTCATTTGGCCGCCGATGCCCGAGATGGCATTGCCTGTCCAGAGCCTGGCGAAGGCTGGCGATTGCCTAAGTGGCGTGAGATCGACGAAATGCGACCGTTTGGGCGGGTCTACTGGTGCGCTCACTCGCTCCATTCTGTCTCATGCTCACGTCTGTCTCATGCTCACGGCCCGACCATGCTCGTTGGTGACAAACTTGACGGGTGACTCTTCTCTCTCCTGAACTACTCGAGCGAATCCATGGCCGGGCGGCGGGCTATGACCGTGACAACGTCTTCCTCACAGAAGACCTCGATGAGCTCAAGGCGGCAGGCTACCTGAAAGCCCTCGTGCCGAAGGAGCTCGGTGGCCTCGGCCTGAGCCTGCTCGAGCTGACTCATGAGCAGTCAGCGCTCGCCGCAGCGGCACCCGCGACCGCGCTTGCCGTCAACATGCACCTCGTCTGGACCGGGGTAGCGAAAACGCTTCGTGATCGCGGCGACGATTCGCTCGAGTTCGTGCTCACCGATGCGGTTGCCGGTGAGGTCTTCGCGTTCGCAATCAGCGAGGCAGGCAACGATCTGGTGCTGTTCGGTTCGAACACCACGGCGAAGCCCCTGCCAGACGGCGGATACGCGTTCACCGGCATAAAGATCTTCACCAGCCTCTCGCCGGCGTGGACCAGGCTCGGACTGTTCGGGCTCGATACGGAATCGGCGGATGCGCCGAAACTCGTGCACGCATTCGTCGCGCGCGACACTGGCGGCATCACCACCCTCAGCGACTGGGACACCATCGGCATGCGGGCCAGCCAGAGCAACAGCACGAAGCTCGACGGGGCGGTCGCGCCGGCAGATCGCGTGGTGCGTCGGCTTACGCCGGGCCCCAATCCCGACTCTCTCATCTTTGCCATCTTCGCCAACTTCGAGATCCTGGTTGCAGCGGTCTACACGGGAATCGGCCAGCGTGCACTCGAACTGGCTGTCGAATCAGTCACGGGTCGGGTGTCTGCACGCACCGGCCTGACCAAAGACAAAGACCCGGTGATCCGCTGGAAGATCGCGGATGCCGCCATCGCACAGGACGCACTGGTTCCCCAGCTCGACGCTCTCGCCTCTGATGTCGACGGTCTCATCGAGCGCGGCAACCAGTGGTTCCGCGCTCTCGTCGGCATCAAGTCCCGGGCGACGAAGACAGCAAAATACGTTGTAGACCAGGCGGTCGCGGTTGCGGGGGGTGCGGCTTTTTCAAACTCGAGTGAAATCGGTCGGCTGTACCGCGACGTGCTCGCCGGCGGGTTCCATCCGAGCAACGAAGACTCCGTGCATACAACGGTGGCGAACGCGCTGCTGGGCGCGGAGTAGCGGCGGATGTCGTCGACTCTCGAACTCTCAGGCCAGGCGGTGTTGTGGTCGGTGGCACCGGATGAACGGGCCGCCGCTCTCGCTTCGCGCCCGCTTCTCGTGCTCATGCACGGCCGCGGTTCCGACGAGAATGACCTCTTCGCGCTCGCCCCTCTGCTGCCACCGGAAGCCGTGGTCGCTTCGCTTCGTGCCCCGCTCTCGCTCGGCCCCGCCTACTCATGGTTCTCGAACGCAGAACCCGGCCTGCCGAGCCCGCTCGCAGCAGGTGACGCTACCGAGGCTGTACTGCGCTGGCTCGATCGGACCGGGCACGTTGGAGCAACCTGGCTGCTCGGCTTCTCGCAGGGCGGGGCCATGGTCACGCAGTTGCTGCGGTTCGCTCCGCAGCGGTTCGAGAAATTTGTGAACCTCGCAGGTTTCAGTATCGACGGCGAGCTGCCGGCTGACGGTACTCTCGAGACCCTGCGGCCCCCGCTGTTCTGGGGGCGGGATCCGGCTGACCCGGTGATCCCACAGGACGCCGTCGAGCGCACCGCAGCATGGTTGCCCGCCCACACGACTCTCACCCAGCGCGAATACCGCGGAATAGGGCACTCGATCTCCCGTGAGGAGATGAACGACGTCGTGGCTTTTTTGAGGGGTTAAAGACTCATCGCCCGGTGCGGCACCTTGGGTACGGCTCTTCCGGGCGATGAGTTGTTCTGCAACCAGAGTGCGCCTGTCTGTGCCGAATCGCAAGGAAAATTTCTGCCCCGGACTGGGGAGTGTCGCTTTCTCCGCGCCGCAAATACCGTGGGGTGGAAGCGAGACGACCGTTGGGGGACGGCATCAGCGTTGCAGGGAGTGGGCAGTTGGCCTCGTTGGGAGCAGACGGCGCGAGGCCTGTTCAGCGCGCCTCCGAACCCGCCCTCACGTCGGTGAAGGAATTTCTTCGCCTCCAGTCAGCGGCACCGCGGATGTCTCTCTTCGGGCGCATCTTCGGATTGGACCCGCTCGCCAGGCCAGCCGCTCGCGCCTACGCCGGCGCGCTCGCTGAGGTCGAGGTGAGTGACGCTCTCGCTGCTCTTGGTGACGAGTGGTCGATAGTAGACGGAGCGAGTCTTGGCACTGACGAGCCGGTCATCGAACACGTCGTGGTCGGGCCCGCGGGAGTCTTCAGCATCGCACTCTGCAATCATGCCGGTGAGCGGGTCTGGGTGGGGGAGCGCACGTTCGTCGTGGATGGCACGCGCTTTCCGCACGTTCGAGATGCCGAGTATGTGGCAGATTCTGTCGCGGATCGGATGTCGCGAGCGCTGGGCGCACCGGTGACCGTCACACCCTGCCTCGTGGTTACTTCTCCGGCAGAGCTCACACTCACAGCGGGCTCTCGTCGGGTTGAGATCGTCTCTCAGCGCCAGTTCGGCAGCTGGTTGGCCAGCCTTCCACGACTGATGTCCCAGCAGGCTGTCGAGCGGCATCGGCGGTGCGCAGAATCGCAGGGTACCTGGTTCGTCGCAACGCGAGAGGCGACCGGCTCAGCGGCAGTCCGTGCCGAATTCGATCGTGTTCACTCTCGCATTGTGCGCGCTCGAAGGGTGTGCCTGAGCTGGGCAATCGCTGGGGCGGTGGTCAGCCAGCTGGCCCTGCTCGCGTCTGCATTCGGCGCTGGCGCCGTGCTCAAGGCCCTCGGTCTCTAGCGGCGCTGCTGTCAGCGTCCGCGCGCGGCCAGCCGCACGACCAGGCTCGTCGGCAGCACACTGGCGAGTGCGACGGCGATCTTGTAGCGCACCGCCGGAATCGATATCGCCTGGCCGCGGGCAGCATCTCGCAGCCCGACCCGCACGACGGTCTCCGCTTGCAGCCACAGGAAGCCCGGAACGGTGTCGACCCCGGTGACTCCCATGCGCGAATGGAACTCGGTGCGCGTGAAGCCCGGCGCTATCGCCATGACGGTAACGCCCTGTTTGCGGTAGTACACGTTCGCCCACCTGCTGAAGTTGAGCATCCACGTTTTCGCCGCACCATATGTCTCGCGCGGTGTGTAACCCGCCACGCTTGCGACATTCACGACGGTGCCCGACTTTCGCGGCAGCATCTGCCCGAGTGCCGCGTGGGTGAGTCGCAGGGGCACGACGATGAGCATCTCGGCCAGCGCAACCTCGTCGTCGATCGAATTGTCTGCGAAACTCTTCTGCAGTCCGAACCCGGCATTGTTGACCAGCAGGTCTATCGGGTCGTCGGACGCCCCGACTCGGGCTTCGACGACTGCGAGTCCTGCCGGCTCGAGCAGGTCTGCCGGCAGCACCTCGACCCGTACCCCGTGGTTGTCGCGGAGAGCGGCAGCAGCCTCCTCGAGCCTGGCTGCGTTTCGGGCGGTCAGCACGAGGTCGTAACCCTGGACGGCGAGCTGGCGGGCGAACTCGGCGCCGAGGCCGGCGGACGCGCCGGTGATGAGTGCGATGGGCATGCGCTCAATAGTATTGAGGACATGTCATCGATGATCACTCTCCCCGTTCCACAGTCAACTCTCGAGAGTCTCGGCGACACCGTCGACACGTTCCCCGTCGATTTCAGTGCGTATGTCGTGCAGCCCACGGGCGAGCTCAAGGGGGCGCTCATCGTGATCCACGAGGTCTGGGGTCTCGTGGATCACATCAAAGACATCGCTAACCGTTTCGCCGCCGAAGGCTACCTGGTGCTCGCCCCAGACCTGTTGTCGGCCATCGGCATCGAGGCCCAGGTGGGTCTCGAACTCTTCACCCTGCGTAACCACCCCGATGAGAAAGTGCGCACAGAGGCACAGCCGCGGCTGCGTGATGCGTTCGCATCCCTCGGAACCCCTGGCTACCCTGCCTGGGCTGTCGGCGCACTCACGGCGGCCGTTGATTACCTCGAGCGGCAGCCGGGCGTCGACGGACGCATCGCGGTCACCGGCTTCTGCTTCGGAGGCTCATACAGTTTCGCGCTCGCTGCAGCAGACCCGCGCGTCAGGGCGGCCATCCCGTTCTATGGTTCCCCGAACGCGGTGCAAGATGTGTCGACCATCGCCGCGCCGATCCTCGCGCTCTACGGGGTGAACGACCCGTCGCTCATCGACGCGCTGCCGGAGGTGACGAAGGCGATGACCGATGCCGGGGTCGACTTCACGTCGAAAATCTACGAGAACACCGGGCACGCGTTCTTCAATGACACGAACCCGCACTCGTACGACCCGGTCGCAGCGCAAGATGCCTGGGAGCGCACGAAGGCGTTCCTGGCTGACTCGCTGCCCGGTTGAGCAACCTGTGAGTCGGTGCTGATCCTGCAGCACTGTCTACCGAGACACGCGCCAGCGATTATTCGGTGGTGCAGTGGCCAGACGCGACGGCGGTGCTCAACCCCGGAGCCTGCGCGGCAACAGGGGAGATCTCCGAGACGGTGAGCGCGAATCCAACATCAGCAGTCGTCTTCGATTTCGCAAAAACCACACCGGCGACCTGGCCGGACTGGTCGAGAAGCGGGCCACCAGAGTTTCCCTGTTCGACATCGGCCGCGAGTGAAGAGACCTCGCGTGGGGAGTCGTTCTGTCCGTAGATGTCGGGAACCCGCACGGTACTCACGCCCTCGACTGCGGCGGTTTTCGAACTGAATGGCCCACCGAGCGGGTAGCCGTCGAACACTGCGCTCGCGCCGGTTGACAGGGTCGAGCCGATCTTCAGCGCAGCGGTCGGCATGCCCGAGACGGCGATGACAGCGAGGTCGCCGACAGGATCGAAGTACACGACCCGCCCCGTCCAGCTGCCGCCGTCTGGCGCGACCACGACAGGCTCAGCGACCCCGGCCACCACGTGGGCGTTGGTGATGACGCGATCCACCGACACGACGAATCCACTGCCACTCTGGTTCTGGCCGCACGCGTATGCATTCCCCGTGATCTTTACGACCGAATGCGCGGAGAGCTGCTGCGCTGCGTTCGCCCCGCCAGGGGGAATCGGCAGAGGGGTGCCGACGCCGATCGAATCGAGCAGCCTCGGGATGCCCTGCTGCGAGACCACTGCTCGAATCTGCGCTTCGGCGCTCGAGACGGGGGCTGGAGTAATCGCATCGATGGCAGCGACAACCCGGGATGCGTTGATCGCATCAGACAGAAAGGGCACGCCGAGAGATCCGATGCTGAAGGCAAGCATCGAGATGACGATGGCCGTCGCGACAACGGAAACGATGGCCCCGAGCGCCCGGTCGATTACACGCAGCGGACCCTTCTGAACACCGCGTTGGATCGCGCGCCCGAGGGCTGTGCCCAGAGCGAAGCCACCGATGATGAGCCCGGCGACAACGAGGAGAATGACAGGCAGCCGCCACTGGGTGGTCCCGACGATGTTGGTGACGAACGGGATTGCGAAGAACGCCAGAATCGCGCCGACAACGATGCCGAGGATTCCGCCGATGCTCAGCGCGAACCCGCGCCGATAGCCGGACACCGCCCAGGCGACCAGCACCGCGAGCAGAAGCACGTCGAGCAGGATCGATCCGGGCATCACGCGCTGAATCGTAGCCTGAGCGGCTGATAATCACATACTCACAGCGTGGTCATGCGCTGCACTCTGGCACGCACGCTCCCGTTCTGGGGATGCCCAAACGAGGCTGTAACGCCGTAGCGTCGAAGTGGATCAGCAGTTTGGGAAAGAGCGCACGACCTGGGGGAGCCATCACAGACGTAACCTCCGGTGGCGCGCTCGTTCCAACCCTGCGTGCCAGGGCCGCCGCGTACGCGGTGATGCGCAGGTGCATGGTCGAGCAGGCCGAAGCCACGCCGAGGTCAGGCCTTGCGCGCCTGCTCGGAATCGACCCCCTGCATCCCGGTGCGCGCAATTGGTTCGCTGGAGCCCTCGGCGAACTCGAGGTTGCCCGCATTCTCGGCCAGCTCGGGTCGGATTTCACCGTGCTACATGCAGTGCCGCTCAATAGCGGCGACCTCGATATCGATCATGTTGTGATCGGCCCCCCTGGCATCTTCACCATCACCACGCTCAACCATTCCGGCAGCAAAGTGTTTGCGGCAGGCCAGACGATGCTCGTCGACGGTGAGCGAACCGACCATATGCAGGATTCCCTTCGTGAGGCACGGAGGGCTGCCGAGTTGCTTCGGCGAGCCAGTGGCGGGGTGGTGACGGTGAGGCCGTTGATCGTCGTTGTCGGCGTTGACACCGTCTCCACCGACGACAAACAGACAGCGGTGACGGTGCTTCCGGCGTCTCGGCTCGCCCATTTTCTTCAGCACGAACCGGTGGCTCTGCGCGGTGACGCCATCGCCTACTTCTCTAACGCTGCCGAGGATCGCGCTACCTGGCACTCGCAGGCGAGCGATCCATTCGACTCAACGCGTGTCGCGCATCGTTTCGGCCGACTTCGCCAGGAGGTGGATGCTTCCCGCCTCCGCCGCACGCTCTGGCGCACAGGCGCGCTGCTCGCCGCCATTGTCACCGTCACGGCAGTCGCGCTGGAGCTGCTGCACGCGCTCTAGCCTCAGACCGGAACTCGTCGCCATCACCGGCGCATCCCTCCTGAAATTGTAGTCGTCATCGTCACCCGCGATCGGCCGAGTGTTCGCCAGCGTTGCGCCGGATCGATCCAGACCGGCGCGGGCAGGCGCGGCCGACCGTTGGCCATCTTCATCGTGAATGCCGAAGCGTGGAGCATGTGATGGTGCGCGGAGCACAGCAGCACTCCGTTGTCGACGTTCGTCTCGCCCCCTGCGTCATATTCCGTGACGTGATGGGCCTGGCACCACCCTGGCGGTGCCGTGCAGTGCGGCCAGACGCATCCGCCGTCTCGCACTGCCAGGGCTCTTCGCTGGCTGGAGGTGAAGAAGCGCTCGAGCATGCCATGGGCGAGGATTTCGCCGTGCTCGCCGAGCATTATCCGGCGCAGACCCGAGTCGCAGGCGAGTTCCTGCACAGTCGCAGCTGAGACCGGCTCATCAACGTCGTCGAGCCAGCCAACCCCACGGCCACTCTCGAAGTCCTCCAGCTTCACGACCGCCATCACCGTCGTGGTGCTGCGCAGCCCAGGGGATCGGATGCCCGCGGTAATGAGCCCGAACACGATGTCGTGTTGGCGTTGGTCGCGACTGCGCGGGTCGGGAATGTCGTCGACCTCTTCGGCGGCGACGGCCGCTCGATCCTCTGCGCTCAGGAAGCGCGGTTGGGCGGCGGGGGCCAGTGATTCCGAGAATGCCGCACGCAACAGCGCAGCTGACACTGGATCACAGGCGCCAGAGAATGGCGTGACACCGTGCTGCTCACGCCCGAGCCGGAAGGCCCGGCGCGCGCGAAGGTCTTCATCACGCTGCGGTGCGCCGTCGGGATCCAGGGCTTCGCGCTGCACCCGTGCCTGGATAGCGACCAGGTCGGCGGACTCGGTGGTTGCCACCTCGACGAGGTATCGCTCCGCCGGTTCCAGCAATTCGGGGTGAAGGGTGCGGGGTGCGGCCTGCTCGAGCATACGAATTATGACGGCTGCGGCATCCATCCCCACCGCTCCTGCATCGAGGGCCGCGCCGACGTGCTCGTAGTGGGGAGGGAGGGCCTGCCCGTCGATCGACTGGCGTGGTCTGATGACGGCACCGAGGCGGATTCGCGAGGCGGCCGTCGCCGACGAGACGAGAGTTAGCTGCTCGATGAGGTGCACGCCGCGTCGGTGACCGAGACGGTACGAGAGCCCGGCACTGCCGAGTTCGAACCGCGATCGCTCGTCTATCTCGGCAGCTGAACGCACTCGAAGGGAATCGAGTAGCCGACCAGCCTGCTCGACCTCCACAGTGAAAAGACACAGGTCTTCGTCACTGAGCCCGACCATCGATAGGCGCACCAATGAACTGAGCAGGCTGTTGATCTGTTCGAGAATGCCGCTGGAGTCGTCCATATGATCACTCTCGCACCAGCCACCGACATCCCTTAAATGCTGATCAAGCCACAGTTTTACTGTGGATAACTTGCGCGCGCTCTCGCTTGTGGAGGAGGTGACGACCAGCGCCACAAGCGTTATCCCCAGCGCCGCGAGCGGCACGACGTGCGCAGCGGCAAGAAAAACGAACGACGAGATCAGCCCTGCGTAACTCGACTTCAACCGAACGCAGTCGACGCAATCCGAATACCGGCACAGTCACCGGCAGATGCGAGCTGCCGGGCCAGGCACATGCGCTCATCCACTCTGCTAAACTCACAAGGTTGCCGTCAAACGGCCGCGGATAAAGAGAGCCAGCACATCAGGTGACTGGCACCGCGCAACGAGTGAGAAGGGGGTTATCTGAATGCCATTAGCACCAGATGCCAAGAAAGCGATTATCGACGAGTACGCCACCCACCCAGGTGACACCGGCAGCCCCGAGGTGCAGGTAGCAATGCTTACCGCACGCATTAAGGATCTCACCGAGCACCTGAAAGAGCACAAGCACGACCACCACTCACGTCGTGGCCTGCTTCTGCTGGTAGGACAGCGTCGCCGCCTGCTGGGTTACCTGCAGGATGTCGACATCAACCGCTACCGCGCGTTGATCGAGCGTCTCGGCCTTCGCCGCTAACTCTGGCTTTGGGGCGGCCCATTCCTGCACACAGGAAAGGGCCGCTTTTCAGTTACACCCGCAGTGCTTCGATGGTGAGGTCTCGACCCGCTGATTGGAGGCGTGGATGTCCGCCAAGGACGACCTGAAGTCGCTGTTCGCCCTGCGCCCCAGCCCGGTTCGCTGGCCCATCGCCCTGCAGGCCGCCACCGCTATCGCGCTCCCGATCGCTCTCTTCACCGCGCTCGGCGAGGAACAGCTCGGCCTCCTCGCCTCCGTCGGCGGATTCTCGGCGCTCTACCTCTCCAACCGCAGCCGGGTGCAGCGGGCGGCACTCCTTCCGATCATTGCTGTCGCCCTGCTGGTGGCTGCAGCAATAGGTGTCGCGACGGCCGGCCAGGTCTGGACGAGCATCGTGGGCCTGTTCGCCATCACCGTGCTCGCCTCCGTCGTCTTCCTCGGTTTCAACGTCGGGCCGCCCGGTGTGCTCTTCCCCGTGCTCATCGCCGGGGTCGCCCAACAGCTCGTGATGACGGGGCTCAACGGCTGGCTTGTGCTCGGCATGATGGCTATCGGAAGCGTCATCGCCTACCTGGTGGTGCTTGCGCCCCTCGTCCTCCGGCGCAATCGGATCAAAGACCGGGTCATCGAGCGGCAGCGATTCCCGTTCCGGTTCGATGCTGAGACCCGCGTCATCCTGATTCGCATCATCATCGGTGCAGTGATTGCCGCAGCGCTCGCGGTGTCTCTCGGCCTGCCCCGCGCATACTGGGTTTCGCTGACGCTGGTCGCAATCCTGCAGAACGGTCACCGGCTGCGACTGACCGCGCTTCGCGGGATCCACCGGGTGCTTGGCACGCTCGTCGGAGTCGGCCTGTTCGCCCTGGTCGAGCTCGTGCAGCCACGCGGGTGGTGGATCGTGTTGTTGCTTGCTGCGCTGCAATTCGTCGTCGAGCTCGTTGTGATCCGCAACTACGGTCTTGCACTGGTGTTCATCACTCCGCTCGCGCTCACCATCTCCGCGCAGGGCACAGAGCCGGCGGTCGCGATCGTTCGCGATCGCGTTGAAGACACCCTGATCGGCGCCGTGATCGCGATGCTGATCCTGCTCGGGTCGCTGGCGCTGCGCTCGGTGCGGGCGCGAAACCACGCGTGATTGTGCGATCCCGAACCGCCCGCCCGGATTGGCGCCAGTTAACCCACCCTTCGAGGGACAGCCTGAGAGTGTAAGACTGTTGGGATGAAGGTGACCGCGGCAGCGCTGGCGGTGGCGGCTGCACTGCTGCTCGCGGGCTGCGCGACTGCGGCGCCCCCGGTGAGTGCTGACCAACGGGCCAAGATCCGCACCGTTCTCTCCAATGCGCAGTGGGCACCGCTCGCCATGCAGTACCCCGAAGCGATCCGACCCTCAGTTCCCATCGTGCACACGGTCACCGATCATGACTGGGCGGCAGATGTGGTCTCGTGCCTCCACGCCCGCGGCTACATCGCGACTGTGACCCACTCGGGTTTCAGCTATGACGCCTACACGGGCGAGACCGCTCTCGAATTCCAGGTGGAGGGCTACATCTGCACCGCGAATTTTGCAAAGCAGTCGGATGTCTTTGCCAGGCTCTCAGCAGACCAGCAGGCCGCATTCGACAGTTTCGAACTCACGCAGGTGCAGCCCTGCCTGCGGCTTGCGGGAGCGAAGACCGCGAGCGCGCCCCTCGTTCATCTCACCGGGCTGGCCGCCTGGAGCCCCTATGACGAGGTCTGGAAACACAGTTCCGCGAAGGAAGTCAGCTACCTGGAGCAGCGCTGCCCGCCCATCCCGTCGTGGATGAATCTCGACAACTGAGCCAGGGAATACTCTCCTGAACACCGCGTTATATATCTATGCAAACGCATAGAACTGGAGCTCTCACCATGAATGAATCAGGCATGCAATTCGGAATCTTCACGGTCGGGGATGTCACCGAAGACCCGACCACAGGGCAGACGCCGACCGAGCACGAGCGCATCAAGAACATCCTGACCATCGCGCAGAAGGTCGAGGAGGTCGGCATGGAGGTGTTCGCGCTGGGGGAGCACCACAATCCGCCGTTCATCCCGTCGTCGCCGACCACCATGCTTGGCTATGTCGCGGCGAGCACCGAACACCTCATCCTGTCGACATCCACAACCCTCATCACCACCAACGACCCGGTGAAGATCGCCGAGGATTACGCCATGCTGCAGCACCTCGCAGACGGTCGCGTCGACCTCATGATGGGCCGCGGCAACACCGGCCCGGTCTACCCGTGGTTTGGCAAGGACATTCGCGAGGGCATCCCGCTCGCCATCGAGAACTATGCGTTACTTCACCGCCTCTGGACAGAGGATGTCGTGGACTGGCAGGGCAGATACCGCACGCCGCTTCAAGGCTTCACGTCGACCCCTCGACCCCTCGACGGCGTGGCGCCCTTCGTGTGGCACGGCAGCATCCGCTCACCTGAGATCGCCGAGCAGGCCGCCTACTATGGCGACGGCTTCTTCGCGAACAACATCTTCTGGCCCAAGGAGCACTACATGAAGCTCATCGGCTACTACCGCCAGCGCTTCGAGCACTACGGTCATGGCACTGCGGCCCAGGCGATAGTGGGGCTCGGCGGCCAGGCCTTCATGGCGAAGAAGTCACAGGATGCCGTGACCCAGTTTCGGCCGTACTTCGACAACGCGCCGGTCTACGGGCACGGCCCGTCGCTCGAGGAGTTCACCGAACTGACCCCGCTCACCGTCGGCAGCCCTCAGCAGGTCATCGACCGCTACGCGTCGATGCGCGAGTACTTCGGCGACTACCAGCGCCAGTTGTTTCTCATGGATCACGCCGGCCTGCCGCTGAAGACGGTGCTCGAGCAGCTCGACCTTCTCGGCGAGGAGGTCGTGCCGGTGCTTCGCAAGGAGTTCGCGGTCGACCGCCCGGTTGACGTGCCGGATGGCCCGACCCACACGGCACTCGTCGCCGCACGGCGGAGCGAGCTCGTCGAGGCCTCACCGGCGAGCAACTCATGACCGTCCGCAGAATCTCGGTGATCTCAGCGGGCCTGAGCCAGCCCTCGTCCACTCGCCTGCTCGCCGATCGCCTCACCCATGCCGTCACGCGCAGACTCGCGGATGAGGGGATCGAGGTCACGGTCGACGTGGTCGAATTACGCGATATCGCCCAGGACATCACGAACAACCTCGTCACCGGCTTCGCCAACCCGAAGCTCGAGGGCGCGATCGAGAAGATCACGACCGCAGACGGCCTCATCGCCGTGACGCCGATCTTCACGACCAGCTACAGCGGACTGTTCAAGTCATTCATCGACATCCTCGAGCCACAGTCGCTGACCGGGATGCCCGTGCTGATCGCCGCGACCGGTGGCACCGAACGCCACTCGCTCGCCCTCGACTACGCGATGCGGCCGCTGTTCAGCTACCTGCACAGTGTGGTCGTGTCGACCGCCGTGTATGCGGCGTCGAGTGACTGGGGGAGTGCTGAGGGATCCCTTCCCGAGCGCATCGAACGAGCGGCTGGCGAACTCGCCTCTCTCGTGCGCAATTCGGATCGATCGCGCCTGGTGCAGGATCCATTCGCACTTCCGACAGGGTTCTCGCCGGTCGGTGGATACGGCGCCCAGTAGGCTTCCCCCGTTTGGGGGACAAAACGGGTGACATTTCGCGCGAAATAGATTAGCGTTTCGCGGGTGATGCCCGATCACTCTGAACCCGATGCCTCTGCCCCCGGCCGGTCCGACCCGAACTGGCTGCTCGCGCAGTTGCACCCCGGCGCGCCCGATCCCGAGACGCGGGACGACTCGGTCGCATCGCCCGAAGTCGCACCGCCCGAGGCCGAACCGGCTGAACTCGAACCGGCTGCAGTCGAACCGGCTGAACTCGAACCGCAGCCGACGCCCGTTGCAGCGATCGACCACGTACGGATGGGCAAAAGTCGCGTTCCGCTGGTCCCGCTGCGCAGCCGCCGCAGCAGGGTCGCCGTCGTAGCCGTCGCATCGGCGGCTCTCGCGCTGACCGCTGGTGTCGCGTTCGCAGCATCCGGCATCCCGGCGGCAGTACAGACAGGCAGCCCCCAGAACGTGCAGTCGCCGACCGGCGCAACCAACCAGGGCTCGAAGGGCAGCACGCCAACTCTCGGCACAGACGGCAGCATCGCGCCGAGTCCTGCTGCGAGCCCGTCGACCAGCCTGAAGAAGTCGAGCAACCCGTCGACATCACCGACAGCTGGCCCGAGCACATCGCCGAGCACATCGCCTAGCCAGACGGCGACATCGACCGACACCTCGACGCCGACCGATACGCCCACTGATACGCCCACTGACACGCCGACACCGACAGTGACGGCGACACCATCACCAACGGGCACCCCGACCGATTCGCCGACGCCAACAGACCCCCCAAGCGAGACGCCGACACCAGCGAGCACCTAGTCGCACCTCCGGCGGCACTCGTGCACGATAGAGCCATGCGCACGTTCCGGGCCCTCGGCATTGCAGCAGCGCTGGTTGTTGTTCTCGCTGGCTGCGTTTCGTCCGAGCCGCACCCTGTGGCGCTGAGTAGGGCTGCGAAGATCGCGCTGTATGAGAAATCGATGGATGCCGCGTGGGCAGCGCTCACCACGACGGCCCCTTCCGCACCACGCCCCGACCTCACCGTGCACACCGTCAGCGCCGGGTCCCAGTGGGTGCTCGACATCGCCGGATGCCTGAGGGAGCAGGGCGCTCCGAGCTTCACCGTCACTCCAGACGGGCAGATCACCCTGACCGGGAGTGATGCAGGCGGCAACGGCGCCGGAGCCGGCCCGGTGCTCATCTGCGAAGCGGAGCATCCTCGTGCCCAGGATCTCGAAGGCTTCTACAGCGACTCACAGCTCGGCGCGCTGTATGACTATGAGGTCAACTGGCTGCAGCCGTGCCTCGCCCGCCGCGGCGTCGCATCGTCGAAGGCACCGCGGAAGTCGGCGTTCGTGCATGACTATTACACGAACGGATGGACTGCGTACAACGGGCTTGTGGTGCGCAAAAGCATCTCGGCAACCTCATTCCAGCAGTATTTCAGCGAACTCAACGCCGCGTGCCCACCGCTGCCGTTCTGGCTGAAAGGCTGACAGTTCTGACTCACAAGCGGAGTGGTGAGTCGTTCCTAGGCTGCGACACGCCGTAGCTGGTAGTCTTTCCCACGGAGCAGGCTGGCAAGAAGCTGGTCAGTAGTAGTAAATCCCCGAAGCCAAGTTCCACAACCTCGGTGACTTCCTTCTGTTGACCAGAGCTGTGCCGTGATTCTCATCACGGCGCGATGCCAAAGCCCACATTCATCCGTGCGCCCCTTTCTGCCCGCTCCTGCTCCTGATGCAGTCGCGACCCACACGGGGTTGCGACGTAAAACAAAGGAGAAACCCCCCAATGGAGGGTCCAGAAATCAAATTCGCCGAAGCCGTTCTCGATAACGGCACGTTCGGCACGCGCACCGTGCGCTTCGAAACCGGTCGTCTCGCCCAGCAGGCCCAGGGAGCAGTTGCTGCCTACCTCGACGAGGAAACCATGATCCTTTCGGCCACTTCGGCCGGTAAGCACCCCCGCGAGGGCTTCGACTTCTTCCCCCTCACGGTGGACGTCGAGGAGCGCTCGTACGCAGCAGGCAAGATTCCCGGCTCGTTCTTCCGTCGTGAAGGTCGCCCGTCGACCGAGGCCATCCTGGTCTGCCGCCTGATCGACCGCCCACTGCGCCCGACCTTCGTCGAAGGCCTCCGCAACGAGGTGCAGATCGTCATCACCGTGCTGGCCATCGCGCCGGACGAGTTCTACGACGCTCTCGCCATCAACGCTGCGTCGCTCAGCACGCAGATCTCCGGTCTGCCGTTTTACGGTCCGATCGGTGGCATCCGGTTGGCCCTTATCAATGACCAGTGGGTTGCTTTCCCGAAGTACTCGCAGCTCGAAGAAGCGGTCTTCGACCTCACTGTCGCCGGCCGCCTGATCACCAACGAGCAGGGTGAAGAAGACATCGCCATCATCATGGTCGAGGCCGAGGCGACCGAAGGCAGCTGGAACCTCATCCAGGCCGGCGCAACCAAGCCAGACGAAGCTGTTGTCGCCCAGGGCCTCGAAGCGTCGAAGCCTTTCCTCAAGCAGCTCATCAAGGCCCAGCTCGAGGTTTCAGCCCAGGCGTCGAAGCCCATCCAGGACTTCCCGCTGTTCCCGCCGTACAGCCAGGCCACATACGACGCAGTCGCCGGTACCTCATACGACGAGCTCAAGGGCGTCTACCAGATCGCCGACAAGGTCGAACGCCAGAACGCCGACGACGCTCTGAAAGATCGCGTCAAGGGCTTCATCGCAGGCGAGGTCGAGGCTGACCGCCTTCCGGCTTTAGCGCTCGGTGAGATCTCCGCCGCATACAAGTCGGTGTCGAAGAAGGTCATGCGCACGCGCGTGCTCACCGAGGGCATCCGCATCGACGGCCGCGGGCTCAGCGACATCCGTGCGCTCGACGCCGAGGTGCAGGTCATCCCGCGCGTTCACGGCTCGGCTATCTTCCAGCGCGGCGAGACCCAGATCCTGGGTGTCACCACGCTGAACATGCTCAAGATGGAGCAGCAGATCGACTCGCTCGCTCCGGTGAAGAAGAAGCGCTACCTGCACCACTACAACTTCCCGCCATACTCCACCGGTGAGACCGGTCGGGTCGGTTCGCCGAAGCGTCGCGAGATCGGGCACGGCTTCCTCGCCGAGCGCGCACTCGTTCCGGTTCTGCCGCCGCGCGAGGAGTTCCCGTATGCGATCCGCCAGGTGTCAGAGGCTCTCGGCTCCAACGGATCGACGTCGATGGGTTCGGTCTGTGCATCCACCCTCTCACTGCTCAACGCCGGTGTTCCGCTGCGCGCTCCGGTTGCGGGCATCGCGATGGGACTCATCTCCGACGAGGTCGACGGCGTCACGCGATACGCGGCCCTGACCGACATCCTTGGTGCTGAGGATGCTCTCGGTGACATGGACTTCAAGGTCGCAGGCACCTCCGAATTCGTGACGGCGATCCAGCTCGACACGAAGCTGGCCGGCCTTCCGTCGTCCGTTCTGGATGGCGCGCTCAAGCAGGCGAAAGAGGCTCGCACCGCGATTCTCGCCGTGCTCAACGCCGCGATCGACGCTCCGGATGAAATGGCCCCGACCGCGCCTCGCGTGATCTCGGTGCAGATCCCGATCGACAAGATCGGCGAGCTGATTGGCCCGAAGGGAAAGAACATCAACCAGATCCAGGATGACACCGGAGCCGACATCTCGATCGAAGACGACGGAACCGTGTACATCGGGGCTGTCGATGGTCCTTCGGCCGAGGCTGCCCGCGCCGCTGTCAACGCGATCGCGAACCCGCTCAACCCTGAGGTCGGCGAGCGGTTCCTCGGGACCGTCGTCAAGATCGCGACATTCGGCGCTTTCGTCTCGCTCACCCCGGGCAAAGACGGCCTGCTGCACATCAGCGAGGTTCGTAAGCTCGCCGGTGGCAAGCGGGTTGAGAACGTCGAAGACGTGCTCGCGGTCGGCCAGAAGATCCAGGTGGAGATCACCAAGATCGACGACCGCGGAAAGCTCTCGCTCGCTCCGGTTGAGGCAGACGAGGCTGGCACAGACTCTGTCGACAGCTTGCCTGAGGGCGAGTCCGTCGACGCCTAAGGCGTAAGCGGTTCGACCGTGTGGAGTGGGCCCACGCGGCGCAGTCAGTACGATTCGAAGAATCGGCAGGCGGCACCGTGGAGGCTCATTAAAGAAAAAGTCCCGTTCCGGCCATCCGGAGCGGGACTTTTTCGCGCTCGAATTACGCTGGAGTCTCCGCCAGCCCGATCAGCTGGGCGCGCCCGAGGATCTGGTCGCGAAGCATGCAGCCGAGCACAGCAGGTGTCGCACCCTTCGGCAGGTCGAGCGTGCCGGAAAGAGCACTGACCGTGAAGAAGTAGCGGTGCTCGCCGTCTCCGGGCGGCGGGGCCGCACCGGTGAACTCCTCGCCACGCATTTCGTTCGGCAGCACGATCGCGCCGTCGGGGAGGGGCCCGTCGGTTCCGGCTCCGGCAGGGAGAGAGGTCACGTCCGCAGGGATGTTGTAGACCGCCCAGTGCCAGAATCCGCTGCCCGTGGGGGCATCGGGATCGTAGAGCGTTAGGGCGAAGGTCTTCGTTCCTTCAGGGGCGCCACTCCAGCGGAGCGCGGGGGAGCGGTTTCCGCTGTCCGCCCGCGCGGACGACGGCAGGGCACCTCCCGGTGGGAAGTCTGGGCTCTCCAGCGTGAAGGTATCGACTTCGGGGAGGCGCCAGTTCGGATGGTTGGCCATTGCAGTTCCTCATCTTCTTCGTTAATTGGCGGAGGGCCACTGACGGTACCCCGCCGTGGCCCTCCTGTCACCGGTTTTAAGTCCCGGCGGAACTGTACGAGTCGCCAACACGCTGTGGGCTGGTGGCTCTTCGGCCGGTTACCCGACCGCACGCTCACCACACTAGGTATTGCACTATGGCGCCACCAGAGTTAGCGCCGACTGTTTACCCTCCGCTCGGGATATTCACAGCCAGATAACGATTCGTTCACGACGGCGCTGAATGCGCACTGCACCCGATCCGCTGAACTAATGTCAAGAAAAGGCGCCCCTCACCCGATGACGGGTGTCTTTTCACTACTTCACCGGGGGGTGCGTATGACACAGGTATTGCCGTTCTTTGACGCCGTAGCGCCGGTCACAGCACCGACCACTTCGTCCTCGACGATGCCAACGGCCATGCCGGCTACTGCCGAAGTGGCGCTGCCGCACATTCGCCGCCGTCTCGGCCAGTCAGATCTCCGTGTCTTCCCTCTCGCAATCGGCGGCAATGTCTTCGGCTGGACGGCAGATTCCGGCACCACCAACAGCATTCTCGACGCATATGCCGAGCACGACGGCAACTTCATCGACACAGCGGACTCGTACGCTGGTGGTCGCAGCGAGATCATGGTCGGTAACTGGATGCGCGACAAGCGCAACCGTGACCAGGTGGTCATTGCAACCAAGGTCGGTAAGAGTGCTGACAGCCCCGGTGTCTCTGCCCGGGCCATCAGTCATGCTGTGAACGCATCTCTCGAGCGGCTCGGTACAGACCACATCGACCTTCTTTACTTGCACATCGATGACCAGGCGATTCCGTTCGAAGAGACCCTCTTCGCGGTCGATGACCTTATCCGTTCAGGAAAGGTTCGGTATTTCGGCGCATCCGACCATTCGGCCAATCGGCTGATCGAAGCCCGCGTTATCGCAGCCCAGCTCAGTGTCACCCCGATGGTTGCCGTGCAGAATCACTACAACCTCATGCATCGGTCTGACTTCGAGGGTGACCTCGCCCGGGTAGCCCAGCAGCAGCAACTCGGCGTCATGCCGCGGTTCGCCCTCGCCAGCGGGTTCCTCAGCGGAAAGTACCGAGCGAAAGCCGACCTCGGCAAGAACGGCCGAGGCAACGAGGCCGCTCGCTATCTCAACAAGCGCGGACTACGTGTGCTGGCGGCACTCGACGTGATCGTGGCAGAGCAGCGGGCATCCGGAATTGCCGCCGCGACAGTGGCGAGCGTTTCGCTTGCCTGGCTGCTGACCAAACGGGATGTTGTGGCGCCTGTCGCGAGCGCCAGCAACGCCGAACAAGTGGTCGACCTGGTCACGGCAGCGACGTTGCGGCTCGGCCGCCACCAGATCGCAGCTCTGGACCGCGCCTCAGCGTAGTCAGTAACTCGCGTCGGTGCTAATACGTCGGTGCTACTACGTTGTTGGCATTAGGCGCGATTCAGCGCGCGCTCGCGAGCCGGCGGATCGCCTCGTCGAGCAGCTCGGGTGAACAGGCGAAGTTCAGCCGCAGGTGACCGGTGCCACCAGTGCCGAAGCTAGGCCCGGGGGTGAGCGCCACCCGGCCCCGCTCGAGTGCACGCACGGCCGGGTCATCACCCCAGTCGAGCGCGCGGAAGTCGAGCCAGGCGAGAAATGACGCTGCCGGCGGCTCGTAGCCGACCTCGGGCAGATGCCGCGTCAGCAAGTCCCTGAGTAACGCGCGGCTCTCGTCGAGCGCCCGGATCGCGCCATCCAGCCAGGCGACCCCGCTCTCGAATGCCGCGACTGACGCGAGCTGGCCGAACAGTCCGGTTCGGGCGACGACCTCGTCAGGAAGTGCCGCTACGAGTGCAGCGTTTACGGTGGACGCTGTAACGATAATCGCGCACTTGAGCCCTGCCAGGTTGAAGGCCTTGCTCGCAGACGTTACGCACACTCCGAACGCTCGTGCCTCATCCGACACCGAGAGGAACGGGGTGAACGTGGCGCCCGGCAGCGCGAGGGGGCCGTGAATTTCGTCGCTCACCACGGTCACCCCGTACTTCGCCGCGAGTGATGCAAGCGCGACGAGCTGCGACGCAGGGTGCGGGTGCCCGAGCGGGTTGTGCGGATTGCACAGCAGGTACGCTTTCGCGCCGGCCGCGAAGGCGCGCTCGAGCCCGTCGAGGTCGATCGACCACCCGCCGCTGTCGTGCCTGAGCGGTACTTCGACGGTGGCCGCGCCCGCTTCAGGCAGCAACTCGAAGAACGGTGGGTACACCGGCGGGCTGACCACCACACTGTCACCGGGGGAGATGATTGCCCGAAGTACCTCGACAATCGCCACGCTCACGTCGGTCGTCGTCGTCACCTGTCTCGGGTCAACGGCCCAGTTCCATCGTTCGGCGGCGAATGCAGCGAAGGCGTCCGGTAGCCGTCGATCCGTGCCGATATAGCCGGTATCCGACCGGTGCACAGCCGCGATGAGGGCTTCCGCAATGGGTGCGGCGAGCGGATAGTCCATCTCGGCGACCCACAGCGGCAGTACGTCATCGGGGTACTCGCGCCATTTTGCGCTGGTTCTGGTGCGCAGCAGCGACAACGGATCCGCGCGCACCTGCTCCGCGGCTCCGTCGGAAAAGGGTGCGATGTTAGAAGACCCCGGGAATTGTGAGCCAGCCGAGGTTGTGCAGGATGAGCACAGCGTCGAGGATGATCGCGACGACGGTGATGAGCACAGGGCCGCGCTTGGTGCTTCCGCGCACAACCAGCACCAGGATGAGCGCGATGAGCAGCAAGATCGCGAGCACCTGGGTTCCGAAGGGAATAGCGATGAAGGCGCTGAGCCCGAGAAGTACCGCGAGCACGACGGTGATGATGGGAAGGATCCCGCCACGACCGCGAGTGCGGTAGATGCCATCGATGATCGCGAGGATCGCGATCACAAGAATGAGGATCGTGTAGAGGTTCAGCGTGAAGGCAATTGTCATGCCCGAAACAGTATCGCCTGCAACGATCAGGCGCGAGCTTCGGCCATGATTCGCTCGGCGGCGCGCTGGAAGGCGGCGCTCGAGGCGACCTGGTCGCCCGCGTAGCTTCCTGTCATAGCGCCGTCGCGGGCGATGACGAAGTCGTCTGAGGCGTCGCCGGGGAGAGGATGCCCGACCTTCGCCAGCAGGTCGGATACGGTCTCGGCGAACCAGTCCCTGTGCTCTGTCACCGCGATTCGCACCGGGTGCGCTGCGTCACCGAACTCGGTGGCAGCGTTGATGAATGCGCAGCCTCGAAAATTGGTTGCTCTCGTCTCGGCGACGATGGCGGCTATCACTCCTTCGAGCGCCGCTTCAGCAGACGGCGTCGTTGCAATGAGGTTGGCGATGGCGTCCCTGGAAGCCTGATCCCGGCCGATGACATATTCGACGATCAGTCGGTCTTTCGAGCCGTAATGCTTATAGAACGTCGCTTTTGTGACTTCGGATTCGCTGATGAGCCGGTCGATGCCGACGCTCTTGATGCCTTCGTCGTAGAACAGCCGGTCGGCCGTTGCGAGGATGCGCAGCTTGGCGGCTGCGGGGGGCACGATGCGTCGCGGAGGGTAGCCCGGAGCACGCTGCGCGGTCGGATCGAATTCAACAACCGGCACAGCGTGCCTCCTCGGGCATATCGGCTAGGGGTGTCAAGCCGGGTGGTGTTTCGCCGGAATTCGGAACGTTCCGGTAGGGCTGTCGGATCCGCATCGGGGGCGGCGGCGGCAGCGGGAACTTCGGGTGAACCTGCTGCCGTGAAGTCGAACAACGAGTTGTCCGCTTCACCAACAGAAGTAAAGCTAACACAAAAATGAGGACAGAACAGTCTGTTTGTCCTCCTTTTGTCCGACTGGATGTACCCCAATCCGGGGGACGGGTGTGGGGGACAGGTGACGTAGGCTCGTCTCGATGAACGGTGCAGTCCCGCTTCCCCTCGGCCTTGCCGACCTCTCCTTCACCGCAGCAGGAGACTCACTCGTCAGGCGAACCGTTTTGCCCGGGGGAGTGCGCATCCTCAGCGAACAGGTGCCTGGAGCACGCAGTGCAACGATCGGCTATTGGGTGGCGGTTGGCTCGCGCGACGAACTTCCGGATACCTTCGGTAGCACTCACTTTCTCGAGCACCTCCTGTTCAAAGGCACGACCACTCGCAGTGCGCTCGACATCGCGGTCAGCTTCGACTCTGTCGGCGGCGATCACAATGCGGTGACCGCGAAGGAATACACCTGCTATTACGCAAAGGTGCGCGATCAGGATCTCGCGATGGCGGTCGACGTGCTGTCAGACATGATCACCTCATCTGTCATCGATGCAAACGAGTTCGAGACCGAGCGCGGGGTGATCCTCGAAGAGCTTGCGATGGCTGACGACGACCCGTCAGATGTCGCGAGCGAGAGGTTCTTCGAAGCCGTTCTCGGGGCGCATCCACTCGGTCGTCCGATCGGTGGCAGCCCCGAGACCATCACGGCCGCAACCCGCGACAGGGTCATGAGCCACTATCGGGCGAACTACCGGGCACAAGATCTGGTGATCACCGTGGCAGGCGCGGTCGACCACGACGTGCTGGTCGCAGGGGTGACCACAGCTCTCGTTTCCGCGGGCTGGGACCTCAGCGTCGAAGCATCACCGGTCGAGCGTCGAGACGGCACCCATCCCGTGATCGCACGCGCGAGCCCGCTGGTGGTCGTCACGCGGCCGATCGAGCAGGCGAACATCCTGCTCGGTGTGCCAGGCATCCCTGCTTCAGACGAACGCCGTTCGACGATGGCAGTACTCAACTCGGTGCTCGGCGGCGGAATGTCTTCGAGACTGTTCCAGGAGATTCGCGAGAAGCGCGGGCTGGCGTACTCGGTCTACTCGTTCTCACCCAGTTTCTCGGATGCCGGGCTCTTCGGCCTCTACGCCGGATGCTCCCCAGCCAAGGCCGGGCAGGTGGCAGAGCTGCTACTCGGGGAATTCCATCGCCTCGCGGCCGGGGGCGTCACCGAAGACGAAATGAGCAGGGCCGTCGGCCAGTTGAGCGGGGCATCCGCGCTCGCGCTTGAGGATTCAGACACGCGGATGTCGCGGCTCGGGCGATCTGAGATCACTCTCGGCGAATTTGCCGACCTCGACGAATCTCTCAGAAGACTGGCGCTCGTCACGGCGCACGAGGTACGAGAGCTCGCCGAAGAGCTTGTCTCACGCCCGATGTCGCTGGCCGCCGTCGGAACGGTGGATGCCACGACGTTTGACGGACTCATCGGCTCCACCGGGCCAGCCGGCCTCCCCGTGGCTGCTGCCTAGCGTCGCCACAAACCCCACCCCGACTCAAACAGGAACAACGATGTCCCATTACCTTTATCTCGTGCGTCACGGCGAACAGCAGGATGCCGAGTACGGTCTCCCAGACGGCCCACTCTCCGGGCGCGGCCAGCGCCAGGCGAAGTTGATCGCCGACCGACTCAGTGGGGTGCCATTCACCGGGGCCTGGCATTCCCCGCTGCAGCGTGCGGTAGAAACCGCTGGCATCATGACGAAGAGCATGCCGAGTCTTGAGAGCCAGCCATCCGCGCTCCTGTTCGACTGCATTCCGTCGGGCCAGACCGCCGACTCACCTCCCGTTTTCGCATCGTTCTTCCACTCGGTCACCCCCGAACAGATCGAGGCAGGCGAGGCTCAGATGGCGGATGCTGTCGCAGAGTGGCTGACCCCGTCACGGGAAGATCGCCACGACCTGCTGATCACTCACAACTTCGTCATCGCCTGGTTTGTGCGCGAGGTGCTTAGTGCACCGGCCTGGCGCTGGATGGGGCTCAACCAGGCGAATTGCGGGCTCACGATCATCCGGGTGCGATCGGCCAAGCCACCGGTGCTCGTCACGCATAATGACCTCGGTCATCTGCCGCCGGAACTCAGGACCGGTCTGCCCGACGGGCAGCCCTTCTAGCCCGAAAGCGGGTCGAACCAGCCGAGACCTCACCGACGCTCTACCCCAACGTCTTCGCATACCAATTAGTCGCATTTGGGTTGTCGTTGTAGGGCTCGACATCCCGGAATCCGCCCGAGCGATACAGCCTGGCGGCAGCTTCAAGGCTGGCGTTGGTGTCCAGCACGAGCTCGGTTGCGCCGAGCTCTCGTGCCCGACGCTCCAGTTCGGCCAGCAGCGCCCTCCCGAGTCCGCGCCCGCGGGTGTGTGGCTCGAGCCAGAGGTGTTTGACCTCCAGGCGGCCGGGCGCGATCGTGCGCAGGCCGCCGCAGCCGACATCCGCACCGTCGCTCTCTACGATGAGAAAGGCGCCGCCCGGCCCCGCGAATGTCTGCGACGAGGGGAACACCCGCCGGTACTGGCCGCCAATGAAACCGAGCTCCCTGCTCTCGAAATATTCGCTGAGCAGTCGGTGCGCGGCGGGTTCGTCGACGGTGGATTCGCGAAATGTGGCCATCGATCCAGAGTAGCGATTGGTAGATTCGACACCATGACAACGAGAGTCGCAATCATCGGCGCCAGCGGCAGGATGGGCACTCTCATCGACGAGCTCATCTCTGAACTGGATGACTTCGAAGTGGTAGCGAGGCTCGGGTCTCACGACGCGCTCGACGGCATGTTGGCGGCGGATATCGCAATCGACGTCACGGTGCCGGCCGTGAGTCTGGCAGTTGTCGAGTTCGCAGTGGAGCACGGCATCCCGACCCTCGTCGGAACGAGCGGCTGGTCGAACGACCGCATCAAGGTGATTACCAAAAAGGTTGCGGAGAAGCCGGGTCTTGGCGTCATCGTTATACCGAACTTCTCGATCGGTTCTGTGCTCGCGACAGCCTTCGCAACGACGGCCGCGCGATTCTTCGACTCGATCGAGATAGTGGAGGCCCACCACGCATCGAAGGTCGATTCTCCTTCTGGCACTGCCGTGCGCACCGCAGAGCTCATCGGGCAGGCGCGCCTCGAGCTCGGGCCGGTAATCGCGCCGCACGCCGACCAGCGTGCTCGTGGTCAACAGGTCTCAAGCGTGCCGATCCACAGCCTCCGAATGGAAGGTGTCGTCGCGAAACAGGACGTGATCTTCGGCGGAACCGGCGAGACACTCACCCTCACGCATGAGACCCTCTCACCGACCTCGTATCGAACCGGTATCACCCTCGCCCTCCGAGCGCTCACCGCGACGGACGGTGTCGTCGTGGGTCTCGACAAGCTCCTGTCGGTGTCGTGAGGGGCCGCGTTGCCGCGATCCTGATGGCGGCACTCCTCTTTCTCTACCTGGTGCTCGTCACCCAGCTGGCAGTGCGGCTCATCGTTATCGACGATGCGATTTCGCGCGGCCTCGGCATCGCGCTCATCGTCTTCCCCCTGGTTGGACTCTGGGCTCTCGTGGCCGAGCTGCTCTTCGGCATCCGAAGCCAGCGGCTGACCGGGATGCTCGCGGCCGGGGGAGAGCTGCCCGTCGACAACCTGCCCTCGAGGTCGAGTGGGCGACCGATCCGCAGCGCTGCTGACGCCGAATTTCCGCGGTACAAAGAAGAGGTCGAAGCCGACCCGGCATCCTGGAAGACCTGGTTCAGGCTCGGCCTTGCCTATGACGCCAGCGGGGATCGTCGTCGAGCGCGGTCGTCGATCCGGCGAGCTATCGCGCTAGAGCGTTCGGGGCGCGCTTCCGCGACTGCCACCGGCTGACCGTTGTCAGCCGATCGCGGCGTCGATAGCCTGCTCGACCGTGGTGTCCCTGAAGCGAAAGCCATCCCCGACCAGCTTGTCCACGATGACGTGCTGGCTGCTGAGAAGAAGTTCAGGGCCGGCAGACTGAAGTGCCGCCGTCAGCGCGAACTGGGGCGCGCGAAGAAGGTACGGGCGGTGCATTCGCCTGGCGACATGATGGGTTACCCGGTCTGAGGTGGCCTGGGTCGGCCCGGCCAGGTTGACCGGTCCGCTGAGTTTCGAGGTGAGCAGGTGCCTGATGGCCGCCGCCTCGTCGTGCAGGCTGATCCACGGCCAGATGTCTCCCCCTGTGGCGAGTCGGGTTCCGAGCCCGAGCCGGGTGAGGGCCATGATCGGCGTGAGCGAACCTCCATTGCCGATGACGAGTCCGGTTCGCACTGTGACCAGTCTCGTTGCTGCGGGACGCAGGTGCGCAACCTGCTCCCACTCTTCGACGACGTCACTGAGAAAGCCGGGCCCGCGAGGTGACTCTTCGGTGAGTCGTTCCCCCGGGCGGTCGCCGTAGATGCCGACGGCCGAGCCGCTGATGAACACCTTCGGCTTCTTCTTCGACCTGGCCATCGCATCCGTCAGGGCTCGTGTCGCTGTGAGCCGCGATTCGAGGATCTCGTGCCGATAGCTCTTCGTCCACGGCAGGTGGCCGAGGTTTGCGCCAGACAGGTTGATCACAGCATCCGTGCCTTCGATGATCCCGGAGTCGAGGATGCCCGCGCTGGGAGCCCAGTTGATCTCGCCCTCGTCTCGCGGCGTGCGGCGCACCAGGATGTGCACGTCGTGCCTGTCCTCGCGTAGCTGACGTACCAGTTCCGTGCCGATGAAACCTGATCCGCCGGCTATGAGTACACGCATGAAGCCAACCCTACGCTGGCCCGTTATCGAGCTCGGAACTGCCCTGCTGGTGAACTACTTCGCAGCACGAAGTCGCAGAAGGAGCAGGTAGATCTGGCAGCCGAAGCAGTAGTCGAACACCGAGTTCAGGAACGCCGCAGTGAAGGCGAGCCCGCCGAAAATCAGGAGTGCGGACGGCACCCCGATCACCGCGAGTGCCAGTCCGACGAGGGTGATGCCACGCTATTCGCGTTGTTGCCGCGTGTGGCTTCTGTGACGAAGGGTTACGCCCCCTATCGTGAGAGCGTGCCTATCGAATTCCGCTCCGACATCACGGTCGAGCTCGTCCGTTCCAGTGCCCACGATTCCGATGTGCTGTTCGCGGCCAGGGTGTCGACCCAGGGCGAGCAGACTCTCGAGGCGGCCCAGGATGTCGAGCTGGACGCCTCCCGCAGCCAGGGCCTGATCAACTATCTGATGCGCGATCGCCACGGTTCGCCCTTCGAGCACAATTCGATGACGTTCTACGTGCAGGCGCCGATCTTCGTCTTCCGGGAGTTCATGCGGCACCGCATCGCCTCGTACAACGAGGAGTCTGGCCGTTATCGCGAGCTCAAGCCGGTCTTCTACGTTCCAGCCCCCGAGCGCAACCTGCTGCAGGTGGGCAAGCCGGGTGCTTACGATTTCCTTCCAGGTTCTGCTGAGCAGGTTGAGCTTGTCCAGGCGGATGTGCGCCAGGCCTCGACTGCTGCCTTCGAGTCGTATCAGCGGATGCTCGACGCCGGCGTTGCACGCGAGGTCGCCCGAATCGTGCTGCCGTTGAACATCTACTCCTCGATGTATGTGACGCTCAACGCCCGTTCGCTGATGAATTTCATCTCTCTGCGCACCAAGCGTGAGGGAAGTCATTTTCCATCGTTCCCGCAGCGTGAGATCGAGATGGCGGCCGAAAAGATGGAGAACTTCTTCGGTGAACTCATGCCGCTGACCCTTTCGGCCTTCAACGCGAACGGTCGCGTCGCACCCTGACCCGTTCCTCCTTACGGATTCGTGACTCAGCTGGGCGCGCTGCATGCGGTGCAGCAGGCCAGCCGGTGCGCGGGTGTCGCACGCGATAGCCTATAAACCGTGTCAATGACTCTTAATCCCTTCGGCCAGGTGCTCGTCGCACTCGTGACCCCATTCACTGCGGATGGGGAAGTCGACTGGGCCGGTGTAGAGAAGCACATCGACGACGTCATAAGCGATGGTGCAGACGGAATCGTCGTCACCGGCACCACCGGCGAGACATCGACGCTGACCGACCCCGAAAAGCTGAAGCTCGTCGAGGTTGCCAAATCGGTGTCGAACGGTCGGGCGAAGATCATCACGGGTGGTGGGTCCAACGAGACGGCTCACGCGATCGAGCTCTACAAGCACAGCGAGAAGTCCGGTGCAGACGGCGTCATGATCGTCACCCCGTATTACAACAAGCCGACGCAGGCCGGTGTGCTGACCCACTTCCGCATGATCGCCGACGCGACCGACCTGCCGGTCATCCTCTACGACATCCCTGGCCGCACCGGCATCCCGATCAGGTATGAGACGATCCTGCGTGCGGCGCAGCATCCCAACATCGTCGCGGTGAAAGACGCAAAAGGCGACTTCGCCGAGGTCAGTCGAGTGCTCAATCAGACCGATCTTCTCTACTTCTCCGGTGACGACGCCAACGTGCTCCCGCACCTCAGCATCGGCGCAACCGGGCTCATCGGGGTCACCGCCAACATCGCCGCCGCCCCGTACCGGGTCATCGTCGATGCGGTCAACGCTGGCGATCTGACGACGGCGACTGCCGCGCACAAGCAGCTCGAACCGCTGGTGCGCGCAGTGATGACCCATGTTCCGGGAACCGTCGCGGCAAAGTACATCCTCCACGGTCTGGGCCGCATCGAGAGCCCGCGCGTTCGCTTGCCCCTCGTCGGGCCGGAAGACGCCGAAGCGGCCCTCATCGAAGACGAGCTCGCGCTGGTCGGAGAAATTCCCGGCGTCGACCTAACCAATTTCCGACCGGACCGCAACGCGGCAGCTGGCGGCGCTCTACCGAAAGTGGCAGGCACGACTCGATGAACTCAACAGTGTACGAACCCCGCAAACTCGCGCACGGAACCCTCCGAATCATTCCCATCGGCGGTCTCGGCGAAATCGGCCGCAACATGACCTCATACGAGATCGACGGCAAAATTCTCATCGTGGACTGCGGTGTGCTGTTCCCGGAAGAGAACCAGCCGGGCGTCGACCTAATCCTTCCCGACTTCAGCCCGATCAAAGACCGTCTCGACGACATCGTCGGGGTCGTGCTCACGCACGGCCACGAAGACCACATCGGTGCCGTCCCCTACCTGCTCAGGCTTCGGCAGGACATCCCGCTGATCGGATCCACACTCACCCTTGCTCTTGTCGAAGCGAAGCTCAAAGAGCATCGCATCACGCCGTACACCCTCACCGTGAAAGAAGGCCAGACCGAGAAACTCGGGCCCTTCGAGCTCGAGTTCATCGCCGTCAACCACTCGATTCCCGACGCGCTCGCCGTCGCCATCAAGACGTCTGCAGGGGTCGTGCTTCACACCGGCGATTTCAAGATGGACCAGCTTCCCCTCGACGACCGGATCACCGACCTTCGAGCATTCGCTCGGCTGGGCGAGATCGGTGTCGACCTCTTCTTGCCGGACTCGACGAACGCAGATGTTCCCGGGTTCACCGCTCCCGAGCGCGATATCGGCCCTGTACTCGCCGCCGTTATCGCGAAGGCTCCCCGCCGGGTGATCGTCGCAAGTTTCTCGAGCCATGTTCACCGCGTGCAGCAGGTGCTCGACGCCGCCCACGTGAACGGCCGCCGCGTCGCATTCATGGGCCGCTCGATGGTGCGTAACATGACCATCGCCGCTGACCTCGGTTACCTGAAGGTGCCCGAGGGAGTGCTGATTGACGCCAAGAAGGCGGCAGACCTCCCAGACAACAAGATCGTCTACATGAGCACCGGTTCCCAAGGCGAGCCGATGGCCGTGTTGGCCAGGATGGCGAATCTCGAGCACCAGATCGAGGTTGGCAAGGGTGACACGGTCATCCTCGCCTCGAGCCTCATCCCTGGCAACGAAAACGCCGTATACCGGGTCATCAACGGGCTCATGAAGCTCGGGGCGAACGTCGTGCATAAAGGCAATGCGAAGGTGCACGTCTCCGGGCACGCCGCCGCGGGCGAGCTGCTCTACTGCTACAACATCCTGAAGCCCAGGAATGTGCTTCCTGTGCACGGGGAATACCGTCACCTGGTCGCCAACCAGCAGCTCGCCATCATGACCGGCGTACCTGAGGCGAACACGATTATCGGGCAGGACGGCACGGTCTTAGACATGAAAGACGGTGACGTCGAAGTAGTCGGCCAGCTCGACCTCGGGTATGTCTATGTCGACGGCTCCACCGTCGGCGAGATCACGGATGCCGACCTCAAGGACCGTCGGATCCTCGCGGAGGAGGGCTTCATCTCGATCTTCGTCGCCATCGACAGCCAGACCGGACGGGTGATCGTGGGGCCCGAGATCCAGGCGCGCGGCTTTGCGGAGGACGAGTCCGTCTTCGACGACGTGAAGCCGCAGGTGATCAAGGCGATTCAGGATGCCGCGCAGAACGGCACGCGCGACACCCACGGTTTCAGCCAGGT